>NZ_LRMN01000007.1:0-329988 GCF_019266105.1 Pseudomonas sp. D1HM | reverse complement strand
AAGGCCACTGCCTCGCTCGCTGTGAGCCAGGTTTCGGCATTGACCATGCGCCGCAGCTCGACTTCATCAATGTTCGGCGCCTTGGATTTGTAGGCGGCAATGATGACTTCCAGCGCCTGATCCAGCGCGGCGGCAACCTTGCGCAAGTCCTCGGCATCGCCGGATGCGTAGGTGTAGGGGTTATGAATCATCAGCATGGCATTGGACGCGATCACGACCTTGTGCGCGCCGCACACCGCAACACTTGCCGCGCTGGCTGCCAGTGCATCAACCCGGCCGGTGCAACGCTCGCCAAGCCGCGACAGCGCGTTGTGAATGGCCAGACCGTCAAACAGGTCGCCGCCGATGCTGTTAAAGGCCACAACAATTGGCGACACGCCGTCATCGAGCGCTGCAAGGTCACGCACAAACTGGTTGGCAGTGATGCCCCAGGTACCGATCTCACCGTAGACATAGACCTCAATGCTGCGCGCCTCGGCCTCGCCGCTGGCCTTCAGGCTGTACCAGTGTTTGTTTTGCGTCGCCGGTGGATCACCGGCCTTGTTGAAAATGCGTAGCCTGTTCATGGTTTCTCCTTGTCGGCAGGCTCTTCTGGCAAGTCGACGAGCGTTTTGTAGTTGAGGCCCAAGTCACGGGCGCGGGCCTGATCGGCAGCGTTTTCAGCATCGACGGTTTCGGCGTCGTAGCCTGAACGCAGGACCATTTCACTGCGGGAGTTAAAGCCCGCATTGACCTCCATCATTCGCGCCTGAATGTCCTGCACTGGCTGGATATAGGCCCAACCCTGCGGTACCCAGCGGGTGCGCAGGTATTCGCGGCGCCGTTGCGCGTAGTCGTTCAGCTTGAGGCGACCGGCTAACACCGCCATGTCCATCCATGCGGCTCGGACCGGGCGGCAGAGTTGGTGGACGTACACACCGAACTGCAGTTGCTCCAGTCGCCGGCGGAACTCGTTGAGCACGACCCGTAACGCACGATCGTTAACCTCGCGCATATCGCCGGTGAGGATCTCGTAAGGCGTGCCGGTACCGGCTGCTGCGGCCATCAATTGTTGGCGCATAAAGTCCGGGTAGTTGTTGCCCGCATCCGGCGGCTTGGAAAACTCCACCTCTTCGCCCGGTCCCAGTTCCTGCATGGTTCCGGGCTCCAGCGCGACCATCGGGGTAAAGCCGTCGCGGTCTTCGTTGAAGGGCTGGCCGGTCACCGGGTCGAGCGCTAACTGCCTGCCTTCTGGCGGCGGCCGGGAGATAAAGCCGGCAAACAGGTTGGCCACCTCCTGGCGAAACAGCACCGCGTCGTCGTAGTTGTCCAGGCTGCGCAAGCGTTTAAGTACCGGTGCCAAACGCGGCACGCCGCGCAACTGGCCGGGCTCGACCGGTTCAAAGATATGCAGCACCTGCTCGGCCGGTACCCGCACTAACTGGTTGTAACCGGCGTTCAACGACGAGGCATCGCGGGGGTGAACGCGGTACATCCAATAGGCCACCCGCTGGTGAGCCGGGTTGAACTCGATCCCGGCACGGATGCTGTTGCCGTTTTTGGCGGGCTCAAATTTGTCATGGGGTACAAATTCGGGAGCCAGTACCTGGAGCTGCAGCGGTACTGCCAGATCCTCGTCCTGGCCCCGTGGTCGAAGGCGCACAAAGCACTCACCGGCCGTTTCCACGGTTCGGGCAATCAAGGCCTGCTGGCCGTAAAAGTCGGTCAGGCCATCAGCGTCTGATTCATCAACCCAGTCGTCCCACAGCTCCTGCTGCACTTTGCGCAGGGCATCGTCCTCGATCTTGGGTCGTGGAGTGATGCCCGTGCCGATCAAGTTGCTGACGCGTTTGTCGATGACGTTGAAGGCGTACGGGTCATTGCGCACCGCGGCCCGTGAACGTGCACGCAGGTTGCGCAAGGCCGGGGTATTGATGCTGTTGATGCCGATATCGGGCGCGTCCCAACTGGCCGAACGCCTGCCCTCACCGGCTCCTTCGTAACTGGCTTTGATCCGTTCCGGCAGCAAGAAGCCGCTGCGGGTCAGGGTTGGATAGTGGCGTGCCATTAGAGTCCCTTGCCTCCGTGATAAAGCCGGATCACCCGCGAGCGCGGCCCCGCCGAAGCCACCAGCGAAGTGCGGATCTGGTCACGGGCCTTGAGCAGCTCATCCACCGTGCGGTACTCCACAGTACGATCGGCGTAGCGCACGGTTTTTTCGCCACGCGCGATGGCCGCCTCAACCGCGTCGAGGTGCTTCTGGGTAAAGGACATAATCAGCGTCTCTTGAGATAGCCGCTGCTGGAGCTGCGACGTTGAGGAGGTCGTGCGACCGGCTTCGGTGGAGCTACTGGGGTTGGTACAGGATCAGGATCAGGTGATTCCATTGCGGGCTCGGAAACAATGACTGGCCGCGAAACTTTCGAGGAAGCAGTCGGTGCTTTTTCGGCAAACAACTCAGCCTGAGCCAGTGCCTGGGCAACTCGGTCCCAGTCACGCTCCTTGTAGCGATCCAGCCCTAGGTAATGGGCCATTGCCAGGCAATAAACCATCAAGTCCAACGCTTCGTTACGCTCGGACTTGCCTTTGATCCACTCGGTGACCGGCTTACCTTTCACGTAACGCGTCATTCGGCGTTCAGCCACGCACTGCGCAAAAAAGTCATCGGGCAAATCTTTCGCAAAGTGCAATGCCCCAGGACCGCTTTCAAACGGGTAACGGTTATAGATCCAGTCCTTGGCAGTATCAGTCCCGACGATCCAAAGCTCGGCGCCGTTTCGTTCAGTTTGGCCACGCCATGTCACATCGACCATCGAAGGCCGCTGGGCAATGGGGGGTTTGCCAGGCTTACTCGCACCTTTGATTGCAAACACATTGCGCCACCGCCGCAGACGGCAGAACTGGTACACCTCATTTGTGTGGTGTCCCCCGGTGTCGATAGCCGTCGCCAAAATCGACAAGCCCACGCCGCATGGATGCCAATAACGCGACTTCAACTTTTCATCCAGCGCGGACCAGGTGCGCTCATCAGAGGGATCACCCATGATGACCTGGTGATCGATAATCCAGCGCTCTAAGCCCACCCCCCAACCCATCACCATGAATTCAAGCCGGTTGGCCTGCACATCGACCGAAGCTGTGAGCATCAAAGCGCCTTTCGGTACAGAGCCAAGGACATAGTCTTCCTGTAAGGCACGGGCCTGAAGAACGCTAGCCTTGGTCTGCTCCTGAGTGCTGTCCCAGACCTTGGCCAACCGGGTGTTGAAGAACACCTGCATCGCTTCCAGGTCACCACTGGCCTGCTTCACAATGGCCTCGTCGTAGTCCTTGGCCATCGACAACCAACTGGTCCAACCCAATGGCGCATACAGGGCATTGAGGTGAAACCCTACAGTTTCACCATCCCCTTCAGCGTGAGAACGCCACTCGCCCTGGGCCAGCATTTCACCTTTGTGGTGCTCTTCAATCAGTGCACCACAATCAGGGCCGCTGCAGAGGTACTCAATACGGCTGTAATCCTCCGTGTATTTGAGGTTCTCCCACTCAAGAATTTGCATGTGTCGGCAATGAGGGCATGGGACGTAGTAGTAACGCTGGTCGCTGATAGCAAATAGATCAGCGATGCGAGAAGCACCTTTCAGCGTGGGCGAACTCGAAAAGTAGAACTTGGCTTTCCTGCCGAAGGTGCTGCCACGGATTTCAGCGAGCTTGACCGGGTCACCCTCGTTGCCTACGTCCACCTCCCAACGGTCAATTTCATCACCATAAATAAACCGGGCGGCCAGCTCTGCCAGGTTGGCTGCCGAGCCTGCTGTCACTGCATACAAGGTACCACCCTCAAACTCCTTGGTGTCCTGGGTATTCTTGGCATCGCGTGACCTCGGCGCAGCCACTCTTTCGCGCAGCACGGGGGTGGCGTCTATGGTCTTGCTTATCCGGGATGAAACCCGTGACGCCAGTTTGAGTGTTGGGAGCAGCGTCAGAATGTTCGACGGCGACATGTGGATAAGCGCGCCAATCCAGTTCAAAGCTATCTGGGTTTTCATCAACTGCGAAGCCACCATCGTGACCACGCGTTTGCAGGGGTGAGCCGGAGACAGACAACGCATTGGCTCCCGGGCGTATGGAGTGCGAGCGGTTCGATATTGACCTGGCTCAGCAGCACCGACACTACGAGGAATGCGCATGTACTCGTCGGCCCATTCATCAACCCAGAGATCCGGGTCTGGTCGCAAGCCACGGTAATACGCCAAACGGTAAACCTCCGTTCCGTCAGCGTATGGAAAGTACATATGATCAGCTCTTGGTAAGTGCTCGGGAAAGATCACTGATGGACATGCGTTCAGCGTCTTCAAGCGTTCTGCGAATAGAAGTAGTTAGGTGTTTTTCGATTTCCCAGGGATCGGTCATCGCAACCAATTCAGAGGCAATCTGCGGTGGCAGTCCAAGAAGTAGATCCCGCAGCATGCGGCCTGCTTCAAAAGCCGCCTTATCGACGACGCTCGCCTCTACCAGAGAGCCGTTTTCTTTTCGGACCTGGGCTTCGATCTGTTCCGCCTGGGCGTGTTCACGACGTGCCCGGGAACGCTGGTAGTCAGGAATAGACGGAAGCGAGGCGTTAGCCAGTGTGTGAATCGGCGCAGTAGCTGGAGTACTGGCCTGCTTGTCCTGAGCATGACGAGCGCTCACACCAGCCTTGCTGGGGTCACGAGTCATCGCCAGAAATTGCTCACTGGCGTCAACATCCACAAGGCCTGCTTCATTCAAAACCAGACGATCATTTTGAATCAGCTTGCTGATGTGTTGTTTGGACCAACCCTTGAGTTCGCCATATTCCTTACGTGTCAAAAACGCCATGTGGTCGTCCCTTTCAATACCTAGTCAACTGGTCAACCAGTCAACTGTGGTCAACTAACTTTGAAACCCAGCCACTAACGATTTCCCGCGGGTTTCCTGCCCCGTACCCTTGGATATTCCCCAGGGTCCCCGGCAGGATTTCGACTTGGCATTCAGTCTGCGCGATCAATCGGGGTCGGAACCTCACAAACCCCGAGGCGCTTGGCGGCCCAGCGTTCGTAAAGGCCAATGGCAACGTCCGCCCCGGCCATCGCGGTGAGGCAACCCACCGCCGATGACGCCCAGATCGACACACCGTTAGCATGCAGCAACATCATCGTGGACAGCCCGCAGCCAATACAGGCACCCGATCGCAAGGCCAGGCGCCGTACCAGCGACCAGCCCCGGGCGCCGTCCTTATCTGCTCGCCACATCTCGCCCGATACACCGCCGATCAAGGACAGTGCGATCACCAGCCAGATCGGCATATCAGCTAACGCTTGTTGCTCAGTTGTCATGTATGACCTCAATCAAAGAGCGGCGCGTGGTGCTGAAAAAAGAAAACCCCGCCGGGGTGGGCAGGGTTTTCAGTGCGCTGGTGTATGCCAGGGCTTGGTGCACAGCACGTGCTCGGGGAGCGCCTAGGCGCAGAATTCATATCGTGGGGACTTTTTACCCCTGTTCGGTAAAACCGAAAAGTGGGAATTTTCGGTCATTCTGCTCTACTCACTTTGACGCAACTTTGACGCAGGCTTGAGGTAAGTCACCCCGACAAACGGTCAGCGCTTAACCTGCATTGCTCAGCAACGTTGCACGTGTCAGGTTGGTCTCCAGATGGCCGCTGCGCCGAGTATAACCTCGAGTGGTACCGCTTCGAACGGTCAGGATCAACATCACTTGTTGATGCAGTCGTTTAACCCAGTTGCGATACGTTTGGTCTGCCCCCTCAGTGATGCCGAGGAGCCGCATCTGTTCACGTCGCGATATCGCTGGTTGATGCAGGTAACGCAGTCGGGCCAACTGGGCCAGTTGCTTACCTTTGGTTGACTGGCGATCCAACTCGGCAACGGCCGCCGCCACTTCGCTGGCAATGTGATCCATGCCTGCGCCCGCTCCCACCAACAAATCCCGCGAACCGGCCGTACCCCTTGGAGCGCAGCCGCCGTATTGCATGATTGTGGCCATTGGACTACCCAAGCCACCAGCATCCCCAATGTGGCAATGCTGCTCGCCCCAGTGCTGCATAAGCTCTTCGATTTCCTGAATCATCCTCATCTACCCCCTGAAAACCCAACCCGACACAGAAAACAGCCAACCCGACACACACCTAACACACTTAAAAACCTTTAAAAACATACTCTTAATGCCCTATGTGTTGGGTGTGTCAGGTGTGTTGGGGTTCTTCTTACGTACGAGAAATAATTTATAAACATCAGTCTTTGATTTGTTTGGCATGCACATACGCCCGCATGTGCGAGAAACCCAACACACCTGACACACCGATCCCGAAAGCCTTTAAAAACGTGGCCTGTAGCTGTGTCAGGTTGAAGGTAATGACCCGCCACACTGTCAACACACCCCACACAGATTGGGTCGTCATGCTGCGCTGTCCTGTCGTAGCCCGAACTTGACGTGCTCCCAACTGCCCACACTCCAGCCCCCGGCTTTGGCTGCTTCGCGCCAGGCAACGACCGCCGCCCCGAGCCCGGCCGCTGTCACAGATGGGGGTGGGGAAGGTGCAGGATCGATGCCAGCCCAAGGGAAGAAGAACGTACCAAAGGATCGCCGCGAGCCATCCATCCAGGGCTTGCCCTGAATCTTGTCCACTTCGGTGGAGATGAATCCGCTGAACTTGGTATGACTTAAGGTGTGTTCCTTGTTGCGGTGGCACCATTCCAAAAACAACGCGTACAGATCACTGCTGACGCACACGCTAAATGGTGCTCCCAGCAGGCCATTACGCCACTCACGCAGAAAGGTTTGCCAACTGGCCATACTCAAATCTACCAAGCGTTGGCGGGCTTCGGTGTTGGGTGGCCGGGTACGCTGATCGAAGTCCCCCAAGTCATAACTGAGCAGGTATTCATAAAGCGCCGGGATGCCATCATTGGCCAGCTCGTACTTCACCCTCTCCTGCTCCTCAGGCCCCAGTGTCTCCTTGGGCCACACTACCAACATCCGGCGGTCATTTTCACCAATGGGCCAGGGCATGATCTCGTTGGAGAGGAACACCGCATTCATGTGGTTGGCTTCCTCCCAACCATTAACAAACTTGGATTCCATACGCACCGTTTTGCCGGTGACCATGTGTTTGATCTTGCCCACCTGGTTGTATCGCTGGTCACGGCTAACCACTTCCTCGAACACGCCATACAGCTTGTTTGACTGCCATACCGTCCAGCTCGACTCCAGTTGTGACTGCCCAACTGTGGCCGCATATTCGCCATAAATTGCGCCCATGATGTCGCTGAGCAACAAGCTCTTGCCGCTGCCTTCCATGGTCGAGTGCAGTAACACGGCTGTGTCCATCTTGGCGCCAATGTTTTGCAGCGGGTATGCCAACCACTTGATCAACCAATCAGTTGCCGCTTCGTCGTGGTTGCACAAAAAACCAAACAGCGAGCGCAAGGTACGGCACTTGTACGGTGCATCGATCGGGACCAAAGGCAGTCCCTCAAAGGTATTGATGTACACCTCCGGGTCTTTGGTCATACGTGGATCGAACACAATGTGCTGCATGTCCACGGTGCGCCGGTCAGGGCTGTTCAACCACATGCCATAGGCATCACCCAACGCCATACGCATAGCACCCTCGGGGACTCGGCGGCGGCATTTAATGTCCCAAGAGTCTTTGGTGCCGTCTATATAGACGTAGCGTTCGGTCGGGCTCATGCCCTCCCCTGATACCTGCTTGAACTTGGCCTCTGCTTTCGCTTTGCTGGCTTGGCGCTCCGCCATGTCATCGGCAATGACCTTTTTCTGCGTCGACTCAAACCAGTCTTTGGCCAGCGCTTTGGTGACCAACAATTCAAACGCAGGCTTTTTGATAATGACACGCCTGAACATGTCGAAAACTGCAGTCTTACCTTCGATCAAAGCAAAACGCTGAAAGATTCGCTCGGGCGTCCAATCACTCCCCCCGCCCCCCTCAGGTGCAGGAGCCGCTGCGACGGATACGGATTCGCCCGGCCCGCTGGCCTCCTCAGATGGGGTCGGGGGAAGATCCGCCGGGGATGGTCGGGACGACTGCTGCATACCCAACATGCGCGCAGCATCTTTGACCGCTTTGGACTGATCACCGTCATGCTCGAGCAAGCAGAACACCTCAAACGCATCGTTCTGGTGACCATTGGCCAATGGATCTGCCCCGTGGTGCGAATACAGCTTGCCATCGGTGATGGTGATACCCGGTAAGCCCGTGCTGCTTTGCGGATAAAGCCATTTACTGCCGCGCTTGATGTACCCGTGAGTGCGCAGTAATTCTTCAACATCATGACTGCGGTTGAATTCATCAATCACCGAAGGCCGATTGCCAGTTACCTGGGTAGACGACTTGCTCGACTTTGGTTTGACCTTTTCAGCCTTCGGCGCCCAAGGGCAAGCAGCCTCGGCATCACGTTTAAAAATGTCCCAGTTTTGCCAAATGGCCAGTAAGTCGGTGGTCAACACCGGCAGGCCATCAGCGGAGGGTGGTGTGCGCCAGGTATACGGTTTACCGGTACCGGGATGAATTGAAGGAGGCAATACGTCTTGCACCAAGCCTGCGCGCAACTCGAAAACCGTGAACCGCTTGTAGGGCTCGGCTTCGGCACGTGCAGCCGCTTCACCATCCAAATCGCCTGCTTCTTTTGCTGCTTTGGCTTTCTCGATCAGACCTTTAAAAATCGACCCATCAGGGTCGTTTTCGTTGGGCCATGCAAGCGAATGACGCGTGAGATCTATTCCATCCGGCAACTGGAACAGAATACGAAAACGCGCTGGGTTACCGACTACTGTCGGGTACACCAGCGCCATTGCGTCCAAGTCCAGGCCGAGCAACTCGTACAAGACGTGGCGTGTCCACTGGACATCATCAACGTCTAATGAGCACACCCGGCTCGGCCCTAAGACTACGCCAAGGTTGTGCGTTGGATTTGCAGCCCAGAAGGCTTCGGCAGCCTGTGCATCAGTGATGTAACCACCGGGCTTATTCCAGCCAAACTCTTTGGGAGCTTTCTCACCCGGTTCGATGGCAACAAGTGCCAGTTTGAAGGTGTCAATGTAACGTCGTGCCCATGTCGCCATAGGCACAGCGTGAAAGCGATCGGTCATCTGCGGCGCTCCCGCAACTCTTGGCAACTGACGCAGGTTTGGCAGCCTTTGACCTTCTCCTGGCGGAGAACAGGTATCGGTTCATCGCAATCAACACAGATTGATGCACTGAGCGCGGATGCTGAAGCTCGCTGACGTTGCTCCAAAGCGCGTTGTAAAAACTCATCCGCATAGTCATTAGCCAGATCAACGATGTCAGCCATTATCGCGATCCTCCATTGCCTGGCGTGCGCCGGCCATGATGCCCAGTACCTCGCGGATTACGTCCATGCCACGCTTCTCAAGAATGGCAACTTCGTGAGCCTCCCAAATTTCGTCGGCTACACCGTCGTGCATACATGACACAAACTCGCCAGATTCATGAAGCAACTTGCCTACCGCTTTTAACGCTTCTTTTGTGGCAGGCACAGGTGTTGGCTTGTACCAGACAGCTCCGGCTGGGCGCACTAAGGCATCGAGCAAACGCGGATCAGCCGTGAGGCGAATCACCTCCTCCAGCTCATCCGGCGTAAGCCAGCGGCGTTCTTCATCAAGCTTGAGCTTCTTCTGCAGGGAGTCGTTGTCGATCACCATTGCGAATGCAAGTGCGGTGACACCACCCTTGTAGGAACGTCCTGCGCGATAGAGCGCGTGACGCAATGAAAGCACCGGACCAGCGTCCGGTAATAGATCGATGCGACTCATAACCGTAAAAACCCCTTTTACGGTGTAGCCATAAAACAGGGTACGCCCTATCCTACGACCACGACCGATGTACATGTGCTGTGTATCGTCGTAGCTGGACCGGAGGATCTTTGGTGAGAGGCTCCGGTCCAGCATCCTTTTAAGCAGCTTCGTTATTATTCAACTCTGGCCAAATCGCCATCCAGTCGGCGCGTAGATCTTTTCGTGTTACCACCGCCCCAGTGGCCAATTCAATTGCTGAAGCAATCTCGGGACCCGCAGTTTTGTAGCCATAACCAATGGCACGTAGGTAAGAGCGAGTTGTTCCAGTCCTGGCAACAGATTTATCGTCCGCATTCTTGAGCCATACAAGTAGCTTTGTGTTTTTGGGTCGCATGGCGCGCCTCCTCGTTGTCACAGCGCAAATATTACCCAAAGGTAATCACAAAGCAATACCTAAAGGACATTTACCTCTGAGTAACAAGAATGGAATATGAGCGATATGGATATTCATGACATTCGAAGACACAACCTGCAGACGATCCTGACGGTCAGGTTTGGCGGCTACCGAGCAGGCTTAGCTGCTGCAATCGACCGGCAGGCAAGCTATATCTCTAGATGCCTTACGCAAATCGAGAAAAACCGTAAAAGAATTGGCGAAGAATTCGCCCGTCACATAGAGAACAAGCTGGATCTACCGGCAGGCTCCTTAGATACCCCAGACGGAATAAAGCTGCCTGACGGAGAATCAGCTACAGACCACGTCCACGCTATTTCACTGGAAAAAGGTCCGCTATTTTCGAGACCTTTTAAAAGGACGCCAATTTTAGGAACAGCGCAATTGGGACCAGAAGGATACTGGGAGGCACTGGAGTTAGCAGATGGCTGGATTGACGTGCCAAGCTCAGACCCAGGGGCTTACTCCCTACGTGTCAAAGGAGACTCAATGGCTCCAGCCATCCGCAGTGGCTGGGTTGTTTGGTGCGAGCCTAACCATAGACTTGTACCAGGCGAGTACGTCATGGTTCGAAGAGTTAACGGCGAATGCATGGTCAAAGAACTTCTCTATGCAAATGAGGAGGAAGTCAGCTTAATGGCCGTCAACGACGGGTATGGACGCCTCACCATTGATCGGCATGAAATCGAGCAAATTCATTACGTAGGCGGAATTATCCCTCCGAGTAAAATCAACTACTGATCACGCCTTCTCGAACAAAACCGCCCAATCGGCGGTTTTTTTTCATCCCCAGAAAACAAAAATTACCCGAAAACAAAAAAAAATTACCCCAAGGTATTGAATAGATATTTTACCTTGAGGTAATGTTGACTCGTAAACCTCTCACCAAGAGTACAAGCCATGCGAACAACACAGCACAACAACACTCACTGCCGGATATACATCCACCCAGCCGCATGCACTAGCCGCGCCTCAGTCGAAGCCATCCAACGCCATACAGGTCGACTGGTCATCATCACCGCTCCAGGCCGTCTCGCATTGGCAAGTCATCTTGTCGATACTTTCACTCCATTCGGGGGTGATGCAGCATGAAAAAGTTACTGATTGGATTGTCAGGCCGCGCCCGCTCGGGCAAAACAACCGCTGCTAAACACCTCGTCTGCACGCACAACCTCCAAGCCTACGCATTCGCAGACCCGCTGCGTGAAGGCCTAACAACCATCCTCAACCTTAGCCCACGTGACTTTGACGACGAGCACAAAGAACAGCCAATCGCCTGGCTAGGCCGTTCCGCACGTGAACTGATGCAGTCGATGGGCACCGAGTGGGGCCGTAATCAGGTGCACCCAGAACTGTGGCTGCTTCTGGCCGAGCAAAATCTTGGATTCCTCGAGCAAACCAACACAGCAGCCTCCGGCTTTGTGATTAGCGATCTTCGTTTCGAAAACGAAGCGGCTTTCGTTCGGGAGAAAGGCGGCCTGGTCATTCATTTGCTGCGCGAAAGCGCACCCGATGTGAACCCACATATCAGCGAAACCGGGATAGCCATACACGACAACGATTTCGTGGTGCACAACGACGAAACGATTGAGCAGATGACCGGCCAACTGGACGAGATCTTCAATGCTCTTTGCGCTCGCGCAGCGGCTTAAGGAGCAGTCACATGAACCGAACCCTGGATGCTACTGCCGCCCTACTTGGCTTAAAACCACGCGCCTTCCGCAGTCGCTTACGTGAGCTTGGCATTTTGACTCAGAACGGTGAACTGGCCAGCAAGCACCGAGACCAGGGTTATCTGTATGTAGACACGCGCAGTCGCTGGAACGCGAACATCAACACCTTCAGCTATTACGCGGTTGTGATGGTGAAAGAGCCCGGCGTGAGTTGGTTAAGCAAGCAACTGGGCATCACCGTGACCCCTGCTAAAAAGGACGCCGCCGCATGAAACAGAACGCCATCACGCAAGCGATCGGCGCCTTGAAACTGGTCCCGATATTCGTCAACAACCCGGCCATCGTCAGTCGCGCCACGATGATTGGGGCATCAGCAGAGGCTGTTGCTCTGCTTGAGGCACTTCCCGCGGCATCTGCTGAGCTGATCGAGGTGTTTCGTTGCGTAAATGCAGTAATCAGTGACGGGCAGACTGCTTACGTCACCCCTACCCGCTGCCCTGAATACCCATACGGCGCTGTAATTGCCGACAGCGAGGGGCACATTTGTGCCGCGGCGATGGGGAAGACCAAAGAAGGCTTGGCTGAGTTAATCCGCCTCAAGTTGCTGCCCCCACAGGAGCGGTACGGGGAGGATCCAGCGTGAGCAACACACTCGATCAACTGCGCAAGGAGTTCGCCACACCTTGCCCCAGTCTGACGGCGGTACGCGAACGCTACTTCGCACACATCAGGACTGATCGCTACCTGCTCAGCGAAATCAAAGCCGGACGCATCGCACTGAAAGTAACGCGACTACACCGCTCAAGCCGAGCAAAGCCAGTGGTGTATTTGCACATGTTGGCGGCCTATCTAGATGCACAGGCACCTAGCCAGGCCGCCTAAGCCCCCCCCCTGATATCCAGGGGGCTACAAAAACCAACGCAATGAGGCACAGCACATGAGCAAGTCACGTCCATTCATTGACACCCTACGCGACATCGAAGCCGGCGGCCTGCTGGATGAGCTTAGCGAGACCCAGCACAGCCTGATCGACGCCATTCGTTTAACAGGCAAAGGGGGCGAGCTGACGATCAAGCTCGCCTACAAGCCTGATGGCAACGGCCAGATGACTATCAAAGCGGACGTAAAAGCCAAAGAACCGGCCCTTTCACGTGGCACGTCTTTGTTCTTCCTGACCCCCGAAGGCAACCTCACCCGTCGTGACCCACGCCAACAGGATCTTCCGCTTCGGACGGTGAACGATGACAAGCCTGAAGTACTGCGGCAAGTCAGCCAGTAAAAACCTCTCACCACTTGCACTACCCACTGGAGCACATCCAATGCAACAAGCCCTACAACAGCTGTTCACTCTGGCCCAAGCCCTTGGCAAGCCTGTCGACCACCCAGGCCTGGCAGCGCCGATTGCGCTGGTACCGCACGGTGTATCGCTCGAGAATCTGGAGTACCTGCTACCTGCCCCTACCCGCACCAAGCAAAAGCTCACCGTTCTGGATGCAGAGTCGTTCATTGAGTACGTGAATCGCTTCGCAACTTCTGCCACTGCAGTCTTCTGTAACGGTCCAGAAGGCCGAACCTTCTCCGCGGTTATCGATTACCACCAGCCAGAGAGCCCGGCATGGCGCGAACACGTTGCTACCTATCGTTGCCCGACCACTGTTGAGTGGGGTCGCTGGAAGGAAAACGACCGCAAGCGTATGGACCAGGCGACCTTTGCCGAATTCATCGAAGAAAACGTGTGGGACATAACTCAGCCTGCAAACGAACAAAACGCACCAGGTGCAGCTGACATGCTGGAAATCAGCCGCACCCTCGAAGCCAAGAAAAACATCAGCTTCCGCCAAGGCACCCGCCTCGACAATGGCCAAGTGCAACTGACATACAACGAAGAAATCGACGGTCGAGCCGGTGAGGCTGGTCAGCTGCGTATTCCTGAACAGTTCTTTATTGGTGTGAAACCGTTCCTCAGCGGTGACGCATTCTGTGTACCGGCGCGCTTCCGTTATCGCATTCAGGACGGCCGTTTGATGATGTGGTTCGAACTGGTGCGCCCGGACAAAGTACTAGAAGAAGCCTACAACGCAGTACGCGACAAAATCCAAACCGCCATCAACGAAGTGCCGCTTTACGAAGCCACTTTGTAAATAGCCTCCAGCATTACCCAGCCGTCGGCCTCTCACCAATGATCCCGGCGGCGATTTTAACAAGGTACACAGCACATGCACTTACAGCACACGCTCGCGAATAATCCGTGGCAGCAAATCCAACACTCTAGGAGAGCTGCATGATGGAACTTCAAAGCGAGACACTCACTGACGATGAGCTGGCCACCATCACTGGTTATCAAATCCCTTCAAAGCATATCCAGTGGCTGACTAATAACCACTGGGAGTTTGTCCTGACTGGCGCGCGTCGCCCAATCGTAGGCAGGGTATATGCCCGAATGAAGCTTGCGGGTGTCCAGCCTTTGGCTGTCCAAGCGGTGGCCGAAGCGTGGACACTAGACTTATCGAAGGTAAGCTAATAAATGCGCCAGAGAAGTTCTGCCAACCGAGATCTTCCGCCGCGAATGATACGTCGTATACGCAAGGGTACGACCGGAAAGATCTGGGTATCGTATTACTACAACGGAAGGGATGCGGCCGGTAAAAGAAAAGAAATACCGCTAGGTACAGATCTCGATCAGGCCAAAGTTGAGTGGGCCCGACTCGAACGTAAAGCACCACCCAAACCCAACCACCTGATGGCATACGTATTTGATCGGTACGAAAAAGAAATCATCCCCGGTAAGTCAATCCGTACTCAATCCGACAACTACAAGGAACTCAAACAGCTAAGAAAAGCATTTGAGAACGCCCCTATTGAGTCGATAACACCCCAGGTTGTGGCTCAATACCGCGATGCTAGAACAGCTAAGGTCAGGGCCAACAGGGAAATAGCCCTACTCTCGCACGCGTTTACAATCGCACGTGAGTGGGGCCTGACGGACAAGGCCAATCCTTGCTTCGGGGTTCGTCGTAACAAAGAGAAACCCCGGGACTACTACGCCGGTGAAGTAGTCTGGAACGCAGTCTATTCAGAAGCATCACAAGAATTAAAGGATGCCATGGACCTAGCATACCTGACTGGGCAGCGCCCTGCCGATGTACTCAAAATTGCAGCCACCGATTTGAATAACGGATTTTTGCTGATTGGCCAGGGCAAAACCGAAAAACGTCTGCGCCTTCGGTTGGAGGATGCAGGTGTCCAATCTGGGCTGAGCACCTTTCTCAATGATTTGCTGGAGCGCAGAGCTCTCAACGGAGTTAAATGCTCGACGCTAATCACGAACTCGTCCGGACTGCGTATGAGCCAGCAGATGCTGCGTAACCGGTGGGACGATGCGCGAGAGAAAGCAGCAATCAAAGCAGCAACAGATGGTGATCCGGCACTTGCTATCAGCATCCGGCAGTTTCAGTTCAAAGATATTCGCCCCAAAGCAGCCAGTGAGATCGAGTTAACGCACGCGAGTCGCCTGCTGGGACACTCCACTGAGGAGATGACTAAGAAGGTGTATCGGCGAGTCGGGGAGATTGTTAAACCTACAAAATGACCAACCTGATGCCAACATAATGATTACCAGAAGACCACAAAAAGCGAACGCACAATTCAATGCCTGCTATAGGGTGACTTCGTCTTTGTGAGAGCATATAAATGGCCGAAAGCGGCCTTCCCTAAGAGGCTGCTACGGCCAAAAGGAGATACTAGTAGCATCTACTCCACAAAGTCTATGTATGCTCACACCACGGAATCACAACGAATAAATTCAGCTCGAAGACCCTATGGATGCTACGAAGTCTATCGATGACGTAGTGGACGACGGTGCTGCGGGAGTCACCTGAGGAAGCTCAGCAGCATACTGTACAAATATATAGTCAATAACTGAAACTAGCAACTCAATCAGTACAGACCAGTCATCGTTAGTTATGGTTATTTCATTTTCCGCATCAAACTGATGAACCATCTGATTTCGGAGCTTATAAATAAACTTAGCAAGACTTTCAATACCTTTTCCGTTAGTTTCGGGGAGGGTAAAGTCCCAATCGGCGCTATTGACATATGGTAGCCTTGAAAGCGTTAACGGCTGAAGACGAGACACAGGCATCAAACTTAAAACTCTAAACAGTGAATCCTCCTCCTTCCTGCGCCAGCCTAGCTCCTCTATGCATATCTTCGCAACTAGGTGCCCTGCGAGGGTCAAGCCTGTTTTACTCTTTAATGACAAGGCTCTTGGGAGCGTATAGACACTTTCTATGCATCGATAAAGCTCGAGAAATGCATGCTTGTAATGAGTAGAAGTCATACTCCAGAATATATTCTGCTTCATGAAGCTACCATCATGAGAGAGCAAAGATCTGAACTCTGCAAGAAATGGTTCTAGTTTAGGATTTATTAGCTCCAGGGAGTAACTCGCAACATAGTAAGCGACCTCATTTACAAGACGACTCCTGTAAACACTGTCAGGTAAGATCTCAAAGAAAACAACCGGCTCAAAAAAATCTTGCAACTCACTCAGATCGTGCCCTATGTATTCCTTCGAGTCTTCCTGCTGACTTAAGATATTTTCTTCAAGTTCTTGCAAATTAACAGAAGGAACTCTTCTAACGCTCATATCTTTCAGACTTGCAAGTAACAACGCAGAATTCGCATCAACCCTAAGTATTCCCTCCATCTCAAGAACTAGCAGTGCATCTTCCGAAACAAGCAAGTTTGTAAACGCAATATATTTAGTGCTCTCGTAGGTTATTTCATGCAGCCTGATATTGTTGATAAGGTATTCAGGATCACTTACTCTAAGCCGAAGAAATTGCTTGAAAAGCGCCGGAGCCTCTTCTGTGCTAGGAGGGGATATTTTGGCATCTGCGAGCGACTTGATAGTTATGCCTTCACTCAAGGTATCGAAAACATATCTTACATAGTCAATCATTTTACGGGCCATTAGTAGGCCGCCCAACATACTTCCATATTTGGAAGGCTCGGAGCATTAGAGAAAAAGGCAGCAAAAGACTTGAAGAAAAAATCTCGCTCAAACTCTCCAACCTTACCGCTAGATCGCCCGACACGCTCATTCAAACTTACTAACTCTAAGTAGTTGAACAAATCTTCTTCGCTAAGCGTTTCAAGGCGTTCAATTAATGCGTAACACTTATTTTGAAGTTCATTTGCCCTAGCTCGCGAAACATCATTAGCCAGTGAGTATCCGGGCGCTCCAAAAATAAAAACAGCTGCAGCCGTGACAAATCCTAGCCCCGCAGGGGTACTTGTGAATATGTCTTTCCCACTTTTAAATCTTCCATCGACTGCTTCAGCGGCTCGCGCCCTAAAAAACACCGTATCCAAAGACGCGAGAAGCTTTACAACATCTACAAAGCTATCAATAAAGTTATCGTTTGCTGTAGCTTCCGCAGCATCCATTCGAACAAAGTCTTCTGCAACCCGCTCCTTAATATCAATGTTTGTCTTTCTTGAGGAAAAAGCAAGAAAAAACTCGATCAACTTGCTTGCCTGGTATTGGCCAGCCTCAGTTCTTCTTTTTGAATCATCTATTACTAACACATCGACATTGGAAACATCTGCCTTTATTCTTGCTAGAATAGGATCATATATTGTCTCTAACTGTCGTTTTATATCCCATGGAACTTGCCCAGTATTGAGTATCAGCATTCTATAAATAAGACTATTAATATTTGTAGCAAACCAGATTTCAACTCGAACCAAATTACTCTTAAGATCACCCAACTCCGACGCTTCCAACAACGCTGTAGTACGTTGCATACCGTCAATTATAGAAAGTTGATTGTTATCTAAACAACCTAAAATCTGTCTAATCTCTTCATCAACCTTTAAATCTTTCGCCTTATTGAAAATCTCAATAGGCAATATCGCACCCAACACAATAGGCGGTAGAACTGCGCCCGCGGCAATATCCCTGACCATTCTCTCGCGAATTCTTATCCCGGTTTTAGTTTTAAGCGGGGCTCGCTGGCCTTTTATCCCACCTTTGGACTTATAAATATCTTCAATAAGGCCTAAATATTCAAGAGCAGGAATTGTTAGGATCGCCGATAAACATCCTGTTCTTCTGTCAGCTAGAATTTGGTGACCCATAATTTTCCTAAAATACTCAAAAAAACACCCCGATAGCTACGCGCTACGGATTCTGAGTTCTTTATCTCAAAATTTTTGGCCGAGTGGAATAGCAAAATGCCTCTACTGCAGACTCAGAGCGCAAAATTAAGGACATTGCGGATCAATTATCGACCCTCGAGCCAGGGCTACGCTGATGCAAACGAGATCAGTTTGGGTCGTACGTATTCGCCCGGCAGCCTTAGATCGAGAGCTACAGGTTTTCAAGGGCAGCTTAGGCGGCTTATGAACGATAGAAAGCTACATGATATATGAGATCGGTCGATGCCCTACCTCCCTCATAGCAGGGTGCAAATTCCGGAGCTGAAGAGGCTGCTTGCGGAAGCGATCCAAAAAGTTGCGGAAGTGATCGTCAAATCGCAGGCATAAAAAAACCCCGCAGACCTTGATCTGCGGGGCTTTCGAATGTGGAGGCCGAAGCCGGAATCGAACCGGCGTGGGCGGATTTGCAATCCGCTGCATAACCATTTTGCTATTCGGCCAATTGTGTTTGAGGCTTCATTCGAAACATCAAAAACAAGAAACTTTGCCTGGCGACCCTATCGCTGCAAGCCTTTGATTCATCAGCACTTCAGGTGGCTGCCCGGGCTGATGGCGCGCATTATGTACTAGATCATGGAAGCTGGCAACCCCCTGAATTCTAATAATTTTTAGCGAACGCCGAGGGCCGCTGAATGCTCCGGTCTGCCTGCGTCAGAGCAACATCCTTCACCAAGCAAACAAGCGTCCTACCGCTTGTGATACTTATGCCCTCACCATCGGAGGATTTGGCCGACTTCTTCGCCAGAGATGCTCACGTACAGTCTCGCCGCCGTTAACGAACGGACTGACGAACTTATTGGAGCTTTATGATGAAAACGATATGGAAGACTGCCGCTGTCGCTGCAGTAGTTTTGGCAACCAGCGGCTGCATGAGCCACAACGTAAGCCAGCCCAATGCTCCGATCGCCGGCACAGTGACTGCTGACCTGAAAGCCAACATTGAAGTGGGCAGCGAAATTACCGGGCAATCGTCCTCGAATATCTTGTTCGGCATGCTGAAGATCAGCGGCGACAGCGAATTCGCGGACGGCGTGACGTACGGCGGCCCTGCACCTGCCTTCAGCTTGCCGGATCCGGTATCGGCGACCAAGGCTGCCGCTGCCTATAAAGCAGTCAAGAGCTCCGGCTCCGATCTGATCGTCGCTCCGCGCTACGCCGTTTCGGTTGAGGACTACTTCATCTTCAAGAAGGTCAATGTGACCGTGACCGGCAGCAAAGGCACGATCAAGACCATTCGCTAAGCCGCATCATTGACCCGCCTGCACGCCTGAAGTCGCTCGGGCTGATTCCCCAGTCAGCACATGCCCTGCCCTGGCAGCCCTGATGATGTGCCAGGGTTACGAGCGACCGATTGATCGCCAGCGGGTTCGGCGGGACGCATGTCCCGCCACCTGCCGTCAAATCACCACATTGCGAATGAAGCGCACCACCCCCTCGCCATCATTGCGGTAAGCATGCGGCCTGTCACTGGCGTACATATAGAATTCCCCCGCACTGAATGTCAGCGCCTGATCGTCGATCACTAACGTCAGGCAACCGTCAAACACGTAGAGCTGCTCACTCCAGCCCTCGGCATCCGCTTGCGAGAAATAAGTCTCGCCCGGCTGCAGTGTCCACTCCCAGAGCTCCACCTCGCGGCAAGCGACGGCCTTGGCCAGTAACACGGCCTTGCTCCCGGCAATGGCACCCGTCCACGCCACTTCATTGATCCGGCTTGGATCAGGCGAACCCGGCGCCTGAATCAAATCACTGAACGCGACATTGAGGGCCTCGGCGACCCGGTCCAGCGTACTCAGACTGACATTCTTTTCACCCGCCTCGATCGCCACCAGCATCCGCCGACTGACACCGGACAATTCGGACAGAGCGCTTTGACTGAGTTGCGCCGCTTGCCTCAAGCGCCGGACATTCTGACTGACATGCTGCAAGACCGAGGCGCGTTGTGAATTTTCTTTGGGCACTATATTGCTCACCTTATGGGACTGCGCAGTATACTGCTCAGCTTTGGCGCATTGTGCGTCCCCCTCAACCCAGTGCGCAAGGTTGCGACGCCCTTGAAATTTTCCAGACTGCTGTCTTTGAGTTCCCGCCTCAGCAAAGCGGAATGCGTACTGGTGCTGATCACCATGGTGTGGGGCATCACCTTTTTGCTGGTGCAACATGCGCTGACGGCCAGTGGGCCGATGTTCTTTGTCGGCCTGCGCTTTGCCGCGGCAGCCTGTATCGTCGCGCTTTTTTCGATGAACCGCTTGCGCGGCATTACGCTGCTCGAGTTAAAGGCCGGGATGTTCATCGGTGTCTCGATCATGCTCGGTTACGGGCTGCAAACCATAGGTTTGCAAACCATCCCAAGCAGCCAGTCTGCTTTTATTACTGCGCTTTACGTGCCCTTTGTCCCGTTGCTGCAATGGCTGGTCCTGGGGCGACGCCCCGGTTTGATGCCAAGCCTGGGCATTATTCTGGCGTTTACCGGGCTGATGCTGTTATCCGGACCTGGCGGCGCGTCGCTGAATTTCAGCCCGGGTGAAATCGCCACGCTGGTCAGCGCCATTGCCATCGCCGCAGAAATCATTCTGATCAGCGCCTATGCCGGCCAGGTGGATGTACGCAGGGTCACCGTGGTGCAACTGAGTACGGCCTCGATTCTGGCTTTTTTGATGATTGTGCCGACACAAGAAGCCATACCCGACTTTTCATGGCTATTGTTAGCCAGTGCGGTCGGGCTGGGTGCCGCCAGTGCGGTGATTCAAGTTGCCATGAACTGGGCGCAAAAAAGCGTATCCCCCACTCGCGCCACGCTGATTTACGCAGGTGAGCCGGTATGGGCGGGCATCGCCGGGCGCCTGGCGGGCGAGCGGCTGCCAGGGATTGCCTTGCTCGGCGCGGTATTGATTGTTGCAGCGGTGATCGTCAGTGAGTTAAAAACCAGGGGTAAGCCCCTCGCCGCCGATCAGGAAAGGCCAGGCGACGAAGCCTGCGACTAAAGCCACTGCCCTGACCTGTCATGTGAAAAATCCTATTCAGGAGCGTTCATACAAGGACGAAACCGGAACACGCAGCAACGGGTTGCACACATTTTGTAGGATTCCTCTGCAGACTCGTTGTTGGTGATCCACTAACGGCCACGTATGATCGCTCACAAACTCCTGCAGATTAGAAGCCTATGTCCCTGATAGTTCTACTGCTTCTGCCCTTTATCGGCAGCTGTCTAGCGGCTGTTTTGCCGCACAACGCCCGCAACAGTGAATCACTGTTGGCCGGTCTGATTGCACTGATCGGTACCGTTCAAGTAGCCCTGCTCTACCCGCAAATTGCCCATGGCGGCGTGATTCGCGAAGAGTTCATGTGGCTGCCCAGTCTCGGCTTGAATTTCGTCCTGCGCCTGGACGGATTCGCCTGGCTGTTCTCCATGCTGGTGCTTGGCATCGGCACGCTGGTGTCGCTGTACGCGCGCTATTACATGTCACCCGAAGACCCGGTGCCGCGTTTTTTCGCGTTTTTCCTGGCATTCATGGGGGCCATGCTTGGCCTCGTGCTTTCAGGTAATTTGATTCAGATCGTTTTCTTCTGGGAGCTCACCAGCCTCTTTTCATTCTTGCTGATTGGTTATTGGCACCACCGTTCGGACGCTCGACGCGGCGCTTATATGGCGCTGATGGTCACGGGCGCCGGGGGGTTGTGTCTGTTGGCGGGGGTCATGCTGCTCGGCCATGTCGTCGGCAGCTATGATCTGGACACAGTGCTCGCGGCCGGCGATCAAATCCGCGCACACAGCCTGTATCCGATTTTGCTCCCCCTTATCCTGATCGGCGCCCTGAGCAAAAGCGCGCAGTTTCCGTTTCACTTCTGGCTGCCCCACGCGATGGCCGCGCCAACGCCCGTATCGGCTTATTTGCACTCGGCAACCATGGTCAAGGCCGGGGTCTTCTTGCTGGCCAGGTTATGGCCCTCATTGTCCGGCAGTGAAGAGTGGTTCTGGATTGTCAGCGGCGCCGGCGCCTGCACCCTGGTACTCGGCGCGTACTGCGCGATGTTTCAAAATGACCTCAAAGGCCTGCTGGCTTATTCGACCATCAGCCATCTCGGCCTGATTACCCTGCTGCTGGGCCTCAACAGTCCATTGGCCGCGGTCGCCGCGGTGTTCCACATCCTCAACCATGCAACCTTCAAAGCATCCCTGTTCATGGCCGCAGGCATCATCGACCACGAAAGCGGCACCCGTGATATCCGCAAGCTCAGCGGCCTGTTCAAACTCATGCCCTACACCGCGACCCTGGCCATGGTCGCCAGCGCTTCGATGGCCGGGGTGCCGCTGCTCAACGGTTTCCTGTCCAAAGAGATGTTCTTCGCCGAAACCGTGTTCATCAACTCCACGGCCTGGGTTGAAATCGCCCTGCCCGTGATCGCGACCATCGCTGGCACATTCAGCGTGGCCTATGCCTTGCGCTTTACTGTGGACGTATTCTTCGGCCCACCCGCGACCAACCTGCCGCATACCCCGCACGAGCCGCCGCGCTGGATGCGCGCACCGGTTGAACTGCTGGTGTTCACCTGCCTGATGGTCGGGATATTCCCGGCGCAAACCATCGGCCCGTTGCTGGCGGCCGCCGCGCAACCGGTGGTGGGTGGCGAGTTGCCGGAGTACAGCCTGGCCATCTGGCACGGCTTGAATGCGCCGATGATCATGAGCCTGATCGCCATGTCGGGCGGTATCGTGCTCTATGTCCTGTTGCGCAAGCAGCTCAAGCTCGGGCGCTTCCCGCGGCCGCCGCTGACCCGCTACTTCGACGGCAAGCGCTTTTTCGAGCGCAGCCTGGTGGTGATCATGCGCGGCGCGCGCCGGATCGAGCGGCGCATCAGTACTCAGCGCCTGCAAACCCAGCTGTTCCTGTTGGTCCTGGCCGCCGTGATT
Organism: Pseudomonas sp. D1HM; assembly: GCF_019266105.1. Lineage (NCBI taxonomy): Bacteria > Pseudomonadati > Pseudomonadota > Gammaproteobacteria > Pseudomonadales > Pseudomonadaceae > Pseudomonas > Pseudomonas sp. D1HM. The sequence continues at coordinate 306,932 of NZ_LRMN01000007.1, read as the reverse complement.
GCCGGTCTGATCCCGATGCTCTACAGCGGACTCACCTGGGGCGACCGGCCGAAAATCTCGGGGTCGATCGTATTCGTCACCCTTTGGCTACTGGCGATTGCCTGTGCGCTGGGTGCCGCCTGGCAAGCGAAATATCACCGGCTGGCGGCCCTGACCATGGTCAGCGTGTGCGGCCTGATGACCTGCGTGACCTTTGTCTGGTTCTCGGCACCGGACCTGGCCCTGACTCAACTGGTGGTCGAAGTCGTGACCACCGTGCTGATCCTGCTGGGCCTGCGCTGGTTGCCACGCAGGATCGAAGACGTCTCGCCCTTGCCCGGCACCTTGCGCAAGGCTCGGATCCGTCGCCTGCGCGACTTGCTGCTGTCCTTTGCCGTCGGTGGCGGCATGGCGTTGCTGTCCTACGCAATGCTGACTCGCCAGACCCCCAACGACATCTCTTCGTTCTACCTCAGCCGCGCCCTGCCGGAAGGCGGCGGCAGCAATGTGGTGAATGTGATGCTGGTGGATTTCCGGGGGTTCGACACCCTGGGTGAAATCACCGTACTGGCCGCCGTGGCACTGACTGTATTTGCCCTGCTGCGCCGCTTCCGCCCGCCCAAGGAAAGCATGGAACTACCGGCCCAGCAGCGCCTGCTGGCCAAGGACGTGGTCACCGATCTGGTCAACCCGCGTAGCGCCAGCGATACCGCACTGGGCTTCATGATGGTGCCGGCGGTGCTGGTGCGCCTGTTGCTGCCAGTGGCCTTCATCGTATCGATGTACCTGTTCATGCGCGGTCACAACCAGCCGGGCGGCGGCTTTGTTGCCGGCCTGGTGATGTCGGTGGCGTTCATCCTGCAATACATGGTTGCCGGTACACAGTGGGTTGAAGCCCAGATGAGCCTGCGTCCCTTGCGCTGGATGGGCACCGGTTTGTTGTGCGCCACGCTCACCGGCCTGGGCGCGATTCCCTTGGGCTATCCGTTCCTGACCACGCATACGGCGCACTTCAGCCTGCCGTTGCTGGGCGATATTCATGTCGCCAGCGCCCTGTTCTTCGACATTGGCGTATTCGCGGTGGTCGTCGGTGCCACCCTGCTCATCCTGACTGCACTGGCTCACCAATCCGTGCGCGCCCATCGACCCGCTCTTCAAAACAAGACTGGAGCCTCCTGATGGAAGAAGTCATCGCTATCGCTATCGGCGTTCTGGCCGCTTCAGGCACCTGGCTGGTATTGCGTCCACGGACCTTCCAGGTGGTCATGGGCCTGTGCCTGCTGTCGTACGGGGTCAACCTGTTCATTTTCAGCATGGGCAGCCTGTTTATCGGCAAGGAGCCGGTGATCAAGAACGGCGTGCCTCAGGACCTGCTCAATTACACCGATCCACTGCCCCAGGCGCTCGTTCTGACCGCCATCGTCATCAGTTTCGCCATGACCGCGCTGTTTCTGGTGGTCTTGCTGGCCTCCCGGGGCCTGACCGGTACCGACCACGTAGATGGCCGGGAGCCTAAAGAATGAATTTGATGCCGCATCTGATCGTCGCGCCCATTCTGTTACCGCTGCTGACCGCCGCCTGCATGCTGTTGCTGGGGGAAAAACGCCGACCGCTGAAAGCCCGGATCAATCTGGTCTCGACCCTGCTCGGCCTCGGCATTGCCGTGTTGCTGCTGGTGTGGACCCAGCAGCAGAGCACACCGGCAGCCATTGGCGTGTACCTGCCCAGCAACTGGCAAGTGCCCTTCGGGATTGCCCTAGTGGTTGACCCTCTGGCTGCGCTGATGCTGGTCCTGACCGGCATCATCGCCAGCTGCGCCCTGTTGTTCGCCATGGCCCGCTGGGACCGTGCCGGAGCCAGCTTCCACGCCCTGTTCCAGATCCAGTTGATGGGCCTGTACGGGGCCTTCCTGACGGCCGACCTGTTCAACCTGTTCGTATTCTTCGAAGTGCTGCTGGCCGCTTCCTACGGGCTGATGCTCCACGGCTCGGGCAAGGCGCGGGTTTCGGCGGGGTTGCACTACATTTCGATCAACCTGCTGGCCTCGTCCCTGTTCCTGATTGGTGCGGCCTTGATCTACGGCGTCACCGGGACCCTGAACATGGCCGACCTGGCCTTGAAAATCCCCTTGGTACCGGAAGCTGATCGCGGCTTGCTGCACGCCGGTGCCGCCATTCTCGCCATCGCCTTCCTGGCCAAGGCCGGCATGTGGCCGCTGAACTTCTGGCTGGTACCGGCCTATTCGTCGGCCAGCGCGCCGGTTGCCGCGCTGTTCGCGATCATGACCAAAGTCGGGATCTACACCGTGTTGCGGTTATGGACCTTGCTGTTTTCCGGTCAGGCCGGGGCCTCGGCCTACTTTGCCAGCGACTGGCTGATCTACGGCGGCATGGCGACCATCGTCTGCGCCGCCATCGCCATCCTCGCCGCCCAGCGTCTTGAGCGCATGGCCAGCCTGAGCATCCTGGTCTCGGCCGGGATCCTGCTGTCGGCGGTCGGTTTCGCCCAACCCAACCTGACCGCTGCCGCCCTGTTCTATCTGGTCAGCTCGACGCTGGCCCTGAGCGCCTTGTTCATGCTGGGCGAGCTGATCGAGCGTTCGCGCTCCTCCAACGAACCGATCCTTGAAGACGATGCAGAACCCCTGCCCAGCCTGATGGAATCATTGAACCCACCGCGCGGCACCAACCTGGATGACGAGCAGAAAGCCGTGGTCGGCCTGATCATTCCGTGGACGATGGCGTTCCTGGGGCTGAGTTTTATCGCCTGCGCCCTGTTGATTATCGGTATGCCGCCGTTGTCCGGATTCATTGGCAAACTGAGCCTGCTCAATGCCCTGCTCAATCCGATGGGCCTGGGTAACGACACCGGAGCACCGATCTCCGGCAGCGCCTGGAGCCTGTTGGTGCTGTTGATCCTCTCGGGCCTGGCATCGCTGATCGCCTTTTCACGCATGGGCATTCAACGCTTCTGGACACCCCTTGAGCGCCCTTCGCCGCTACTGCGTCGTTTCGAATGTATCCCCATCGTGATCCTGCTTGGCCTGTGCGTGGTGATGACCTTCAAGGCCGAGCCCGTGCTGCGTTACACCCAGGCCGCCGCCGACACCCTGAATACCCCCGAGCGTTATGTGATGGCAGTTCTCGGCACACGCCCGGTACCCAGCCCTGAAGCCAGGGCCGCCCTGCAGGAGGTGCAACCATGAAGCGCCTGTTTCCGGCTCCCTGGCTGTCCCTTGCGCTGTGGCTGCTGTGGCTGCTGCTCAACCTTTCGTTGAGCGCCGGCAACCTGCTGTTGGGCGCCGCGCTGGCCTTTGCGGCCCCGCTGATGATGGCTCCGCTGCGACCGTTGCCGATTCGCATTCGACGTCCCGGGGTGATTCTCAAGCTGTTCTTTCTGGTCGGCCGTGACGTGGTGATTTCCAACATTGCCGTCGCCTGGGGCGTGCTCAACGCCGGCAAAAAGCCGCCACGTTCGCGGTTCATCAAGATCCCCCTGGACCTGCACGACGCCAACGGCCTGGCTGCCCTGTCAATGATCACCACCGTGGTGCCCGGCACGATCTGGTCGGAACTGGCGCTGGACCGCAGCATCCTGCTGCTGCACGTGTTCGACCTGGATGACGAAGCGCAGTTTATTGAGCACTTCAAGGCCACCTACGAACGCCCTCTGATGGAGATCTTTGAATGAGTGCCCTGCTCTCCAATGCGATCCTGCTCAGCCTGTTCATTTTCAGCCTGGCCATGGTCCTGACCGTGATCCGGCTCTTCAAGGGGCCGTCTGCCCAGGACCGGGTTCTGGCGCTGGACTACCTGTACATCCTGGCCATGCTGATGATGCTGGTGCTGGGGATCCGCTACGCCAGTGACACCTACTTTGAAGGTGCATTGCTGATAGCCCTGTTCGGTTTTGTCGGCTCGTTTGCGCTGGCCAAATTCCTGTTGCGTGGCGAGGTGATCGAATGAATTCCGTCAGCGAGCTCTCTCTCTGGATTGAAATTCCGGTGGCGCTGCTGCTGGTACTGAGCAGCCTGTTTGCCCTGTGCGGCGCGATCGGTCTGTTACGCCTAAAAGACTTCTTTGAGCGCATGCACCCACCGGCTCTTGCCTCCACCCTCGGCGCCTGGGGCGTGGCACTGGCCTCGATCCTGTACTTCTCGGCCCTTAAATCGACGCCCGTGCTTCACGCATGGCTGATTCCAATCCTGCTGTCCATCACCGTTCCGGTGACCACCCTTTTGCTGGCACGTACCTCACTGTTCCGCAAACGTATGGCGGGCGAAGACGTACCGGCTGAAGTCAGCAGCGGTGGACGCAGCGAAGGCGGCAGCTGAGACAAGCACAGAAAACAAACGCCCTCAGCCAGCACGCTCTCCGGGAGAGGGCTGGCTGAGGGTCAGACGCCAGTCGAACGCTTCACACCCCCGGCACGCTGACCGGCTGGCCATCCCACTACGCGGGGTTGGTGGCGCAGCCTCGCTGCGCTCGTCAACGGCTACGGATTGCGAGCCGGACCTTACCCTGCCAACGCCCGCAATTTAGCCAGTTCATCGGCCGCCAGCGGGATACCGTCTTCCAGGGATTTGGCCCGCTGGTTGAATCGACGATCGCCGGGCAGGCGCTCCAGGCCGACGGCGTGCATTTGTCGAACGAGTTCCGCGCTGCGCTGGGCGAAGCTGTTGCCACCGGATTTAGTCGGATCGATCACGATCAGCAATTGCCCGGTCCACGGGGTTTGTGCACCCGGGTGCCTGGACCAGTCGAACTCGAATGAGAAGTTGCCCCCGGTCAGCGCGGCCGCCAGCAGTTCGACCATCATCGACAAGGCCGACCCCTTGTGCCCGCCAAAGGGCAGCAAGGCACCGCCTTCGAGGATGGCTTTCGGATCTTCGGTCGGCGCACCGTGTTTGTCGACGCCCATGCCGGCGGGCAACGAATGCCCCTTGCGTGCAGCAATTTGGACATCGCCGTGGGCAATGGCGCTGGTGGCCAGGTCGAATACGATCGGGTGGCCGTCCGCACACGGCGCAGCAAAGGCGATCGGGTTGGTACCGAACAAGGGTTTTTGTGCGCCGTGGGGCACCACGCAGGTCATGCTGTTGACCACACTCAAGGCCACCAGGCCTTCCTCCGCGAACGGCTCAACATCGGGCCACAATGCGGCAAAATGGTGCGAGTTACGAATCGCCAGTACGGCAATCCCGGCACTCCGGGCCTTTTCGATCAGCAACTGGCGGGCCGCAGCCAACGCCGGTTGCGCAAAGCCATTGGCCGCATCGACACGAATAAAGCCCGATGCCACGTCTTCAACCACAGGCGTCGCCTGACCGTCGACCCAATGGCTGGCCAACGACGATAGATACCCCGCAATACGAAACACCCCGTGACTGTAAGAACCATCGCGCTGGGCCCGGGCGCAGTTGTCAGCCAGTACTTGAGCAACAGCCGCTGAAGTACCGTGACGTTCGAAAATGCGTTGCAGCAAGGCGGTCAGTTCGCTGAGGGACAACGACTCTACGGGCTGAGTGGCAGGGGTCTGAGACATGCGGGCGCTCCAATCTAGTTGTTATTGTCGATGTGCAATGGTGGGGCCAACTATCCTGCGATGACAGTTATCTGTCAATTGTTGACTTAATGACAGAAAACATTCACTTTCTGTCTCGCGCTGAAAATAAAAACAGGAAATACAGTTGTGAGCCAGCCCATCAAGCAACGCCTCGAGAGCAGTCTGTCAACCGCCGCCCCTTCGGGCCGGGCGATTGCCAGCTACATGCTGGCCAATCTCTACGAACTGCCCTTTCAGACCGCCGCCGACATCGCCAGCAAACTGGGGGTCAGCGAATCCAGCGTCGGGCGTTTTTGTCGCGCATTGGGCTACAGCCATTTCAAGGACCTGAAAAACGACCTCAAGGAAGACCTGGGTGATGGCCCGTGGCTGGTCGGTGATCGCCTGCAGGAATTCCGCCAACAGTCGAGCCAGAGCCCGCAAGGCCTGCCGCGCAGTTTTGAGCTGGAAGTCGGGGCGCTGGTCAAGGTCTATGAATACAGCCTGACCCCTGAATGGCAAACGGTCAGCCAGCGCCTGGCCACCCGGCGCAAGGTGTTTGTGGCCGGCTTTCAAACCGAGCGCGGGATCGCCGCCTCAATGGTGCATTTACTGCAATACCTGCGTGACGGCGTGCACTTGGTCGATGGTTCGGCCGGGCATTACGCCGACGTACTGCTGTGCCCGGCAGAAGACTGCGCGCTGGTGGTGTTCGAAGCGCGGCGCTATTCACGCCATGCTCAGCACTTATGCCGCAAGGCGCGCGAAGCCGGGATCCCGGTCACGCTGATTACCGATACGTTTTGCGACTGGGCAGACTCGGTCGCAGATGAAGTCTTCCGAGTGCCCACCGAATTCAATCTGTTCTGGGAATCCACGGCAGCCATGCTGTCGCTGGTGCATCTGCTGATCAACGAAGTGTGCAAACAACTGGGACCGGACGTGGAAAAACGTCTTGAGGCAACCGCGGCCTTACACAATGAGTTCGTGGGCTACACATCCTCACCCGGATCAAAACAATAAAACGAGGTGCCAGATGAAAAACGTCATTCGCTTTGCCAGTGCCTGTGCCATGGTTGTTGCCGTCGCGTCCAATGCGCACGCCGACACGCTGACAATCGCCACGGAAGGCGCTTACCCTCCGTTCAACACCATTAACTCAGACGGTACGGTGTCCGGTTTTGACGTGGATATCACCAAAGCCTTGTGCGAACGCATGAATGCCCAGTGCACGATCGTGGCGCAGGATTGGGACGGCATCATTCCCGGGCTGATGGCGAAAAAGTACGACGCTATCGTGGCCTCGATGATTGTGACCGATGAGCGCAAAAAGAAAATCGCGTTTACCAATCATTACTACCGCACACCGCTGTCGATCGCCGTGCCCAAGGATTCAGACATCACCGATGCCCAGACCAACTTCAAGGGCCGAACCATCGGCGCCCAGGGCGCAGCCACCCAAGGCATCTATGCCGAAGATCACTACGAAAAGGCCGGCGCCAAGTTAAATCTCTATCCGACACTGGACGAAGCCAACAGCGAGTTGAAATCAGGCCGGGTCGATGCCGTGATTGCCGACAAGTTTCCGTTGCTGGAATGGATCAACAAGTCCAGCGATGACTGCTGCAAGATCATTGGTGATGTCGACGGCACCATGGCGGACGCCTCGATTGCCGTGCGCCAGGAAGACAACGCGCTGCGCGAGCGCTTTAACAAAGCGCTCGACGAAATCGTCGCCGATGGCACCTATAAAAAGATCTCCAGCCAATACTTCGACTTCGATATTTATTAAGTCGCCCGCCCTCAGCCCAGGCTGAGGGCCTCCCTGCCCAATTACCTTGCCCTGCGTACATGCTGTACGCAGCGGTTGAATGTCGGCCCAATTCTGCCCGGGGATTCGAGCATGCTCGATCAACTCTCACTTCTCTCTTTCGCCAGTGGTGGCTGGGGTTCGGCGCTGCTCGCCGGGGCCTTGGTGACCATTGCCCTGGCGCTAAGCTGCCTGCCCATCGGTTTGCCCCTGGGGCTGCTGGTGGCCGTGGCGGCACGCTCGAAAAACCGCTGGGCGCGCGCCTGGGCCACCACGTTTTCCACGGTGTTTCGCGGCTTGCCCGAATTGCTCACCCTGCTGATCATTTACTACGGCTGCCAGATTGCTGCGCAAAAAATCCTGGCCCTGATGGGCTACGACGTACAGGTCACGATCAATACCTTTGTGGCCGCCATGGTTGCGTTCAGCCTGGTGTTCGCCGCATTTTCCAGCGAAATCTGGCTGGGGGCGTTCAAAACCATTCCCAAGGGCCAGTTCGAAGCGGCGTCTGCACTGGGTCTGTCCCGATTCACCACATTCCGCAAGGTGGTGCTGCCACAGCTGGCACGCATCGCCCTGCCCGGCCTGTCTAACAACTGGCTTTCGCTGCTCAAGGACACCTCTCTGGTGTCGACCATCTCGCTGGTGGACCTGATGCGCCAGACCAATCTGGCGGTCAGCGTGACCAAGGAACCGATGCTGTTCTACAGCGTCGCCTGCCTCGGCTATCTGTTTTTCTCGGCCATTTCCGGGCGGCTGTTCAGCTTCCTTGAACGCTATTTCAGCCGCCACCAACGGAGCGTGCGCCCATGAGCCTGACCGATCTGCAAAACATGTTTCTCAGCCCTGACCTGCTGGAACGCTACGGCCCGCGCTTTATCGACGGGCTCCTGGTGACCGGCAAACTGGTGGCGATTTCGTTCACCCTGGGCGCGTTGCTCGGTTTGCTGATTGCCCTCGGGCGTTTGTCCAGCAACCGCTTTTTACGCAGTTTCACCGGCGCCTACGTCTACTTCTTCCGCGGCTCGCCGCTGCTGGCGCAATTGTTCCTGCTGTATTACGGCCTGGGCTCGTTCAAAGGCTTTTGGCAAGACGTCGGCTTGTGGTGGTTTTTCCGCGATGCCTGGTTCTGCACCCTGCTCGCCTTCACCTTGAACACCGCGGCCTATCAGGCCGAAATTCTGCGCGGCAGCATCCTGTCGGTGGCCCAGGGCCAACGCGAAGCCTGCAAGGCATTGAACCTGTCGCGCTGGACGACGTTCCGCAAAATCATCCTGCCGCAATCACTGCTGGTGGCCATCGGCCCACTGGGCAATGAATTGATCCTGATGATCAAGGCCAGCGCCATCGCCTCGCTGGTGACCATCTACGACTTGATGGGCGTCACCAAAATGGCCTTTTCCCGCAGCTTCGACTTCCAGATCTACCTGTGGGCCGCCGTGCTGTACCTGTTAATTGTGGAAGTGGTGCGCCGCAGCCTGAAGCTGATCGAAGGCCGCCTCGGACGTCACGTGCAGTAAGCCCATTATTCGGGCTGCAAACACGGCCCTCTGCATTAAGGATTTGTTTATGCATTGCGACACTATCGTTCTGGGGGCCGGCATCGTCGGCGTCAGTACCGCGCTGCAACTCCAGGCCCGCGGGCGCAACGTGGTGCTGATCGATCGCGCCCAACCCGGTACGGGAACCAGTCACGGCAACGCCGGGCTGATCGAACGCGCCAGCGTTATTCCCTACTCGTTCCCCCGGGAAATCGCCCGGCTGCTGCGCTATGGCCTCAATCAACAGTCAGATGTGCGCTACAGCCTCAAGCACCTGCCCAAGGCTGGCCGGTGGCTGATGCATTACTGGCGCGAGTCCGGCCCCTCAGGGCTGGCCAAGGCCACGCAAGCGATGCTGCCCCTGATTGAAAAATGCGTCAGCGAACATGACCTGTTGTCCGAGCCGGCCGGCATGGGCGGCCTGATTCAAGACAGCGGCTGGATCGAGGTCTATCGCACCCCGGCCGACTTCGACAAAGCCCAGCGCGATGCCGTCGCCCTGGCTGAGTACAAGCTCAACTACCGGGTGCTGGACCAGCAGCAAGTCCACGCACTGGAGCCGGGCCTGCACTCCGACGTCATCGGCGGCATTCACTGGCTCGACCCCAAGACCGTCAGCGATCCCGGCGGCCTGACCCGCGGCTACGCCGAACTGTTTATCAAACGTGGCGGCCACTTTGTGATCGGTGATGCCACCCGCCTGCGCTCAACGGCCGGCCAGTGGCAGGTGGAAAGCCAGAAAGGCCTGATTGTGGCCAACGAAGCGGTGATCGCACTCGGGCCACAGGCCCGGGATATTTTCGAGCCGTTGGGGTACCCGATTCCCCTGGCTATCAAGCGCGGTTACCACATGCATTACGCCGCACGGGATGGCCAGACCATGCAGCATCCTATTCTCGATTCGGTGGGCGGCTATGTCCTGGCCCCGATGGTGGGCGGCATTCGTCTGACCACCGGCATCGAATTTGCTGACAGCGATGACCCGATCAATGAAATCCAGCTGCGTCGCTGCGAAGCCCATGCCCAACGCCTGTACCCCCTGGGCGAGCGAGTGGACGCCGAGCCGTGGCTCGGGCGGCGTCCCTGCCTGCCGGACATGTGCCCGGTGATCGGCCCGGCCAGTCGCCACAAGGGCTTGTGGTTCAACTTTGGCCATGCTCACCACGGACTGACACTGGGCCCGGTCAGCGGGCGCTTGCTGGCCGAGATGATGACCGGCGAAAAACCCTTCACCGACCCGACCCCCTACAGCGCCGAGCGCTTTAACTGATCATTGGAGACACACTATGCACGCTCAAACTGCCCAGGTTCACAGCCATGTGTCGCCAGTCACTGACACTCGCAAGGTAGTGGTGGATATCGCCGGTCTGAACAAGTACTACAGCGCTTTTCACGTTCTGAAGGGCATCGACCTCAAAGTACGCGAAGGTGAGCGCATCGTTCTGTGCGGGCCGTCCGGCTCAGGCAAGTCGACCCTGATCCGCTGTATCAACCGACTGGAGATTGCCGAAAAAGGCAGCATCCTGATCAACAACACCGACCTGTCGCAGACCACCCGCGAAGCGGCCAAGGTGCGCAGCGAAATCGGCATGGTATTTCAGCATTTCAACCTGTTCCCGCACATGAGCGTGCTCGACAACTGCATTCTGGCGCCGATGTCGGTACGGGGTTTGTCGCGTAAAAAAGCCATCGAACTGGCGCAGCACTTTTTGAACAAGGTCGGCATCGCCAGCCAGGCCGACAAATACCCGAGCCAACTCTCCGGCGGCCAGCAGCAGCGCGTGGCTATCGCCCGGGCCTTGTGCATGGAACCGAAAATCATGCTGTTCGATGAGCCGACTTCGGCGCTTGACCCGGAAATGGTCAGCGAGGTGCTGGACGTGATGGTCAACCTGGCAGGCAGCGGCATGACCATGCTCTGCGTCACCCATGAAATGGGTTTTGCCCGGCAAGTGGCGGAGCGCGTACTGTTTCTGGATGGCGGCATGATCATCGAAGACGCGCCGCCGAACGACTTCTTCAATGCGCCGAAAAGCCCGCGGGCCAAGGCGTTCCTTGCACAGATCGTGCATTGAGACCCCGCCAGGCGCGAGCCTTCTCGCGCCTGGCGTTCAACAGGACTGTTACAGTTGCGCCGCCAGACGCGAGCCCTGATTGATCGCGCGCTTGGCGTCCAGTTCGGCCGCCACGTCGGCACCGCCAATCAAGTGCACGCTCTGGCCGGCTGCCAGCAGCCCGTCCTGCAACTCGCGCAACGGATCCTGCCCGGCGCAGATCACGATGTTGTCCACCGCCAGCAGCTGCGGCTCGCCCTCGCCCACCCGGACGTGCAACCCGGCGTCATCAATGCTCAGGTATTCCACACCGCTGAGCATCTGTACGCGCTTGTTCTTGAGGCCCGCACGGTGAATCCAGCCCGTTGTTTTACCCAGCCCGTTGCCGACCTTCGATGCCTTGCGTTGCAGCAGGTAAACCTGACGCGCCGGGGCCGGCACCTGCGGCGTGATCCCGGCAACCCCACCACGGGCCTCCAGCTGCGTATCAATGCCCCACTCACGCCAGAAAGCGTCGCGGTCCTGACTGGACGCCTCGCCCTGATGCACCAGGAACTCGGACACATCAAACCCGATGCCGCCGGCGCCAATGACTGCCACCTTGGTGCCCACCGGCTTGCGCTGGAGAATCACGTCCAGGTAGCTGAGCACTTTGGGATGCTCGACACCCGGGATCGCCGGAGTACGCGGGGCAATCCCGGTGGCCAGAATGATTTCGTCAAACTGGCCGGCCACCAATTGCGCCACGTCCACGCGGGTGTTCAGGCATAGTTCGACCCCGGTGGTTTGCAGCTTGCGATTGAAGTAACGCAGGGTTTCAAAGAATTCCTCCTTGCCCGGCACGCGCTTGGCGACATTGAACTGGCCGCCGATCTCGCTCGCGGCGTCAAACAGCATCACCTGATGCCCGCGCTCGGCCGCCACGGTTGCAGCAGCAAGCCCGGCAGGGCCTGCACCGACCACGGCGATTTTCTTCACGGCAATGGCCGGCAGGTAGTTGAGTTCGGTTTCGTGGCAAGCCCGCGGGTTGACCAGGCAACTGGTGAGCTTGCCACTGAAGGTGTGATCCAGACACGCCTGGTTGCAACCGATACAGGTATTGATTTCGTCACTGCGACCGGCGGCCGCCTTGTTGACGAAATCCGGGTCGGCCAGGAACGGACGCGCCATCGACACCATGTCAGCATCGCCCTCGGCCAGAATCTGCTCAGCGATGTCCGGTGTATTGATACGGTTGGTGGTGATCAACGGCACGTTGACCGAGCCCCGCAGCTTGGCCGTGACTTTGCTGAACGCACCGCGCGGAACCTTGGTGGCGATGGTCGGGATACGCGCTTCATGCCAGCCGATACCGGTGTTGATCAGGGTTGCTCCGGCCTGCTCGACAGCCTTGGCCAACTGCACGATCTCTTCCCAGACACTGCCTTGCGCCACCAGATCGAGCATCGACAGGCGATAGATAATAATGAAGTCCGTGCCAACGGCTTCGCGCACACGGCGCACGATCTCGATCGGCAGGCGCATGCGGTTTTCGTAACTGCCGCCCCAGCGGTCTGTGCGCTGGTTAGTGTGCGCGGCGAGGAACTGGTTAATCAGATAGCCTTCCGACCCCATGATCTCGACACCGTCGTACCCGGCGCTCTGGGCCAGTTTGGCGCAGGTCACAAAGTCGCTGATCTGCTTCTCGATGCCGTCTTCATCCAGCGCTGTTGGCGTGAACGGGTTGATCGGCGCCTGAATCGCGCTCGGCGCCACTTGCCGCGGGCTGTAGGCATAACGCCCGGCATGCAGGATCTGCAGGCAGATTTTGCCACCGGCCTCATGCACGGCACGGGTCACGACCACATGCTTTTCGGCCTCTTCGGCGGTGCTGAGCTTGGCGGCGCCGCTGTAAACACCGCCTTCGTCGTTGGGCGCAATGCCGCCGGTCACCATCAAACCCACACCACCCCGGGCGCGCTCGGCAAAGTAGGCGGCCATGCGTTCAAAGCCGCCGGGCTGCTCTTCCAGGCCCGTGTGCATCGAGCCCATGAGGCTGCGGTTGCGCAAGGTGGTAAAACCCAGGTCCAGCGGGGCCATTAAATTCGGGTAGTGAGAGGCGGTCATCGGGAAGCTCCACAACAGGCTGAATCACGGAACGCGGGATGCTCTGCGGCTCCCGTCGTTGGATGTCAGGCACAGTAAAGGCTCATCCCACCCCGCTCAATGACCCAAAATTACAAATTATTAACCCAAATGCGCAGCCCCCCTTGGCAAGCCGGCATGGGCCACCTACCCTAGAGGCCGAATCCTGAATACGGCTGCCTGCTCTATTTCCCATGCGTAAACTCATTGGCTGCACCTTACTGACCGCCCTTGTCGCCGCTGCCGGCGCTTACGGGTACTGGACCACTCAACGTGATGTCGGCCACTACCTGTCGGATTTACGTGTCGATCTGGCCATCAACGATGGGGCGGACAATCAGCGGGGCAATCTGCTCGGTATCGAGCCCGACTTGTCACCGCGCGACTTTCAAAGCCTGGCCCTGGTGCACCTGAAACTCGCCGCCTACCTTAATGCTGCCCGCGACGCCGGGTTGCTCAATGACAAAACCATCGTGGTACTGCCTGAGCACATCGGCACCTGGCTGATGTTCAAGGGCGAAAAGAATGAGCTGTACCAGGCTGCCAACCTGAACGAAGCCATGCGCTGGCTGGCGCTGAGCAACCCGCTGGATTTTGCTGGCGCCTGGTTGCGCGCTGATGGCGAAAGCCGGGTCAATGATGCGCACCTGCGGATGAAAGCCGACAGCATGGCTGCCGATTACCAGACGCTGTTTGGCGGCCTGGCCAAGGAATTTGGCGTGACCGTGGTGGCCGGGAGCATTGCGTTGCCGGCACCACGCATCGAGCACGGCAAGCTGCTGCCCGGCTCGGGGCCGCTGTACAACAGCAGTATCGTGTTTGGCAGTGACGGCGCACCGCTCGGCAAGCCGCAACGCCAGCTGTTGCCGACGTACGAAGAACAAAGCTACATCATGCCCAGCCCGGATCATCAGCTGAGTGTCATCGACACCCCCGCCGGCCGATTGGGCATCCTGGTGGGCAGCGACAGCTGGTACCCCGAAAACTACCGCTCCCTGAATGAACAAGGGGCGCAATTGATCGCCGTACCGGCGTTCATTGTGGGCAAGAACACTTGGGAAAATCCTTGGGGCGGCTATAAAAGCGTTTCCACGCCCAGCGAAATCAGCCTGCGCCCCGGTGAAGTCAGCGAAGGCGCAGCCTGGCACCGCCTGACCCTGATCAGCAGCCTGCCCACCAGCTCGGCCGAAGCCGGTGTCACGGTGTTCCTGCGGGGCAAGTTCTGGGACAAGCACAGTGCCGGCCAAGGCTTTATCAGTCGTAATGGCCAGACCAGCCCGGACATGCCGGCGACCGGTGCCCGACTGCTGAACCTCTGGCTGTAAGGCGATGAAACCGCTGCCGATGCGCCTGGGGGACCTGTCGGTGGGGTTTGTGCAAACCCTGGCGGACGCGGTGATCAGCTGCGGTCAGGATCCCCGACCGCTGCTTGAGCAGTTCGGCCTTGATCCTGCACGCCTCGCCCAGCCACTGGCACGGTTGTCGATCCCGCGTTACATGCGTCTGGGGCATGCAGCCATTGCATTGACCGGCAACCCGGCCCTGGGCTTGTGCATGGGCCGCCTCAGTCGCCTGAGCCAGCTCGGACTCGCCGGTGTCACCGCCGCCCAGGCCCCGACCGTCCGAGAAGCGGCCCGCACCCTGATTCGCTTCGAGCCCCTGTATGGTTCCAATTATCGCGGCCAGTCGAGCCTGCACGAGGACGCCCGGGGCGCGTGGCTGCGCTTCTATTCCATCAGCCCGTACAACGCCTATAACCGCTTTGTGGTGGACTCGATCATTGCCGGATGGCTGCAGCAGCTGTCATCCGTTGCAGACCAGCCCCTGAGCTGCGAACAGATCGACATTGAATTCAGCGAACCTGACTATGCCGGGCATTACGCCTCGCTGAGCCAGGTACCGGTGCACTTTCGCGCCGACACCAATCAACTGCGCCTGAACCACGCCACCCTCGACCTGCGCAACCCTCAGCACTGCCCGAGCACCTGGGCCTACCTGCTGCAATTGTGCGAGCGTGAACTGGAGCAATTGACCCGCACCCGCAGCCTGCGCGAGCGCATCACTCAATTGCTGGGACCTTTGCTCAATGGCGGTCGGGAGCCCGACCTGGAAGAAGTGGCGGCACGCCTGAAGCTGCCGACCTGGACGCTGCGGCGCAAGCTCAGCGAAGAAGGCACACAATTTCGCGCCATTCTCAACGACACGCGCCGCGACCTGGCCATGACCTATATCCGTGACACGGAGCTGGCCTTTGGCGAAATTGCCTATCTGTTGGGATTTGCCTCAGCCGAGGCGTTTCAGCGGGCATTCAAACGCTGGAACGCCGAAACTCCGGGAGAGTTCCGACGTCGCCAGCGCCATTCGGCGTGAATGCGACGCCGCCGAGTCAAAGCTCGGTGGCGTCGTCAGCAGGTTCCAGCGGGTCCAGTTCAAAGGCCTGATACTCGAGCAACTCTTCCTGATAGTCATCCATGGCTACATCCTCATCATCTGTTGGTTTTGATCATTGTTCAATGACAGTGAGCGCCAGCATAAAGTGCCCGCATGAAGAAAAAATGACAGCTTCATCGGCCTCCGGTACTCACAGTAAAACGTAGCAGATCGCTTCGGATTTAGCGCACCTTTATTGCGCTGGCGCAGGCTCTGCGCTGGCGGGTGCAGAGGGCTGTACCGTTTCAGGCACCGGGTCCTGCGGCGCAGGTTGCGCAGCGGCTGGAGGCGCAGTGTCCGGCACAGGTTGCACCTCGACCGGGCTGATGGGTTCTGCGGCTGCCGGCGGCACCACCGGCTGCGAGCCGGCAGGCTCGACTACTGCCTCGCTGGCAGGCACCGGAGCCGGTTCAGGTGCTGCCGGTGCCGGTGCCAGCGTCTTGGGCGCAGGTGCCGCGTCGATGTCAGCGGGTGCAGGCTCAGGCACACCGAGGTCAGCCTTGGGCTTTTCAGGGATGTGGGCCGCTTTTTTCACTTCCTTGGGCAGAAAGACTTCCACCAGGGTGAAATAACGCTCGTAGAACTGCGGTGAGGACACGGTTTCGCTGGCGACTTTAACCATCGAATCATCGGAAGAACCGATCGGCATCGATACCGAACCCAATACACCCACGCCAAGGCTGGCCGAATTGTTCACTTTCTTCAGCGCATAACGGTCCTGAAGCGCATTGGCAAACATCGTTGAATGGTGTTCCACCCCACCGTCTTCGGCGCACACCACGTTGAAGCTGATTTCCAGGTGGCTTTCGCCGGTCTGCTGGAAACTCTTGTGACCGCTGATCATGGTCGGGTCATTGCTGGTGATGATGTAGCCCTGACTGAGCAAGGCACGGCGCGCAGCCTCGCACGAGGCTTTGTCGGTAACCGGGTAATTACGCGAAAAAGTCCCTGAGTCATCGAAGTGCTCATGCTCGTAAATCGCGGTTTTCTGCGATGAGCAACCTGCGAGCCCCGTCAGCACTAGGGCGACAAGCGTGGTACGCAAGTGGAATGGCATAGACATTGAACATCCTGAAGATAACGGTGCGAGGCGTATTGTGCATCAGTTCGAGAGGCTCGCGCGCGGTTTGATTCCATACCGCTTGCTGTCTACGACGGCTGCACCGCCGGGCGCGGCCTCGCTCCCCCCGACCGCTGCTACGGGCCACGCCTTTGAGCCGTGATCAGCTCCTGGCTTGCTGGCGTAATGCTAAAGCGGCCACGCCGCACACAATCAACGCCACACAGGAAACGTAGAACGCATCGCTGTATGCCATCAGGTAAGCCTCGCGGCGCACGGTGTGCATGAGGCTTTCGATCACAAGCTGTTGAGCGGGCAACAATTGATTGAAGACAAAATCCTCGCTGCCAGCCATCCCGGCGCGCAGGCGCTCCTGAAACGACGGAGAAAACAGGGTGATGGACTCCCCCACCCGTTCCGAGTGAAAACGCTCGCGTATCGCCACCACCTGGGTCAATCCCGCCGTGCCCACGGCGCCGCCGAGGTTGCGCAGCATGGAAAACAAGGCGGAGGCGGAACCGGCCTCATCTTTGGCCAGCCCGGAGACCGCCAGCACCGACAACGCCACCATAATCAGCGGCTGCCCGATGCCTCGCACCACCGTGGAAGGAATAATCACGTTGGCGGCGCTATCGACATTCAGGTGCGCGCCCAGATAGCACCCCAGCGCCATGATGAAAAAACCACTGGCAACCATCAGCTTCGGGTTGAGCCATTTCATCAGGCGCGGCATGAACGGTGCCAGTACCAGTTGCACCATGCCGTAGGCAATCAGGCTGACACCGATTTCCCGTGCGCTATACCCCTGCAATTGGGAGAGGTAGTTGGGCACCAGAAACACCAAGCCAAAGGTGGCGCCGCCAAAGATGAACATCGCAGCGCTGGCCACGCCGAAGTTGTAGCTTTTGAGCAGACGCAAGTTGATGAAGGACCGCCGGCCGTACAGCTGTGACAGCACGAAATACACCAGGGCAATGCCTGCAATCACCGACATCCAGACAATGAACCCGGAGCCGAACCAGTCCTTGCGTCCCCCTTCTTCCAGAACGATCTGCAAGCCGCCCAAGCCCACGATCATGGCGGCAATGCCACCCCAGTCGCCGCGCCGGAGCAGGCTCAACTGCATGGGCTTGGCATCGATGGACCAGGCGACCGCCATCAGCAGGAGAATGCCCGGCGCCAATTGCAGATAGAAAATCCAGCGCCAGGAATAGGCGTCGGTGAGCCACCCGCCAATGGACGGGCCGGCGGCCTGGGCAACGCTGTTGGACAAAGCAAACAACGCCATGCCCATAGCGATCTTGCTGGGCGGAAATTCGGTGATGATCAGCTGGAACGACAGGGGGATCAGCACCGCACCCGCCGCACCCTGGATCACCCGGATAATAATCATCACCTGCAGGTTCGGCGCCCAGGAGCAGGCAACGGATGCCACCAGGAAAACAAATGAACCCATGAGCATCACCCGGCGCAGGGAGAACACCTGGACCAGCCAGGCCGTCAACGGGATCATCACGATTTCCGCGACCAGGTACGCGGTTGAAATCCACGATCCCTCCTCGAAGGTTGCGCCCAGGGATCCTTCGATTTCCGGCAGTGCAGCACTCGTCACATGCACGTTCATGCCCGCCATGAAACAACCGAACAGCCCGCCGATGACCGCAACCCAGGCGCGCATGGAGACGGCCTTTTCACCTGCCTCACTCATGGGCGGCGCCTTGCATCTGTGGGCGGGTATCCACGCGGGTAATCACAGACATGCCCGGCAAAATGGGGCCGCCCTCATCATGCTCATCAATTTCAACCTTCACTGCAAAGCGCTGCACGATCTTGGTGAAGTTGCCGGTTGCGTTATCCGACGGCAACAAGGCGAACACCGCCCCCGAGCCGGGCGAGAAGCTCACGACATGACCTTTGAGCCGACGCCCCGAATAGCTGTCGATCGTGATGTCCACCGCCTGCCCGGCGCGCATGTCACGCAGCTGGGTTTCCTTGTAATTGGCTACCACGTAAGCCTGCTGCACAGGAACCACCGCCAACAGCGGCAAACCCGGCACGACATATTGGCGAATCCGCACTTTGCGCTGCCCCACAACGCCGTCTATCGGTGAGCGGATCAACGTATCGTCCAGTGCGTGGACGGCCAGATTCAACCGGGCCTGCGCCTGGCGACGTCGGGCAATCTGTTGCTTGAGCGAAGCTTGCGCCAATTGGCGCCGAGTGATCGCAACACTCAGCCGGGTTTGTTGCTCTCGCTGCATCGCCTGCGCACTGTCCACCGCGGCATTGGCCTGGGTGTAGCTGGCGGCAGCGCTTTCCAGGCGCTGGGTACTGGCGGCGTGCTCGCGGGCCAAGCCTTCGTAACGGCGCTGATCGAGGGCCGCCCGACGCCTCTCTGCGCTCGCGCCACGGACATGGGCATCCGCTTGGGCAACAGCGGCCTTCTGCTGGGCAATCAGGCTGTCGGTGACGTGCAGATTCGCCTGTCGGGCTGCGACCGATGCCTCGGTTTCAGCCAATTCAGCGCGTGCCTGTTCCAGCCGGGCCTGATAATCACGATCCTCGATACGCACCAGTACATCCCCAGCCTTGACCGGCTGATCATCCTCCACCAGCACTTGGGCCACGTATCCGGACACCCGGGGACTGATCGGGATCCAGTCAGCACGCACATAGGCATCATCGGTCTGCTCCAGGTAACGGCCGATGGTCATCCAGTACACTCCGACCCCCACCGCCCCGAGCAACAGCGCAGCACCTCCAAGCAGGATCAAACGCCGTTTGCGGCGCTGCTTGCGCGCATGCGCTTGCTCGTCCTGGAGAACGGTTTTTTCATCAACGGCGATATTCATGGGCGGGCACCGGAAAAAGTGACGTTAGCGTGTGAGTACGAATCGACCGGGGCAGCGACCGAAGAGGATTGCCAGCCCCCGCCCAGCGCCCGGAACAGGGCGATCTGGCGTTGCAGCAACTGGCCATCGGCATCGGCGCGTGCGGCTTGCAGGCGAACCAGTTCGCGCTCGCTGTCCAGCACATCAAGAAAGTCGATAGAGCCAGCGCTGTAATTGATCTGTGCCAATGTCCAGGCCTGGCGACTGCTGTCGAGGGCCTGGCTCAAGGCCGCATGGTGTTGCCGCTCGCCGTCATACAACGCCAGAGCCTGACGCACCTCCTTCAGGGCGTTAAGGACACTGGCCTCGAATTGCGCCACCTCTACCTGCTCCAGCGCCCGGGCCTGGTTGACCCGTGCGCGATTGGCTCGCCAGTTGGGAAACTGCCAGGTCATCAGCGGGCCAATACCGAACATCACCGCGCTGCTGTCCCCCAACTCATGGGGCCTGTGACTGGATGCGGACACCGAAGCGCCAAAGGTCACCTTCGGGTACAGGTCAGCCTGAGCGATATCCACTTGTAACGAAGCTGCCTGCAGCACTCGCTCGGCCTGGCGAATATCCGGACGACGCGCCAACAGCTGCCATCCATCGCCCACCGGCAGCGCAGCGTTGAGTTGTGGCACAACGTCACAAGCGGCAACGCCGGTGCCCTGCTCCAGATCAGCCACGCCGGTCAACATCGCCAGCTCGTAAAGCGCCGCTTGCCGACGCGCCTCAAGCATGGGCAGCAGGGCCCGGGTTTCGCCTTGCAATGCTTGCATTCGGCGGTACTCAAGATCCGTGACCACACCGGCGCGACGCTGGCGGTCGATCAACGCCAGGCTTTGCCCGACCACTTGCAGGGAATGGCGCTGGACCTTCGCCCGCGCCCCCAGGGCACACGCGTTCACGTAGGCGCGGGTGGTTTGCGCCGCCACCGTGACGCGCAACAGGTCTTCGGCATCCTGTGCCGCTGCCGCCTGCACCTGAGACCGCTCGAGGGTACGTTGCACCTGGCCCCAGACGTCCACTTGGTAGGCCAGTTCGAGGCCGGGGTTGAACGCCCACTGTGACGGGGCCTGACGCTCGGTCGCCTCGGCCAGGGTCTGATCGTCGGCGGTCCTGCCATAAGCAGCGCCCAGCGATACCCGGGTCGACGGCCAGCGTTCGGCATCGGCCTGCATGATACCGGCCAGCATCGCTTCCACATGGGCCTGAGCCGCCGCAAGGTCACGGTTATGCGCCAACGCCTGCTGCACCAGCGCATCGAGCTCAGGATCGTTGTACAACTGCCACCAGCGCTCGGGCAATGCCCGGGCTGAAACACCTTGCGGCAGGCGATTCAATGCATCGGCTGGCGGCAGCTGCGGTTGGGCCGGCGGATGAGTCACCCATGCGGAGCAACCGGCCAACAAAACGAGCGCCCCGCCCAGGAACGAAAGACGGCCCGGCCACGGGTAAAAAGAAAGCGAACACATCACAGGAATCCAGAGTGCCAAGGAGAAGCGCAGCGTAAAAGAGCGCCGGACTGCGCTTCTCCCGAGTTCCAGACAACCATCGTTTCGATTGGGACAACGTAGCGTCAGCCGCGGTCTTGAGCACAGCCCAAGGTGCCCCGCAGGCGCAGGCGGATCGTGTTCGAGAGCATGGGAGGATGCATTGCGCGCTATCAGGCCAGACGGCAGGTGCTTGGGGTGTAACCCATCGTGCGCTTGAACATGGCGCTAAAGGCGCTGGGGCTTTGGTAACCGTGCTCCAGTGCCACTTCCAGAATGGATACGCCGCAGGCCAGTCGCTGGATACAGAGCAGCAGCCGGGTACGCTTGCGCCATTCGCTGTAGCTCATGCCCAGTTCTTTCTGGAACAGCCGGGCCAACGTGCGCGAACTCATGTTGAGTTTCACCGCCCAATTCTCCAGTTTCGATTCCTGCGAGGGGTTGTCGATAAAGTCGGCACACAACGACTTGAGCCGCGGCTCGTCAGGCAGCGGAACGTGGGCCAGAACCCGTGGTGCCCTGCCGAGCTCCGAGAAGATCAGTGCAACGATTTGTAGGTGCCGCACCAGGGCCGGTTCGCTGTCGGACTCATCGGCCGCCGCGACGATCAACTCACGCAGCAACGGCGAAACCTTGATGACATGACATTCCCCGGTCAGGGCACAGGGCGCACCCGGGGTGATCAACAAGGTGCGCATGCGCACTTCGCCCGTCATGCGGATCTGATGCTCCACACCCGAAGGAACCCAGAGCGCATGCCCGGAAGGCACCACCCATGTTGTCCTGGCCACCGACACCAGCATCACACCATTAATGGCGTAGACCAGTTGACCTTCCGCATGCCGATGCGCAGCCACGATGTCGCCGTGAGCGTAGTTGCCGGCAAGTGCCGCCAGCGCGGTATGAGCATTCATCTCAGGAGGGCACCGGAACGGTCGGCCATTCGGGTGAGATGAGGACAGTGGCGTGCAGGACCCTGAAGCACATGGTGGTTCTCTTTTTTCGGCGGCGGCCAGCCGGGAAGGCGCTGCCCGGCTGAAGACTGGATCCAATATTAAACGAAATGAGGTAGCGACCTCTTGCGTAATCAGGCGCTGTACGTCTCGATAAACACCCGAAAATCGCGTCTGTCTGGATTTTTTGGTGATTTACAGCACGCCTTATCGGACACCAGGCTTTAACGCGGCCTCGCTGCGCTCGACGGCTGCTACAGACCAGGGAGGATTCTCTAGCCGCTGCCGCAGGCTGCAATGCGCTGAACAACTGAAGGTCCTTCGGCTCTTTTCGCAGCCTTCGGCAGCGGCTACACCTGCCTGCAATTGCCGAGCAGAACGAAGCGAACCAAATTCCGGGCACAAAAAAAGCGACCCTAAGGTCGCTTTCTTTGCAGCTTCAGAGAGTTCAAGGGCTCTGAAGCAAATATGGCGCAGCGGACGGGACTCGAACCCGCGACCCCCGGCGTGACAGGCCGGTATTCTAACCGACTGAACTACCGCTGCGTATCGCTCGGACTTGCGTCCGTTTGAAACTTTTAAACCTGTGACTGAAGGGCTTCGGTGCCTTTCAATCGCAAGCCAGGAAAACCTGACTTGTACAAATATGGCGCAGCGGACGGGACTCGAACCCGCGACCCCCGGCGTGACAGGCCGGTATTCTAACCGACTGAACTACCGCTGCGCGTCGGTTGGCTGTTCTTTTCAGAACACCCTTCTCTTTCGAGAAACTCAAGAAGTGGTGGGTGATGACGGGATCGAACCGCCGACCCTCTGCTTGTAAGGCAGATGCTCTCCCAGCTGAGCTAATCACCCTTTTACTTCGTTGAGGCCGCGAAATTTACGCACCTATCGAAGCTAAGTCAAGGACGAGATTGAACTTTTTTTAAAAATAAGCAAAACCCGAAAAGTCCTGACAATAGCGAGCAATCGGCGCGCAAACACACGGATGACTCATCCCCTACTCTTCGTACACCATTTTCTTGCTCATGCCGCCGTCCACCACAAATTCCTGCCCGGTCACAAACCCGGCATTGCGCGACAGCAACCAGGCAACCATGGAGGCAACGTCCTCCACGGTGCCGGCACGACCCGCAGGATGCTGGGCGTGATCGGCGTCGGTCAGTGGCTCGGCACGCCGCGCTGAAGCATCACGCGCGTCGATCCAGCCCGGGCTCACCGCATTGACCCTGATCTCCGGCCCGAGACTGATGGCCAGCGCATGGGTCAAGGCCAGCAAGCCGCCCTTGCTCGCCACATAAGCCTCGGTGTCGGGCTCTGACTGACGGGCCCGGGTGGAGGCCAGGTTCACGATCGAACCACAATGCGCACGCAAATAAGGCGCGCAATGCTTGGCCAGCAACATGGGCCCGGTCAGGTTGACAGCCATGACCCGGTTCCAGTGCTCCAGATCAAGGCTTTCAAGGGTCATGTTGCGCGGATCTGCAATTGCAGCGTTGCACACCAGTGCATCCAGCCGCCCGAACTGACCGAGCACCTGAGCCACGCACTGCGTGACATCCGTCTCGATCGCAACGTCCATGGCCACGAACCAGGCGCTGTCGCCCAATGCCTTGGCCACCTTCGAGCCGCGGGCCCGGTCAATATCGCTCAGCACCACTTGCCAGCCTTCACTGACCAGCCATGCCGCGATACCCAGCCCAATGCCACGTGCAGCGCCTGTCACCAGCGCTACACGGCCATTACCGGCTACCGGCGCCTGAAGTGTCCAGTCGGTCACAGCGCCGCCAAGCCTCGCGCCAGGTCAGCCTGCAGGTCAGTCACGTCTTCCAGGCCGACCGCGATACGGATCAGACTGTCGCGAATGCCGGCAGCTTCGCGCTCCTGAGGTGCCAATCGACCATGGGACGTGGTCGCCGGATGGGTGATGGTGGTTTTGCTGTCACCCAGGTTGGCCGTGATCGAGATCAGGCGCGTGGCATCGATAAAGCGCCAGGCGCCCTCTTTGCCGCCAGAGACTTCAAAACTGACCACTGCACCAAAGCCACGCTGCTGACGCTGGGCCAGCTCATACTGCGGATGGCTTTTCAGGCCGGCATAGTGGACCTTTTCAACGCCTTCCTGCTGCTCCAGCCACTCGGCCAGCGCCAATGCGCTGGCGCAATGGGCACGCATGCGCAGGTTCAGGGTCTCCAGACCCTTGAGGAATATCCAGGCATTGAACGGGCTGAGCGTCGGCCCGGCAGTGCGCAGAAAACCAACGACTTCTTTCATCTGCTCGCCGCGACCGGCCACCACACCGCCCATGCAACGACCCTGGCCGTCGATGAACTTGGTCGCCGAATGCACCACGATGTCCGCACCCAGCTTCAATGGCTGCTGCAGCGCCGGGGTGCAGAAGCAGTTATCGACCACCAGCATGGCGCCCTTGGCGTGGGCGATTTCAGCCAGAGCGGCGATATCGACCAGTTCGGCCAGGGGATTGGACGGGGATTCGACAAACAGCAACCGGGTATTGGGCTTGATCGCCGCATCCCATCCGGCCAGCTCGGCCAGCGGGACGTAATCGACCTGAACGCCAAATCGCTTGAAGTACTTCTCGAACAAGCTGATGGTCGAGCCGAATACGCTGCGCGAAACCAGAATATGATCACCGGCACTGCACAGGCTCATCACCACCGACAGGATGGCCGCCATGCCCGTGGCGGTCGCCACCGCTTGCTCGGCACCTTCCAGCGCAGCAATCCGCTCTTCAAAGGCACGTACGGTGGGGTTGGTGTAACGCGAATAAACATTGCCCGCGACCTCACCCGAGAACCGCGCTGCGGCATCGGCAGCCGTGCGGAACACATAGCTGGAGGTGAGGAACATTGCATCGCCGTGCTCGCCTTCCGGCGTACGGTGCTGGCCGGCACGCACTGCCAAGGTGTCGAACGCTACGCCTTCCAGGTCGCTGTCCAGCCGACCGGCATCCCAATCCTGACTCATGCTGCCCACTCCTTGCTGTGTATTGGTCGCTTTGTATAAGAAAATGCAAACCGGCCCATCAGGGCCGGTTGGGTGAAGACTTAATTGTTGTACAGGCCTATGGTTGCGCCTACACCTTGAGCAACCACCTTGGAGGCATCGTTGCGCGCACGCTCGATACGTTCCAGGTAGTTTTCGTCAATATCACCGGTGACGTATTTGCCGTCGAACACCGCACAGTCGAACTTGTCGATCTTGACCTTGCCGCCACCGACCGCTTCGAGCAAGTCAGGCAAGTCCTGGTAGACCAGCCAGTCGGCGCCGATCAACTCGGCCACTTCCTGGGTGCTGCGATTATGAGCGATCAGCTCATGAGCGCTCGGCATGTCAATGCCATACACGTTCGGGTAGCGCACAGCCGGCGCCGCCGAGCAGAAGTAAACATTCTTCGCACCGGCTTCGCGAGCCATCTGAATGATCTGCTTGCACGTGGTACCACGCACGATCGAGTCGTCCACCAGCATCACGTTCTTGCCACGGAACTCAAGATCAATGGCGTTGAGCTTCTGGCGCACGGATTTTTTACGGGCGGCCTGGCCGGGCATGATGAAGGTACGGCCGATGTAGCGGTTCTTGACGAAACCTTCGCGGAACTTGACGCCCAAGTGGTTGGCCAGTTCCAGCGCAGCGCAGCGGCTGGTGTCCGGAATCGGGATTACCACATCGATGTCGTGATCCGGACGCTCGCGCAGGATCTTCTCGGCGAGTTTTTCGCCCATGCGCAGACGTGCCTTGTACACCGAAATACCATCGATGATCGAATCCGGACGTGCCAGATACACGTGCTCGAAGATGCACGGGGTGAGCTGAGGATTGACCGCGCACTGACGGGTATACAGCTTGCCATCATCGGTGATGTAAACCGCTTCGCCCGGCGCCAGGTCGCGAATCAGCGTGAAGCCCAGTACGTCCAGCGACACGCTTTCGGAGGCGATCATGTACTCGACGCCTTCGTCGGTGTGACGCTGACCGAAGACAATCGGGCGAATGCCGTTAGGGTCGCGGAAACCGACGATGCCGTAACCGGTGATCATCGCCACCACGGCGTAGCCGCCACGGCAACGGTTGTGCACGTCGGTGACTGCCGCGAACACGTCTTCTTCAGTTGGCTGCAACTTGCCGCGCTGAGCCAGCTCATGGGCGAAGACGTTGAGCAATACTTCCGAATCGGAATTGGTGTTGACGTGACGCAAGTCAGATTCGTAAATCTCCTTGGCCAGCTGCTCAACGTTGGTCAGGTTACCGTTATGCGCCAGGGTAATGCCGTATGGCGAGTTGACATAAAACGGCTGGGCTTCAGCTGAAGTCGAGCTGCCCGCGGTCGGATAACGCACGTGGCCAATGCCCATGTGCCCGACCAGGCGCTGCATGTGTCGCTGATGAAATACATCGCGAACCAGCCCGTTGTCCTTGCGCAGGAATAACCGGCCATTATGACTGGTCACAATACCGGCAGCATCCTGGCCGCGGTGCTGGAGGACGGTTAGCGCGTCATACAGCGCCTGATTGACGTTCGACTTACCGACGATACCGACGATGCCACACATGCGACGCAACCCCTACTTAATGGATCTGAACTGAACACCGCTCACTTGGGCTGGGTAGCCGGCAAGAGATGCTCCTTGAACGGAATATCAGCGGGTACGCTGATTCCGCTGGCCAGCCACTGACTGCTCCACCCCAGAATG
The DNA here is from genome assembly GCF_019266105.1 of Pseudomonas sp. D1HM. Lineage (NCBI taxonomy): Bacteria > Pseudomonadati > Pseudomonadota > Gammaproteobacteria > Pseudomonadales > Pseudomonadaceae > Pseudomonas > Pseudomonas sp. D1HM. The sequence goes on along the minus strand of NZ_LRMN01000007.1, from coordinate 280,353 downwards.
AGGTTTTTGGACCAGTCGGCAACCAATAGAAATTGTGGCACGAGCCGCGACTCTTGCCACCATGAGTCTTGCTGTACCGGCCCCAGGCTGAGCAGCCCGACCGCCACGACCACCAGCAGCGCGCCACGCGCACCGCCGAAAGCCATGCCGAGAAAACGATCGGTCCCGGACAACCCGGTGACGCGAATCAGTTCGCCGATAAGAAAATTGATCATTGCGCCTACCAGCAAGGTGGCGACGAACATGATGGTGCACCCGACGATGACCCGGGCGGAAGGTGTTTCGATATATTGGATGAGGTATTGAGACAGTGAACCGCCGAACATCCAGGCAACGACCCCGGCAATGATCCAGGTGCACAGCGACAGGGCCTCTTTAACAAAGCCGCGCTTCAAGCTGATCAAAGCGGAGATGGCGATAATGACAACGATCGCCCAGTCAACCCAGGTAAATGGCACAGTTCAGCCTACAGACAGATAAGGCGGCGCATTTTAGCAGAGCGCCGCCGCTCAGGTAAGGCGATTTATCAGCGCTTTAGCAATCAGATTGAACCTTTTTACAGTCTCAACCCCGCTCAGGCTGGAAGCGCACCACAAAACCCTTGAGATTTTGCTGCTTGCCGAGCAAATCACGCAAGCGATCAGCCTCGGCACGCTCAAGCAATGGACCGACAAAAACCCGGTTCATCCCGCCCGACGTCCGCACATAAGCGTTATACCCTTGATTACGAAGGGTTTTTTGCAGATTGTCAGCACTGGCTCGATTGGACAGGCTCACCAGCTGAACCGACCAGCTAACAGACAGACCGTTGGGGTCTACCCGCTTTTGCGTGGTATCCAGCTTGCCAGGTGCCTGCGTGACCGCCTGTGCCGGCGCCACCGCTGGCGGCTTGGCGACAGGTGCCGCCGGCTTCACCACAGGAGGCGCGACCGGGGCCGGCGCTTGCTGCACCACGACCTCCTGCTCGACGGGAGCCGGCTCTTCAGGAATGACTTGCGGCTCAGGCACCGCCACAGGCTCGACCTGAACCTGAGGCATGACCGGCACCTGCGGAGCGGTCGGTGCATCAACCTGGAACTGACGCTGCTCGTCTTCACGCGAAAACAGCATCGGCAGAAAAATCACGGCGAGGGCCACCAATACCAGGGCGCCGACCATCCGCTGCTTGAACACCTTATCCAGCAAAGCCATTTGCAGTCTCCTCCGTGGCACGCCGCTCCAGCCACTCGAGCGCTTCAGCGACACAATAAAATGATCCGAACAACAGGATTTCGTCCTCGGGCGTGGCCCGCTCGCATTGCGCTTCGAGCGCGGCCGCCACACTGTCATGACTGGCAACGGATGCCCCAAGACCTTGCAGTACCGCCTGAATCTCCGCCGCCGGACGTGTACGCCCGGTGTTCAGCGGGGCAACGGCCCAGCACGCAACCGCCGACGCAAGTTGTGACACTACGCCATCCAGGTCCTTGTCGGCCAGCAGGCCGAACACGGCCAGACGCTTGCCCGCCACCGGACGCTGCGCCAGACGCCGCGCCAGGTACTCAGCCGCATGCGGGTTATGGCCCACATCCAGCAGTATATTCAAGGGTTTGCCCCGCCAGTTGAATTGGCGTCGGTCAAGACGACCGATGACACGGGTTGCCGACAACACGCTGACAATCTGCTCTGGCAGCCAGGGCAGGTCCATAAGCGCGTAGGCCTGCAAGGCCAGGGCGGCGTTTTCCATGGGCAAGTCCAGCAAGGGCAAGTCACGCAGCTCTACGACTTGCCCTCGCCCATCCCTGCCCCGCCAGTGCCAGGCCTGATCGGTACTGGCCAGATCGAAGTCGCGACCACGGACAAACAGCGGGCAGTCCAGCTCCCGAGCCTTGTCGAGCAATGTTTGAGGAGGGTTCAAGTCACCACAGAGGGCGGGCTTGCCGGCACGGAAAATACCGGCCTTCTCAAAGCCGACAGATTCGCGGGTATTGCCCAGGTATTCAACGTGGTCGACCCCGATGCTGGTGACCAGCGCCAGGTCGGGATCCACCAGGTTGACCGCATCCAGACGCCCGCCAAGCCCGACTTCGAGCACCACGGCATCCAGTTGCGCGCGCTCGAACAGCCAGAACGCGGCCAGCGTGCCCATCTCGAAGTAGGTCAGGGATGTCTCACCGCGCCCGGCATCAACCGCGGCAAAGGCCTCGCACAACTGCGCATCCGAGACCTCGGCACCGTCGATCTGCACGCGTTCGTTGTAACGCACCAGGTGCGGAGAGTTGTAGACCCCGACCTTGAGCCCCTGCGCCCGTAGCAAAGCAGCGACAAACGCACAGGTCGAACCTTTGCCATTGGTGCCGGTGACCGTGATCACCCGAGGCGCAGGCTTTTGCAGCCCCATGCGGTTCGTCACCTCTCGCGAGCGATCCAGGCCCATGTCGATAGCTGCTGGATGCAACTGTTCAAGATAGGCGAGCCACTCGCCAAGGGTGCGCTGAGTCATATGTTTGCGGGTACCGGTGGAACAACAATCGGCTCTACGGGTGCGGCGATGAATACTGGCGTCGGCAGACCCATCATTTGGGCCAGCAGGTTGCCCAGGCGTGGACGCAGCTCCTGGCGGGCAATGATCAGATCGATTGCGCCGTGCTCCAGCAGGAACTCGCTGCGCTGGAAACCTTCCGGCAGTTTTTCACGCACGGTTTGCTCGATCACCCGCGGACCGGCAAAGCCGATCAACGCCTTGGGCTCAGCCACGATCACATCACCGAGCATCGCCAGGCTGGCCGAAACACCGCCGTAGACCGGATCGGTCAGAACCGAGATGAACGGAATGCCTTCTTCACGCAGACGCGCCAGCACCGCGGAGGTTTTGGCCATTTGCATCAGGGAGATCAGGGCTTCCTGCATCCGAGCGCCACCGGAGGCTGCGAAGCAGATCATCGGGCAGCGGTTTTCCAGTGCATAGTCGGCCGCACGAACGAATCGCTCGCCGACAATGGCGCCCATCGAACCACCCATGAACGAAAACTCAAATGCGGACACCACTACCGGCATGCCCAGCAGCTTGCCGCTCATGGAAATCAGTGCGTCCTTCTCGCCGGTTTGCTTTTGCGCACCAACCAGACGGTCCTTGTACTTCTTGCTGTCGCGGAATTTCAGACGGTCAACCGGTTCCAGATCGGCACCCAGCTCGGCACGGCCTTCGGCGTCCAGGAAGATGTCGATACGGGCACGCGCACCAATGCGCATGTGATGGTTGCACTTGGGGCAAACGTCCAGGGTCTTTTCCAGCTCTGGACGATAAAGCACAGCCTCGCAAGACGGGCATTTGTGCCACAGGCCTTCAGGTACCGAGCTCTTTTTGACCTCGGAACGCATGATCGAAGGAATCAGCTTGTCTACCAACCAGTTGCTCATGCTTTCTTTCTCCAGTACCGGTGACTCGAACCCTCAGGTCCAAGCCCCGCGTATGCCCTTGAGCTAAATTTATTAGGTGTATGGCGATGGTTATCGGGCGCAGCGGTCAGCACACGGCAAACCAGCGTAAACCCCCGAAACCCTCAGCCTTCCCGACAACACGCCCCAGAGCGGCCGCCGCTTTAATTTCTGCCCGTCAAACCACCGGGCCCGCCTGCTTCTTACAGCGGTAATGATGGACGGTGGCAGGCTGCCAACCGTCACATCGCGCATCAGTTTGTTGCACGTACCGCCTGCATAAAGGCACGAATCTTATCGTGATCCTTGATGCCTTTGCTCTTTTCGACGCCCCCGCTTACATCCACTGCGTAAGGTTGAACCCGGTCAATGGCCTGCCTGACGTTCCCGGCAGAGAGTCCGCCCGCCAGGATGATCGGCTTGCTCAGGTCTTGAGGTATCAAAGACCAGTCAAATGCCTGACCGGTTCCCCCGGGCACACCGTCTACATAGGCATCCAGCAAAATACCGCTGGCACCGGCATAGGCCTTGCAGGCTGCAGCAATGTCATCCCCGGCCTTGACCCGCAGGGCCTTGATGTAGGGCCGGTGATACCCTTCGCACTGCTCCGGGGTCTCGTCGCCATGAAACTGCAGCATGTCCAGCGGTACGGCATCGAGCGTTTCATTCAATTCACAGGCACTGGCATTGACGAACAACCCCACCGTTGTCACAAACGGTGGCAAGCCCGCAATGATTGCCCGCGCCTGCTGCGCCGTTACCGCCCGCGGACTTTTTTCGTAGAACACAAAGCCAAGCGCGTCAGCCCCGGCGGCAACCGCTGCCAATGCATCGTCCATGCGGGTAATACCGCAGATCTTGCTGCGAACGGCTGACATGTCAGTTGCACCCCAAGGCTTAAATGCGAAAGCCCCGGATGGTAACAAATGCTTATCCGGGCGTCAGCCGTCCAGTTCGGTAAAACCGGTCAAGAAGTGCGGGCCGATGTAACGTTGTGGCAGCTCGAACTCATCGCGGTATTCGACCTGCACCAGATACAGGCCATAAGGATGGGCCGTCACCCCCCCCGAACGGCGGGCCCGACTTTCCAGTACTTCCTTGATCCACTCCACCGGTCGTTCGCCGGCACCGATGGTCATCAGTACCCCGGCGATGTTGCGCACCATGTGATGCAGGAACGCGCTGGCGCGGATATCCAGCACGATCATCTGCCCGTGACGGGTCACCCGCAGATGGTGCATTTCCTTGATCGGCGATTTGGCCTGACACTGCCCGGCGCGAAAGGCGCTGAAATCATGTACGCCCAGCAAGTACCGGGCGGCTTCGGCCATCTTATCGACGTCCAGCGGGCGATGATTCCAGGTCACTTCCTGGTTCAGGTGCGCCGGCCGGATCTGATCGTTGTAGATCACATAACGGTAACGCCGGGCAATGGCCTTGAAACGCGCGTGAAAGTGCGCGGGCATGACCTTGGCCCAGCTGACACTGATGTCATGGGGCAAATTGATATTGGCGCCCATCACCCAGGCTTTAAGGGAGCGCTCGGCCCGGGTATCAAAGTGCACCACTTGCCCGCAGGCATGCACGCCGGCATCGGTACGCCCGGCGCACAGCAAGCTGACCGGCGAGGCGGCAACCTTCGACAAGGCATCTTCCAGGGTTTCCTGAACCGTTAGTACACCGCTGGCCTGACGCTGCCAGCCGCAGTAACGCGAGCCTTTGTACTCCACACCCAATGCAATGCGGGAAAAACCTTCAGCAGCCATTTCAGCGGCTGCGTTATCTATATTTGCCAAGAACTTACAGCCTGCTCATAAACGCAAAGGCGGGCATTATAGGGCAATTCCTGCACAAGCGAGGCACCCTCGTTTCTGGAGTCACCCGCAAGCAGCAATCCCCAGAAACGACAACGGCAGCCCTGATGGCTGCCGCTGGAGGCTACTACGAGCCCCTGCTACTTCAGGCGGGCCAGCATTTCACGGGCTTCAGCCTGTTGCTCCGGATTACCCTCGGCCATGACTTCAGCCAGGATGTCCCGGGCGCCATCACCGTCGCCCATGTCGATGTAGGCCTGGGCCAGGTCAAGCTTGGTGGCTGCTTCATCGCTCCCCGCCAGGTAGTCGAACTCAGGCTCATCACCTTGCTCCACTGCATCGTCGGCATCAAACCTGGCCGTATCGGCGAAGGGCTGGGCAATCGGTGGCTGCTCGAAGCTTTTCGACAGGCGTCGCAGCTCGGCATTCACCTTCTCCAGTTCGATAGAAAAGCTGTCGGGTGCAGCCGCAGGTGGCACGTCCTTGTCGGCCAGTGACAAGTCGAAGTCTGCCGGCTGGTCGAGATCGAATGTCGATGGATCTTCGCCCGCAGCTTCGGCTTCGGCCTGCTGTTTGAGGACGGCTTCGAAGCTCTGGGCGTTTTCGGCCGTCGCCGGGTCGGACGCCGGACCGGAGGACAACTCGGCAGGCGACACCGACTCCAGCTCATCGAGACTCAGGTCGAAGTCGTGATCGAATTTATCGGTGTAAGGTTTTGCCGGCGACTCGTCGCGCAGCATGTCCTTGACGAACTGCGCCTCCAGCTGGGCGGCAACGGCTGCAGTAGCAATCCCGGTAGCGGCGGCTGCCATGGACGGATAACGACTTTTAAGCTGCTCGACTTCGGCGAAGTTCTTGCCGTTGGCGACCAACTGGCGCTCCTGACCAATAAAGGCCTCGCGCTCACCCAGTTCGCCATGGACTTGCATCAACTTCAGACGCAGGTCACTGCGCTGAGGCGCTTGCTCGATAGCAGCCTTGAGCAACTCGGCCGCCTCATTGAACTGGCCCTGCTCGATCAAGTGCTCGGCCTGAATCAGAGCATCTGCCGGGGTTTTGACCAGCGACACCGCTGCAGGGGCTGCAACGGCGACCGCTGCCGCCACCACCGGCGCAGCAACCGCTGCAGGTGCAGGTGCAGGTGCAGGTGCAGGTGCAGGTGCAGGTGCAGGTGCAGGTTCGAGTTTGACGGTCGGCTCTGGCACTTCAAGCCCCTCGAAGCTGCTTTGCGGCAGATCCAGGTCTTCCTCGAAACCGGACTCATCCTCAAGCTCCCGCGCCATTCGCGCATGCCGCTCTGCCGCTTGCAGCGCTTTGCGACGGCGCACCAGTAGCAACAACAAAAGCAGCAGCACTACAGCAGCACCACCGACCAGCCCCCAAAACAGCGGGCTACCCAGCAAATCCTGAAGTTGTTGCTCGGCGCTCCTCGCGCCCTCCTCGTCCTGCGCCGGAGATGGTGGCACTGCAGTCGCCGGCACACCCTCCGCCGCCGGGGCAATATCGGCTTCAGGTGCATCCGGCGCCTGTCCGGCCAACTGGGCCGGGATCGATACCGCCGGATCAGCAGCCGTAGCGCCATCAGCCTGCAGCTTGGCCAACTGATCGTTTTTCAACTCGATCAAGCGTTGCAGCTTGTCCAGCTGGCTTTGCAAATCATTCATCCGGCTTTGCAGCTCGGCATTTTCTCGACGACTGGAATCCAGTCCTTCCTGGGCCATCGACAGCTTGTCACTCAAATTCTTCGCGTCCCCGGCCGCCCCTTCAGCGGAGGCCTTGGCTGCCTGGCCTGACACCAGGCTCAGGCCATCCGTTGCCGGCCTGGCCACTGTGGAAGCCGCCTCCGGTGCGCGACCGGTAGCGTCCAGCTGCTGGGCCAGTGGCACCGTGCGACGACCGCTGCGCCAGTCGGCATTCTGCGACGCGACCTCTGCGATAGCTTTGGCCTGGGGCAACTGGGCGCTTTGCGTAGCATCCGGCAGGCGCAATACCTGACCGGTTTTCAAACGATTGATGTTGCCGTTGATAAAGGCATCGGGGTTAAGCGCCTGAATCGCCAGCATGGTCTGCTGGACCGAGCCACCGTTGCGCGCCTTCGCGGCAATTTCCCATAGCGTGTCACGTGCCGTGGTGGTGTGCGTAGAGGCTGCTGAGGAAGCGGCCGAAGCCGAAGCCGCCGCAGCGGTCTGGGGCGAGAACTTGGCCGGATCGAGCAGGACGCTGTAGTCACGCAGCAAACGTCCACTTGGCCACATGACCTGCACCAGGAATTTGACGAAAGGTTCGGACAACGGCTGGCTGGAAGTGACGCGCAGCACGCTCTTGCCATCGGCATTGATCACCGGGGTAAAGCGCAGATCGTCAAGGAACGCCGGGCGTGGCACCCCGGCTTTGGCGAACTCTGGCTCCGGTGCGAGGCTCGGCACCACTTCAGCAGCGGTCAGGTCCTTGACATCCAGCAACTCGATTTCAGCCAGCAGTGGCTGGTTCTGAGTCGACTTAAGGGTCAGCTCACCGAGCCCAAGCGCCTGTGCCAGGCCGGACGAAAGCGCCGATGCGGCGGCTATTGCTAACACTAATTTGCGAACCTGAACCATAGCCTCTTCCTTTTTGGTGCAAGTCCCGTCCCCCGAGACCTGTGTAGCTGCTGCCTGAAGGCAGGTACCTGGTGCATTGAAGGCCAGGTATTTTGCCCTGTTACACTTTTAAGCCCCGACAGCAGCCTAGAACCATTCTGCAAATTGACGCCAAGTATCTTTTACAGCTGGTCTTTTATCAACAACTCAGCCAGTTGAACGGCGTTCAGTGCGGCCCCTTTGCGTACGTTATCTGACGCCAGCCACAGATTAAGTTCAGAAGTGTCGTCCACTCCCTGACGAACACGTCCGACATACACCACGTCCTGACCCACAGCATCACCGACTGCTGTCGGATAATCGCCCGCTTCCACCAGTTCGATACTGTCGCCCGCTTCGAGCGCGGCATTGACTGCAGCCAGATCCACCGGTGCCGCCAGTTGCAGTGACACACTAAAGCTATCGCCAAAAAATACCGGCGCTTGAATGCAGGTCACCGATATTTTCAATGCGGGCATTCCCAGCAATTGGCGCAATTCGGTCACCAGGCGTTTTTCCAGCGGCACGTGACCCTGTGCATCGGGCTTGCCGACCTGAGCCAGCAGGTTGAATGCCATCTGCCGGTCAAAGAACGTGGACTCCAGCGGGCGCAAGTTCAACAGTTCGGCGGTTTGACGCGCCAGTTCGGACACCGCTTCACGGCCCTGGGCAGACACCGCCAGACATGCGGTCAGATTGACCCGCTGAATATCCAGCACGTCACGCAATGGCGCGAGCACAACTGCCAAAGCCGTGGCTGACGGGCTCGGACTGCTGATCTGAATCGGTTTTTTCAAGCCGGCCAACGCCTGTGCATTGGCTTCAGGCACGATCTGCGGTGCCTGATCCGCCGGCAACGCACCCGACAAGTCGATGATCGCGCAACCCGCGGCGCGGGCCTTGGCTGCAAAACTCAAGGTAACGGCAGGACCTGCAGCGAAGAACACCAGCTTGACCTTGCTGAAGTCGAATTCGTCGACTTCACGCACTCTTACGTTTTTGCCTCGAAAAGGCACCGAATGCCCGGCGGATTCGCTGCTGGCCAGCAAGTGCAAGTCAGCCACCGGAAAACTGCGCTCTTCGAGTATTTGTACAAGGGTTTCGCCGACAGTGCCGGTGGCGCCGACGACGGCGATATCAAAGGACTGGCTCATGGATCTACCTCAGGCGAAACGTGGGGAGGCGCACTTTAACCGCCCGAGAAGAGTCAGGCAATTTAAGCGGCTTGCAGGACGCAGCCTTGACGGTGATTGCGTAATGGCTGGAGTGGCGACCTGCAGCGCCGGATTCAACCTTGCGCTACCTGCCGGCCAGGCATGAGGGCGGGCCTGACTCGCCCTCATGCTGCTGAATCAGGGCGCCAACGGCAGGAACCAGCGTTGCGCCAGGTCCTTGCCGATCTGCCCACGGTGAACGTTGACCGCCGCTTGCGAGCTTTGCGCATCGGACAGCAGCGTGTAATAGCTCTGCTTGCGTTGAGCCGCAGTTTTCAGGTGCGCCACCGTGTAGTTCTGCTTGGGCGTGTCAACCGCCGTGTAATGGAAATGGGCGTACCACAGGGGCGCGCCGCCCTTGTGATTGATGGCGTACTCCTGGATGAAATCGCGACGCTCTCCGCGCAGGGCTATACGCTCGCCCAAGCGGGCAATTTGCACCAGATCATGTTCGAGCAAATGCTGCAGGTTGCCATGGGTAGGCGGCAAGTCCAGGCTCGCCTGGGTCCGCAGTTCACGGCCCTTGCCGGCCAGACGGGCAGCACCCGCACGCATGTCGTTCACCAGTGCCAGATCCGCTTCCTGACGTGAGCTATGCGCGGTGGCCTGGATCGCCTGTTCAAGTTCCGTCGCTATATGTTCAAGGCGCTCCGCCTCGTGAGCCAGCACCTCTTCCAGCTCTTGCGGGTATCTGGAAATCTTGCTGTAACTGTCAGCCCGCTTCACATGATTGTCGAGCTGACTGAAAAGCTTGCGCGCCTCGCCCTTGATCTGGTCGAGCGGGCGCGCGGCCGGGCGAACCTCGGCGGGCTTGAGGCCTTGAACTTCATCCCATACATCCCCGTGCCTTGAGTACGTCGCCAGCAATTCGTTGTTGTATTCAGAGCGGATTTCGACCACTTCGAGCGGCCAGTCTCTGGTTGGCTGTCGCGTCTGGCCGATCAATCTGCCGCGATGACGGGTCCTGATCACACGCTTGTGCGGTGCGCCGACGGGATGCGGTGTCCGCTTGGGGGCGGGCCTGCGGGTTTCGACAGCAGGCTTCATTGCCACCTCCAGTTGCCTGGCCACATTCTGGTACAGATCCTCCACCAGCTTGAGCAGCCGGTTGAAGTAGGCGTGGTCCAGTTCGTCGACATTGACGATGGCAATGCCTTGCAAGGCATCCAGCACCCGGCCGTAACGCTCCACCAGACTGCTCAATACCTCCAGTCGTTCGCTGGTCGTAAAATCCAGCGCATCGAGATCGGTGTGCGTGCGTACCTGTTCTTGCATGGGTTCTAGCAACGCATTCAGGCTCTCCGGCAGCGTCCGCTCCCACACCTTGATGCAAGGCAGGACAATGGCATGCAGCTGCATGCCCTTGACGCACAGCGCACTCATTTCTTCGACCGGACGGTCGCGGGTCAGGCGCGTATAGCGCTCGACCCCCGCTTCACCCAGCTCATACAACTCTGCCAGCCAGCGATCCTTCACCTCCAGCCAATGGATGGAGCGCTCGTTGATTTCTACCAGTTCCTTGACGTACTCCGGGTATTGCTCGTGATGGGCCGCGATGGCTTTTTCAAGCTCTGGACCGCGTCCGTTGAAAGAGGCACCTTTTTCATAGTGAGCCTTGCGATTCAGCTCCGAGATGACCACCGACTTGCGCGCATTGTTGATCAGGTTTTCCATCAAAATCGCCCGCGTGGCAACGGGAATCGGGATCTGCAGCTCGGTACGCTCTTGATGACTCTCCAGCAACTGCTGGTAAACGGCCGTCTGTTTCTGCAGGAGGTTGTTGAACCGCTGCCGGAAAGTGGCACGTTGTTCGGCAGTGAACCTGGGGTCTTCAGCGGCACGCTCCATGACCGATTGTGCAATATCGATCTCTTGCTGCTGTGTCGCCTGCTGCGCAAGGAACTGGTCATACTCGGCTTGCAGCTGGTGTTTACGCTCCGCTTTTTGCTGGCGCAGGGCGGCCAGTCGCTTGGGCGGCATGCCCCCTCTCAGACGCAACCCCAAGTCCAGCGTCCATTGACCGTTTGCCCACTGCAGACCGGGACCGCGGAGATTGATGTCATTCGGGTCGACGATCACCAGCCCCCCGCCCGCCTCACTGTCGACCCGGTACAGATTGCCGTTCACCCGGACATGCCGCTTCTGGTCGATGACATAGATCCCGTCCAGTGACGGTGCAGGCAAAGGTCCGGAGGGCTGCACCTGGAAACGCGACAGCCTGGCGCGCTGGCCCGGCGTCAGCCGATGACGGGCACTGGCGAAGCTGAAATCCAGGGTGGTGGTTGCCGGCCGGGGCAACTCACCGGCCAGGGCAACGGTTCCGTCAATGACCCCGGGCAACGGTGGAACCGGCCATTGCTCGGCCACACGCTCAGGCGCCCGCGCGCGCACCACCTGCTGCCTGATACCGCGGTCCAGCTGCACGGTCCCGCCATGCCCGCCCGGCGCCATTTGAAACAACAGCATGCCCAGGTTGAGCAGCAGGTCGACCATGGCCAGTTCGCGCTGGATCGGGTCAGTGCTGTGCAAGGCCGGAATCTCCCGTACGGCAGACGCTATCAGGCTGAGTAACCAACCGGTGAGCATGGCCGGCCCCCGCAGGACGGGCAGCAACAACGTATTGAAGATAAGGCCGCCACCTTCGAGCAAAACCTCCCAGCGACTTTCACTGTTGGACACGGACTCTCTGTTCGCCTGATCGACCAAAGCCCGGGCGTTGCTGCCGTAGAGGAACTCCAGCAACTTGCCGTACTGCAGCGATTGCAATAACTCATCGCTGGCGCCATCGGTCGCTAGGCTGGCCGGCAGCGGTGTTTCCAGCGTAGAGAAATCGCTGCCCTGACCAAAACGTACGTAATGCGGCTCTTGAAAGCCACCATTGGCATAAATGGGCCGAGCGAGGTCGCTCAACCAGATCAACACGCTGGTTTGCAACGCCCCTGGCGTGGCAATGGCATCCAGTAATGCTGCGCGGGAACTGAATTCGTGCAGCGCCGGGGAATACAGCGGGCGATACAACAGGTGTGGCCCGACTGCCTGGTCTACCGGCTCTATCACAAACATATTGCTGACCACATCCGGGCGCGCATCGGGCTTGCGCAGCAAGGCCAAATGACGAATGACAATCGGCACACCTTCGACCTCCCGCCCCCGGGCTTCAGGGTGCATCAGTGCAGCAACGTAACGCGCGCCAAGCGGGGACAGGCCGTTTTCACCCTTGAGGCTGGATTCCAGTGCCTGCAAGGGCAACTGCACACTGACCTGATCGGAAAATAGCTGTTCACGCTTGAGCGCATCCGGCGTATCCCCCAATAACATTGCCTGCAATTGTTGCGGGTATACCCGTCCGATATCGACCTGTTCGATCAAGCCACCGCGGCGCGTGATGTATTCCGGGGTCAGCCAGGCAGGCAGTGCGAGACCGAGTCGATGGCGCAGGGTCACATGCCCCTGAGGCCTGCCCGAGAGGTTTTTCAGCGCCAGTTCCGTCAGGCTCATGGTGACGCGTTCGACGATGCCGACCGGACTCGGATTGCCGAGTGTGCCGGGCGAACCGATCACGCTCTGGAACGTCAGTTCAATATCGTCGGGGTGGTACATGGCGCCGGGTATGTGCTCCAGCAGGTGCGTCTCCAGTCGCGCCTGATCCTGTTGCATCTGCCGTGTCAGGGCTTCGACGGTGAATTGATGGATATCTGCAATGCCGGTGAGAAAGGTCCGGCCCTGACTGCTTTTTTTCGCCAGGGCCAGCTCAAGGCTGTAGCGCCGGTAAGTGGCCTGATCGGCCAGCGGAGCCTGTTGCAGCCAGGCAGGCACCGCGGCCCTTAGCGTATCGAGCGCTTGCGCGCTGACCTGCGGGGCATCGAGCAGTGCCAACGCGGGATCGGTCAACTCCGTGTACACCGCTTGCAAGGCCTGCAGCCCGACACGGGCAGGCAGCTGAAGTGCGCCAAGGCGCTCCAGCTGCCGGTCAAGAATGATTGCCGCCTGGGTATCGAAGAGGTTGCCATCGGGTTCATAACGGTTGATCTGAATCTGTTCGAAGGCCAACGTCTGGTTGATACGCTGCGTTTCATCACGGATGGCTTCATCCAGAAAAGAGAATGTCCTGACCTGGCCGTCAGGGTGGCACAGCAGAACCTGTCGGGCCCGGGCCAGCACCAGTGTCGGACTCAAGTACGGGCTGGAATCACCCTGTGCGCCGAGCGTGATCTCCAGGCAATAGGCATAGGTTGCGTCAACACTGTAACGGCGCATGCGTTCGGCGCGTTCGGGGCACTGGATGATCTGATCGATCATTTCCCGCGCCCCGCCCCCCAGGTCCTGCTGGCGAACGGCGCAGATGCTCAGCGTGTCCTTGAGCACATCGCTGAACCAGCGCCAACGGCTGTCGCCGGCATCCGACGCTTCACGCCAGTAATCACTCAAGACACTCTGCAGGACGATGGGCAAGCGCCAGGGCAATTCTTCAATCAGTGCTTCAATGACCTGCATGTCCACACTGCCGTCGGCCGGGGCCAGCCAGTCACCGGTTTCGCTGGACAGGTAGAAAGGCCGGTTGAAACGCGGGCGCAGGTCCAGCTTCGTACCGCTGGCCAGGTAATCCAGCACCCGCGGCATCAATGGCGACAAGCTCCAGGTCCCGTCCGAGTCCGGCGTGGCCAGCCGGGCGCGGGAAAGATCGATCTCCAGTGTGGGGTATTTTTCGGCAATGGCTGATGCCAGGGCTTGCCGGGTGGCGTTTTCCAGGGTTGGACGGCTGGCAAACTGTGCCCTGACGGCGCTTACCGTAGGCACTCGTATTAAGGTTGGGGTCGGATCAGACATGAGCATTCCTTTTAAACCGCAGTGGGTCATATGACCGGTAGCGCATTTACGCCAGGAATCCTCGACATCGAGCGGTAGTTAAATATGCCGGGCAAAAAAAATCCCGCGCCTCATGCAAGGCGCGGGATTTTTAGATATATCAGCGAATCAACGTTCCAGCAGGATCCGCAGCATGCGGCGCAACGGCTCGGCCGCGCCCCACAACAGCTGGTCACCTACAGTGAACGCACCGAGGAACTGCGAACCCATGTTCAACTTGCGCAGACGTCCCACCGGCACATTCAGGGTGCCCGTCACTTTGGTCGGGCTCAGCTCTTGCATGCTGATTTCGCGCTGGTTCGGCACCAGTTTGACCCACGGGTTGTGCTGGCTGATCAGCCCTTCGATATCAGCCATTGGCACATCCTTGTTCAGCTTGATGGTCAATGCCTGGCTGTGGCAACGCATCGCACCGATACGCACGCAGATGCCATCCACCGGAATCGGGTTCTTGAAGCGACCCAATACTTTGTTGGTTTCTGCCTGGGCCTTCCATTCTTCACGGCTCTGGCCGTTTGGCAGTTCCTTGTCGATCCACGGGATCAGGCTGCCGGCCAGCGGTACGCCGAAGTTCTCGGTCGGGTAGGCATCGCTGCGCATGGCTTCGGCCACACGACGGTCGATATCGAGGATGGCGCTGGCCGGATCCGCCAGTTGATCTGCAACTGCCGCATGGGTCGCGCCCATTTGCTTGATCAGCTCGCGCATGTTCTGGGCGCCGGCACCCGATGCCGCCTGATAGGTCATGGCGCTCATCCACTCCACCAGACCCGCTTCAAACAGGCCACCGAGGCCCATCAGCATCAGGCTGACGGTGCAGTTGCCACCGATGTAGTTCTTGGTGCCCGCATCCAGCTGCTGGTCGATCACCCTGCGGTTGACCGGGTCCAGAATAATGACCGCGTCATCCTGCATGCGCAGGCTCGACGCCGCATCGATCCAGTAACCTTGCCAGCCCGCTTCACGCAGCTTGGGGAACACCTCGCTGGTGTAGTCGCCGCCCTGGCAGGTCAGGATCACATCGAGGGTTTTCAGCTCTTCAATGTTGTAAGCATCCTTGAGCGGGGCAATATCCTTGCCCACTGACGGACCCTGTCCACCGACATTGGAAGTAGTGAAAAACACCGGCTCGATAAGATCGAAATCCTGCTCTTCCAGCATCCGCTGCATGAGCACGGAACCGACCATACCGCGCCAACCGACCAGACCTACACGTTTCATCGCAACTACACCTTTAACAAAAAGTGGGGTCGTTACTTCCACCAACAGGAAGTAACGGGCCCGAGAGATTACAGATTCTGCAGCGCCGCGACTACTGCATTGCCCATTTCCTGTGTACCGACACGGGTACAGCCCTGCGACCAGATATCACCGGTACGCAATCCCTGGTCCAGAACCAGGCTTACTGCCTGCTCGATGGCGTCGGCGGCAGCGCTCTGGTTGAAGCTGTAGCGCAGCATCATCGAGACCGAGAGGATCGTCGCCAGCGGGTTGGCAATCCCCTGCCCCGCGATGTCCGGCGCCGAGCCGTGGCACGGCTCGTACATGCCCTTGTTGTGGGTATCCAGGGACGCCGACGGCAGCATGCCAATAGAGCCAGTGAGCATCGAAGCCTGATCGGAGAGGATATCGCCGAACATGTTCTCGGTCACGATCACATCGAACTGCTTTGGCGCACGCACCAGTTGCATCGCGGCGTTATCGACGTACATGTGGCTCAGTTCGACGTCCGGGTAGTCCTTGGCAACCTGCTCGACCACTTCACGCCACAGCTGGCTGGAAGCCAGCACGTTGGCCTTGTCTACCGAGCACAGCTTTTTACCACGCACACGGGCCATGTCGAAGCCTACACGGGCGATGCGACGGATTTCGCTTTCGCTGTAGGGCAGCGTGTCATACGCCTGGCGCTCACCGTTTTCCAGCTCGCGAGTCCCGCGTGGTGCGCCGAAGTAGATACCGCCTGTCAGTTCACGAACGATCAGGATATCCAGCCCCGAAACGATTTCCGGTTTGAGGCTCGAAGCGTCAGCCAGTTGCGGATACAGAATGGCCGGACGCAGATTGCCGAACAGGCCCAGTTGCGCACGAATTTTCAGCAGACCGCGCTCCGGGCGAATGTCACGCTCGATCTTGTCCCACTTCGGTCCACCTACAGCACCGAGCAATACCGCGTCGGCGGCGCGGGCGCGCTCCAGGGTTTCATCCGCCAGGGGCACGCCATGCTGGTCGATGGCTGCACCACCGATCAGGTCATGGGTCAGCTCGAAGTTCAGGTTGAACTTGTCGTTGGCCAATTCCAGCACCTTGACCGCTTCGGCCATGATTTCCGGACCAATACCGTCGCCTGGGAGAATCAGAATCTGCTTGCTCATGGGTTCCTCTGTCTTGTCTGTCGATGCCCCCGCAGGCGCATCCGAAAATGGGGTCGAGCTGTTATTTTTCACACCACAGCACCACGACATCGGTGCTGAACGAGCCATCGGCTTCAATTTCAAAGTAATCGCGGACTTCTGCCCCCATCGACTGCTGCAGCTCACGAATGGCTGCGCTCATGACAGGCGGCGTACGCATGCGCTCGATCCAGGAGCTGAACTCTAAACGCAAACGCTGGCGCTGTGTGCTGCGCGTATGCAAGCCGGCCTCGCTGACCTGGCGCAGCCACTCGTTCGTGGCGTAATCGCGCACATGGCTGGTGTCACGCAGGACTTCGACACATTGCAGATAGGTGTCGAGCAGCGGGCTGCCCGGTGACGTCACGTCGATAAACGCGGCAACACCACCAGGCTTGAGCACCCGACGCACTTCACGCAACGCGAGGCCCAGGTCGCTCCAGTGGTGAGCCGAATAACGGCTCAGCACATAATCAAACTCACCCTCGGCAAACGGCAGGCACTCGGCAGCTCCCCGAATCGTACGGATGTTGCCCAGGCCACGCTCATCAGCGGCGGCACTGACCACATCGAGCATGGCCTGCGACAAGTCATAGGCCACCACGTCATTGACCAGGGCAGCCACGTGAAAGCTGACATGCCCGGCGCCACAACCCAGATCCAGCACCCGCGCCTGCTGCTGGTCTGCCAGCTCGGCTTTCAGCAGGTCGAACTCCGCGCCCTGGGCATGCACCGTGCTGCTCAGATAAGCAGAGGCCTGCTCACCGAATTGCTTTTGTACAACCTGAGTGTGGCGCGCGGAGCTGGTCATGCTGGTTTCCTTTGTCTGACGGGCTGCTTATGCGTCGCGAAACAACCACGGCTGGCTTGCGCGATGCTTGCTTTCGAACGTGGCAATCGCTTCATGGTCCTGCAAGGTCAGGCCGATATCGTCCAGACCATTGAGCAGGCAATGCTTGCGAAACGCATCGATTTCAAAGTTCAGCACCTTGCCGTCCGGACGTGTCACGGTCTGGGCCTCAAGGTCGACCGTGAGCTGGTAACCCGGCTCGGCTTCCACCTGGGCAAACAGCTCATCCACCTCGGCGTCGCTCAAAATGATCGGCAACAGGCCATTCTTGAAGCTGTTGTTGAAGAAGATATCGGCATAGCTCGGCGCGATGATGCTGCGAAACCCGTACTCTTCGAGCGCCCAGGGCGCGTGCTCACGGCTGGAGCCGCAACCGAAGTTCTCGCGGGCCAACAACACGCTGGCACCCTGATAGCGCTCGGCATTGAGCACGAAGTCCTTGTTCAGCGGACGCTTGGAGTTGTCCTGATATGGCTGCCCCACATCCAGATAGCGCCACTCGTCAAACAGGTTCGGCCCGAAACCGGTGCGCTTGATTGACTTCAAGAACTGCTTGGGAATGATCTGGTCTGTGTCAACGTTGGCACGGTCCAAAGGCGCGACAAGCCCAGTGTGCTGAGTAAAAGCTTTCATGCTGCGCTCCTTAAATCAATTCACGGACGTCGACGAAACGACCGGTCACCGCGGCGGCGGCGGCCATGGCCGGGCTGACCAGGTGAGTACGTCCACCGGCACCCTGGCGACCTTCGAAGTTGCGGTTGGAGGTCGATGCGCAATGCTCGCCCGACTCCAGGCGGTCCGGGTTCATCGCCAGACACATCGAGCAACCGGGCTCGCGCCATTCAAAGCCGGCCTCAAGGAAAATCTTGTCCAGACCTTCCGATTCGGCCTGGGCTTTCACCAGGCCCGAGCCCGGAACCACGATTGCTTGCTTGATGGTCGAAGCCACTTTGCGGCCCTTGGCAATCACCGCGGCAGCGCGCAGGTCTTCGATCCGCGAGTTGGTGCAAGAACCAATGAACACACGATCCAGCTGAATGTCGGTGATCGCCTGATTGGCGTTCAAACCCATGTATTTCAGGGCACGTTCGATCGAACTGCGCTTGACCAGATCGGCCTCTTGCGCCGGGTCAGGCACGTTTTGATCAACGGCCAGCACCATTTCCGGCGAGGTACCCCAGCTGACCTGCGGCTTGATCTGCGTCGCGTCGAGCTCGATCACGGTGTCGAACTGCGCGTCGGCATCGGACACCAGGTCTTTCCAGGCTTCGACTGCCAGCTCCCATTCCGCGCCTTTCGGTGCAAACGGACGTCCTTTTACGTAAGCCACGGTTTTTTCGTCCGCGGCAACCAGTCCCACACGGGCCCCCGCTTCGATCGACATGTTGCAAATGGTCATGCGGCCTTCGACGGACAAGTCGCGAATCGCGCTGCCGGCAAATTCAATGGCGTGGCCATTGCCGCCCGCGGTACCGATCTTGCCGATGACCGCCAGCACGATGTCCTTGGCGGTCACGCCAAATGGCAATTGACCTTCCACCGACACCAGCATGTTCTTCATTTTTTTCGCCACCAGGCACTGCGTAGCGAGCACGTGCTCGACTTCGGAGGTGCCGATGCCGTGGGCCAGTGCGCCAAATGCGCCGTGAGTCGATGTGTGCGAGTCGCCGCAGACCACCGTCATGCCGGGCAAGGTCGCGCCCTGCTCCGGGCCAATCACATGAACGATGCCCTGACGCACGTCGTTCATCTTGAATTCAGTGATGCCGTACTCGTCACAGTTGTCGTCGAGGGTTTGCACCTGCAGGCGGGATACCTGGTCAGCAATCGCTTCGATCCCGCCCTTGCGCTCTGGCGTGGTGGGTACGTTGTGGTCCGGGGTCGCGATGTTGGCATCGATGCGCCAAGGCTTGCGCCCGGCCAGACGCAGCCCTTCGAAGGCCTGCGGCGACGTCACTTCATGAATGATGTGACGGTCGATGTAGATCAGCGCCGAGCCATCGTCGCGCTGCTTGACCAAATGCGAGTCCCAGAGTTTGTCGTAGAGCGTTTTGCCGGCCATCAGACGGTTTCCTCATCAGCTACTTTCTGTGCCAATAACCACTTGGCTTGTGAGGTCGATCCTATGGGGTTACAGTTAATAACTCAAATTCATAATTTTTATGCTTTGGATAACCAATAGGAATTCAAAAGATGGATCTCGCGAATCTCAATGCCTTTATTGCGATTGCTGAAACCGGAAGCTTCTCGGGGGCCGCCGAAAGGCTGTTCTTGACCCAGCCCGCCATCAGCAAGCGCATTGCCAGTATCGAGCAGCAACTCAAGCTGCGGCTGTTCGATCGGCTGGGCCGTGAAGTCAGCCTGACTGAAGCAGGCCGGGCCCTGTTGCCCCGGGCGTATCAGATCCTCAACGTACTGGATGACACACGCCGGGCACTGAACAATCTCAACGGCGAGGTCAGCGGCCGCCTGACTCTGGCAACCAGCCACCATATTGGTCTGCACCGCTTGCCGCCTCTGCTGCGTGAGTTCACCCGCACCTACCCCAAGGTGGCGCTGGATATTCAGTTTCTGGATTCAGAGGTGGCCTATGAAGAAATCCTTCATGGCCGTGCCGAACTGGCGGTCATCACTCTCGCCCCTGACCCGCACTCACTGATACGCGCCATGCCGGTCTGGAATGACCCGCTGGACTTTGTCGTGGCACCTGAGCATGACCTCACTCGCCAGGGCCCGATCAGCCTGGCCAACATTGCGCATCATCCGGCGGTGTTTCCCGGCGGCAATACGTTTACTCACCATATCGTGCAGCGTTTGTTTGAAGCCCAGGGCCTGACGCCCAACATCGCCATGAGTACCAACTACCTGGAAACCATCAAAATGATGGTTTCCATTGGCCTGGCGTGGAGCGTATTGCCGCGCACCATGCTTGATGAACAGGTGGCCTCGATCACCTTGCCGGGCATTCAACTGACGCGCCAGCTAGGCTACATCGCACACACCGAACGGACATTGTCGAATGCCGCACATGCCTTCATGACGCTGCTGGATGCCCAAGTTGATACGCCGCACACTGGCGCCTCCCACGCGTCCAAGTGAAGTCTCCCGGGCTCAGCTCAAGGATCGTAGTTCATGCCAACGACGACAGACACAGCGCTCAACAGCTCGGAGAAGCGCTTTTCCACGCTTTTTCATCTGTCCCCTCACCTGGTACTGCTGGTGCGGCTTGAAGACGGGCTGATCAGTGAAGCCAATCAATTTTTCGAGAGCCTGCTGGGTTGGCCGACGGCGCAAGTCATTGGCCGTACCACGCTGGAGCTGGGGCTGTGGTCTGATCCACGGCAGCGCAAGCGCCTGATCAAGGCGGTCCGCAACAACAGTGCCCCGGTGCATATGGAGGTGCAATTGCGCGGCCGTGACGGCCGGCTTCATGACGGCATCCTCAGCGCCCAGAAAGTCGAGCTGGAAGGCGAGGCCTACCTGATCAGCCACTTCCTTGACACCAGCAAGCACAAGGAAGCCGAACAAGCGCTGATCGACAGCCAGGAGCGTCTGGACCTGGCACTCGACTCCGCACAACTGGGCACCTGGGACTGGCATATTCCCAGCGGCCGTTTCTACGGTTCGGCCCGTGCCGCGCAATTGCACGGTCTGCTGGCCGTACCTTTCAATGACTCCTTCGATGCGTTTTTTGAAGGGGTGCCTGAGGAAGAGCGTCACCACATGCGCAATGCCTATCGCACGCTGCGTGAAGACCCCGACGGCAATTGCCGGCTGACCTACCGCATGCCACTTGAAAACGGCACCTCACGCTACCTCGAAAGTCGGGCCCGCCTGTACCGCGATACGGAGGGTGAGCCCCTACGCATGGCCGGGACACTGCTTGACATTACGCAGCAACAGCGAGCTGAAGCGGCGCTTAAAGCCAGTGAAGAAAAATTCGCCAAGGCGTTTCACTCCAGCCCGGACGCCATCACCATTTGCGAGTTCACCACCGGTCACTACCTTGAAGTCAATGACGGGTTTTGCCGGTTGACCGGTTACAGCAGCAGCGAAGTCATTGGCCGCAGCGCTTATGAACTGGGGATTTGGGGTGACCGTGCACAGCGCAGGGCGCTGCTGGAGGAACTGGCCGAAAAGGGACGCATCAGCCACCGCGAAATGCTGGGGCGCTCGCGTCGGGGGGACTTGCTCAACGTTGAAGTGTCGATCGAGCCCATTACCCTGAATGACACCGCCTGCCTGTTGCTTACCGCTCGCGATTTGAGCCAGCTCAAGGCGGCACAGGCCCAGATCAGGCACCTGGCCTACCATGATCCCCTGACCAACCTGCCCAACCGCGCCTTGCTGATGGACCGCCTGAGTCAGCAGTCGTCATTGCTGCAGCGCCATAACCTGCGGGGCGCATTGTTGTTTTTAGACCTCGACCATTTCAAACACATCAACGATTCCCTGGGCCATCCGGTGGGCGATTCGGTGCTGAAGATCATCACCGCGCGCCTGGAAGCCAGCGTACGCCACGAAGATACCGTGGCGCGCCTTGGAGGGGACGAGTTCGTGGTGCTGCTCACCGGGCTCAAAGGTTCGCTCGAAGCCGTCACCCGCGCCGTGCGGCATACCGCCGATACGTTGCGCGAGCTGCTGGCAGAACCCATGTTTCTCGATGGCCAGCGCCTGCAGGTGACACCCAGTATCGGTATCGCCCTGATTCCGGATCACGGATCGAACCCCGCCGACCTGCTCAAACGGGCCGATATCGCGCTGTACCGGGCCAAGGATTTCGGGCGTAACACCACTCAACTGTTTCATATCGACATGCAAACTGCCGCCAGCGAACGCATGCGCATGGAAAGCGACCTGCGCACGGCCCTGGCACGCCACGAATTCAGCCTGTGCTTCCAGGCGCAGGTCGATGCCCGGGACAATCGAATTGTCGGCGCGGAGGCCCTGGTGCGCTGGCAGCACCCGCAACGCGGGCAACAATGCCCCACCAACTTCATCAATATCCTGGAAGAGAGTGGCCTGATTGTTGAAGTGGGCATCTGGATTCTGGATGAGGCGTGCCGTGCGTTTGGCCAGTTGTTGCGCGAAGGCCTGATCGACCCCGAACATTTCAGCTTATGCGTGAACATCAGCCCACGGCAGTTTCGACAAACCCATTTTGTTGAACACGTGCAGCGCAGCCTGCTGACCCATCAGGTGCCCTTCTCGATGCTCAAGCTGGAAATCACCGAAGGCATCATGATTCAGAACCTGGAAGACACCATCGCCAAAATGCACCAGTTGACGGCCTTGGGGGTGAGCTTTGCGATGGATGACTTCGGCACCGGTTACTCCTCGCTGACGCACCTCAAGCGCCTGCCGGTGGATGCTCTGAAGATCGACCAGTCATTTGTCCGCGATGCCATTCACGACCCCAACGATGCGGAAATCATCCGCGCTGTTGTCGCAATGGCCCTCAGCCTCAAGCTCAAGGTCGTGGCCGAAGGTGTCGAACAACCGGCACAACTCGCCTTTTTGCAAAGCCTGGACTGCCATGTTTACCAGGGCTTCCTGCACAGTGAGCCACTGCCGCTGGCCGGGTTCCGGGCATTGCTGGCAAAGTAGACTCAGGCAGCGGCTGTGCGCTCACGTGTGTTTCGCGACACTGTCCGCACGGGGTATCGGCCTGAACGAAGTGTTTATTCCTTCATTCGGACTACTCCATTCCTCCAGCCGTCGTGGAATAATCCAAAAGATTTTGGCTCATCAGAATAATAAGGATCCACCATGCCAACCTCCGAGATTTTCGTCCTCAGTGCCAAACGTACCGCCATCGGCACCTTTGGCGGGGCGCTGAAAGATGTGCCCCTGTGCGACCTGGCTACCACTGCGGTCAAGGCCGCGCTGCTTGACAGCCAGGTCGAGCCAGCGCGCATCGGCCATGTGGTGATGGGCAACGTGATTCCCACCGAACCCCAGGATGCCTACCTGGCTCGGGTCGCAGCGATCAACGCCGGGATCCCCAAGGAAACACCGGCCTACAACGTCAATCGTCTGTGCGGTTCAGGCCTGCAGGCAATCATCTCTGCCGCCCACACCTTGATGCTCGGTGATGCCGAATTCGCCATCGGCGCCGGTGCCGAGGCCATGAGCCGCGGTCCCTATCTGCTCCCTGCGGCCCGTTGGGGCGCGCGCATGGGCGATGCGCAGGTGCTGGACTACATGCTCGGGATCCTTCATGACCCGTTCCACGGTATCCACATGGGCATCACCGCCGAGAACATTGCGCTGCGCAATAACATCAGCCGCGAAACCCAGGACGCCCTGGCATTTGAAGACCAGCAGCGGGCCGCCCGGGCCATTGCCGAGGGTTACTTCGATCGACAGATAGCAGCGGTCGAAGTCCGTAGCCGCAAAGGCAGCAGCCTGTTCAACATCGACGAACATCCGCGTGCGGCCAGCCTGGAGCAACTGGCGCAGATGAAACCTGCGTTCAAAAAAGACGGTAGCGTGACCGCGGGCAATGCGTCGGGGCTCAATGACGGTGCGGCGGCCCTGGTCCTGGCCAGCGGCGCGGCTGTACATGCCAACCATCTCGCGCCCGTGGCGCGTCTGGTGGCGTATGCACATGCAGGGGTTGAACCGGAATTGATGGGCCTGGGGCCGATCCCGGCCACGCGTCTGGCGCTCAAGCGGGCAGGCCTGAGCATGGCGGACATGGACGTCATCGAAGCCAATATCGCTTTCGCGGCACAAGCCTGTGCCGTGATGCAAGAACTGGACATGGACCCGGCCAAGGTCAACCCGAATGGTTCCGGGATCGCCCTGGGGCATCCGGTCGGTGCCACGGGTGCAATCATCGCCACTAAAGCCATCCACGAATTGCACCGGATACAGGGCCGTTATGCCCTGGCAACCATGTGCATTGGCGGCGGACAAGGGATTGCGGTGATTTTCGAGCGGGTGTGACGCGAGCGTGCAGTTTTACCGGGCACAAAAAACCCGGCCATGAACATTCATGGCCGGGTTTTCAAGGTTACACCCCCTCGAGACTAGGTTGGCATCCTGCCAAACCGGCCTGACTGGAAGTCCACAAACGCCTGATGGATTTCGGCTTCTGTGTTCATCACGAACGGGCCGTGTCCCACGATCGGTTCGTCAATCGGCTCACCGCTCAGGATCAACAGCACGGCATCGCCACTGGCTTCGAGTCGCACCTGGGTGCCGTCGCGCTCGAACAACGCCAGCTGCCCTTCACGCACCACTTCCTGACCATTGACTTCAACGGCCCCGTGCAGCACTACCAGCGCCGTATTCCGGCCTTCGCGAAGCTTGAACTCAGCCGATTTGCCAGCGTTCAAACGGATATCCCAGACGTCGATTTCAGTGAAGGTCCGTGCCGGACCGCGCTGGCCATCGAACTCGCCGGCGATCAGTCGCAAGCGACCGGCCTCATCCTTGAGCGCCAGATCAGGAATCTCGCGATCGACAATGCCCTGGTAACCGGGCTCGGACATTTTGTCCCGGGCCGGCAAGTTAACCCACAGCTGCACCATTTCCAGAGTGCCACCACTTCGGGCAAACGCCTCGGAGTGAAACTCTTCATGCAGGATCCCCGATGCGGCGGTCATCCATTGCACATCACCAGGCCCGATCACCCCGCCATTACCGGTGGAGTCACGGTGTTCGACCTCGCCTTTGTAGACGATGGTCACGGTTTCGAAACCCCGGTGCGGGTGTTGCCCTACCCCACGACGTGCCGACGTTGGGGTGAACTCTTCCGGGCCCGCGTAATCGAGCAACAGGAACGGGCTGATGTGTTTGCCCATGCTGTCGTAGGAAAACAATGTGCGGACCGGAAAGCCGTCGCCGACCCAATGCGGACGTGGCGCCGTGTAAATGCCAAGAATGCTTTTCATGTTGCACCTCCTGTAAGTCATGACGCCATCATAGATTCGACCCACCTATCGCACTAGATGGCATTTTCAGCATTATTCGTTCTATTTATAGAACAGTACGCGCCGGCGCTGGATGAAGTATCGGCCTAAATTCCTCTTCCTGCCCCTCGTTCCTCCCTGATAGCAAAGGCCCCGCTCCCGCCCTTGACGGCGATTTTCTATTGAGATGGCAATGACTAAACCACGTGTAAAAAAAGCCTTGGTGATCGGACTTCCTCTGGCTTTGGCGGCTGCCATCGGTGGCGGTTTTCTAATCTGGGAGACCTTTTACAAGGGCAATGCGGGCTATCCGCTCAAGGTCATCAAGCAGGCCGATGCGTTGCAGGACCGTATTCTTTCGTTCGACAGCCATATCACCGTACCCCTTGAGTTCGGCACCGCCGGCAATGAAGCCGACCAGGATGGCCCCGGTCAGTTCGATCTGGTCAAAGCGGCCAAGGGACGCTTGTCGGGCGCAGCGCTGACCGTCTTTGGCTGGCCGGAAATCTGGAACGGCCCCAATGCCCCCCATCGTCCGACCGCAGGCTTTGTCGAGGCGGCACGCAACGAGCAGCAAGCGCGCTATAGCATCATCACCGGCATGGTGCGCGATTTTCCCGAGCGGGTCGCAATCGCCTACACCCCGGATGACTTCCGGCGCCTGCATGGCGAAGGCAAGTTCGCGGTGTTTATCAGCATGCTCAATGCCTATCCGCTAGGCAACGACCTCGACCAGCTCGACCTGTGGGCTGCGCGCGGCATGCGCATGTTCGGTTTCAGCTACGTGGGCAATAACGACTGGGCCGATTCATCACGCCCGCTGCCGTTTTTCAATGACACGCCGGATGCACTCAACGGGTTGTCCGACACTGGCAAACAGGCCGTTCAGCGCCTGAACGACCTGGGAGTGATCATCGACGTGTCACAAATGTCGAGCAAAGCCCTGGAGCAAGTCAGCCAGCTCAGCCGCACGCCGATGGTGGCTTCGCATTCGGCCCCCCGCGCCCTGGTGGATATCCCGCGCAATCTGAGCGACAAGGAGATGCAACTGATCAAGGACAGCGGCGGCGTGGTGCAAATCGTGGGTTTCCCCACCTACCTGCGACCCTTGAGCCAGCCCAGCCAGGACAAGCTCAACAGCCTGCGCAGCCAGTTTGACCTGCCGCCTCTGCGCAGCCTGGAAATGGCCCTGATGCCTGGCGATGCGATCATCACCGTGTGGCCCGAGCAGCGTTTCGGCGAATACGCCAGCGGCCTGTATGGGATCGTCGAGGAAGAGCCCAAAGCCACGCTCAAGGATTACGGCGACGCCATTGATTACGCCGTCAAGAAAATCGGCATCGATCATGTCGGCATCAGTTCCGACTTTAACGACGGTGGCGGCCTGGAGGGCTGGAAGGATGTCAGCCAGACCCGCAACGTCACCGCCGAATTGCTGCAGCGCGGCTATTCAGAGGCCGATATCGCCAAACTTTGGGGCGGCAACTTCTTGCGCGTGTGGGACACCGTGCAAAAAGCCGCCAAGCCGACACCTACTCATTAAGTGAAGCCGCCAACCATGCCAACGTTACCTGCTTTGTTTCGCCTGCCTTTCGCCGTTGCTTTCGCCAGCCTGCTGCCCTCCATCGCCCACGCCAATGCCCCGGTCAGCGTCGATGCCAAACCGGGTACCGTGTTCCAGGACTGCAAGGACTGCCCGCAAATGGTGGTCCTGCCGACGGGCAGTTTCGTGATGGGCACCCCGGACGATGAAGTCGGTCGTGAGCCCGATGAAGGGCCTATGCACACCGTGACCTTCAGCAAACCCGTGGCCATCAGCCGCTTCCAGGTCACTGCCGGGGAGTTTGACGCCTACATCAAGGCAACCGGCGTCAGGATCGCCGACGGTGACGACCGGCCGGGGCGCGCATGCATTGCCGGAAAACCACGCTACCCCCAGGGCCCTCGTCAACCCGCCGTGTGCATGGATTTTGCCGATGTCGAGAACTACGTGGCCTGGATCTCGAAAAAGACCGGCAAACCCTATCGCATGGTCAGCGAAGCCACCCGCGAGTATGCCGCCCGGGCAGGTTCGAGCGGGCCGTTCCCGTTCCCGATGGATCCGGGCGAGACCTACAGCATTGCCCGGCACGCCAATACTTATGGCCCGACGGATGGCTACAGCTACAGCTCTCCGGCGGGCAGCTACCCGCCCAATGCATTCGGTGTGTACGACATGCATGGCAACGTCTACGAATGGCTGGCGGACTGCAAACACCCTGATTACGTCGGGGCCCCGGTGGATGGCAGCGCCTGGATCAGCGGCAGTACCTGCGAACTGCGCCAGATCCGCGGCAATGACTGGGGCGAAGCACCGGTATTCTCACGCTCGGGCAACCGCAACGACATTTATCCGCACACCCGTGGCGACTGGATCGGCTTCCGGGTTGAACGTGATCTTTAAGTCCCGCTGAACAATGCCTGCCGCCGCGACCCTGGTCGCTGCGGCAGGCCAACCGCATTGCCGCGTTAAATCCCCTCGCCAACCACTCGTTCACAAGAGACTGCCCTTCCCTTGATCCAAGGAACTCTTGTTTATGAGCCAGCCCGCTATGCCCCGGACCTCGCCCGGGGTTCTGAGAGAACTGTTCATCCTGCTCAAGCCGTTCCGGCTCATTGTCAGCCTGTCCGTCCTGTTGGGGATGATCGGCGGGTTGAGCGTGACGGTGCTGCTTGCAACCATCAATAGCGCCCTGCATGCCGAAAGCGGTCTGACCTCACAGGTTGTCGCGCTGTTTGCCGGGCTATGCGTCCTGGCCTTGATCAGCAGCATTTGCTCGGACATCGGCAGCAACTATGTGGGCCAACACATCATCGCCCGGTTGCGCAAAACGCTCGGCGAAAAAGTGCTCTCGGCCCCGATCTCGCAAATCGAGCGTTATCGCAGCCATCGGCTGATCCCGGTGCTGACCCATGACGTCGATACCATCAGCGACTTTGCCTTTGCGTTCGCGCCACTGGCCATCTCACTGACCGTAACCCTCGGCTGCATGGGCTACCTGGCCATGCTCTCGTGGCCGATGTTTTTAATGATGCTGGTGGCCATCGTGATCGGCACGGTCATTCAGTACATCGCTCGCGGTTATGGCCTGAACGGTTTCTCCGAAGCCCGCGAAGCCGAAGACGAACTGCAAAAGCATTACAACGCAATTGCCGAAGGTGCCAAGGAGCTGCGCATCCACCGCCCTCGCCGCCAACGCATGTTTGTCTCGGGAATTCAGCGCACCGCGCAAAAAATCTGTGACATCCAGGTACGCTCGATCAACACCTTTGTGATCGCCAAAAGCCTGGGGTCGATGCTGTTTTTCGTGGTCATCGGCCTCGCGCTGGCCATGCAGTCACTGTGGCCCAGCGCCAACCCGGGGGTCATCAGCGGCTTTGTGCTTGTGTTGCTGTACATGAAAGGCCCGCTGGAGCATTTGATCAGCACCCTGCCGATCATCAGCCGGGCACAAATCGCGTTCCGGCGCATTGCGGACTTGTCCGAACAGTTCAACTCCCCCGAACCGCACTTGCTGCTCAATGAGCAAGGTGCCCAGGGCAAAACAGTGCAGAGCCTGGCGCTGGTCGACGTCAATTACAGCTTCCCGGCGGTGGATGGCAGCGCGCCGTTCCGGCTCGGCCCGGTAAACCTTACGATCAATCAGGGCGACATCGTGTTTATCGTCGGCGAAAACGGCTGCGGCAAAACCACCCTGATCAAATTGCTGCTGGGGCTGTATGCGCCGCAACAGGGTGAAATCCGCCTTGACGGGCAGCCCGTGACCGCCGAAACACGCGATGACTATCGCCAGCTATTCACCACGGTGTTTGCCGATTACTACCTGTTCGACGACGTGGTGCAAGGCGACATGCACATCCCCCAGGACGCCGAGCAATACCTCAAGCGCCTGGAAATTTCGCACAAGGTCAGCATTACCGACGGACAGTTCAGTACCACCGACCTCTCAACCGGACAGCGCAAACGCCTGGCACTGATCAATGCCTGGCTCGAAGAGCGCCCGGTGCTGGTGTTCGATGAATGGGCCGCCGATCAGGACCCGACCTTCCGCCGGATTTTCTACACCGAGCTGCTGCCGGACCTCAAGCGGATGGGCAAAACCATCATCGTGATCTCCCACGACGACCGCTACTTCGATGTGGCCGACCAACTGGTGCGCATGGACAGCGGCAAGGTCAGCACCGCGCTCGACATCGCCTGATGTCTTCCCGCAGGCGCAATACGGTTGTACTGAACACGACCGTATTGGCGTCGCGAGCATGCTCATTGCCTCCGTTTTTTCGAGGCGTCTTGGAAAAAACTCAAGTATTCGAGGAACTGTTTCCGGTTTATCAATCGTGCTGCGTCTAATAACTATTCCCATTAACAAAAAAGAATTTTCCTTTCCTGGAGCCTAGGCACGCAATGCAACGACCATACTTGAGCCGGACCCCCCTTTCGATCGCCACGCAGCCTCAGCGCCTGCGCCGTACTCTGTTGTCCAGTGCCCTGATGGCGTCAGTATTGCTGGGATCATCCATTGCCCAGGCGGCTGCGGTGAACGTGAATATTCCGGCGCAATCGTTGGGCAGCGCCCTGAATGAACTGGGTAAACAGGCCAATCTGCAGATTCTTTACAGCCCGGATCAGGTGCAGGGGATCAACTCGCGCTCGGTGTCGGGCTCGCTGGAGCCGGTCAAGGCCCTGGAAACCCTGCTGCAAGGCAGCGGCATCTCCTACCAGCTCAATGGCGACACGGTGATTCTCGAGGCCAGACAAGGCAATGGGCTGGAGCTGGGCGCTACTACCATTTCCGGACAAGGACTTGGAACAGCGCTGACCACTGAAGACACCGGTTCATACACCACCGGCGCCAGCAACAGCTCGACCAAACTGCCGCTGTCGATCCGCGAAACACCGCAGACCGTGACCGTGATCACCCGCCAGAACATGGACGATCAAGGTGCCCAGAGCATCAGCGATGTGTTGCGCAATGCACCGGGGATTTCCACCCAGGCCTACGACAGCGACCGCATGGAATTCTCGGCGCGCGGCTATGCCATCACCAATTTCCAGTACGACGGCGTCAACTCGTTGTATGACGGCGTGTTCGACGAAGGCGCGACCAAGGTCGACATGGCGTTGTATGACCGCGTCGATATCGTCAAGGGCGCGACCGGCCTGCTGTCCGGCTCCGGCGACCCTTCTGCCACCGTCAACCTGATCCGCAAGAAACCGACCCGCGAGTTCAAGGCTTCGATCACCGGCAGCGTCGGTTCATGGGACAACTACCGTACCGAAGGCGATATTTCCGGCTCGTTGAATGACGATGGCAGCGTGCGCGGGCGACTGGTGGCGGCCTATCAGGATGCCGATTCGTACCTCGACCACTACTCGAAAAAGAACGAGGTGTTCTACGGCATTGTTGAGGCCGACATCACCCCCGACACACTGTTCACCTTCGGCATGGACTACCAGAACATCAAGCCCCGCGGTTCATCCTGGACCGGCAATCCGTATTATTTTTCCGACTACAGCAAAACGGACTTCAGCCGCTCGTTCAACCCGTCCACCGACTGGAGCCGCCGTGACGTAAAAGCCCAAACCGTTTTCGCCTCCCTTGAGCACCGCTTTGCCAACGACTGGAAAGTCAAAGGCACCCTGACCCAGCAGACCAATGACCATGACACCCAACTGGGCTCGGCCAGCGGCGGACAACCTGATCCGGTGACCGGTGAAGGCATGTTCTTCTACTGGGGCAAGTGGGAAGGCCATCGCGTGCAGAACACCGCCGATATCAATGCCAGCGGCCCGTTCAGCCTGTTTGGCCGTGAACATGAACTGGTGGTGGGTTACACCTCGCAAGCCTCCAGACAAACCGGGGCCACCTTTGACGGCTCCCAATTCGGCCTGGTACCTGGCAGCATCTTTGACTGGAACGGCCACTATCCGCAGCCGGACTTCCCGAAAAACGGCAAGTATGAAACCAACGAACGGCAGAACAGCGCCTACCTTGCGGCCCGCTTCAAGCCCACCGACGACTTGTCGCTGATCCTGGGCAGCCGTCTGAGCGACTTCAAGTACGACGACACCTACAGCTATTACGTGCAAACCCCGACCTTCAAGGACAACCGCACCAGCTCCAAGCAACACGGCCGAGTGACGCCTTACGCCGGTGTGGTGTACGACCTGAACGACACCTACTCGCTCTACAGCAGCTACACCTCGATCTATAAACCGGTCACCGAAAAAAGCGCTTCCGGCACCACCCTCGCCCCCACTGAAGGCAACAGCTACGAAATCGGCTTGAAAGCGGCGTACTTCGACGGCCGCCTGAATGCCAGCGCGGCGGTGTTCCGTACCGATCAGAAAAAACTGCCGGTGCAGATAGGCACCAACGTCAACACCAACGAAGGCATCTACGAGAGCATTGACGGCGCCACCACCAAGGGCATCGAATTTGAACTGGCCGGTGAGCTGCTGCCGGACTGGAACGTCATGGCCGGCTACACCTATGCCCAGACCAAAACCGCTGATGGCGATCGTCTGTATGGCTACCCGCTGGAAACCACCAAGCCGGAAAACGTGGCGCGGGTGTTCACCACGTATCGCCTGCCGGGCATGCTGAACAAAGTCACCGTCGGCGGTGGCGTGAACTGGCAGAGCCCGTTCTACGGCAAGATCTACAACGATGCGAAAGGCGACTACGACATCATCGAACAGCACAGCTATGCGCTGGTTAACCTGATGACCCGCTACGAGTACAACGAACATCTGGCCTTCAACCTCAATGCCAACAACGTCTTCGACAAGAAGTACCTGTCCGGCCTGGGCAACTTCAACACCACCTACTACGGCGAGCCACGCAGCTTGATGCTCACCACCAAATACACCTTCTAAGCGCTCGCCCGCTTCCAGCCAAAGCCCCGGGTCATTTGCCCGGGGCTTTTGCGTTTGGGCCCTCAGGAGCCGACAGCACTCGCGGGGCGCAACTTATTCGCGGGTCAGCACGTGCCGCGCCGTCCTCCAGCCCTTACACTGATGGCCCCTTGCACACTGGCGCGATCATGGACCTCGACCTGGCCCGTACCTTCCTCGAAATCGTTCGCTACGGCAGCCTCGCGGGCGCCGCAGAGAAACTCCATGTCACCCAGACGGCGGTCACCGCACGGGTGCAAAAACTCGAAGCCTTGCTGGGCGTCACGCTGTTTGTGCGCAACCGGGCCGGCGCCCGCCTGACTTCCGACGGCGAAGCCTTCGTGGTGTATGCCAATCAACTGTTGCACACCTGGGAAGCCGCGCGACGTGATCTTCCCCGCCCCGAAGGGATGCACCAGATGTTGCATATCGGCGGTGAAGTCAGCCTGTGCAATCCACTGATCTTGAGCTGGGCCAAAGCCTTGCGCCAACACCTCACCTCCCACGCCTTGCGGGTGCAGATCCGGGACGGCGAGCAGTTGCTGCGACAGGTTGAAATGGGCCTGCTGGACGCCGCGCTGGTGTACCAGCCGACCTATTGGCCCGGGGTACAGGTCGAGCAGTTGCTTGAAGAAAAACTGATCCAGATTCGCCGCCCGGCCCAGCCCGAACCCTATGTGTATGTCGACTGGGGTGAAGACTTTCGCCTGCGGCACGACGCGGCCCTGCCCGACAAGTCGCGGGCGGCCATCAGCTTCAATCTGGGACCGGTGGCCCTGCATTACATTCTGGAAAACGGCGGCAGCGGCTATTTTCGTACCCGAGTGGTCAAGAGCTACCTGGACAGCGGCGTGCTCGAACGAGTGCCCAAGGCTCCGGAGTTCAGCTATCCGACCTATCTGGTGTACTCCCGCGAACGCGACAGCGCCGCCTTGCAACAGGCCATTGAGTTACTGCGGGAAATGGTCAAGGAAGACGGCGACTGGTCGCAGCGTTGGGGGCCGGAGATTTAACCGCGATTAAAGCTTTCAGCTTTTCACTTTGCAGCCAATCCCTTAGGCTGCGAACGCTGGATCAACAAGGCTGTTCAACCGCACAGGTGGCCCATGACCGATCTCCCCCATGCCCGCGACAGCTGGCTAAGCTCCGTATCCCATCAACAATGGCTGCAGGATCAGGGCCAGGCGCTACTGGACTTCGCCAAGGCCTCCCGCGTGCCTGACGGCTTTGCCAGCCTGGACCGATTCGGCCAACGCCCGAATGATGCCCCAGCAGACACCGTAACCACCGCACGCATGGTTCACAGCTTCGCCCTCGCCCATATCCAGGGGCTGCCAGGCTGTGCGCCGCTGATCGATCACGGCCTGGCAGCGCTCGCCGGGCCATTGCGCGATGCCGAACACGGTGGCTGGTTCGCCGCTCCCCATGCCCAAGACGGCAACACCCGCAAAGCCGCGTACCTGCATGCGTTTGTGGCCCTGGCAGCCGGTTCGGCGGCCGTGGCCGGGCGTGGTGGCTCGGCCAACTTGCTGGGTGACGCGGTGGAAGTGCTCGAAGCGCATTTCTGGTCAGAGGAGGAAGGCGCCTTGCTGGAGTCTTTTGCCAGCGACTGGAGTGACTGCGAAGCGTATCGCGGGGCCAACAGCAACATGCACGGCACCGAAGCCTTTCTGTCGCTGGCCGACGTGCTGGACGAAGACCTGTGGCTCGATCGTGCCCTGCGGATCGCCGAGCGTGTGATCCACCAGCAGGCGGCTCAATCCGATTATCTCCCGGTCGAGCATTTCGATGCCCTGTGGCAACCCTTGCCCGACTACAACCGGGACAACCCGGCCGATGGTTTTCGCCCGTTCGGCAAAACACCGGGGCATGCCTTTGAATGGGCGCGCCTGCTCTTGCACCTTGAAGCTGCACGCAAGCAACGGGGCCTGCCCTGCCCCGACTGGCTGCTGGAGGATGCCCGACACCTGTTCCACAGCGCCTGTACCTATGGCTGGAATGTCGATGGCAACACCGGGATTGTCTACACCCTGGACTGGGACAACCGGCCGGTGGTTCGCGAGCGCCTGCACTGGACCCTCGCCGAAGCCGCGGCAGCTGCCGCCGCGCTGGTGCAACGTACCGGCGAGTTGGGTTATGAAGACTGGTATCAAACGTTCTGGGATTACATCGACCTGCACATGATCGATCGCCGCGATGGCAGTTGGCACCATGAACTGGGCCCGGACAATCTGCCGTCTGAAACCATCTGGCCCGGCAAGCCGGATCTTTACCATGCTTACCAGGCCACGCTGTTACCGCGCCTGCCGCTGGCGATCAGCCTGGCCAGCGCGCTCAAACTGCGGCGCTAGCCTTTATGTGGCGAAACACAGCGCCAGCCCCAGCAACACTGCTGCAAGGCCGATAGGCAGGGTTCTTCTGAACCACTGCACGCTGCTGGCGAGCCGCACCTCGTTCCCCCTTGCGGCCACCTGCCTCCAGGCCGTCAGGTGGTCCGGGCTTTCTGCCAGCCATGCCTTGAATACCTGACGCTCTGACGCGCAGGCATGACCTGACTCCAGCCGCAGCAACCAGCGAACCGCTGCCCGGGTAACGTCATCGACACGATTAAGCTTGGACACGATAGATAACCAGACTCAAATAGCAATAAGTCGCATTATCGACAACGCAGCAAAAATTGCAATCGCGATCTGCCACCAGCTTGAACGTAGCCTCGTTCCACTCGTCAACGGCTACGGAGTCGAGGGCACCTTGTAGCCGCTGCCGAAGGCTGCGATGGGGGCTACGGCGAAAATGCCACTCGTAGCAGCGGTCGAGCCGAGCGAGGCCGCGTCCGGCTGCGCAGCAGTCGTAGAGCGACGTAGCCTCGTTCCACTCGTCAACTGCTACCGAGTTGAGGGCATCTTGTAGCCGCTGCCGAAGGCTGCGATGAGGCTGCGGCGAAAATACCATTCGTAGCAGCGGTCGAGCCGAGCGAGGCCGCGTCCGGCTGCGCAGCAGTCGTAGAGCGACGTAGCCTCGTTCCACTCGTCAACTGCTACGGACTTGAGGGCACCTTGTAGCCGCTGCCGAAGGCTGCGATGGGGCTGCGGCGACAAAAACCCGTGTGTTTTACCGACCGCCGCCCAGGTCGATAAAGGTGCCGGTGGCGTATGAGGCCTTGTCGGAGAGGAGCCACACAATGGCTTCGGCAACTTCTTCGGGACGACCGCCACGGCCCATGGGGATGTTCGACTCAAGCTTGCTGACCCGCCCGGGATCACCGCTCAAGGCGTGGAAGTCGGTAAAAATGTAACCCGGCCGCACAGCGTTGACCCGAATCCCTTCGCCTGCCAGCTCCTTGGACAACCCCAGGGTGAAGGTATCCAGCGCCCCCTTGGAGGCCGCGTAATCAACGTATTCGCCAGGCGAACCCAGGCGGGCCGCCACCGAAGACACGTTGACGATATTGCCGCCCTGGCCACCGTATCGGGGCGACATGCGCAATACCGCATGCTTGGCGCACAGGATCGGGCCCAGCACATTGGTTTTGAGGGTATGCATGATGCGCAGCTCGGACATCTCGTCCAGGCGCGACTTGTGCCCCACCGTACCGGCATTGTTGACCAGCGCCGTCACCGGCCCCAGCTCCAGGTCAACTCGGGCAAACAGGCTGTTGACTTCATCTTCGTTGCTGACATCGGCTTGCACGGTGATCGCCTGAGCGCCCAATGCACGCACCTGCTCCAGCACTTCATGGGCCGCCGCATCATCCGCCAGGTAGTTGATACAAATACGGTACCCCTGCCGCGCCGCCAGCACGGCAGTGGCTGCACCGATCCCTCGGCTGCCACCGGTGATCACGATCACTTTATCCATAAATCCGCGTTCCCCATTCATCGGTGTAAGACTGACGCCCAGAATAACCGCGAAGGGTCAGCTTTGTCAGTCCGATGTCTAGGAGCAACCCAGGCCGGTTCGGAGCAAAAAAGGACAGAACACTTATTTACGTTTGTAGCTCTTCTTGCCACTTGGCGTGAGGCAATACACCCCGCCCCTAGGCCCCGTGCAATAACTACCGCTGCCGCACGAACAATCCTGAGCCGCATTCAACAGTGGCTGGCGTTGCATCGCAGAAGGCGAATTGCGTGTCCCCGTATCCCTGCTGCAGCTTTTCCGGGAAGCACTGATCGACCCGTCATTGCATACAAACGTCTCGCCATCGCAGCCCGCGATCCCCCCTTTTTTTCCCGAACATGGCTGATTGGCGGCCATCGCTACGGCGCCGAACAGCAGCGCGCAAATCAACACCAGGGACTTCAAGCCCGCAATCATGCCTGTGTTATTCATTACATGAGCCTCACGCACCCCAGATAGTGGCCTCATGCTATCAGGTCGATACCCCCCACGACTTTTTCCTGACGCCAAGCTGAACATGAAACATTATTAAGAAACGTTTCAGCTTTTTCGTAGCAAAATGTGCTCACTGCTGAGAAGGCTAATCAGGTGACGGTATGACCCGCATTTTGACCATCGAAGACGATGCCGTAACGGCGCAAGAGATTGTGGCTGAGCTGAGTAGCCACGGTCTGGAGGTGGACTGGGTGGCCAATGGACGCGAAGGCCTGGTGCGCGCGGTCAGTGGCGATTACGACCTGATCACCCTGGATCGCATGCTTCCCGAGCTGGACGGGCTGGCGATTGTCACCACCTTGCGCACCATCGGTGTCAGCACACCGATTCTGATGATCAGCGCGCTGTCCGATGTCGATGAGCGTGTACGGGGTCTGCGGGCCGGGGGCGATGATTACCTGACCAAGCCCTTCGCCAGTGACGAAATGGCGGCGCGGGTTGAGGTCTTGCTGCGCCGTAAAAGCCCGACCGACAAGTACGAAACCTCGCTGCGTGTGGCCGATCTCGAGCTCAACCTGATCAGCCGGGAGGCCAGCCGTGCCGAGCATCAGTTGAGCCTGCTGCCCACCGAATACAAACTGCTGGAATTCCTGATGCGCAACACCGGGCAAATCCTCTCGCGCATGATGATTTTCGAAGAAGTCTGGGGTTATCACTTCGACCCGGGCACTAACCTGATCGACGTGCACATTGGCCGCCTGCGCAAGAAAATCGACCCGCCGGGCCAGGTTCCCCTGATTCGCACCGTTCGAGGCTCGGGTTATGTCATTGCCGAACCCCTCTAAGGGCTGGCGTTCTTCCAGCAGCCGGCTGCTGGCGCTGTACAGTTTTCTATTCGTGGCCTGGAGCTGCATCCTGATGGGGGTGCTCTACCACGAGGTATCGGTTTATCTGGGTGATTTGGCCAAGCACTCGCTCATGCAACGCCAGCACTTGTTTGCGCGCTTCGAAGGCGCGCAGCTGGACGAAGCGCTCGCCACCAGCATGACCTTCGACCTGCGCACCGTTGATGCCTACGGCCTGTTCGATGCACAGCTAAAACCGCTGAGCGGACCGATTCAGGCCATTCCCGACGACCTGCCACTGGATGGCAAGATCCACGAACTGAGCACCTGCATCACTGCCGACGATCCAAACTTGCCGCAAGACAGCTGCGATGCGGTGGCCACGCGCACCGGGGATGGTCGCTGGCTGATCCTGGTACGCGATAACGGTTCGCTGTTTGCCGTGACCCGGATTATTTTGCATGCCTTGTTCTGGGGGCTGTCACTGACCATCATCCCCGGCATTGCAGGCTGGCACTTGCTGCGCCGGCGCCCGCTCCAACGCATTCGAGCGATCCAGGCCAGCGCTGAAGCCATCGTCGCAGGGGATCTGACGTACCGCTTGCCGCTGTCCGATCGCCGTGACGAGCTGGACATGCTGGCCGCCATCGTGAATGCCATGCTCGACCGTATCGAACGGCTGATGCACGAGGTCAAAGGTGTATGCGACAACATCGCCCATGACCTGCGCACCCCGCTCACCCGCTTGCGCGCGCAGCTTTACCGGATCCAGCAGCAAGCGGTCGAAGGCTCTCCCGAAGCGCTGCAAATGGATCAGGTCATCGGCGAAACCGACACCTTGATGGCACGCTTTCGCGGCCTGTTACGGATCTCTGAACTGGAAGACCAGCAACGACGCTCAGGTTTCCTTCAACTCGACCCGCTACCGTTGCTTCAAGAGCTGTACGATTTTTACCTGCCCCTGGCA
The DNA here is from genome assembly GCF_019266105.1 of Pseudomonas sp. D1HM. Lineage (NCBI taxonomy): Bacteria > Pseudomonadati > Pseudomonadota > Gammaproteobacteria > Pseudomonadales > Pseudomonadaceae > Pseudomonas > Pseudomonas sp. D1HM. The sequence continues at coordinate 242,187 of NZ_LRMN01000007.1, read as the reverse complement.
GAGGAAGGCCAGGTCACGCTGACGCTGGACGTACCCAACACACTGCCCAGCCTCACTGGCGACCGGGCGTTGTTGTTTGAGGCACTGGCCAACCTGCTCAGCAATTCGATCAAGTTCACCCCGCCCGACGGTGAGGTCATTCTGCGTGCAACCAGTGAGGGCTCCAGCCCGTGCATTGAAGTGCTCGATACCGGCCCCGGTATTCCTGAAGCCGAACGCGAGGCGGTGTTCCAGCGCTTTTATCGCTGTGATGACCAACACGCAGGGTTCGGGCTGGGTCTGTCCATCGTCGCGGCCATCGTCAACCTGCATGGCTTTACGCTGGACGTGCGCAACCGGGAGCCCTCAGGGGCCTGGCTGACATTGCATTGCCGGCAACGCCTGATCAAGGTCAATTGAACCCTGCTTGCAGCACGGGTTATGCCGCCAATCCTTATATCCGAAAGAAATATATAAATCGTTTTATATTCTTTTTTAAAAGTTAATTTACCTGCAAGACTCTCGTCATACCGCTTCCAACTCATGATGAGAACGAAATGAAAAAAATCACTGCCCTCACCGCTCTGACCCTGGCCGTTTTGTCCGGCCTGGCCCACGCCGATCGTCTGGATGACATCAAAAAATCCGGTGTGCTGCGCGTAGCCTCGTTTGACAGCAACCCGCCGTTTGGCTTTGTAGATGCCAACAGCAAGCAAATCGAGGGCCTGGACGTGGATTACGCCAAGGCCATTGCCGACAAGCTGGGGGTGAAGCTGCAGTTGCAACCGACCAATCCGGCCAACCGCGTCCCGCTGCTGGTGGCCAACAAGGTGGATCTGGTACTGGCCAACTTCACCATCACCCCGGAGCGGGCCGAGCAGGTGAACTTCAGCATTCCGTACTTCGCATCCGGTCAGCAGTTCATCGTCAAGAAAGGCACCTTGAACGACCCTGAAGAGCTGAATAAATGGCGCGTTGGCGTCGACAAGGGCACGGTGAACGAAGGTGTCCTGCGCGCCAAATACCCGGGTGCCAAAGTGGTGGCCTACGATGACACGCCTTTTGCCTTCACCGCCCTGCGCAACGGCAATGTCCAGGCCATCACCCAGGACGGCCCGAAACTGATTGGTCTGCTGGCCAACGTGCCGGACAAGGACAAATACGAAGTTCCACCGTTCACCATCTCCAACGACCTGATTGGCGTGGGTATTCCAAAAGGTGAAACCGCGCTCACGGAAGTGGTTAACCAGACCCTCACCGAACTGGAGAGCAAAGGTCAGGCACAAGCCATTTATGACACCTGGTTCGGACCAGCCACCAAAACCCCGCTGACTCGCCTGTACAAGATTGGCGACAAGAGCTGATCACCCGCACCGCACCTTGAAGCCCGTTCCGGTTAACCGGACGGGTTTGTTCGTTTCTGGATGGACACTGTTTTATGTTCGGTGAACTGCTTGGCCCGCTCTACCTGCACTGGCTGCTCGATGGTTTTGTCCTGACCCTGATCCTCTCGCTCCTGACCTGCCTGGTGGCCACCGGGCTCGGTTTTTTGTTGTGCCTGGCGCGTATCTCCTCAACCCGTCTCTGGTCATGGCCCGCACGCGCCTACCTGGCCGTGTTCCGCAATACTCCGCTGCTGGTGCAGCTGTTTTTCTGGTATTTCGCAGTCACCGCGATGCTGCCCGAAGGCATGGTGATGTGGCTGAACCAGCCTCGCAGCCTGTCGCTGGGGCGGCTGGAGATAGAATGGCCATCGTTTGAATTCATTGCCGGATTCTGGGGGCTGACGCTCTACACCAGCGCATTTATCAGCGAAGAGTTCCGCGCCGGGGTCAGCTCGGTACGCATTGAGCAGCGAGCCGCCGGCCTGGCGCTGGGGTTCAGGCCGGCTCAGGTGTGGCGCTACATTGTGTTCCCGCAAGCCCTGCGCACCGCACTCGGGCCGCTCCTGGGGCAATACATGAACGCGCTGAAAAACTCCTCGCTGACCATGGCCATCGGTTTGGCCGAACTGTCTTACGCCTCGCGTCAGGTCGAGACGCAAACCTTCAAGACCTTCCAGGCATTCGGTTTTGCAACCCTGTTGTACGTGCTGAGCATTGCCCTGATCGAAGTGGTCGGCCAATTGATTGCACGCAGCAAGTGGTATCGCCAGGGAGCGGTGTAACCCATGGACTTTTCGGTCATTAGCGACAATCTGTCGTATTTCCTGATCGGCGCTTACCCCAACGGCCCGCTGGGAGGCGCCGCGCTGACGCTGGTGCTAAGCGTGTTGTCAGGGGTGATTTCGGCGTTGCTGGGGTTGCTGCTGGGGATCTCACTGGTGATGCTGCGCGGCTGGAGCCGCTGGGTGTTGCTCGGCGTGCTCGGCTTTTTGCGGGCCATCCCGGTGGTGATGTTGATTTTCTGGAGCTACTTCCTGCTGCCCATCGCGTTCAAGGTCGATGTGCCAGCCCTCGCCACCGTGGTGTGCGCCCTGTCGCTGATTGGCGGCGCCTACCTGGCGCACTCGGTACATGCCGGCATCAGCAGCTTGCCGCCCGGGCAATGGGCAGCAGGCAAGGCGTTGGGGCTGAGCCCATGGCAGGTACTGCGGCTGATTATCCTGCCGCAAGCATTGCCCATGATGCTGCCCTCTTTCCTCAACCAATGGATCTCGTTGATCAAGGACACCTCGCTGGCCTATGTGATCGGCGTCGGTGAACTGTCGTTTGTCGCGACACAGGTCAGCAATCGGGTGATGGTACACCCGACCGAGATTTTCCTGTTTGTGGCGGTGGTGTATTTCGTGTTTTGCAGCAGCCTGGACCTGATCGCCAATCGTTGGGTCAAGTCCAGGGACGTGCCCGTACAACGGTAATGTCGGCGCCCTTCAGGCTGAAAGGAAGGCCTGCATCGCAGCCCACACCGGTACAAAGCCTAACGGCAACCAGACCGCCAGCCGTGGCCGGTAAGGTAGCAGCATCAGCAGGGCGAAGCCGCTCAGCGAAATCAGGCCAAACCAGCCGATGGCACCCATGCCCCAGCCCCAGGCCTGCCCGCAGAAATACCCGCTCAACCCCAGACTGATCCAGCCGGTTACGCGAAACAGGCGGCGCAAGCGGGTTGACGGCGCTGTGTGCCAGACCTGTTTGTAGTGACGCTCCAGCCCCTGACAGAGCGCCAGCATGCCCACGTAGGCAAATGCCCAGGCGAGAAAATAATCAGCCAGCATGTCTGTTCACCTCGGTCAGGGCAGCGGTCTTTTTACGTGGCGCCCGTGCAACTGCGGGCTGCGATACCTTCCACGCCGCCCATAACAGCAAGCCTCCCAACCCCATCGCCACCAGCTCCAGCCACAAACGTCCAGACAGCGCCCAGGGTTGATCCACCGTCAACAGGCTGAGCAGCGGCAAGCCCAGGCACATCACGCCGGCCAGCCCCAACTGTTCGCGCCAGGCCTTCATGTGCGGGCGGAGTACGGCATGCAGCAGGCTCACCGCCCATGCACCAAAAAACACATTCAGCTCGGCATCCGCACGTTGCGCCATGTCCACCGGCAGCAGGCGGTTGCCCCACAGCAAACCGATGCAGGCCAGGCTCAGACCGGCCATGACCGCAATATTGATGGCTTCGACGCCGCGATACAGCGCCTGTGCAACCGGGCTTTCACTGGCGTATTTGCGTCGCCGCTTGACGGTGAACAGCACCAGCCCGCTGGCGATCATGGCGCTGCTGACCAGCCCGCAAATGAAATAGACCCAGCGCATCGAATACCCGCCGAACTGGGCGAAGTGCATGCCGGAAATGACCTGGTGCGTGAGGACGCTGTTGCGCATCTCGCGAGGCCCGGACAATTGCTCGCCCGTCACACCGTCAAAGCGCATGCCCGAGCCCTTGGTCAAGGCAATCCGGTTGCCCAGCAGCGCCCGGATCTGGATTTCGGCATTGTCCTTGCCCGGGTTGGTGATGCTCACGCCCCGCAGCGGGCCCATTACCTCGCGCGCTTTGGCCAGCAGAGGCTCCAGTGCGACCAGAGGTGCCGGCTCGGTGGTCACCGAACGCCTGGCCTCAAGCACCGGCGGCGCGCCATCCTGAGCTTTGAAGAAAGCCTCGCGGTTGCCGTCGAATATGGCGTCCATGGCCGCGGGCATGTAGATCACCAAAAAAATCGCCAGCCCGGTGTAAGTGATCATCAGGTGAAACGGCAACAGCAGCACGGCACTGGCATTGTGCGCATCAAGCCAGGAACGCTGGCCTTTGGCGGGCCGAAAAGTGAAGAACTCCTTGAAGAACTTCTTGTGAATCACAATGCCGCTGACCAGTGCCGCAAGCATGCCCATCGCCATAAGCCCCACCAGGTAAATCCCGATCATGCCGGGCATGTGCAAGGTGAAATGGAACAGGAAAAAGAATCGGCCGCCCGCCGTTTCACGCACCGGCAATACCTCCCCCGTGTCGGGGTCAAGTGTTACCGAAACACCATCGCGGCGTCCGCCGGTCGAGGCCTGCAACTCCGGCGTGCGCGCAGTGGGCAGACTGATGCCCCACTGTTTGGCGTCAGGCTCGTGAACCTGCAGGTACGCCAGCCCACGTTGCACAGCCTGCTCATCGGTGAGGTGATGCGCGGGCAGTTCGGGATGCAACCAGTTGTCGATCTCCTGATCGAACACGGCCAGGCTGCCGGTCAAAAAAATCATGAACAACAACCAGCCGACGATCAGGCCGCCCCAGGTGTGCAGCCAGGCCATCGATTGGGTCAGGGTCTGTTTCATCACAGGCGCTCCAGCAATTGCGGCCAAAAACCAATGACGGCCAAAGGCAGCGCCAGGGCCGCCCCCATCCACGCTGACCATTGATGACGTGCCGCAAACGCCCACAGGATGGCGAAGGTGTAGATCACGAAGGACAACAACCCGGCGACAATCACCGAGTCGACGTCGTCCAGCGGCAACAGGCGCGCCAGTGCTGCGGTAAACGCGTAGGTAAAGGCATAGCCGCCGATCACTGCAGCCAGTGTGCGCGACAGGATCTGCACCCAGGCCGATGTAGCGAGTTTCATGATGTCCATCCTCGACTCCCAGGCCGCCGATGATAAACGCTCTCATTTAAGAGTAAAGGCTATATGACACTCATTGTTATTCCCTGTCGTGGCTGCAAGCCTGTTTACGGGCTTGCCGCGGGAAAAATAAATCAAAGTGTTTGCATAATCCGCCACAACTTGAGAGAAACTCCGCGCGAAATCGTTGTTCTACTTCATCTATCCGGGCGTGCATCATGACTCACGAACTGCAGATCACCGACCTTGTACCAGGCGACGGTAAAGCCGCCGTCAAAGGCGCGCTGATCACCACCCACTACACCGGCTGGCTCGAAGACGGCACGGTGTTCGACTCCTCATTTGAGCGCGGCAAGCCTTTTCAGTGCGTGATTGGCACCGGGCGCGTGATCAAGGGCTGGGATCTGGGGGTCATTGGCATGCAAGTGGGCGGCAAGCGCAGGCTGCAGGTTCCGGCGCACCTGGCCTATGGTGAAAGAAGCATGGGCGCTCACATCACTCCACATTCAAACCTGACGTTTGAGATTGAACTGCTGGAAGTGCTGACACGCGATGACTGAGGTGTTGGCCGGCTATTGTATTTTCAAGGGAGTTGAACGGTGCTTAATCAAGTGACCCGGCATTTTTTATCGGTGCTACCGCTGATCGTACTGGCGGGCTGTAGCAGTCAGAATACCCAGACCCTGCCGAACCTGACGCCGGAGCAAGCCCGCACCCGCATTGTGCAGTTAATGCCGGCCAAAACCCCGGATCGCCAGGGCTGGGCCACTGATCTCTATGCAGCGCTTTCCGCGCAAGGGCTCGCGGCCAGCGACGAAAACCTGTGTTCCGTGCTGGCGGTGACCGAACAGGAATCGACCTTCCAGGCTGACCCACCCGTGCCGGGCCTGCCCAAAATCGCACGCACCGAGATCAACCGTCGCGCCAGCCAGCTGCACATCCCCGCCTTCCTCGTGCGCAGCGCACTCGACATCACCTCGCCCACGGGCAAAACCTACAACCAACGCCTGGATGCCGCCCGTACCGAGGGGCAATTGAGCGCGATCTTCGATGACTTCATTGGCATGGTGCCCTTGGGTAAAAGCCTGTTCGGCAGCCTGAACCCGGTGCACACCGGCGGCCCGATGCAGGTCAGCATCGCCTTCGCCGAGAAACAGGCGCGGGACTACCCGTACCCGGTGGCCCACTCGATCCGCCAGGAAGTGTTTACCCGACGCGGCGGCCTGTATTTCGGCAGCGCCCACTTGCTGGGTTATCCGGTCGATTACACCCAATCGCTGTACCGCTTTGCCGATTTCAACGCAGGCTGGTACGCCAGCCGCAACGCCGCTTTCCAGAATGCTGTGAGCCTGGCCTCCGGCATCCCGTTGACGCTGGATGGCGACCTGACCATTCCCGGTTCTTACAAACTGGGCTCGACCGAACGCGCGGTCCGGGCGTTGCGCACGCAACTGGATCTCAGCGACAACGCCATCCGCCGCCAGCTGGAAAAGAGCGACAGCCTGGACTTCAACGAAACTGACGTCTATCAGCGGGTCTATGCCCTGGCAGAGCGCCAGCAAGGCAAACCCCTGCCCCGCGCCATGCTGCCAGGGATCACCCTGCAAAGCCCGAAAATCACCCGCAACTTGACCACGGCGTGGTTTGCCAAGCGGGTGGATGATCGTCGCCAGCGGTGCATGAGCCGGGCCAAGACACTGCCCAAGCCCTGAAACAAACGCAGCATCCAGTTCAGATCCGAACTGGATGCTTGAAATAATCCGCATGCGGAGTATGGTAGAACTTAACCTCATCCAAGGAGCGCGCCATGGGTCTCCCTGCCCGTCATGCCGAAGCCGATATCACCAGTGGTGATGCCGGTCGCGTGGCCCTGACTTTTTTCTTCAACCTGATGGAGCACTGGGGTTGCAGCAAGGAGCAGCAGTGCACGCTGCTGGGATCGATCGGCAACACCACCTACTTCAAATACAAAAAGCTGCCCAATGTACGGCTGCCCCACGACACGCTGGAGCGTATTTCGTACCTGATGGGCGTGCACAAGGCCTTGCGTATCCTGTTCAGCAATCAGCCTGAGCGCGCCTATGAATGGGTGCACAAGGCCAATGCCGCACCGCCGTTCAACGGGCGAAGCGCCATGACGTACATGCTCGCCGGGCGGGTCGTGGACCTGGCTGACGTGCGTCGTTATCTGGATGGGGTACGCGGCTGATGCCGGCGCGGTTGCCGGACTGGAACAAGGCCTACCGCCTGATCAACAGCGCATTTCCGCCAATCTCGGTGTTTGAGGACACCGTAGATCCGGCAGATCTGGAGATCGCCTATGCCCTTGAAAGCCTGACCAACGATCGCTTGCGCGACCAGGCCGGCCTGCTGGACCGGGTCAGGCCCGAGGATCGACTGTCCGGAGAAGGCTCGACCCCGGTCATGGCCGCCTTCACTCATATCGGTCGGGCCAGCCGCTTTACGGATGGCAGTTATGGCGTTTATTACTGCGCCAGCAGCCTTGAAGCCGCGATTGCCGAAACCTGCTTTCATCAGGCGCAATTCTGGCGCGCCACGCAAGAAGCCAGCATTGAGATCACCCTGCGCACTTACATCAACAAGGTGCTCAAGCCCATGATCGACGTGCGCGACGACGCCAGCCTGCATCAGCCATCAACGGCCGGTTACGCGGTGTCCCAGGCCTTCGCCCGCCCCCATCGGGAACAAGGCGCCTGGGGCCTGCTCTACAACAGCGTGCGCCTGAGTGGTCATGAATGCGTTGCAGCGTTCCGCCCGCCGGCGCTGTCCATCCCTGTGCAGGGGCCGCACTTGCGGTATGTCTGGGATGAAAAGGTGCAGGACATCGCATGGGTGCTGCAAGTCAGTGAAGTGGCTTTCAAGCCCGCCGGGTAAACCCGCTTAGCCGGGGGTCAAGCGGTGTAGTGCTTGAACAGCTCCTCCTTGATAATCAATAACGCGTCTTCGTAATAGCGCTCGCCCCGGGCCTCGCTGAGCAACACTGAGCGCACACTGCCTTCTCCTTCGCTCGGGGTGTGCTCACAGGTCAGGTAAAACTCGGCCGTTTCGGGCTTGAACTCCAGGTAATAAAACAGCTCGCGACCTTCGCGGTGCCAGTAACCTATTTCTCTGCGCATGGAATTGCCTTGTTCGGTCCGGGTAAAAAGGGACAGATTACCTGTCGCCGAAGACGCTGTCCGGTAAGGACCGAACCGCAGTACGACGTTGCGCAGCCGGACGCGGCCTCGCTGCTACGATAAAGGCCGACGGCAGGCTTAATGCCAAGAGTGGGGGGCAACCCATCGCAGCCTTCGGCAGCGGCTACAGAATCACTCAAGAACTGTAGCTGTTGATGATCCGAAGGGCCTTCAAGAGCGGCAACAGAATCGAGGGAGTGTCCATGCAGTGTCAGATCCGTCCGGCCATCCCGGCCGATGCGCCCGCCATCAGCGCGGTCATCATCACCACATTGCGTGAGTCCAATGCGCAGGACTATTCGCCGCAGATCATCGCCGACGTCGAGCAACACTTTTGCCCGGCCTCGATCCTGTCATTGATGGGCAAGCGCCAGATGTACGTCGCGGTCATCGGGCAAGACGTCGTCGGCACGGCCAGCCTTGACCAGGCCGTGGTACGCAGTGTGTTCATCCGTCCGGATTGCCAACGCCTTGGTATCGGCCAGCGTTTGATGGCACGCCTCAAGGACGCCGCCCTGGCGGCGCATCTCGATGAACTGCATGTCCCCTCTTCGCTGACCGCAGAGTCTTTCTATGCCCGACTGGGCTTTCGCAAGGTCCGCGATGAATTCCACGGTGAGGAACGCACCGTGATCATGCACCTGCGTCTGGACGCTTAAACCGTCTCACGACTATGCTGAGGCCGATGACTCCCTCAGTAGCGTTGCGCTCACCTTGCCCACCCGGCGCCTGCATTTGCGAGCGGGAGCAGCTGTTGACGACGCCCGAGGGCGATCTGCGGATCTTCAGCCTGACCCGTCAGGCCGAAAAAATCCTGCTGGAGCGGCTGGAAAATGTTCAAAGCCTGAGCGACCTCGAACACATGCAACGCCGGATGTACGAGCAGTTGGGTATCCAGGTGCAGATCGAACCCGGGTTCAATGAGGTGCGAACCATGCGAGGCATCAGCATCCGCATTGCCGAACAACCCGGGCTGTGCCGGAAAACCCGCCAGTCGATCCCGGCGGCTATTCGCCGGGCCCTGGAGAAACGTCCGGAAATTGCCTACAAACTGCTGGACGGTCACGACTTGCTGCGTGATACCTGAATCAGCGCTGAAACGCGCACACAGCCGTAGCAGCAGGCTTTTTTATAGCGTTACAATGTTTTCACTTGCTATCACCTTGATAGCTACCCTATAAGCGCGTCTTTTAATTCAATAGAGTCTTAGCATGAGCACCGGATTCACCGAGGACGAAATGCGCAGAGCGCTCGGCCTTGATACACCAACGCCCGCTGTCGCCCCCCACGCCGAACCCAAAATTGAACCCCAAGCCCTCATAACGCAGGCCCCACTGCCCAAAGCGGTGCCCCGTACGCCGGTAAAACGCCGCGGCCCGATGCTGCGCGTGACGTTGCAGGTCAGCAAGGAGTACGACGGCGAAGAAACCCTGTTTGTCCATGATGCCAAGACCCTGAGCCGATTTGATGCCGAACAGGACGCTAAAAAAGCCTTGGCCAAGGCCGGTTTCAAATACTTTGTGGTCGAATCCATTGTCACCGTGGACTAAGGTTTCAGCTGCCGCCGGATAATTGGATCTGGCTAAACGTCGCGGTACAGGGCATCCTCCGCGACTTTTTAATGCGCAGCCTCGCTTCCGGCCGAGCGTATCCCGCAAAGGAATCTGTCCATGCAAGACCAACCCCTGAACGCCGCCGACTTCGACGCCATCGAAAGCACCCTGCTTAAATATGGCGACGACCACTCGGTCCTCAACCCTTCAGAACTCGACGGCTATTTCACCGCCCTGGTGTCCAGCCCTGAGCCAGTGGATATTGCCGAATGGTTTCCGGGGATCTGGGGCGGGCAAAATCCGGCCTGGGAAACCACTGATGAAGCCAAGCAGTTCATCGAACTGAGCGTGCGCCACATCAACACCCTGGCCCGCCAGCTGGCAGAAGACAGCGCCGCCTTCGCGCCGCGCTTCGAACAGACGGAACACCTGGGACACGACGTGACCCTGGCTGAAGAGTGGTGCTTCGGCTACCTGCGCGGCGTGGCCGTCGCCAACTGGACGCCACTGCCGGCCATCCAGGCTACGTTGCTGCAGGCTATCGCAGACTGCGCCGAGCAGGACAACTTCGAATTGCCGCAAGACCTGGATGTGGTTGCGCACCAGCAACGTGTGGCAGCCATTACGCCTGCTGCACGTGCGCTGCACGACTACTGGCTGAGCCAGCGCTGAGTTCGCGCGCGCACTCACACTCTGCAGGCACTGCCACGGCGGCAGTGCCTACTTAAGTCATTCGCCAGGACACAGGCCCCATGATCACCCTCACCCACTTTGACACCCCGTGCAGCGAGCCGATCAACAGCCAGATCCTTCAACTCGTCGTTGATCATCTCAGCGACATCAGCGCGATGGAAATCGCCCCGAGCAATCTGCTGTACAGCGTCTATCAGTATGCAATCGGCTATGAAGTGCACCTGTATCTTGAGGCACTCGGTGGTGCAAAAGGGATCGCCGTTGAGTTGGTTGTTGCAACGGACGAACAAGACCCGGACACCGTCATCGGCTTTGTCCTGTATTTACCGGTCAAAGATGATCCACAGGCCTGCGGCATTGCTTATATGGCTGAACGGGCCAGTCACCGGCATCTGGGCGTGACACGGGCCATGCTGCAGGAGGTGGTGCGCCGTTACCCCCACACCGAACTGACCTGCAGCGTCAGCAAGGTCCCGGCGCTCGAGGGCATGGGCTTTCAAGTCATCGGCACCCGTGGCCCGCAAGTGCTGATGAATACCCGTGATCACAGCACGGATGGCTTGATGGGCATCCTCGACGTCGCCGCCATCTACAGCTCGACGGAAGTACGCCAGATTCATACCTATCTGCTGCAGCGCAACGGCAAGAAAGCCATGCTCGAGGCAGAGAAAAAACGCGACCGCCAGATCGATCAACTGACCGCCAAAGCCCGGGCCTTTGTGGCTCAACGCCTGGCGTAAAACCGCTGCACCCGGTCAGCGCGAAGGCGACCCGTTGCATGGCCAACCGCCGTGTACGTTTGTGAGTGGCCCGCAGGCCGGGAAATAACGCATCATGGGCCCCTGCGTCCAGAGGAAACCTTCATGCGCGTTCAATTCACCCTGTTAACCCTGGGGCTGGCGTTTGCCACTTCAGCCCTGGCCACTGAGGAAACGCAGTTGGTCGAGTCGATCAACGCCTGGCGCAGCCAGATCCAGCGCTGCGCCGGGCAAGTGTCTCAAGAATTGCCCCCCTTGGCGTCTGACCCGCGTCTGGTGCTGCCGTCCAATAACGCGGGTGATCTGCAAGGCGCAATCGGCCGTGCCGGCTACCCGATGGTCACGGTGCAGGCCATCAGCCTGTCCGGGCCACGGGATGCGCAGGCGGCCATGAAGGCGGTGCAGGAAAGTTTCTGCAAAGTGGTGCTCGATCCACAATTTGTCGATATCGGCGTCAGTCGTCACCAGCGCGACTGGAAAATTGTACTGGCCCGCCCGCTGCTGACCGGAAAACTGGGCGACGGGCAGGTCGAAGGCCAGAAAGTACTCGAGGTGATCAACGCCGCACGCACCCAGCCACGCCAATGCGGTAACCAGGCCTTTGCCGCCACCACTGCGCTGCTCTGGAATACCACCCTGGCTAGCGCAGCCGAATCCCATACCCGGGACATGGCCAATAACAACTACTTTGATCACAAGAGTCGCGAGGGAACCACACCAGGGGATCGCGCAGAGCTGTCCGGTTATATCGGTCAACAAGTCGGTGAAAACATCGCCGCCGGACAAGACACGCCGAACGCGGTGGTTGCGGGCTGGCTGGCCAGTCCCGGACATTGTGCGAACGTGATGAACCCGGGGTTCAAGGAGCTGGGCGCCGCCTATGCGGTGGACCCTAAGAGTGACGCGGGGATTTACTGGACGGCGTTGTTCGGAACGCAGTGAATGCGTTGACCCGGGAGGAAGCAGCCCCACCCGATCCTGTCGGGCGGGGCTGTTTTTTTACAGCGCCATGTCAGCCGCTGGATTGCTTGGCGCAGGCGTGGCCGGCGCAGCAGGTACTGCTTGTGTAGCGGTTGCAGCCGGGATAGCCGGTGGCGGAGTCAGTTGCAGGACTTCGCTGGTGTATGCCCACTCCTGAGCAACGCGCTCAGGCGAACCGTTGAGCTTGGTGCCGTAGCTCGGAACGATCTGGTGCAGCTTGGTTTGCCACTCAGGGCTGGCTACCTTGTCCTTGAACACGGTTTCAAGCACGGTCAGCATGATCGGTGCTGCAGTCGACGCGCCAGGCGATGCACCCAGCAGGCCGGCGATGCTGCCGTCTTTCGCGCTAACGATCTCGGTGCCGAGTTTCAGCACGCCGCCCTTCTCTTCGTCACGTTTGATGATCTGAACACGCTGGCCGGCTTGCCACAGGCGCCAGTCTTCCGACTTGGCATTCGGGAAGTATTCTTTCAGTGCGTTCATGCGGTCTTCGTCGGACAACATCAGTTGACCGGCCAGGTACTCAACCAGCGGGTACTGCTCGACACCCACCTTGGCCATTGGCCAGATGTTGTGGGTCGTGGTGCTGGTCAGCAGGTCGAAGTACGAGCCTTCTTTCAGGAACTTGGTCGAGAACGTCGCAAACGGGCCAAACAGGATAACGCGCTTGCCATCCAGCACGCGGGTGTCCAGGTGCGGAACCGACATCGGCGGCGCGCCTACCGAAGCCTTGCCGTAGGCCTTGGCCAGATGCTGTTGAGCAATGGTCGGGTTCTCGGTGACCAGGAACGAACCACCAACCGGGAAGCCTGCGTATTCCTTGGCTTCAGGAATGCCGGACTTCTGCAGCAGGTGCAGTGCACCGCCACCCGCGCCGATGAACACGAACTTGGCGTCGGTCTGGGTTTCGGAGCCGTCTTTCAGGTTTTTGTACACCACACGCCACGAACCGTCTTCGTTACGCTTGATGTCCTGAACTTCGCTCGACAGCTTCAGCGAGAAGTTAGGCAGGGCTTGCAGGTGAGCCGCAAACTGGCGCGTGATTTCGCCGAAGTTCACGTCGGTACCCAATGGGGACCAGGTGGCCGCGATTTTCTGGTTCGGGTCACGCCCTTCCATCATCAGCGGAACCCACTTCTTGATTTGAACCGGGTCTTCGGAGTACTGCATGCCAGCGAACAGCGGGCTCGCCTGCAGCGCTTCGTAGCGCTTCTTCAAGAACTTGATGTTGTCGTCACCCCACACAAAGCTCATGTGCGGCGTGGAGTTGATGAACGAGCGCGGGTCTTTCAGCACACCGTTCTTGACCTGCCAGGACCAGAACTGACGCGACACCTGAAAAGCTTCATTGATTTCAATGGCCTTCGGGATTTCAACGTTGCCGTTCTTGTCTTCCGGCGTGTAGTTCAGTTCAGCCAAGGCCGAGTGACCGGTGCCGGCGTTGTTCCAGCCGTTGGAGCTTTCCTGTGCCACGCCGTCAAGACGCTCGATCATCTCCATCGACATGCCAGGTTCCAGCTCGTTGAGCCAAACACCCAGCGTGGTGCTCATGATGCCGCCGCCAATAAGCACAACATCTACGTGTTTGGTCTCGGCAGCCTGCACGGACGAAAGCCCCATGCTCAGTGCCAGGCCCAGTAGCCCCTTGTTCATCTTTTTTAACATTTTGTCGTACCTAAGATAAAACGCCATCCGCCCGGCATACACCCATGACTGAATCGACTCATTCCAGGCAGGTCGCCTGGGATCAAACAGCCATCAGGCCTTTTGCGGGCAGAGATATAAGGCCTATGTTCACTATAGACCTCACTGATATGTACCTTGGACGCTGATCTCTTATTGGTTTTGGCTTCAGCAACTTGGGTGACATTTATGTTGTGTGTAACAGTCGTGGCCCATGACAGATCGGATCTGCCCAGCTCCTTCACGCCGCCCACTTTGTTGCCACTCCATCGGTCTCTGACCACCTGACGCTTCCTTCCCGGAAACCTGCACAGACTTGAAAATCCAGGGCGGCCAGCCTTTAAGCCGCGACATTCTACCTCAGGTGCCGGCGTGGGCAAAAACGCATCTTTCATAGGGTTTTTAGCCCGGCTGAAACGATTGGGTGACTGCGCGGCATGACGCCTTGCGCCCTATCGCCAGTACGCGTGCACCGTGCCCCCGCAAACAGCCTGTTTGACCGCTGCCGCCGCCCGAATGCAGGCCCTGCATGAAAGGGCATGCCGGCACAGGCCTCTGTGACTTATCATTGCTGCTTTGCTCCGCTCTCCAACAGGATTCACCATGTCTTTAAGCAATCGCCATCAGGCGCAGTTCGAACGCCGCCTGATCAAATCCCTGACCGATGTCTGCGAGACGGCCAAAGGGCAAATCCCGGGCTTTGTCTGGCTGACCCATGCCGTCAACTATGAAGCTTTCCCGGTCAGCCTGAAGGTGGTCTGGGTATTCGACACCCAGGTCAGTAAAGACTTTGCCCTGGCGGACGGTGAAGCTGGCTATATGGTCGAACTGACGACCAGGGCCTTCGAGGACGCAGGCGTGAAAGTGCGCAAGGTCGCCGACCACGTGTACTTCGACTCGGAAGAAGAGTGCCAGCGCGCCAATGGCGGCAACTGGCCAAAACGTTTGGCCCACAAACGCTAAATGGCCAAGGACATAGAGAATCCGTGCATCGCCGTGTGCCAGTTAAGCGGTGAACTGTGCGTAAGCTGTGGCCGGACCAAGGACGATATCCGCAAGTGGAAGCGCATGAAGCGGCCAGAAAAAATGGCCGCCGTGCAACGTGCCAGCACGCGCTTGAAGAGCCTGCAAAAAAAGAACAGCTGAGCTAGTTCAGGTTGCCCCGCAGCCAGTCCAGCGTCCTGCTCCAGGCCAGGGTTGCCGCGGCCTCATCGTAACGAGGCGTCGAATCGTTATGGAAGCCGTGGTTGGCCCCGGGATAGATATAGGCCCCAAAGGTCTTGCCATTGGCCTTCAGCGCTTGCTCGTAGGCGGGCCACCCCTCATTGATACGCGTATCCAGCGCACCAAAGTGCAGCATCACCGGCGCCTTGATCCGACTGACATCCCGTGCATCCGGCTGACGCCCGTAAAACGACACCGCCGCCGCCAGTTCCGGGTAAGCCACAGCCGCCGCATTGGCCACGCCGCCGCCATAACAAAAACCGATGATCCCGACCTTTCCCGTCGTTGCATCGTGGGTCATCAGCCATTCAATGGCCGCGAAGAAATCGTTCAGCAGCTTTTCAGGGTCGACGGTTTGCTGAAGCTCCCGGCCTTTGTCATCGTTGCCGGGGTATCCGCCCACTGACGATAAACCATCGGGCGCCAGGGCGATGAAGCCCGCCTTGGCCAACCGCCGGGCGACATCTTCAATGTAGGGGTTCAGACCTCGATTTTCATGGACCACCACCACCGCCGGCAACTTGCCCCGGGCCTGGGCCGGACGCACCAGATAGCCGCGCACCTGACCATGCCCATTGGGTGACGGGTACTCAATGTACTCACCCTTGATATCGGGATCTGTCACCGCGACCTGTTCGGCGAGTGCGTAATTGGGGCTCAGTGCGCCCAGAACCGAGAGCGCGGTCGCGCCCAGGGTAAACACCGCGGCACGATCAAGAAACTCACGTCGATTGATCTTGCCGTGGACGTAGAAGTCATAGAGTTCCAGTAGCTCAGGGGCAAAGTCTTTCGCAGTGAGACGGGTCATCTGTGCGTTTCCTTCAGGACGGTTGGTGTTGACCTCTAACCATAGAACAACCCGCGGCACAGTGAAGAGCAATGGCGCAAGCAGCCGGGGGCCCTGCCCCAGGCTGCCAACGTACGGCTAGCGTTGAGCCAGCGTATCAACCCCGGCCTGACCGGACGTTTCACGCAGGTACTCTTCCATCGAGTCATCCAGCGCCTGTAACCAGCGCGTGTGGTGAGGCACGGCCGCAGTGCCGGTGATCACCGAACGATAGGACTTGTCGCGGTAACCCATGATGTCGCGCTTTTTATCGGTCTTCCATTTGAGGAAAATCTGATTCACCGCGTCGATATCAAAACTCGGGTAATCGGTCTGTTCGATCAGGTGTTTGATATAGCTGCCCTGGAACTCATACATAGAGGCCGTGGACTCCAGACTGTCTTCCCTGGCTCTCCAGCGCGCACTGTCGGCCTGCATTGCCGATGTTTCAGGCAAGGCAATACGTCCCAATATGTAGTCGCGGACAAACCAGGCCTGGGCATCAAACAGGTTGAAGCTGTACCAGAGGTCCTGCATGCCAAGGTAGATCAACTGCGGGTTCTGCTCCCAGACCACGCCTTGATAGAGACCCAGCGGCCAAAGACGATTAGCCGTCTTGAGGGTCAGGTCGTCCGGCAGGAAAGGAAAGTGGTGCTGGTAACCGGTACACAGAATGATCGCATCGACCCGCTTGCTTGATCCGTCGCCAAAGTAGGCCATATCGCCCTCAACCCGGCTCAACAGCGGACGCTCTTCCCATCCCTTGGGCCATTTGTAACCCATGGGTTGGGTGCGGTACGTGCTGGTAATCGAGCGGGCGCCATATTTGTAGCATTGCGAGCCAATGTCTTCGGCCGAATAGCTGCTGCCGACAATCAGCAGATCCTTGCCCTTGAGCTCGGTGGCCTCACGAAAGTCGTGGGCGTGCATGATGCGCCCCGAAAAACGCTCAAAGCCTTCAAACTCCGGCACATGCGGCGTTGAAAAATGGCCGCTGGCCACGATCACGTAATCGAATACCTGAGTCACACTTTGCTGGAGCCCGTAGTCATGGGCAGTGACGGTAAATTCCCGCGTATCGGCATCGAAACTGACCTGTTTGACCGCCGTATTGAAGCGAATGTAATCGCGAACGCCCGCCTTGCTCACGCGGCCCTGGATGTAATCCCAAAGCACCTCACGCGGCGGGTACGACGAAATCGGCCGACCGAAATGCTCGTCAAAACTATAGTCCGCAAACTCCAGGCATTCTTTGGGTCCATTCGACCAGAGGTAACGGTACATGCTCCCGTGAACCGGCTCACCGTGCTCATCCAGACCCGTACGCCACGTGTAGTTCCACATGCCTCCCCAGTCAGCCTGCTTCTCGAAGCAGACCACATGGGGCATGGGCGCACCCTTGGCGTGAGCGGATTGAAAGGCACGCAGTTGCGCGAGGCCGGAAGGACCGGCACCGATGATTGCGACACGAATAGACATAGAATTCCCTCAACAGATTGAAAACTGAAAAAACAGAACCCCACTCGCCTGACAGCAACTGCTCAGCGGTGAGAAAAACATTCAGAAATCAAAAAGCTGGCGGAGGGACCGGACGGTTGCGTTTGCCCGTGACGAGGGCATCACGTAGCGCTGTCGGTGCCGCATATAAACGCGTGGGCAGCAATGACGCGGAAGACAGAAGGGTTGCAGCTGGGGGTTTATGACTCGGCCCGTAGCCCTCACTGCGTTGCGCAGAAGGCAGGCCCGAAGGGCAAAAGATACGTGTGGTCTCATTCATCGAGCTTATTTAGCCTCTTATGGTTATGAATTTACCTTTTACCTATAACGGATAGGGATTTGGATTACAAGTTTGAGCTGGAACAGGCTCTGCAGATCCATGACCGCCGTGAGGTGGGCCATCACACCGCAACAGCCCTGGCAATGGACCGGGGCCCCGCACCGCTGCAAGGCGCGATGGGCTACCATGCGCCGCGAGCCTGGCCTCTGCCGGGTCGTTGTACGTCGACACCCACACTGAACCCGGAGGAATTGAACGGTGAGAATTGCCTGTGTATTGCTGTTGAGCGCACTGCCCATGCTGGCCCAGGCGGCCGAGGTCGGTGAGCGCCTGACGCCCTGGACCCTGCTCGACCAGCATGACCAGCCCTACACCCTGGACACCCGCACCCGCACCTTGCTCGTGGCACGCAACATGGATGGCGCCAAACTGATCAAGGCCGCCCTGAAAGACCAGCCCAAAGGCTACCTGGAAGCGCGCAAGACCGTATTCGTCGCCGATATCCAGCGCATGCCATCGTTGATCGGCAAGCTCTTCGCGATTCCGGCCATGCGTGACTACAGCTACCGCGTGGTGCTCGATCGCGATGGCAAAATCGTCGCCCAGTACCCAGGCGCCGAAGACAAGGTGCTGTGGTTGCAACTGGATAACGGCACGTGGGTCGCCGAAAAAGAGTATTCCAATGCTGATGAGCTGCGCGAAGCCCTGGCCAAACTACCGGTCGAGTAAAAACGGCGCTCGGAAGCACCCGCAAAATGCCCCGAGCGCAAAGAATCGACACCTGGCCGTTGCTGCTGCAAGGGCCAGGCAGCAATAGGGCAAGATCGGGCGCTTGCGGTGATCACCGTACGTGATCACGGCATCACCATAAACGATTGGCACACGAAGGCCGGAGCGGTTGAAAGTGGCGTGGTCTAATCCCGCGCCAAGGACTGCCACATGCCTCACTCCCTGCCGACACTCTGCGGCTCAATCATGGGCTCGCCGTTTTCCCTCTCTGCAAAGATCCACAACGCCGCCTATGCAGCACTGGGTCTGGACTACACCTTTGTCTGTTTTGGCGTCGATGATCCGGTGGCCGCCGTGACGGCTATCCGGACTTTGGGCGTGCGCGGCATGAATGTCTCCATGCCCTACAAAACGGCAGTGATACCGCACCTGGATGCCATCGACGAATCTGCCAGGGCCATCGGCGCGGTCAACACCATCAACAACCTCGACGGTGTACTCACCGGTTACAACACCGACTGCCTGGGAGCGGTACGGGCCCTGCAAGAAATCACCGGCCTGAACAACAAGCGCATTGCCGTTATCGGGGCCGGAGGAGCTGCCCGCGCGGTGGTCTACGGCTGCCTGCAAGCCCGGGCGCAGGTCGCGGTGTTCAACCGCAGCCCTGCACGCGGGATGGCCCTGGCCGAAGACTTGGGTGCCCACTGGGGCGGCAGTGTCGAAGCCTTCGATGCCAGGGCCTTCGACATTGTCATCAACGCAACCTCTGTGGGCTTCAAGCAACCGGACAGCAACCCGCTGGACGGTCGCCTCGCCAGCCACCTGATTGTCATGGATGTGGCGTTCATGCCGGTGCACACCGCCCTGCTTCGGCAAGCCAAAACCCTGGGCTGCCGCACCGTTACGGGTACCCGCATGCTGGTACACCAGGCCTGCCGGCAAATCGAACTGTACACCGGCCATGAGGCGCCGATCGACATCATGGAGCACGCCATGCTCCAGGAAATACGGCGTTTGAAGCTGTAAGCAACCCCGCTGCCCGTCCATAACAAGAAGCCGTAAAGGCACCTGCCAGAGGTACGCACATGACGCATGATCATTCTGCAACCGACATGACCCTGGATCCCGATGCGCACGTGCGCAAGAAAGACCTGCACCGTGCAGCCTGGGCCTGCTCCCTGGGCAGCGCCCTGGAATACTACGACTTTGCCCTCTATACCCTGGCGGCGGCACTGATTTTCGGGCCGCTGTTCTTCCCTGAACAGACCCGGGCCATGAGCCTGATTGCCAGTTTCGGCACCTACTTCCTGGGGTTTGCGATACGGCCGCTCGGCGGCGTACTGTTCGGCATGATCGGGGATCGCATCGGGCGCAAGTTCGTGCTGGCGTCGACAGTGCTGCTGATGGGCATTTCCAGCACCCTGATTGGCGCCCTGCCCACCTTTGAGCAGGTTGGCTACCTGGCCCCGGTGCTGCTGGTGATTCTGCGTCTGCTGCAGGGATTGGGCGCCGGGGCTGAACAGGCCGGGGCCGCGGTCATGATGACGGAGTATGCCCCCGAAGGCCGACGTGGCTTCTATGCCGCCCTGCCGTTCCTCGGCATTCAATTGGGTACCATTCTCGCCGCGCTGGTGTATTTCCTGGTGGTCAGCGGTAATGACAACGTCATCGACAGCGGGCTGTGGCGTGTGCCGTTCTTCAGCAGCGTGGTGATCGTTGCTCTTGGGCTGTACATGCGCATGTCCCTCAAGGAGTCGCCGACCTTCATTCGCCTCAAGGCGCTCAAGCGGGTCTGCGATAACCCGCTGAAAAGTGCCCTGAAGTACTCAAAACCCACGTTGCTGATCGGTATCGGCCTGCGCCTGGGGGAAAACGGCGGCTCGTCGATCTACCAGGCCCTGGCGGTGAGCTATATCGTTGGCGTGGTCGGCCTGCAAGGTCCGGTGGGCGTGCTGACGTTGATCTGTGCCGCCACCCTTGGCGCGCTGACGGTGCCGATGGCCGGCAAACTCAGCGACCGCTTCGGGCGTGTCGTGGTCTACCGGGCGTTTGCGCTGCTGCAATTGGCCCTGGCCTTCCCGGTATGGTGGGTGCTGAGTCTGGGCAATGTGGTCGCGAGCGTTATTGCCATCTCCATTGCGCTGGGCATCGGCACCTGGGGCATGTTCGGCACTCAGGCGGCGCTGATGCCTGAACTGTTTGGCTCACGACATCGCTATATGGGGGTGTCGATTGCCCGGGAAGCCTCGGCCGTCATCGCCGGCGGCATTGCGCCGATGATCGGGGCCGGCATCATTGCGCTGGTGGTGGCCAGCCACGGTGGTGATCCGGACGCCGGCGTGGGGGCCTGGCTGCCGATCGCCTGCTACCTGGCACTGCTGACGCTGATCACGCTCTACACCACGCTCAAGACCCCGGAAACCCTCAACCGTGATCTCGACGAACCGCGCGATGCCTGGGAAATGCTGCATGCCCGCTCAGAGGCCAGCACGACACCGCCCGACGCCCCGGTCAGGGCCATGCTCAAAGCACGAACCTGAGTCTCACCATGGGCCGGAGCGCGGTTTCACAACCGCCGCTCGCCCATCCCGCCCTTCAGTGCGTGCGAGAAGTCGGTGCTGACTATGCCGATGACATATTTGAAATGAACCGGCTGGGTGGCTACCCCGATAATCGACGCTTACGGATGAGCGTCGAGGTTCCCATGAGTAGCGCAGTTGCAGAGCAGGTCAGCCCCAAAACCCTGAGAAAAGTGATTGTCGCCGCGGCCATCGGTAACTTCGTCGAGTGGTTCGACTTTGCCGTCTATGGTTTTCTGGCCACCACCATCGCCCAACAGTTTTTCCCCAGCGGCAACGCCGGAGCGGCATTGCTCAAAACCTTTGCCGTGTTCGCTGTGGCCTTTGCCTTTCGCCCCTTGGGCGGGATCTTTTTTGGCATGCTGGGCGACAGGATCGGCCGCAAGCGAACCCTGGCGATGACCATTCTGCTGATGGCCGGCGCCACGACCTTGATCGGCATACTGCCCACCTATGCCGCGATTGGCGTGATGGCACCGATTCTTCTGAGCCTGATCCGTTGCGCCCAGGGGTTTTCCGCCGGAGGCGAATACGCAGGGGCCTGCGCCTATTTGATGGAACACGCGCCCAATGACAAGCGGGCCTGGTACGGCAGCTTCCTGCCGGTATCGACTTTTTCCGCCTTCGCGGCCGCTGCGGTCGTGGCCTACGCACTCGAAGCCTCCCTCTCGGCCGAAGCCATGGCCAGCTGGGGCTGGCGCCTGCCATTCCTGATCGCGGCGCCGCTGGGCCTGGTGGGGCTCTACCTGCGCAACAGACTGGATGAAACCCCGGCGTTCCAGGCAGTGACCCAGGAACACGCCGTCGCCCACTCGCCGCTCAAAGAAACCTTGCGCAACCATGGCGCGGCCATCTGCTGCCTGGGGGCTTTTGTGTCGCTGACGGCACTGTCGTTCTATATGTTCACCACCTACTTCGCCACCTACCTGCAAGTCGCTGGCGGCCTGAGCCGTGCCACAGCGCTGCTGGTGTCGCTGATTGCGCTGATTTTTGCTGCCGCACTGTGCCCGCTGGCCGGGCTGTACTCGGATCGGGTGGGACGGCGGGCGACGATCATGACCGCGTGCGCGCTATTGATCGTCGCCGTGTACCCATCGTTCCTGATGGCCAGCTCGGGCGGGTTCGCAGCCTCCATCGTCGGCGTCATGCTGCTTGCCTCGGGTGCGGTGCTGTGTGGCGTGGTGACGGCTGCCCTGCTCTCGGAAACCTTCCCGACCCGCACGCGCTATACCGCATCGGCCATCACCTACAACATGGCCTACACCATTTTTGGGGGCACCGCCCCGCTGGTGGCCACGTGGCTGATCACCACTACCGGCAGCAACCTGTCGCCAGCGTTTTATCTCATCGCGGTGGCCTTGCTGGCACTGGCCGGTGGCCTGGCGTTGCCGGAGACATCACGGATCTCCCTGAGCGCCGTGCCAACGCCAGAAAAACCCGCAGCCGGGGTCAGCGTAACCTGATGGACTGAGAGCGCACTGGAGCCCGCCGGCGCAATTCTGGATTGCGCCCGGCCTGCAGCAGATGCCGAACGGTAATGGATGATTTTCTGTCCTGCTATTCATCGATAGACGGGCGTGCGAGGCGCGACATATCCGTTACTCGCCCCTCAACATATCGCCCTGGTGTCGATGTCCCAGGACCTCGTAGCCGACCACAGTGATGACCGGCGCACACATGATGAGCACGAGGCACACGACGATACTCACACCCGAAATCACCGCGATGATTGCGGCCCCCAGGGTCACCGCGGTGGCAAGCAGCAGCCACACATGCAGCCGGTCAAAACGGCGGACCAGGAAATAGTGAAGCCCGTAGATCAACCCGAGGAAACTGGCCACCGGAATCGCGGTTGCCAGTAACGCCGGGAGTGGTCCGATCTGTGCTTTGTTCTCGATGACGCTTGCCGCGACATCCAGCCCCGCCCCCATCGCAACAATGGACACGATGATCAGTATTTGCCCATAGCTCCATACGAACGCACGTGAGCGATGCACGTGCAGAATGTTAGCCGACGGCAGAATGGAATAGACCCACCACATGCCAAAGGTCATCCCGACACCGGCCATGCAGGCCAATGCTGTTTCCAGCGTCCAGCCCGCGTGTTCCATCTCGGCAGACAGCGTCGCGACCGTACCCACCAGCCCTTCACCCAACGCGATAATGGCGAACAGGCTGTAGCGTTCAGCAATATGCTCTGCGTGCCAGGGCGTTCCCCCATCCCTGCGCTCCGCGAATATCGGGCCGGCGAATTCGAAGAGAAACCATAAAAAGAACAGCGCGATGGTGACACTCATCGATAAAGGGATGAGGAAAAGCGCGATCCAGCCCAACTGCGCAATCGCGATCGCACAGGCATACGTAATGCAGACCCGGCGTCTTGCGGGGTCCTGCTTCGCGGCGCGCAACCATTGAAAGATCATCGCGACACGCATGATCACGTAGCCCAGAACCATCACTGAAGCATCCAGATGCTGGCCGTGCTCGATCGAAGAAAACAGGCGTGGCAAACCTATCGCCAGTACCAGCACGCCACTCATCTGGACCAGGGTGGCAATGCGGAAAATCCAATCGTCAGTATCGTAGGCAGACGCGAACCACGAGAAGTTAGTCCACGCCCAGCAGATACAAAAGCTCGCGAAGCCGAACCCGATCAAAGCGGTGGAGTAATGACCCGCTGCCAATGCATGTGCGAGCTGCGTTGCGGCAAACGCAAAGCAGGTGGCGAACGTCAGGTCGAACAACAACTCGAGAGATGAGGCCACACGATTTACCTCGTGCGGATCGCGCCCGGACATCCGTCGCAGATGATGGTGAAGCGTTTTATTAACAGCCGCAGATGCAGTCATGCGTGATCTCTCATTGGCGAGCGTCAGGTAGTAGAGGGAGGGGTTCAGCGTTGACGTGCGACGTGCCCCGCAAGTGCCCTTCGGCTTGCGGCCTGCAAAATCACACCGGGACACCGCTACTCGTGCGCGTCCGGCTCAAGACGCATGCGTCGGATATCGCGCAAGGGCGGCGCGCCAAACAGACGCTTGTATTCCCGACTGAATTGCGAGGCACTTTCGTAGCCCACGAGATTGCTGGCCTGGCCTGCATCGAAAGCCTGGTTCAGCATCAGCTGCCGAGCCTCCTGCAGGCGCATTTGCTTTTGGAACTGCAGCGGGCTCATACCGGTGATGTCCCGAAAGTGCTGGCGGAACGTAGACGGCGTCATGTGGGCGTGAGCAGCCAGCGCTTCCAGGTTCAGGGCCCGTTTAAAGTTTTTTCTGAGCCAGGAGAGGGTTTGGGCCATTCGCTGGCGCGGCGTGCCGTCGGCAATGATGTGGCGAAGTTGGCTCCCTTGGGGGCCAGCCAATAAGCGGACAAGGAGTTCTTGCTGCAGCAAGGGTGCAAGCGGGGTCACCATTTCAGGCTCATCCAGCAGTCGCACAAGCCGCAAAAGCACATCGCACAGCGCCGGGTCGAGCCGGTGAACAGAGATTGGCTCATAGGAGGTTTCTGCCGAAGACGGCTGTTCCATCTCGTAAGCCACTTGCGCAATTTGCCGAATGTCCAGGGTCAGCATCATGCCCAGCAATGGCTCGCTCCGTGACGCCCGGGTGACATGGGCAGTCACCGGCAGGTCAAACGTAGACAGCATCAATTGACCGGGGCCGTAATTGTGCAGCTTGTCACCGACCATGATGTGCTTGTGGCCCTGAGTGATGACGCCTATGCCCAGGCTATAGATACAAGGCATCGGCTCGCTAAGGCCATGCCGGCGATGCAACGTCAGCGCAGGCAATGCCGTTGTGAAATCACCATCCGTATGGGCAAAACGCTGAATCGCGCAGGACAACTCCGCGATCTGAAGGGCACTTGTGCGTTTCGATCCATGGTCGCCCTGCATTTAAAATCACCTGAATGTTCTGACTAACCGAGATTAGCAGCATCCCCTGCAGCCAATGCTGACCGAGGCGAACTTTCATCCTTTTAGGCTAAAAAAACGACGGATCAGGCAAGAGGAGCCCGTCTGAGCAGCACCCTCGCTCACCAGGCACAGCACTCTTGTGTCGAATCTGCCGGATCAGGCAATTAATCCTGACTTTTGAGCAAACGGCCCGAGCATTGCTCACCTAATCTGAAACATCTGCCTGAACCGCAGCGTGGTTGTCGCCCGCATCAGGCATCAAACGCTGCCGATTACCCCATGGCCGTCAACGGATCAGTCGCAAGCGGCGCAATAAAGATGCCGCACACATAACCAGGCAGACCCGGGTAAAGCATCCACCCGGCTGTCCAGCACCGTGAGCTCGCCTGAAGGACCTTAATGATGAAAACAGGACTGATCGCATTACTACTGGCACTGCCCTTTTCGGGCATGGCGCTGGCTGAGAGCACGGGCAGCCCTCTGCCTGCGGCAGGCAACGTCAGCAAAGACGAAGGTTTGAAGGCCTGGCAACGAATTGAAGCCGTTGTGACTCACCCACGTTGTGCCAACTGCCACGTCGGCCCCGACAACATTCCAATGTGGACTCTCTCCGGAGAAAGCAAAACACGCGCGCACGGTATGAACATCCACGCGGGGAACTCGCGAATCGGCGTGGAAACAGTGCCTTGCATCAGCTGTCATGCCAGCTCGGACACCCCCAACGTTGCCCCCAACATGCCGCCGCATGTGGGCCTTCCCTGGCAACTCGCCCCCGTCGCGTTCGAGTGGTTCGCAAAGACCGGTGCCGAGATTTGCACACAGTTGCGTGATCCCGAGCGCAATGGAGGCCGTGATGCCGCGGGCCTGGTCGAACACCTGCATCATGATGCCAAGGTAAAAGGCTTTATTCCCTGGGCCTGGGCCCCCGGGCCGGGCCGCACTACTCCGCCAGGGACTTTCGAGACTCATGTGCAGGACATGATCGTATGGGGCGCGGCAGGCCAGCCCTGCCCCGAATGACCCTCTTATCGATGCGTTGCCACGTTGCGTGTGGCGAGCGATACGCCAACGCCTGGCGCCAGCCGCCAGCACACCTACGAGCCGGAGAATTTCATGATCACGCTTAACATCAATGACCAGGACCTGCGTGTCGACGTTGCTCCCGACACGCCGTTGCTATGGGTGCTGCGCGACAATTTGCAGCTGACCGGGACCAAGTTCGGCTGCGGCATGTCGCTGTGCGGGGCCTGCACTGTTCACCTCAATGGCCAGGCCGTGCGCTCGTGCGTCACCCCGGTATCGGCGGCGGTCGAGGCCAGGATCGTCACCATCGAAGGGATCGGCGAAACGCCAACCGGCAAGGTGGTTCAGGAGACCTGGCAACGGCTTGACGTTGTGCAGTGCGGTTACTGCCAGTCAGGTCAGATCATGAGTGCGGTGGCATTGCTGCAAACCAATCGCTCACCTTCAGATACCGACATTGATCGAACCATGGGTGGCAACGTCTGTCGCTGCGCAACCTATATACGCATTCGCGCGGCCATTCATGAAGCGGCCAGGTCGCTGGCATGAGCAACGAGGTGATCCCGATGATCCGGTCTATCGAAAACGAAAGTCGCCGTCGCTTCCTGAAGGGGACGGCAGGCCTTACTTTGGCCGTTTATTTGCCTTGGTCTCTGGCGGATGGCGCCGCGCGTGCAAACAAGGCAGGAGAGTTCGAGCCCAATGCCTTCCTGCGTATCGGTGAGGACAATGTCGTCACCGTCATTTCCAAACACCTGGAAATGGGGCAAGGCGCCTACACGGGTCTGGCCACGCTGGTTGCCGAGGAACTGGATGCGGACTGGGCGCAAGTACGCGTTGAAAGCGCTCCTGCCGAATCGCGCTACAACAACTCGCTTTTGGGTATCCAGGGCACCGGTGGCAGCAGCTCCATCGCCAACTCCTGGGAACAGTTGCGCAAGGCAGGCGCAACGGCTCGTGCCATGCTGGTTTCGTCCGCGGCCTGGCTGTGGAAGGTACCGGCGCAGGAGATTGAAGTGGTCGATGGCCTAGTGCGCCACGCAGCGTCAGGCAAGCAAGCCACGTTCGGTCAGTTGGCCAGGCTGGCCTCCGCGCAGCCGGTGCCGGATGAGGTCACTCTCAAGGACCCCAGTGCATTCAAACTGATTGGCCGGCAGCAGCTTGCGCGTAAAGATTCGGCCGATAAGGTCAATGGCAAGGCGATCTATACCCAGGATATTCACCTGCCCGGAATGCTCACGGCGGTGGTCGCTCATCCACCGCGCTTTGGCGCCACAGTGAAATCCTTTGATGCAAAAGCAGCACTGGCCATTCCCGGAGTGGTCCATGTGGTGCAGATCCCCAGCGGCATCGCCGTTGTGGCGAAAGACACCTGGAGCGCGAAAAAGGGTCGTGACGCAGTAACGATCCAGTGGGACGAGAGTGCCGCCTTCAAGCAGAGCTCGGAGCAGTTGTTCCAGCGCTACCGCGAGCTGGCCAAAACCCAGGGCGCAGTGGTCCGCGACGACGGGGACGTCAATGCCGGCCTTGCGGGCGCCACACGCACGCTGGACGCCGAATACGACTTCCCCTTTCTCGCCCATTCGGCCATGGAGCCCATGAACTGTGTGGTCGCCCTGACCAAGGACGGTTGCGAAACCTGGCATGGCGCGCAAATGCAGACACAGGTTCAAACGGTGCTGGCCGAGCTGTTCGGTATAAAACCGCAACAGGTTCAGGTGCATACGCTGTACGCCGGGGGCAGTTTCGGCCGACGGGCAAGCAAAGACGCGGATTACGTGCTGGAGAATGCCCATATCGTCAAAGCCATCGGCGGTCGGGCCCCGGTGAAACTGGTGTGGTTACGCGAGGATGACATGCAGGCCGGTCACTACAGACCGATGTACCATCATCGCCTCACTGCCGGTCTGGATGCCCAAGGCAAGCTGGTTGCCTGGCAGCACCGTTTGGTCGGTCAATCCGTGTTCGCCGGCTCACCCTTCGCTGCCTTCATCAAGGATGGTATCGACTCCACCTCGGTAGAGGGCGGGTCGACGCTTCCCTATCGCATCCCCAACCTGCGGGTCGATCTGCACACCCCTGACGATATCCCGGTACCGATCCAGTGGTGGCGGGTGGTGGGTCATTCCCACAACGCGTTCTCCACTGAATGCTTCTTCGACGAACTCGCTCAGATGGCCGGACAGGATCCGGTGGCCTGGCGCCTGGCAATGCTCGAAGGGCATCCACGTCACATTGAAACCCTCAAGCTGGTGGCACTGAAGGCCGAGTGGGACAAACCGCTGCCCCCAGGCAAGCCAGGTGAGCGACGTGGTCGCGGAGTGGCTCTGCACGAAGCCTTTGGCTCGGTGGTCGCCCAAGTGGCCGAGGTCACGGTACAAAGCGATGGTCAGTTCAAAGTGGACCGTGTGGTGTGCTCGGTGGATTGCGGCATTGCGGTCAATCCGGATGTAATCCGTGCTCAGGTCGAGGGTTCGATTGGCTTTGCTCTCTCAGCCGCCCTGCACGAAGCAATCACCTTGACCGACGGAAAGATTGATCAATCCAACTTCCACAACAACGAGCCGCTGCGCATCTACACCATGCCCAGGGTCGAGGTTCATATCGTGCCGTCGGCAAGCCCGCCAACCGGTATCGGCGAACCGCCTGTCGCCCCCCTTGCACCGGCGGTGGTAAACGCATTGGCCGCGGCTACCGGCAAGCGTATCCGGCGCTTGCCTATCAGTAATCAGTTGTCGGCCTGACCATGCAACATTTGGACTTGCAGGTCATTGAACAAGCCCTGACCTGGGCCCGGAGTGGAGAGTCTGTCTGGCTGTGCACCGTGCTCGCCACTTTCGGTTCATCGCCGCGCGGGCCTGGTTCCTGGCTCGTCGCCCGCCGCGACGGTCGCCACGTTGGCTCGCTGTCGGGCGGCTGTGTCGAGGAAGATTTCCTGGAGCGCCTGCAGCACGGCGAGTTCGCCGAGCGTATTCAGGTCGTGCGCTACGGGGATGCGCAGGGGGGTCCACAGGATTCGCGAATCACCCTGCCTTGCGGCGGCATCCTGAAAGTGCTGGTTGAGTGCCTGCCCGCCAATGCCGCAACACTGGATCAGCTGGATATCATGCGTTCGACACTCCGCGGGCAGCGCCATCTGCTGCGCTGCATCAACCTGAGCAGCGGCGATGCCTGCTTCGAAGCAGACGACGGCCTGGGCCCGCGGGTGGTTGAACGGATTGAGAGTGAAGCCGTGCATCTGCGCATCGGCCCGGCTGCGCGCCTGATCATCGCCGGCATGTCGCCGGTGTCGGTGGCGTGCGCCGAATTCGCCCGCACGCTGGGTTTCGAAGTCATCCTTTGCGACCCCAGGGAGAACGCCTTTGCGGGCGTCGAACTACCCGGCATAGAGGTCAAACCTGTGTTGCCGTCGACGTTCATCAGTGCCGGGGGATGTCATGCGGCCACAGCTGTCGTGGCCCTCACCCATGATCCACGCATCGACGATCTGGCGATGATGGAGGCCGTCTGCACGCAGGCCTTCTACATCGGCGTCATGGGTTCATTGCAGACCTCCAGACTACGCGCTGAGCGTCTGCGTCGTAGTGGAGGGTTAAGCGATGCGCAAATTGCCCGGCTGCATATGCCGATAGGCCTGTCCCTGGGCAGCAAGACACCTGCCGAGATCGCCTTGGCCGTCATGGCGGATGTCATCCGGGTTCAGCGTGGACGGTCGCGCAATGCGCTCTGAGTCAGTGACCGGAGGGTGCCGGCCCTACCCGGCCCTCGTGACCCAGCGGAACGCCAAAACGAAAAAACCCGCCATAAGGCGGGTTTTTCGGATGCTTCAGAGAATTTCAAGCCTTCTCTGAAACCTTATCTGGCTCCACGACCTGGACTCGAACCAGGGACCCAATGATTAACAGTCATTTGCTCTACCAACTGAGCTATCGCGGAATGGCGTCTATCTTACTGATATCCAAAGAGAAGTCAACACCCTGATGACTTCTCTTCGGGATTATTCAGATCACCTGAACAATCGCATCGGTAACCACATCAATGTTGCGCTGATTCAAAGAAGCCACGCAGATTCGGCCGGTATCCAGTGCGTAAATGCCGAACTCGGTGCGCAGGCGCGCCACTTGTTCAACAGTCAGGCCCGAGTACGAGAACATGCCACGCTGACGCGCCACAAAGCTGAAATCCTGGGCCGGGGCTTTTTTCGCCAGCAGCTCAACCATCTGCAGGCGCATGCCGCGAATGCGCAAGCGCATTTCAGCCAGCTCGGCTTCCCACATGGCACGCAGTTCAGGGCTGTTGAGCACCGCAGCAACAATGCTTGCACCGTGAGTCGGCGGGTTGGAGTAGTTGGTGCGGATCACGCGCTTGACCTGGGACAGAACGCGGGCGCTCTCTTCCTTGGACTCGGTAATGATCGACAATGCACCGACACGCTCGCCGTACAGCGAGAACGACTTGGAGAACGAGCTGGACACAAAGAAGCTCAGACCCGATTCGGCGAACAGACGCACGGCGGCGGCGTCTTCATCGATGCCATCGCCAAAGCCCTGGTAGGCCATGTCGAGGAACGGGATCAGTTGCTTGTCCTTGACCACGTTCAGCACGTTCTGCCAATCGGCTGGAGTCAGATCGACACCCGTCGGGTTGTGGCAGCAGGCGTGCAGCACAACGATCGAGCCGGCTGGCAAGGCGTTGAGGTCTTCGAGCATGCCGGCACGGTTTACGTCATGGCTGGCAGCGTCGTAGTAACGGTAGTTCTGCACCGGGAAACCGGCGGTTTCGAACAGGGCGCGGTGGTTTTCCCAGCTTGGATCGCTGATGGCAACAACAGCATCAGGTTGCAGTTGCTTGAGGAAGTCCGCACCGATTTTCAGCGCGCCAGTACCGCCCACAGCCTGGGTGGTAATCACCCGGCCAGCGGCCAGCAGAGGCGATTCGGCCCCGAACAGCAACTTTTGAACAGCTTGGTCGTAGGCTGCAATGCCATCGATCGGCAGATAGCCGCGCGAAGCATGTTGAGCAACCCGGATCGTTTCGGCTTCGACAACGGCACGCAAGAGTGGAATTCGTCCCTCCTCGTTGCAATAAACACCAACCCCCAGATTCACTTTGCTGGTACGAGTATCGGCGTTAAATGCTTCGTTGAGGCCCAGGATAGGATCGCGTGGTGCCATTTCGACAGCGGAGAACAGGCTCATTATTACGGCGGCTCTGAATGGAGTATGGAGGGGGTGACAACGCTCCAGCCGATTGCACTAGAGCGGTGCACAAACGGGGAGCAAGTATAAGGCCGTTAATGAATTGGGGCGACAGGCTATTCTCAGTTTTGAGCAACTATTTCAGTTTATTTACGGGCCACTGGTCTAATTGCAATCCTGGCCTGAATAACGTTGTCGACTCGCGCCTTGAAACACTCGGACATGACCTCCATATTTAGCCGTATCCTGTTTTTTCTGCAGCCAGCGCCGTATCCCGTCTTTCTCGCCTTTGAACGGCCCACGCCTTCAGACGCGAACCCAGAGGTCCGTTATGTCCGACTTTCAGCTTGTTACCCGCTTTAAACCCGCGGGTGATCAACCCGAAGCCATTCGCCAGATGATCGAAGGCATCGAAGCCGGCCTGTCGCACCAGACCCTGCTCGGCGTAACGGGCTCGGGTAAAACATTCAGCATCGCCAATGTCATCGCCCACGTGAATCGCCCGACACTGGTCCTGGCGCCCAACAAAACCCTGGCCGCGCAGTTATACGGCGAGTTCAAGGCGTTCTTCCCGAACAATGCGGTGGAGTACTTCGTCTCGTACTACGACTACTACCAGCCCGAAGCCTATGTGCCCTCCTCCGACACCTTTATCGAGAAGGACGCCTCGATCAACGACCACATCGAGCAGATGCGCCTGTCCGCGACCAAGGCCCTGCTGGAGCGCAAGGACGCGATCATCGTCACCACGGTGTCATGCATTTACGGCCTGGGCAGCCCGGAAACCTATTTGAAGATGGTGCTGCACGTCGATCGCGGCGACAGGCTTGACCAGCGCGAACTGCTGCGCCGCCTGGCCGACCTGCAATACACCCGCAACGATATGGACTTTGCCCGCGCCACGTTCCGCGTACGGGGCGACGTGATCGACATCTACCCGGCCGAATCGGATCTTGAAGCCATCCGCATCGAACTGTTCGACGATGAAGTCGAAAGCATCAGTGCCTTCGACCCGCTGACCGGCGAAGTCATACGCAAGATGCCGCGTTTCACCTTCTACCCTAAAAGCCACTACGTTACGCCACGTGAAACCCTGCTGGATGCGGTCGAAGGCATCAAGGAAGAACTCAAGGAGCGTCTCGATTACCTGCGCACCCATGACAAGCTGGTCGAAGCCCAGCGCCTGGAGCAACGTACCCGCTTCGACCTGGAAATGATCATGGAGCTGGGTTACTGCAACGGCATCGAGAACTACTCGCGCTATCTGTCTGGCCGCGAATCCGGCGCGCCGCCACCGACCCTGTTCGATTACCTGCCGGCCGATGCGCTGCTGGTGATCGACGAGTCCCACGTCAGCGTGCCGCAAGTCGGTGCCATGTATAAAGGAGACCGGTCGCGCAAGGAAACCCTGGTGGAATACGGTTTCCGCTTGCCGTCGGCCCTGGACAACCGGCCGATGCGCTTTGATGAATGGGAACGCATCAGCCCGCAAACCATTTTTGTCTCGGCCACCCCCGGCAATTATGAAGCCGAGCATGCCGGCCGGATTGTTGAGCAAGTGGTGCGTCCGACCGGCCTGGTCGACCCGCAAATCGAAATTCGCCCGGCCCTGACTCAAGTGGACGATTTACTGTCCGAAATATCCAAGCGGGTGGCGCTGGAAGAGCGGGTGCTGGTCACCACGCTGACCAAACGCATGTCCGAAGACCTGACTGACTACCTGGCCGATCATGGCGTACGGGTGCGCTACCTGCACTCCGACATTGATACCGTGGAACGGGTCGAAATCATTCGCGACCTGCGCCTTGGGGTGTTTGATGTGCTGGTGGGCATCAACCTGCTGCGAGAAGGCCTGGACATGCCGGAAGTGTCGCTGGTGGCCATTCTTGACGCAGACAAAGAAGGCTTCCTGCGTTCCGAGCGTTCGCTGATCCAGACCATTGGCCGTGCGGCCCGTAACCTGAATGGCCGGGCCATTCTTTACGCCGACCGCATCACCGGTTCGATGGAGCGCGCCATTGGCGAAACCGAACGTCGCCGGGAAAAACAGATCGCCTTCAACCTGGCCAACGGCATCACCCCCAAAGGGGTGTTCAAGGACGTTGCCGACATCATGGAAGGTGCGGTGGTCCCGGGGTCACGCAGCAAGAAACGCAAAGGCATGGCCAAGGCGGCCGAAGAAAACGCCAAGTACGAAAACGAACTGCGGTCCCCCAGCGAAATCAGCAAGCGCATTCGCCAACTGGAAGAAAAAATGTACGCCCTCGCCCGCGACCTGGAGTTCGAGGCGGCGGCGCAGATGCGCGACGAAATCGGCAAACTCCGCGAGCGCCTGTTGCAGGTGTAACGAGCAGCGGTAGAGCGACGTAGCCTCGTTCCACTCGTCAACTGCTACACGCACTCTGTAATCCGGCTGCGAAGCAGGCGTAGGGCGATGCCGCCACGGAATTGAGGACACCCTTGCGATCCCGCCCTTGAAGGGCCTTCGGCAGCGGCTACAGGGCGTCGTATTAACGGCTAAGGGCAGCCCACGGCTGCGACGGCTTCGACTTCAAACAGCATCCCATCCAGGGCCAGACGCGGTACGGGGATCAGGGTGCAGGCCGGTTTGGCGGCCGATCCCCAGAGCCGGTCTATTTCCGCCCCCAGAATCTGCAAGCGTTGCTGGCTATGGTCGACAATCAGCACGGTCAGTTTGGCCACGTCCTTGAGCTGTGCATCGGCCCCGGCCAGGGCGATCTGCAGGTTGGCAAAAGCCTGGCGCACCTGTTCGGCGAAATCCGGCGACAGTTCGCTGTCGACGTTTTCTGCGCCCTGGCCCGCGGTGTACACAAGGCGAACATTGGGGGCCAATCGTGCGACGTGGGAGTAGCCATTGGCTGAAGGGTCGTACAGCCCCGGCGGGTTGAGCAATTGCACGGCGGGCTGAAGGTTCTTGTCCATAAAAATCTCTCCGGTGGGCAGTGACGTTACAAGCGCGCCATTCAACCATTCTCGCCATCCCCTGTGCCAGCGCCCTCGCAGCGCTGTGCGCAAATATGTAAGGATGTTGCGCTGCGTCACAGACCCGATCGACAAGGATGACCATGACCGCCATCAACACCCACGCCCCTTTTGTTCCGGGGCGTCTCGAGCAAATGTCGACCCGCATTGCCTTTTTTATTGCCGGGTTCGGTTTGGCTGCCTGGGCACCGCTGGTGCCGTATGCCAAGGCCCGTGCCGGGCTCGATGAGGCCACTCTGGGTCTGTTGCTGCTGTGTCTGGGTGCGGGGTCGATCCTCGCGATGCCCATCTCCGGCCTGTTGGCGACACGCTTTGGTTGCCGTCGTGTGCTGGTGGTCGGGACGATTCTGATTTGCCTGAGCCTGCCGCTGTTGGCGACGGCCAGCACGTTGCCGCTGTTGATCGCGACCCTGTTTATGTTTGGTGCAGGGCTCGGCGCGGTGGATTCGACGGTCAATCTGCAAGCCGTGATCGTCGAGCGCGCCAGCGGGCGTCACATGATGTCGGGCTTTCATGGTTTGTTCAGCGTCGGCGGGATTGCCGGTGCAGCCGGGGTCAGCGCCCTGCTCGCCCTGGGCCTGTCGCCGCTATGGGCGATTGCAGCCGTGATTGTGCTGATACTGGCCGCGCTGGCCAAAGCCGCACCGCATCTGTTGCCCTATGGCAGCGAAAGCAGCGGCCCGGCCTTTGCCGTGCCCCATGGGGTGGTGCTGTTTATCGGCGTGCTGTGCTTTATCGTGTTCCTCGCCGAAGGCGCCATGCTCGACTGGAGCGCCGTGTTCCTGACCACCGAGAAAAGTCTGGGTGAAGCCTATGCGGGCCTGGGCTATGCCGCATTCGCGTTGACCATGACGGTCGGCCGATTGCTGGGCGATACCATCGTCAGGCGTCTGGGCGCGAGGCGAGTGATTATTCTGGGAGGTTTGTTCGCCGCCTTGGGCATGGCGCTGGCCACCCTGGCCCCGAACTGGGAGCTTTCCCTGCTGGGCTATGCGCTGGTCGGCGTCGGTTGTTCAAACATTGTGCCGGTGCTGTATACCGCCGTTGGCAAGCAAACGGTGATGCCCGAAAGCATCGCCGTGCCGGCCATCACCACCCTGGGCTATGCGGGGATTCTGGCAGGCCCGGCGGCCATCGGTTTTATCGCCCATGCCAGCAGCCTGAGCATGGCCTTTTTACTGATCACCGCCCTGCTGTTGGGCGTGGCCATCAGCGGGCGGAGGGTTCAGGTCTAGCCGTTAAAAGCCGACACTGGCCTGGACGAAGAACGTCCGCGGCTCACCCAGGTAAATGCCTGAGTTGTTGTCGCTGGAGCGGGTGTAATACTCCTGATTGAACAGGTTTTTGATCCCCGCACCCAGCTTGAGATTCGACGCTTGCGGGCCGAAGTCGTAGCCGACGCGGGTGCTCCAGGTGGCATAGCCCGGAATGTCACCGTATTGACCATCGGCCGTCGGATCGGTGATGTAGGTGCCACCGGTGCCCGGCGCGTGTTGTTTGGACTGGGCAAACATGTCGAGGTTGTAGGTCCAGCGGTTAACCGCATAACGCGCCCCGAGATTGAGCACCTGGCGCGAATACAACGGCAGGTCACGCCCTTTGAACCCTGAGATATCCCCCTCGGATGTCGCCTTGGTATAGGTGAACCCGGCATTCACCGACAAACCGTCGAGCCGCGCGTCCAGCCCCGACATGTCGTAGTGCACCGAGGTTTCCACGCCCTGGTGCTTGGTGGCGCCCAGGTTGGTCCAGCCCACATCGTTGCTGATGTATTGCAACTCGTCGGCAAAGTCGATGTAGAACACCGTCACTTCACCGCCCCAGGTGCCATTGTCGTAGCGGGTGCCGATTTCGTAAGTCTTGGCTTTCTCCGGCTTCAGGCCTGCCGCCGTCTGATCCCCCGTACCGCCCTGCCCCAGCTGGAAGTACTGCAGACTGCCAAAGGAGGTTTCATAGTTGGCGAACAGCTTCCATGCATCCGAAAGGTGATACATCACGCTCAGGGCCGGCAGTGCTTCATTGCTGTCGATGCTGCGCTTCTTTTCCTCGACCGGAACCCCCTTGGCGTCGAGCACCGGACGATCGTGCCAGTGGGTGCTGATACGTTCAAAACGTATGCCCGGGGTCACGGTCCAGTTGCCCACATCGATCTTGTCATCGATATAGATCGCGCTGGCTTCGGTGCCGCCCGTGCGATCCTGGTACACATGCCCGTCCCCCTTGGGCCCGGACACAGGGGTGTTATCGACCAGTTCAAGCATGCTTGCCTGCTCGTGCATCGCCTCTTTCAGATAGCGATAACCCACACCGACTTCTTGCGTCACCGGGCCCAGGGTGAAGACATGCGATACCCGCGGCTCGATGCCGAAGGTGTGGTAGTTACGCGGGTAGGCCGACACGGTTTGCAAATTGCGCGCGGCGATATTGCTGCCACGGAAGCTGTCGGTGTAATAGGTCAGGACTTCGAACTGGGTCTGATCATCAATCTGGCGCAGGTATTTGAAGGAGACGTCCTTGCGTCGCCCGCTGAAGTTGTCCCAGTCACGCACCGACTGGTACGGGTCCGCATCGAACTGCGCCTGAGTCAAACCGCCGGGCATGTCAGCGGTGGCGTCGTAGTAATGGAAGTTGAGGCTGAAATCATCCTGATCGGTCGGTGCCCAGTGCGTCTTGAGCAACACGTCATCAATGTCGTTGTCATTGTTGCGAGTGCGGTAACCGTCGCCCTTTACCCCGGAGTACAGCAAAGCGGCACCGATACCGTTATCGGCCGTGCCCCCCAAGAAGGCGGATTCCATGTGTTTCCAGCCGCCACCTTCGGAGGTTTGCAGCGTCGTACCGACTTCACCCTGGAAGGTTTCAGGGATGGCACGGGTCACGAAGTTGATCACGCCACCCACGTTTTGCGGCCCGTAGCGCACCGAGCCGGCACCCCGCACCACGTCGATGCTGTCGAGGTTGCCCGAGGAAATCGGCGCCATCGCCAATTGCGGCTGGCCGTAAGGCGCAAAGGCCGCCGGGACACCGTCGATCAGCACCGTGGAGCGTGGCGACAGGCGCGAGGTCAATCCGCGCACGCCCACGTTCAATGAAATATCACTGCCCCCCGTGCCGTTGGGGGCCTGTACCTGCACGCCGGGAATACGCTTGAGCACATCGCTGACGTTCATCGCGCCTTGCTCGACCATCGCTTCGCGTCGTACCACGGTGCGTGCGCCAGGGTGATTCTGCACCACCGACTGATTGGCATCGCCCAGCCAGTCGCCCACGACTTTGACATCCACCGGCCCCAACTCCAGCGGGCCCGCTGCGGCAGCAGTACCCGCCACCGGTGCCGCGCGCAGGGTGACCGCATCACCGTCCAGTTCGTAACTCAGGCCACTGCCCTGCAACAGTTGGCTGAGGGCTTGCTCGGGTGACAATTGACCTTCCACCGCCGGGGCGCGCTTGCCGGCCACCAGTTGCGGGCTGAAAAACACCTGCAATGAGGTTTGCTGGGCCAGTTGGCTCAAGGCTGCACCCAGGGGCTGGGCCTGAATATGAATAGCACTCGACGCCGGCTCGATGGCAAACGCCCACGGTGTCGCGCTACTGACCGCCAGCGCCAGGGCCAGCGGCAACCAGCGCGTACGTGCAACGGAGACCGGGGTGCTCAAAGCAGTGGCGAGCGAAGAAGCCGCCTCAAAAGGATTGTTATTTTTCACGTCGAGTCTTGCCCTGTTGATCGCACCGAAGTGCGACTGTTAATGCAAACCAGTTGCAGTTGTTCAAGAAGACGAAGAACTCGAAAAAAACCTGAATCGGTCAGGGCATTATTTTCTGGCGATGACTTCCTGGCTGCCATCGGCACGGGTCTGAATGGCGACCGGCAGGATCCGCGGCAACGCCTTGAGCAAGGCGTCGGTGTCATCGGTCTTGAACACGCTGGAAACACGCAACCGGGCCAATGCCGGGCTGCTTACGTGCAGAGGCTGCTCACGATAGCGCGACACTTCTGCGGCCACTTCGCCGAGGGTGGCGTCGTTGAACACCAACTGGCCCTTGCGCCAGGCCGTCAGCGCCTGTGTATCCACCGGCCGGGCCGCCGCCACCCGCCCCCGTGCATCGACCAGGGTTCCCAGGCCAGCCGT
Source organism: Pseudomonas sp. D1HM (assembly GCF_019266105.1). Classification (NCBI taxonomy): domain Bacteria; kingdom Pseudomonadati; phylum Pseudomonadota; class Gammaproteobacteria; order Pseudomonadales; family Pseudomonadaceae; genus Pseudomonas; species Pseudomonas sp. D1HM. Next base: position 203,903 of record NZ_LRMN01000007.1, on the reverse strand, counting down.
CAGGTTGACCGCCTCGGGCGCGCTGGCCCCCTGGACCCGAACATGCCCGGACTCTACGGCCACCTGCGCCTCGTCGCCGTCGCGGCGCACATCGAAGCGGGTGCCGGTCACCGTCACCTGACCCGCACCGGCCAGCACCACGAACGGTCGATCGCGATCAACGGCCACACTGAACATCGCTTCGCCCTGTTCAAGGTCGACCTTGCGCTGCTGGTGTTCAAAGTGGACACGCACGCGGCTGCGGCCATTGAGTTCGATGGATGAGCCATCCGGCAGAGTGATTTCACGACGCTCGCCGAGCACCGTGCTGAATTCGCCCCGGTAACCCGCTGAGGACGGCACCTGCAGCCACAGGCCTGCGCCGGCGGCCACGGCCAGCACGCTCGCCGCCACGGCATAGCGCAGCAGCGAACGGCGCTTGGCCGGCACCGCCGGCGACTCGCACAGCGCCTGCAAACGCGCCTTGGGCAACAGGTCGGTGGCCGACCACAGGTTGACCAGCCATTGGTATTCCGCCTCATGCGTCGCATGTTGCAAGCGCCAGGCGGCCAGTTCGGCCTGCTCCGCCGCACTCAGGGTCTGCGCCTGCTGCCGGGCGAACCAGCTCGCGGCAGCGTCGCGAACGCTCGCGCTGTCACCTGTACAGTCACGCGTCTCCATCATGCAATCCTTAGCGGTGCAGGCGCGCAAACCACGCCCTGCGCCTTCAATTGTAATTCGCGACCCGATGTCATTACGGCGCCTCCACGCGTTCACGCAGATGGCGCAGGGTGCGGATCATATACTTTTCCACCATGTTTCTGGACAGCCCCAGGCGCTCGGCGATCTCGGCCTGGGTCAGCCCTTCGATTTTTTGCCAGACGAACACCTTGCGGCAGTTGAGCGGGAGCTCCTGCAAGGCCCGTTCGACCGACTCGGCCAGTTGGAACGCGCGCATGTACTGCTCCGGGTCACCGGTTTCCGAGGAACAGGGGGCAACAGCGGCCAGCTCTTTCGCGTCGCGCAGTTCTTCACGGCGAAAACCGTCCACGGCGATATTGCGTGCGGTCTGGTGCAAATACGCGCGCGGCTGCACGACAGTATCCGAATTGGATTCGAGCACGCGAACAAAGGTGTCATGGGCCAGGTCCTGCGCCTGCTGACGATTGCGCAGGCGACGGGTCCAGGTACCGATCAACTCTTCGTAATGTTCAAAAAAGCCCGTTTTGCGGGGCACTTTATGAGTCATCGCAATGGGCTATGAAGGTGGGGCGCGAATAGTAATGCTTCCTATTAATGCCCGCAATCACCGCCCTGACAAAGAGCCCCTTCTAACGTTCGGCCTCGGCCAGCAAACGCCGCTCCACTTGATGCCCCCGGGCGAAGCCATACCTGCGGGCGGTCAACAGCCCCACCAGCCCCATCATCGCGCAGAACACCACGCACACCCACGGACTCCAGGGCATCAGCGCGATCAACAGCAGCGGCGTGGTACTGGCCCACAACGCATACGCAATGTTGTAGGTGAACGAAATCCCCGAGACGCGGATCGGGGCCGGAAACAGGCCCACCATCACCGACGGCACCACACCGACAATCCCGCAGGTCAAGCCGGCAAACGCGTAAGCCAGACCCGGCAGCCCCCATTGCCCCACCAGGCTGGCGTAGAGCAAGCCGATGCCCAGGGGCAGTAACAGGCTGTAGAGCACGATGCTGCGCCAGACGCCAATACGGTCAACGATCAACCCGGCCAGCACACAACCGAGATTCAAAAACACGATCCCCAGGCTGCTCAAAGCGAAGGTATGACTGGCGCTCATGTCAAAGTGCTGCTGCATCACCGTCGGCGTGATCACCACAAACACCACCACGGCGCTGGTCAGCACACATGTCAGCAAGGCCGCCGGCAACAAGGAACCGCGGTGATCGCGCAGCACCGTACGCAACGGGAACGGCGCCATGCCGTCCTTGTGTTCGCGCAAGGCCAGAAACACCGGCGTCTCATTCAGCCAGCGGCGCAGCCAGACGCCAATCACTCCAAATACACCGCCCAGCAAAAACGGATAGCGCCAGGCGTAATCCAGGATTTCTTCGGGGGTGAACAGTTGGGCGAGCAAGGTCGCGGTCAAGGCGCCGATCAAATAACCAAAGGTCAGCCCGGCCTGTAAAAACCCAAGCGCATAACCTCGACGGCCGGCCGGTGCATGCTCAGCAACAAATACCCAGGCGCTCGGCACTTCGCCGCCCACCGCAGCCCCTTGAAGAATGCGCAGGGCCAACAGGATCAGCGGCGCGAAATAGCCGATGTCGGCATACGTCGGCATGATCCCGATCAGCAGGCAAGGCAGCGCCATCATCAGGATGCTCAGGCTGAACACCCGTTTGCGGCCCAGATGATCGGCAAAGTGCGCCATCAGGATCCCGCCCAGCGGACGCGCCAGATACCCGGTCACAAAGATCCCGAAACTTTGCAGCAACCGCAGCCATTCCGGCATGTCCGGCGGAAAAAACAGCTGGCTCAGGGTCAGGGCAAAGAATACGAAGATGATGAAATCATAGATTTCAAGCGCCCCGCCCAATGCCGCCAAACCCAGGGTTCGGTAGTCAGCGCGCGAAAAACGCACGGTATTGGCTTGAGTATCGACAGACATAAATAGGCTCAATGCGATCAAGGGCGCGAGCATAACAAATCCGGATGTTTCACGACGGCTACAGAGCCACAGCGGTCTCGGACCAGGCTTCCCAGCCCCCACCCAATGCGCCATACAAGTCCACCAGCGACAACGACACGTTGGCGGTGCTCTCCACCAACGCCGCCTCGTTGGCCAGCAGCGCATTTTGCACGGTCAGCACGTTGAGAAAGTCCACCGTGCCCTGCGCATACTGCTGCTGAGCACTGCCCAAGGCGTGCTGGCTGTGCTCCACCGCCTGCTGCAGGCTGTCCCGACGGCGCTGGCCGGCCTGGTACGCCACCAGGGCGTCATCCACTTCGTGCCAGGCGCGCAATACGGTTTTCTGGTAGGTGATGCCCGCCTCTTGCTGACGACCTTCCTGCAACTGCAACGCGCCCTGCAAGCGCCCGCCCTCGAACAACGGCACGCTGAGCCCCGGGCCAAACGCAAAGTTGCGCGAGCCCCAACTGCCCAGATCAGACAACTGCATGGCCTGGAACCCGAAGTTGCCGGACAGCGTAATACGCGGGTAAAAATCCGCCCGGGCCACACCGATCGAAGCCGTGGCCGCATGCAGCCGGGCCTCGGCCCGGCGAATATCAGGACGCCGTTGCGCCAGCTCGCTGGGCAGGCCGACCGGCACATCCGCGCCGAAGGCAGGCACCGCAGCCGCAGCCTGCAACTGTTGCTGCAACGCACGCGGTTCCCGGGCCAGCAGTAGACTCAAAGCATTGATCAGTTGCGCGCTTTGTTGCTGCAGCGGTGCCATGCGCGCTTCGATTTCGGACACCTGGGCTGCGGCTTCCGAGACTTCAAGGTCAGTGGCCACGCCTTCTTTGACCTGCAATTGCGTGAGCTCCAGGCTGCGCCGGGCAATCTGCAGGTTCTGTTGCACCACCCGCAACGCCTGCTGAGTCCCCCGCAGCCGAATGTAATGTTGCGCCGTCTGCACGATCACCAGCAATTGCACGCCATGACGGTCTTCTTCGGCCATCCGCACCGAGGCATCGGCGGCTTCGACCGAACGCTTGACCCGGCCCCACAGGTCAGCTTCCCAACTGATCCCCAGGCCACCATTCCACAGGTTGAACGCCTGCTTGCCGCTGCGTCCCGAAGGGTCATTCAAGCCGCGCTGAGTATTCCGGCTACGGCTGTAGTCTGCCGAAGCGCCCACGGCAGGCAGCGTGTCAGCGGCAATCTGGCGCCGGAGCGCCTGGCTCTGCTCCAGCCGGCTGGCGGCCAGTTGCACATCAAAGTTGCGCGCCTGTGCCTCACGCACCAGGGCCGACAATTGCTGATCGCCAAAACTGTCCCACCAGCGTGGATCAACCCTCGACTCCACGCCTTGGCTGTGCCCTTCGGCACTGGCGGTGGGCGCCCAGTGTTCCGCCAGTGGCGTCGCCGGGGTCTGAAAGTCCGGGCCCAGGACACAACCGCTCAGGTTCAACGCGCTGTAACAGGCCACAGCGCAGGCCAGGAGAGTACGTTTCATCGGGCGCTGACCTGTTCGTCGTGCAGCGAAGCGGTGTCAATCGAGGCATTCACCGACATCCCGACCCGCAGGTTCCGGGCCTGCTCCTGCCCGGGATCGAGCACGATCTTGACCGGAATCCGCTGCACCACTTTGGTGAAGTTGCCCGTGGCGTTATCCGGTGCTATTGCCGAGAACGTGACGCCGGTGGCCGGCGCAATACTGTCGATGCTGCCCTCCAGCGTTTCGCCGGGGAAGCTGTCGACCTTGATCGTGACCCGTTGCCCCGCACGCATGTGCGTCAGTTGGTGTTCCAGAAAGTTGGCCACCACATAAGCTTCGGCCAGCGGCACCACCGCCAGCACACTGTCACCCGGCTTGACGTAGGCACCGAGACGCACGCTGCGCCGCCCGATCACACCGTCAAAAGGCGCCACCAGTTGTGTGTACGACAACTCCAGTTCGGCCCGCGCCTGCAGGGCCTGGGCATGTTGTACCGAGGCCTCGGCGGCAGAGCTTTGCGCCGCCAGCACCCGGGTTTGCTGACGAGCCGCTTCCAGCGCGGCCTTGTGCTGCGCCAAATGGGCGCGGGCCGTTTGCGAACGGTTTTTCGCTTGCTGCAGGTTTTGCAGCGTGCCGGCACCTTGCCCGGCCAGGTGCCGATACCGCTGCAACTCATGCTCGGCAAACTCAACCTGCGCCAGATCGGCATCGACGGTGGCCTTGGCCTGCTCGATCAGCGAGCGTTGGCGCTCCAGCATCGCCAGGGCATTGGTCAATTGCGCCTGCGCCGTGGCCACGCTGGCCTGTGCGGCCCGCACTTCGGTCTGATAATCCTGCGGATCGATCCGGGCCAATAGCTGGCCGGCCTTGACGTACTGGTTGTCCTGTACCAATACATCATCGATAAAACCGGCGACTTTAGGGGCGACCAGGGTGTAGTCAGCACTGACAAACGCATCATTGGTGCTCTGCACCGTGCCCGTGGCAAACACCAGCCGCCACAGACCGTAGAGCACCACCATCGCCACCAGGCCTGCAGCCGCCATTAACCAGGGTTTGCGCCCGTGTGTCGTACTCATTCTATGCTCCAGCAGATGTTCAGCTTGCAGCCCGCGGCGGGTAGATCCGCGTCGGGCCGAAGGGGATTAATACAATCAATAAAAGTGCGAGGCCGGCCATGTACAGGTAGAGGTCTGAAGACGTCAGCACCACCGCCTGTTGATGGATCCGGTGCGCCAGGTCAGCGCCGCCACTGACCAGCGGCGAATTGCCCAGGCGATCAACCAGCATCGTTGAATGGAAGTGCTCGCGATTCAGCGTCAGCACTTGCAATACACACCCCGCCGCCATCGCCGAAAAACCTTTGACGGTGTTGAACCAGGCCGATGCAAAGGGGCCATCGGCCGGGTTCAGCCCGCCTGTGGCCAGCATCAGCAGCGGGATGACCGCCATGGGCTGGGCAATGATCTGAATCGCCTGCAGCCCGTAAAAGTTCTCGCGGCTCCACAACGAGGTCACCTGAGAGCCAATGCCACAGGCCAGGGCCAGCAGCCCCAGGCCGATGGCCAATACCCAACGGCAATCAACCCGACGCAGGTTGCACAGCGCAACCACCAAGGGCAGCGCGATCAATTGCGGCAGCGCCACGACCAGCATGACCGGAGCGGTCTCCAGGGGACGATAGCCCTGTACCTGCGCCAGGTAACTGGACGGAATCTTGATCACTGCCAGCAACACGAACAGCACGCCGCCCAAAGTCAGCAAGGCGTGTGCTAGGTTGCGGATTTTCAGCAATTGCAATTTGAAGAACGGCAGCGGATGCGACCATTCATTGATAAAGAACAGCACCAGCAGGGACACCCCGCCGACGATGAAAATCCGGATCATCCCCGACTCGAACCAGTTCAGCCGCTGACCCAGCTCCAGGCCCAGCACCAGCATGATCAGGCCCGGCAGGCCGAGCAGCAGGCCGCGCCAGTCAAACTGCTTGAAACGTTCCAGGCGCAAAGGGTCCTGGGGCAAGCCCCAGGCGACACATAGCATGGCCAGCAGCCCCAAGGGGATGCCTTGCCAGAACGCCCATTGCCACCCCGCGTACTCCACCCACCAGGCTGACAGCGGTGTACCAAAGCTAGGGCCGAAGGTGGCGGTCAGTGCGTAACCGCCCAACCCGTAGAGACGGATCCCGGGGGGTAAAAAGCGCAACGCCACCGACATCAGCATGGGCGGCAATGCGCCCCCGGCGAAGCCTTGCAAGGTTCGCAGCAACATCAGCACATTGACGTTAGGCGCAAACGGCGACAGCGCCCCCAGCAGTAAAAAAGCCCCCATTGCGCACAGGGTGAAACGACGCAAGGAAAAGGTCGCCGCGCACCAGGGCGCAAACGCCATGGCACTGATGGACGTGGCTGAATACACCGCTAGCAGCCAGGTGCTGTCGTCGTAGCCAATGCCCATGGCCCCGCGGATATCGGGCATGGCAACTTTGGTCACGTTCTCGTTGAACCCCGAGACCAGCACCGCCAGCAATACCCCCACCAGACCGGTAAAAATCCGCAGGCCAAATGCCGTGCTGGCCGTTGTCGGGGCGGCCGCAGGCGTGAGAATACCCGGCGAGCCGGCCGTCAATGACGTCACACCCAGCCCCCCGACGCCCGTTCACCTGCACTGCTAAAACCCCAAGACATGCCTCACTCCGTCATTCAATCGATGACAGAAAGTTTAAACAGTCTGAATTGCTATAAAAATTGATAAATAGCTAACTGTGGATTGCACGAAACGCAATCCACAGCAGGGATCAGGATGCTGCGTTATCGCAGAAGGTTTTGAGGGTACGCCGCAGCCAGCGGTGGGCGTGATCGTTATCCAGGCGCGGGTGCCAGGCCTGGGAGATTTCGACCGGTTGCAAGGCAATCGGCAATTCAAATGCCCGTAACTTCAACCCCAGGGGTTCAAGGGTTTTGAGCAGAATCTGCGGCATCAACGGTAAGATCAGATTGGCGCCTGCCAGGGCAAAGATCGCCGAGTAAAACGTTGGCGTGGTAAATGACACGTGCCGTACAAGCCCCTGCTCCGCCAGCACGGTATCGATCGGCCCACGGGCACGGCCGCGGCGCGACACGCTGATATGGTCGTACTCGACAAAATGCTGCGCGGTGATGGCCCGGTCGAAAATCGGATGGCCTTCGCGCGCCAACCCCACAAACGGACAGGTAAACAGTTTTTGTACCTTGATATCGGCACTGAATGTATTCGTGGCACAGATCGCCAGGTCTATGCGCCCTTCGCTCAGCGCCTCGTCATCGGTAAAGCCTTCCGGCACGACCCGCAACGCCGCCTTGGGCATTTCCTGAGCCATTTTCTCGCGCAAGGCACCGCCATAAACGCCAAAGAACACATCGTTGGCGCGAATGCTGAAAGTGCGTTCCAACTGGCGCAGGTCACTGTCCTGACTTTGGGTGAATACCCCGTGCGCCAACTCAACGACGCCCCGGACCTGCTCACGCAACTCCAGCGCCCGGGGTGTCGGCACCAGTCCCCGCCCCGAGCGCACCAGGATCGGGTCATTCAAGGCTTCACGGATTCGGGTCAAGGTACGACTCATGGCCGGAGCGCTCAGGTTCATGCGCCGGGCAGCGCCCACCACCGAGCCCTCTTCGAGCAAGACATTCAAGGCAATCAGAAGATTCAAGTCAGGTATTTGCATGGGCGAAAGGTTAGCGGGTAACGGATGGCGTGCCTAGCCAACCCGGCCTGCACCATTGTTGCGCAACAGGTAAAACAGTTTCGCGCACACTTAGCTAGCTAACTAAGTTTGGCATTGATACATTGCCGTCCGTCAGGTTGATGCCTGACGCTCTCTTTGGTTGAGAATTTTGGCCGTTACCGGATCCCCATGATGGTAATGGCCTTTTTTATGCCCGCTGCTCTCCTCGCCCTGATGCCCCTCCCCGGTGGTGCCTCCACACAACCTGAACTACGCTGGCTGCCCAATCCATGACAGCGATTGGGGTCTCTAATGCACCTGGGCAGCAAAATCACGAAACTGGAACATCTGGCGTGCCGATATTCCCGCTGGATTCATGCCACTCGCATCAGCCTGGCGTTTCTGATTACGTTTATCCTCATCCGTTATTTCAAGCTCGATGGCGCGTCCTATGCGCTGATCACCATGTTGATCGTGATGGGCCCGCAACCTTATTGGGGCAATGTTTCTGCACGGGCCGTGCAACGTACCGGCGGCACTATCATCGGAGCGCTGTCGGGCCTGATCGGGTTGTACCTGGAAACCCGTTCCTTTGCGCTCATGCTGTTATGGTCAGCCATCCTGATGTTTATCGCCGGTTATCTGACCCTCGGCAAACGCCCTTATATGGCCCTGCTGATCGGCGCAACGCTGGCGGTTGTCAGTTGCGCCCCGCCCAATGACATGGAATCGGCCATCACCCGCAGCCTGTATGTGCTGGCCGGATCGTTGCTGGCAATGGTCTTCACCAGCATCTACCCGCAACGGGCCTATACCGACCTGCGGATCAAATTCAGTCAAAGCCTGGAGAAGCTCGACAGCCTTTACACCGCTTACTTCTCACCCCGGACCCTCGAACGGCCAAACCTCGAAGATCAACTGAAGAATGAACTGGATGCGGTGGTCAAGTTGCGCAGTTTCATTGCTCCGGCCAGCAATGAAAGTCATCTGAAGCAGGAAGTGTTCGAATCTTTGCAAACCCTGCACCGCAATTTGCTGGCCACCATGAGCCTGATGATCGAGGCGTACTGGACGTCCCGTGAGAACCATCTGTTGATTGAAAGTGAACCGGCCCTGCATGACCTTCACCGCTTGATCCCCCAGGCCCTGGAGTCGTTGCAAAACAAGTTATGCATGGGCATTGCAGATAATCAGATCAGCTCCGAATTGCGGCAAAGGAGCCGCGACCTGAACGAACTGGTACTGAAGAGTATTAACGGAAAACTCATCGAAACACCGTTTTATGCGTATGTCTGGTTAAGCCTGGAAATGCTCAGGCAACTCACCGAACTGAATGACCAACTGCATGCCGCGCTTTACCAGCATGGGCGTAAACACGCATCCAAAAAAGCACACGGTGATGCCTGATCTATGGTTTGCAAAACGCTGCGTTTATCTGGAACACACAGGGGGGCACTGACCTTTTGAGATGATGCAGATCAGCAAAAAACGACTATTTTCCCACTCAAAAAAACGCTTCTACACGCTTAAAAACACTCATAAACATCTTAAAAATCCCATTATAAAAACATAAGTCATTGTTTTTAAAACAACTTATATAAATACAGCCCGACCGTTCACCTCAGCCCTCACGTCAACGCTCCTTCCTGCCTCTCCCATCCTCCACTGGCCTACTGAATTTTATGGTCTAGGCTCTGATCGCGCCCGGGCGTGCCCGTTTAAACGAAACTTCATCACGTTGTTTTTTACCGCACTGTAGATAGGAGGGCTTATGCAGCTCACCCCGAGAGAAGTCGAAAAACTGATGATTTACACCTTATCGGACGTGGCATTCCGACGTAAGGCGCGCGGCTTGAAGTTGAATTATCCGGAAGCCGTTTCGATTATCACCGTGACCGCACTGGAAGGCGCACGCGACGGCAAGTCGGTTGAAGATGTAATGAATGAAGCCAGCAAAGTGTTAACCAAAGACGATGTCATGGAAGGCGTCAGTGACCTGATTCCCAATGTTCAGGTTGAAGCGATTTTCACCGACGGCAGCCGCCTGGTTACGGTCCATGACCCTATCAAGTAACGGCGAGCTGTGACGCCGGTAAACGCCCATCAGATCCATTGAAGGAGTCAGTCATGAGCACCAGGAAAACCGCAAGTCCTCACCAGGATACGCATCCGGACCACAAGATCCCCCACGCCAAGAACCCTGGTGGCGTGCATCAGGGCGATGAGGCCAATGTGCCCTTGGGCGGCTGTATTTATGCCAGTTCGCCGATTGTGTTTAACGAAGATCGTCCGGTGACCAAAGTCAAAGTGCGCAATACCGGCGACCGCCCGATTCAGATCGGCTCGCATTTTCATTTTTTTGAAGTCAACCGTGCGCTCGAGTTCGACCGCGCTGCCGCTTATGGCAAGCGCCTGAACATTACCGCTACCACGGCCATCCGCTTTGAGCCCGGTGACGAAATTGAAGTGGCGCTGATTCCGTATGGCGGCAAACAGACCCTGTATGGCTTCAACAACCTGGTGGATGGCTGGGCCCCGGACAAGCTCACCAGCAACCATGAACGCCCGGAAAAACTGCAGGCCATTCAGCGCGCGATCGATCATGGCTTCAAGTTCTCAAAGCCCGTCGACGCCAAGTAACCACCGCATTTTGCACTCGCGCCGTTGAGCCACTGACGCCCGTGCGGCATTAGACAAGGAGCCACCGATGCCAACCATTTCACGCAAAGAATACGCAGGGCTGTTCGGCCCGACCACAGGCGACAAAATCCGCCTGGGGGACACCAACCTGTTTGTCGAAATTGAAAAGGACCTGCGCGGTTACGGAGAGGAGTCAGTGTACGGCGGCGGTAAATCCCTGCGCGATGGCATGGGGGCCGACAACACCTTGACCCGCGACAACGGCGTACTGGATCTGGTGATCACCAACGTCACCATCATCGACCCGATCCAGGGCGTGATCAAAGCCGACGTCGGTATCCGTGACGGCAAGATTGCCGGTATCGGCAAAAGCGGCAACCCGGGCATCATGAGCGGTGTAACCCCGGGGCTGGTGGTGGGCGTGAGCACTGACGCCATCTCTGGCGAGCACCTGATTCTCACCGCTGCCGGGATTGACACGCACATCCACCTGATCTCGCCACAACAGGCGTATCACGCGCTGTCCAACGGGGTGACCACCTTCTTTGGTGGCGGCATTGGCCCGACCGACGGCACCAACGGCACCACCGTCACCGCTGGCCCCTGGAACATCCGTCAGATGCTGCGCTCGCTGGAAGGCCTGCCGATCAACGTCGGCATGCTCGGCAAGGGCAACTCCTTCGGGCGCGACCCGCTGGCCGAACAAATCATCGCTGGTGTGGCCGGCCTCAAGGTTCACGAGGACTGGGGCGCAACCTCCAACGCATTGCGCCATGCGCTGCGTACCGCCGATGAAATGGACATTCAGGTCTCGGTGCATACCGACAGCCTGAACGAATGCGGGTATGTCGAAGACACCATCGATGCCTTCGAAGGTCGCACCATTCACACCTTCCACACTGAAGGCGCCGGTGGCGGTCACGCCCCCGACATCATCAAGGTGGCGAGCCAGAACAACGTGCTGCCCAGCTCGACCAACCCGACCCTGCCCTACGGCGTCAACAGCCAGGCTGAGCTGTTCGACATGATTATGGTCTGCCATAACCTCAACCCCAACGTGCCCGCCGACGTGTCGTTCGCCGAAAGCCGGGTGCGCCCGGAAACCATCGCCGCCGAAAACGTGCTGCAGGACATGGGCGTTATTTCCATGTTTTCCAGTGACTCCCAGGCCATGGGACGGGTCGGTGAAAACTGGCTGCGGGTGATGCAGACCGCTCACGCGATGAAAGCCTCGCGCGGCAAACTGCCGGAAGACAGCGCCGACAACGACAACTTCCGCGTACTGCGTTATGTGGCCAAGATCACCATCAACCCGGCCCTGGCCCAGGGGATCAGCCATGTGCTGGGCTCGGTCGAAGTCGGCAAGATGGCCGACCTGGTGCTGTGGGACCCGCGCTTCTTCGGCGCCAAACCGAAGATGGTGATCAAGGGCGGCATGATCAACTGGGCCGCCATGGGCGATCCAAACGCCTCCCTGCCCACCCCGCAGCCAGTGTTCTACCGTCCGATGTTCGGGGCGATGGGTAAAACCCTGCAGGACACCTGTGTGACCTTCGTTTCGCAAGCCGCGCTGGAGGACGGCGTGAAAGAAAAAGCCGGACTGGAACGTCAGGTCATGGCCGTCCGCGGTTGCCGTACCGTCTCCAAAAAAGACCTGGTGCGCAACGACCAGACGCCCCATCTCGAAGTCGATCCCGAAACCTTCGCAGTGAAGGTCGACGGTGTGCATGCCACCTGCAAACCGATCGATACCGCCGCGATGAACCAGCGCTATTTCTTTGGCTAACGTCTGACCGGGACGCCGGGGCTGGCCTGTGCCCCGGCAGACCTGTTCTCGCAGATGATTCACGCAAGGAGCTTGCGACGTGATTTTGATTGAACACATTCTGGGCAATGCCAAGAAAGACGCGGTCTGGAAACAGAAGCTCGAAGGCGCCAACATCGACGTGCTGGTACTCGACCAGCGCGAAGCACAAAAAAGCCGCTGCCGGCGCACCAGTGCTGGCGGACTCGATCTGGGGATTTCGCTGGAGCGCAACGTCGTGCTGTCCGATGGCGATGTCTTGCGCTGGGATCCGGCCACCCGCACGGCGGTGGTGGTGCAGTTGAACCTGCGGGACGTGATGGTGATCGACCTCAAGGAGCTGAAAAAGCAACCGCTGGATGTCCTGATCAAAACCAGCTTCGAACTGGGCCACGCCCTGGGCAACCAGCACTGGAAAGCCGTGACGAAAAACAACGAGGTGTACATCCCGCTCACGGTCGAAACCAAAATGATGGATTCGGTGATGCGTACCCACGGTTTTCAACACCTGCCTTATGCCTTTATCAGCGGGGCTGACGTCCTGCCGAACCTCACCACTTCCGAGGCCCGCTTGCTGTTCGGCGGGGCTGAAGAAACCGGCACCCACGTTCACGTGGCCAGCCCCCACGACAAACTGGAGGCCGCCGCACTGAAGATCCAGGGCCTGCACAGCCATGGCGACGGTATCAGCCACAGCCATGACCATGGCCACACGCACCACGCTCACGACCCCAAGCAGTAACTCCGGCAGAAGGCGCCAAGGATGAACGCATCAGATCTCATTCGCATCATGCAGTTTGGTGATTCGGTATTGCCAGTCGGTGCTTTTTCGTTCTCGAACGGCGTTGAATCCGCCATTCAGAAAGGCATCGTGCACGATGTCGCAAGCCTCAAGGGTTTTGTCCTGACGGCCCTCAAACAAGCCGCCAGCTGTGACGGCATGGGGGTCGTCGCGGCCCACCGGGCAGCCGTGGCGGATGACCGGGAAGGGATTTTGCGCGCCGACTGGGCGGTGAATAACCGCAAGCTCAATGAAGAAAGCCGCTTGATGGCCACGCGCATGGGCAAAAAACTGGCCGAAATGTCGATCCACGTCGTCGAAAAACCCTTGGTGCGCTGGTGGCTGGAGCAAATCAAGGCCGGGCATGCCGCAGGCACCTACCCCGTCACCCAGGCCGTGGTGATGTCGACCCAGGGCATTGGCGCGCGCGAAGTGGTGGTGATGCACCAATACGGTGTGGCCATGACCATTCTCAGCGCCGCCATGCGCCTGATGCGCGTCACTCACCTCGACACCCAGCACATTCTGTTCGAGCTCAATCATGACATCGAAGCCTTCTGCGACATCGCCGAAATCGGCGAGATTGAGCAGATGTCATCTTATGTGCCGATCGTCGACGTGCTGGCGGCGGTACACGTCAAAGCCCATGTGCGGCTGTTTATGAACTGATTCCCGGACAGCGGCGTGACCTGTGTCGACGCCGCTCTCTTCATCTTTTTTTGTGAAGGAACATGATTGTGAAAAAGATTACTCGCATTGGTATTGGCGGCCCGGTCGGTTCAGGCAAAACCGCGATCATTGAAGTCATCACGCCGATTCTGATCAATCGCGGCTACAAGCCCTTGATCATCACCAACGACATCGTGACCACCGAAGATGCCAAACAGGTCAAGCGCACCCTCAAGGGCATTCTCGACGAAGACAAGATTCTCGGCGTCGAGACCGGCGCCTGCCCGCACACCGCTGTGCGTGAAGACCCGAGCATGAACATCGCGGCGGTCGAGGAAATGGAAGAAAAATTCCCGGACAGCGACCTGATCATGATTGAAAGCGGCGGCGATAACCTGACCCTGACCTTCAGCCCGGCGCTGGCTGACTTCTATATCTATGTGATCGACGTTGCCGAAGGCGAAAAAATCCCGCGCAAGAACGGCCCGGGCCTGGTGCAGGCCGACATCCTGATCATCAACAAGATCGACCTGGCCCCCTACGTGGGCGCCAGCCTGGATGTCATGGAAAGCGACACCAAAGTGGTGCGCGGCAATCGTCCGTACATCCTGACCAACTGCAAGACCGGCCAGGGCATTGAAGAGCTGGTGGACATGATCGAGCACATGTTCCTGTTCGCGCAGAAACCGTCGACCACCAGCGAGGTACCTGCATGACATCGCAGAGCCTGAACATCGTGAACACCCCTTCACGGCTTCGCGCTCACTCATTAGGCAATGATGCGCCGGAGCTTGCGAACTATCAGGACGAACCGCCGCAAATGGACAGCGGTGCCGTCGGCAAAAGCGGGTATTTGCGCCTGGGTTTTGAAAGGCGCGGCAATCGCAGCGTCCTGGCGGATATGGAGCGGCGCGTACCGTCGCTGGTACAGCGGGCCCTGTACTGGGACGAGGAAATGCCCGAACTGCCCTGCGTGACCATGATTTCCACCTCGGGCTGTGTGCTGCAGGGCGACCGCCTGGCCACTGACGTCAACGTCGGGGTGGGTGCCTGCGGGCATGTCACCACCCAGTCAGCGACCAAAGTGCATTCGATGAATGCCAACTATGCCTCGCAAATCCAGTGTTTTCGGGTCGAGGAAAACGGCTATCTGGAGTTCATGCCCGATCCACTGATCCCGCACCGCAACGCGCGCTTCATCACGGATACCCAAATCCGGGTTCACCCGACGGCGACAGCAATTTATTGCGAGATCCTGATGTCGGGCCGCAAGTACCACCATGTCGATGAGCGCTTTGGCTTTGATGTCTACTCCTCACGGGTCGCGGCCGAAAGCCTCGAAGGCAAGGAGCTGTTCGTTGAAAAGTACATTCTGGAGCCCAAGCGCGAGAGCCTCGATGCCATCGGCGTCATGCAAACCTTCGACGTATTCGGCAACGTGGTGCTGCTCACCCCCAAAGAGCATCACGATCGCATTGTCGAGCGCATTCCGGCGATCTTCGACATGGGCGCGGGACTGGCCAGCGGGGTGACGCGTTTGCCGAACAACTGCGGCCTGATTTTCAAGGTCCTGGGCAATGACAGCGGCGAAGTGAAGGCGCAAGTCCGCGAGTTCTGGAAAGTCGCCCGCGAGGAAATCCTGGGGGTGTCCTTGCCACCCCAATTCCTCTGGCGCTAAGCCCCATCCTGTGGCTGCTGCCGAAGGAACGAGGCTGCGCACGTGGGGGCAAGACCTTCGCCAATCCGGTACATGCCGTGTTGCCGGGGAAGGTTTTATGACGGCTTCGCCGCTGAACGCAGCCTCACGTTGCTCGTCAGCGGCTACGGATAAGGAGAGTCACGATGGAAACTGCATCCAAATGGTCGCAACTGACACATCGCAACGTCGCGCTCGAGTTTATTGACGTCACGCTGCGCGGTTGCGCTCAGGTGATGTTCCAGAACAATCCGTTGACCGGGTTGCTTTTTTTCATTGCGATCTTCGTCGGCGCCTATGGCGAAAACAATCCCGCCGTGGCCTTCGGCAGTGTGCTGGGGACGGTCGCGGCCACGTTCGCAGGCTTGAACGTCAAGGACCGCACATCCTGGAAGGCCGGACTGTATGGCTATAACGGTTGCCTGGTGGGGGCCGCATTACCCACCTTCCTCGACGTCTCGCCGATTCTGTGGCTGTGCATCATCATGGGGAGCGTGGTGTCGGTGATCGTGACCCTGTGCATCGCCGATGTGCTCAAAACCTGGAAAGTCGCGGCGCTCACCGCCCCCTTCGTACTGGTGACCTGGACGCTTTTGCTGGCCAGCTATGCCTTTACCGAATTGCCTGCCAACGCCCTGCCCGCTCCGGACTTGCCCCGCGAACTGCTTCAAAGCTCAAGTGCGACAGCTTCTGCCTCACACTTCTTTAACGGTGTGCTCAACGGCATATCCGAAGTGTTTCTGTTCAGCAGTCTGATCGCCAGCTTGCTCCTGCTGGTGGGCCTGGCGGTCGAGTCGCTGTGGGCTGCCGTGTTTGCCGTGTGCGGCGCCTTGCTGGCCGTGCTGACGGCCTCGGTGCTGGGAGCCGAGCAGAGCAGCATCGACAATGGCATGTACGCGTTCAGCGCCGTCCTGACCGCCATTGCCCTGGGTTCGACGTTCAACCAGCCCAGTTGGCGGGTACTGATCTACACGGTAATCGGGGTCATTTTCACGGTGTTCGTCCAGGGTGCATTGAATACCCTGCTGACCCCTGTTGGTATCCCGACACTGACCATGCCTTTTGTTCTGGCCTCGTGGCTGTTCCTGGTGCCGAACAAAGAGGTGATGCCGGAACACCGACAATGACTCCTTCATACTTGCTGCAGGAACTTCGAGGCCAATACGTGATGAAGACAGACACTGCATTGCGCGGACAACGTCAGTCCGCAGAACCGGATCTTCACTCCATCCACCCCTCAACCGACGCGTCGTAGGCACTATGACTTTATTACAGGACGTAAAAACCAAAATATCCTTTGCCTATGGGGTCGCCTTGCTGGTGGCCATCAATGGGTTCCTCTTGTTCATACCGGTGTTGCAGCGCGGAGTTGCGCACGCCAACGCAGCTTCCGGCTCTTTTGATACCTGGAAGGAGGCCCTGAACTTTATAGCGCTCCTGGAGATTCCAGGTTTTGTGGTCGGGTTTGTGCTGATCCTGATGTCACTGGGGCTGCTGATCAGGTCACGCATCAGTTGGTTCTTCTCGCTGCTGTTACTGGTGGCGACCGTCTGCGTTGATTTTTTCATCCTGAAAAAAACCTACCCCAGCACCTTTCTCTCACTTGTCTCGATCGCCGTGCTGATCTTTTACTGGCGCCGGTTCGATCACTACAGCCTGGCCACCGGCAGCTTCTTTGCGGTCGTCAGCATCGCCTCACTGATTGTCTACAGCACGCTGGGCACCCTGTTTCTGGGCGATCAGTTCGCACCGGCGGTCACTGACCTGCCCAGCGCGTTCTATTTCGCCATCGTGGTCATGTCGACCGTAGGCTTTGGCGACATAGTCCCGCACACCACCGATGCCCGGTTCTTCACCCTGACAGTGATCATCCTGGGCATCACCATCTTCGCGATCTCGGTGGCGTCCATTGCCGGCCCGCTGATCAGCAACAACATCCAACGCATCGTTAAAGGCAGGATTACCCACATGGCCCGTAAAAATCACTACATCCTCGTCGGCAATGGCTCACTGGCACAGAACGTCTACAAAGGGCTGTCCGAACGCGGTGAGCATGTGACCGTCTTATGCCCCCCCGGCAGTCAGCACGACCTGCCAGAGAAGGCAGACATCATTGAAGGCGATCCGTCGTCGGCTTCAACCCTGCACCTGGCCGGAGCCGCAGACGCCAAGTACATCGTGACCTTGTGCGACAGCGATGCCGAAAACGTATTTACCATCCTGGCCGCCAAAGAAGTCGCCGGCGAAAACACCCAGATCATCGCCCTGGTCAACGAGACCCGAAACATGCCCAAGGTCAAACGCGTCAACCCGACCATGGTGCTCTCGCTGCCGCTGCTGGGCAGCGAGTTGCTGGTTCGTACCCTGCAGGGCGATACGATCAATAACGACCTGATCACCGAGATGTTCTTCGGCAAACGGAGCTCACTGGGCTGATTCTCCGCACGCCACAAAAAAGCCCTCGATTGCGAGGGCTTTTTCATGGGCGTTGAAACGGTTATTGCGCTGTATCGGCTGCCGGTTGCGGCGTGCCCCTGGATCCCGCAAACAGGCCAAGTTCAACCGCTGCAAAACCGACCACCAGGCTGGCCACCAGATAACCGATCGAGACCAGCAACGCACCCGGCTCACCCATCATTTGCACCGCGCCGAAGACAAAACTGGAGAACGTTGAAAGGCCCCCCATGATCCCGGTGCCGACCATCACATGGACGTACTGGTTGATCCGGTTGCTCTTGAACAGCGAAGTCGCCACACCCAGCAGGAATGCAGCCACGATATTGGCGACAAAAATATCCATTGGAAAGCCATCGGCCAGACGCGGCACCGACAACATCACGAATTCCCGGCACATGGCGCCAAACGCTCCACCGACGAAAATCAAAATAATCATGTTCAGCATGATCCTGCTCCTTGTCAGCGCGCCAGCCAGGCGCCGAATGCGGCGGCGGCCAGTCCCGCCACGACCGAAATAACCAGATAGCCAGCGGCCAGTGCCCGATCCCTCGCATTGGCCAGTTTGGCGGCATCCAGTTGCAGGCTACTGAACGTGGTGTAGCCCCCGAGAATACCGGTCAGCACGGCCGCGTTCATCACATCGCCGTAGCGGTCGCGCCAATCCACGGTGAACAGAATGCTCAAATAACCAATGACAAAGGCACCGCTGACGTTGATCAAAAACGTACCCAGCGGGAATTTGCCTTTATACAGCTCACCGACCCGCAGCCCGATCCACCAACGCAACAACGACCCCAGGCCACCGCCCAGGCCCACCCAAAAAACATCCAGCGCAGTCATGAAAATCCCTCTCGTGCCTGTTGGTTAGTGGGGGGAACTCTAGACGATAAACCCCGACGCGGCCGCGCTCCGCTCGACCGCTGCTACGGAGGGCGTCTGCCACCGGGGAAGTGTCGAGTGCAACGGGGCTGCGTCCAGCCGGATCAGGCCGCCTCTGATCAGCCAATACGTTTAAAAACAGGCGACCTCGCCAAAAAGGAGTACCCTGCCGCCCTGCTCTGATTCCCCTCCATGGAACCCCTATGTTTCCCAACGCTGAACGCTACAACCACTCCACCGAATACGCGAACAAGCTGGTCGACCGCATCGGCCAGACGCCAGCCTGGATTGCCCTGCGCCTCGGTGTGACGGAAAAACGCATGCGCTACATCCTGGCCGGCTCACGCACGATCAAGGGCGACACCACCGAAATCCTGATGTCTTACGCTGAGCAGTTTTGTCTGGAATGCCTTGCCGCCGAGGCCAAAGCGGCCAAGGATCGCGCCCGCTCCAAGGCTGCCACGCCCGCCAGCGACGTTTAAAACAGCCCCATCTGCCCGCCCACCAGCGCGCTGAAGTCATCGTCGACGAACACCAGAATGGCGTCCGCTACCGGTTGTAGCTGACGCGTCAGGTAATGTTCGTAATCCACCGCCGCCGACAGGTTCTCCAGCGGCTGCGGGCCGGCCACGGTGATCACGTAACGGATCGTGCCGCCATTCTGATATTGGCGGGGCCGTCCGTGACGGTCGTTGTAGTCGTCGGCGAGGCGCGCCGCACGCACGTGGGGCGGGACATTGCGTTCGTAGTCACTCAGCGGACGACGCAGGCGCTTGCGGTAAATGAGCAGCTCATCGTGCTCGCCCGCCAGGGTGCTGCGCACAAAGTCCCGGACGAAGTCCTGATAGGGCTGGCGGTTGAAGATGCGCAGGTACAGCGCTTGCTGAAACTGCTGGGCCAGGGGCGACCAGTCGCTGCGTACGGTTTCCAGGCCTTTGTAGACCATCTCGCTGCGTCCGTCAGCGCCCGTCACCAGTCCGGCATAGCGCTTTTTGCTGCCTTCTTCGGCACCGCGAATGGTCGGCATCAAAAACCGGCTGTAATGGGTTTCGAACTGGAGTTCCAGCGCGCTGGTGAGCCCGTACTCGTCCCGCACATGGGCCTGCCACCATTGATTGACGTGCTCCACCAGTTCGCGGCCGATCCGTGCAGCGTCCGCATCGCTGTGTTCGCTGCGCAGCCAGACAAAGGTGGAGTCGGTGTCGCCGTAGATCACGCTGTATCCCCGGGCTTCGATCAGCGCTCGGGTCTTGAGCATGATTTCATGGCCCCGCAGGGTGATGGACGAGGCCAGCCGTGTATCAAAGAAACGACAGCCGCTGGAACCCAGTACCCCGTAAAAAGCATTCATGATGATCTTCAGCGCTTGCGACAGCGGCGCATTGTGTTCGCGCTTGGCGATCTCGCGCCCGTTGGCCACACGCTCGACGATGGCGGGCAGGCAATGCCGGGTCCGCGAAAAGCGCGCCCCGCGAAAGCCCGGGACCGAGGCCTCATCGCCGGGTTCCCGCAGCCCCTCGACCAGCCCCAGCGGGTCAATCAGAAACGTACGGATTATCGAGGGATAAAGACTTTTGTAATCGAGCACCAGCACCGATTCGTACAGACCCGGCTGCGACTCCATGACAAAGCCTCCCGGACTGGCCTGAGGCGGCTTCTCACCGAGGTTGGGGGCGACAAAGCCCTGGCGGTGCATCAACGGCATGTACAGGTGGTAAAAAGCCGCCACCGAGCCGCCACTGCGGTCTGCCTCCAGCCCCGTGACCGACGCACGTTCCAGAAGGAAGGTCAGCAGCTCGGTTTTCTCGAAAATCCGCGTGACCAGCTCGCAGTCCTTGAGGTTGTAGCGCGCCAGTGACGGCTTGTCCTCGGCAAACATGCGGTTGATTTCGTCCATGCGCTGGTAAGGCGTGCTGATGTCCTTGCCTTCGCCAAGCAAGGTCTGGGCAACGTTTTCCAGGCTGAAGGAAGGGAACGACCACGTGGCCGAGCGCAGGGCCTCGATGCCATCGATGATCAGGCGGCCTGCCGCGCTGGCGAAAAAATGGTTTTTGCGGGTGCCGTGCTCGCGCCATTGCATCTCGCTGCCACCCCGCCCCAGCAACAGCGGAATGCCCAGTCGGCGCGCATGTTCGTGCAGCACCCGCAGGTCAAACTGAATCACGTTCCAACCGATGATCGCGTCCGGGTCATGCTGCGCCAGCCACTGATTGAGGCGCTGCAATAACTCGGCACGGGTGGCGCAATACTCAAGGTTGAAGTCGACAGGCGTGTCAGTGTCGGGTGGCTTGCCCAACATGTACACCTGACGCTGGCCGCAGCCTTCGAGGCCGATGCAATACAGATCGCCCTGGGCGCTGGTTTCGATGTCCAGCGACAGCAGTTTCAGGCGCGGGCGGTAGTCGGGATGGGCTTTCATCCGGGTGTCGGACAGCGAACCGTCAGCCTCGGCGCGACCGCCGAAACTCACCGGTGCGGTGATGAAGCGCTCCATCAAGTAGCGCTCCGGCGGGCGTATGTCCGCCTCATACACATCGACACCGGCCCGCCGCAGACGCTGGGCGATGTCCATTAATTGCGCCTGCTGGCGGCAATACAGGCCGATAACCGGGCGCGACTGAAAGTCCTGCAGCGCCAGATCACGGAACTCGACCTGACGCTCATCGTGCAACAACGCCCGGGCCTGCTCGCGCTGCGCGGCCGGGATAAACCCGACACTGGTCTGATAAGGCAGGCGCACACGCTGCGGCCCGGTATCCGTGGCCAGCCAGAACTCGACTTCAATGCCTGCCGGCGTATCACGCCAATGCCGGGTCAGGACAAACCCCTGTCTCAGGTCCACCACAGCCGCCTCAAAGACCGTTGCCGGGTTACAGACACGTCGCCAGCATGGCTAAGCGGCGCAGGGCCACGCTGTCGTCGGGCTTGGCTGCGTAATAACTCACTGCAGTGCCCGCGCCTTGAGGCACCAGGTCAGCGAAGGATTCACCGCCACGGGTGTAGACGGTCATGGTCCCGGTTTTGTCGGTGTTTATATAGCCGCTGGCGTCAACGCCGAACACCGCTTCGTCCTGCCACGAGAACTGCACGCACTCGGCCACCAGCGGGGTCGGCTTTTGTGACGCCAGGACACGGGTCGGGCTTTTGCTGCGGGCTTCATTCATCGCAGGGGATACACAACCGGCCAGCATGGCCAGGCTCACAGCGCCAATCAGCATTCGCATCGGATAGCCCTCAAAAAAGGGGAGCACCATAACACGCGGCCTGCCTCGATTCGTGGCCCGGTGCCCACAGGCACCCCCGAATGCACAGGCGGGCCATCACTCCACGGCCATGCGTTCCAGGCTGTTGCTCAAGTGCAGCAGCATGGCGGCGCGGGCGGCGTCGGGATCCTGGCGCCGAATCGCCTTCAGGATCGCTTCATGTTCGAGGATTGCCATTTGCCCCAGCTTCATTAAATCGGCATCGCCGCGCTCGTCGTCATTGATCCGGGTACGGGGGATGGCTGAACGCCCGAGCTGGGAAATGATGTCCGTGAAGTACGCGTTGCCGGTGGCCTGGGCAATCAAGCGGTGGAATTGCAGGTCGGCTTCAACACTGCTGTCGTTATGGGCCAGTGAGTGCTGGTAGTCATCCAGTGCCTGGCGCATTTGCAGCAGTTGCGTTTCGGTGCGGCGCTTGGCGGCCAGGGCCGCGGCCTGGGTTTCAAGGCCCATGCGCAGCTCAATGATCCCGCGCACGCTGGCCGCGGTATCACGGCTCAGGTGGATGCCATTGCGTTCACTGCGCTCCAGCGCAAAGGTGCCCACCCCGTGCCGGGTTTCGACGAGCCCGGAAGCCTGCAGTTTGGAGATCGCCTCACGTACCACCGTTCGGCTGACACCGTAGTTGCGCACGATCGTCGACTCGGAGGGCAGTTTATCGCCGGGCGCAATTTGCCCCAGCAGGATTTGCTGGCTCAGGTCGGCCACGATGTCATGGGCCAGTCCGGGCAAGCGCTTGCGAATCGGTGCGCGGGGGGTGTCTTGCATGGGGGATCCCTTCCAGTAAGGCGGCCAATACTAGCATCTGGCTGGCAGCCAGCCTCAGCACTGATGCGCTGGCACACCCATCATACATGTCTGACAAGTTGCCGTAATACGTTTAAAAACGTCATTTCCCTGATTCATCCTGGCGACATTCCAATCTTGAACCCACCATAAAAACGCTAAACAGCCGCTCTAAATCGCCTTAATCCCCGAAAAATCACATTAAAAATAGCTTTTTTATAGCTTTTTCGTTGGTGGCCGGGCATTGCGAGGCGAAAAGCCAACTCGTATGATGTCTGTCAACATCATCGACACCACAACGCTATTCCCAATAATAATTCGCGACGCAGGCTGTCCAGACCATGACTTCTCAAACACCCGAACGCCCCCTGCCCTGCCCCTTACCCAGGCACCTTGCGCACCCGCCTCACGGCTCGCACTAGCGACCCGTCACGCCGGAGGCCCGGCCACCGGTACATCACACCCGCATAACAATAATCAGTGGGGTTTTGAATTGTGAACACTTCCAGCAACGTGTCTGCTGCGCCCGACCACGACCCTGTCCTGGCGCGCGCAATCAAAAAAGTGAAGGCGCACATCCTGCCGCTCTTCGTCATCATGTTCATCGTCAACTACATCGACCGCGTCAACATCGGCTTTGTCCGTACCCATATGGAGCACGACCTGGGGATTGGCGCCGCTGCCTACGGCCTGGGCGCCGGCCTGTTTTTCATCGGTTATGCGCTGTTTGAAGTGCCGTCCAACATGCTGCTGCAAAAAGTCGGGGCACGGATCTGGCTGACCCGGATCATGTTCACCTGGGGCATCACCGCTACGCTGATGGCCTTTATCCAGAACGAAACCCACTTCTATATCCTGCGTTTTTTACTGGGCGTGGCCGAAGCCGGTTTCTTCCCCGGGGTGATCTATTACTTCACCCGCTGGCTGCCGGGCGCCGAGCGCGGCAAAGCGATTGCAATCTTCCTCAGCGGTTCAGCCATGGCCTCCCTGATCTCCGGCCCGCTGTCCGGCCTGTTGCTGCAAATCACCGGCCTGGGCCTGCATGGCTGGCAGTGGATGTACATCATTGAAGGCATGGCTTCGGTGCTGCTGTGCTTCTTCGTGTGGTTCTGGCTGGACTCCAAACCCCATGACGCGAAATGGCTCAGCCGCGCGGAGCAAGATGCCCTGGTCAACGAAATCGACCGCGAGCAACGCGAGCGTGATGCCCTGCATACGGTCAAACCAAGCCTGGGCAGCCTGCTCAAGGACCGTCAGATCATGCTGTTCTGCGCGATTTATTTCTGCATCCAGCTGACCATTTATGCCGCGACATTCTGGCTGCCGAGCATCATCAAGAAGATGGGTGACCTGAGCGATATTCAGGTGGGCTTTTTCAACTCGATTCCGTGGCTGATCTCGATTGTCGCCATGTACGTCTTTGCTTCGCTGGCCAGCAAGTTCAAGTTCCAACAGGCCTGGATTACCAGCGCCCTGCTGATTGCAGCCCTGGGCATGTTCCTGTCGACCACCGGCGGGCCGATCTTCGCCTTTATTGCCATTTGCTTTGCGGCCATCGGTTTTAAATCGGCTTCGGCGCTGTTCTGGCCAATACCGCAGGCCTATCTAGATGCGCGCATCGCAGCGGCGGTGATCGCGCTGATCAACTCTGTCGGCAACCTCGGAGGCTTCGTGGCACCCACCACCTTCGGCTTTCTGGAGCAAACCACCGGATCGATCCAGGGCGGGCTCTATGGCCTGGCCGGGACCTCCATCATCGCGGCAATCATCGTGTTCTTTGCCAAGACCCGACCCAAGCCGAGCGCTGCGGCGCCTAGCGCACTGCAACCCGCCTCGACACCTGTTTAATCGATCAGCCAGCCCCTGACTCTTTTCAAGGAACACGCCATGAACGCCGAACACCAACACCACACTGCAAAAGCCCCGATCGTCACCAGCCTCCAGGTCATTCCGGTGGCCGGCCATGACAGCATGCTGCTCAACCTCAGCGGCGCACACGGGCCTTTCTTCACCCGCAACATCGTTATCCTCAAGGACAGCAGCGGCAATATCGGGGTCGGTGAAGTACCCGGCGGTGAACGCATCCGCGAAACCCTCGAAGACGCCCGCAGCCTGGTGGTCGGGCAACCCATCGGCAACTATCAGCGCATCCTCAATGGGATGCGCACCACCTTTGCCGCCCGCGACTCGGCAGGCCGCGGCCTGCAAACCTTTGACCTGCGCATTACCATCCATGCGGTCACCGGAATGGAAGCCGCCCTCCTCGACTTGCTCGGGCAGTTCCTCGAGGTGCCGGTCGCGGCCCTGCTCGGCGAAGGCCAGCAGCGCGACGCGGTGAAAATGCTGGGCTATCTGTTTTACATTGGCGACCGTCAGCAGACCGACCTGGCCTACCGCAATGAAGCGCAGGCCGATGACTGGTTCCGCCTCCGTCACGAGCAGGCAATGACCCCCGAAGCCGTGGTTCGCCTGGCCGAAGCCGCGCAGGCCAAATATGGTTTCAATGACTTCAAGCTCAAGGGCGGCGTACTGCGCGGCGCCGAAGAAATCGAAGCCGTAACCGCCCTGGCCGAACGTTTCCCGAATGCGCGTATTACGCTTGACCCGAATGGCGCGTGGTCACTCAAGGAAGCCATCGCCCTGTGCCGCGATCAGCACAAAGTGCTGGCGTATGCCGAGGACCCGTGCGGCGCTGAAAACGGTTACTCGGGCCGCGAAGTCATGGCCGAGTTCCGGCGCGCCACCGGCCTGCCGACCGCCACCAACATGATCGCCACCGACTGGCGTGAAATGGGCCACGCGATTCAGCTGCAATCGGTCGACATTCCCCTGGCCGACCCCCACTTCTGGACCATGCAAGGTTCGGTGCGCGTGGCGCAGATGTGCCACGAATGGGGCCTGACCTGGGGCTCGCACTCCAACAACCACTTTGATATCTCCCTGGCGATGTTCACCCAGGTTGCGGCGGCAGCACCGGGTGACATCACCGCCATTGATACGCACTGGATCTGGCAGGACGGCCAGCGCCTGACACGTGAACCCCTGCAGATTGTCGACGGTCACATTAATGTGCCGGCCAAACCGGGCCTGGGCGTGGACATCGACATGGATGCGGTGGCCAAGGCCCATGAACTTTATAAAGGGATGGGGCTCGGTGCACGGGACGACAGCGTCGCCATGCAGTACCTTATCCCCGGCTGGAAGTACGACAACAAAAAACCGTGTCTGGTGCGCTGAATGCCCTTGCGCCCGGTACCGGATCCAACAGCGTCTAAAGCGAGGATTGAATCGATGTCGACTGTAACAGGCCACAACTTTATCGGCGGTCGCCGCAGCGCCGCGGGCACCATCACCCTTGAAAGCCTTGATGCCAGCACGGGCGAGGCTTTGCCTGCGCGCTTTTACCAGGCGACACCCGAAGAAGTGGACAACGCAGCCAATGCCGCCGATGAGGCCTTTGCCGAGTTCCGCCAACTCAAGCCCGAGCGTCGCGCCGAATTTCTCGAAGCCATTGCCGATGAAATCGATCAACTGGGTGACGACTTCGTGGCCCTGGTCTGCCGCGAAACCGCGTTGCCGGCCGCGCGCATTCAAGCTGAGCGCGGTCGCACCAGCGGCCAGATGCGCCTGTTCGCCAAGGTACTGCGACGCGGCGACTTTTTAGGCGCGCGGATCGACCTGGCCTTGCCCGAGCGCAAGCCACTGCCACGAGCCGACCTGCGTCAGTACCGGATCGGCGTCGGCCCGGTCGCCGTGTTCGGGGCCAGCAACTTCCCGCTGGCTTTTTCTACTGCCGGGGGCGATACCGCCTCGGCCTTCGCGGCTGGCTGCCCAGTGGTGTTCAAGGCCCACAGCGGGCATATGGCGACCGCCGACCAGGTGGGCTGCGCCATCATCCGTGCCGCTGAAAAGACCGGCATGCCCAAAGGCGTGTTCAACATGATTTTCGGCGCCGGGGTCGGTGAGCGGCTGATCAAGCACCCGGCAATCCAGGCGGTAGGCTTTACCGGCTCGCTGCATGGCGGCAACGCCCTGAGCAAAATGGCGGCCGAACGTGAGCAGCCGATTCCGGTGTTCGCCGAGATGTCGAGCATCAACCCGGTGATCGTTCTGCCACAAGCCCTCGCCGCTCGCGGCAGCACCGTGGCCAAGGATCTGGCGGCGTCGGTCACGCTGGGTGGCGGCCAATTCTGCACCAACCCGGGCCTGGTGATCGGCCTGCGCTCACCCGGTTTCAGCGGATTTATCGAGCAACTGCGCCAGCACATGGCCGAGCAGGCTGCGCACACACTGCTCAATGCAGGCGGCTTGCGCAACTACGCCAAAGGGGTCGCGCACCTGCTCGACCATGCCGGCATTACTCACCTTGCCGGTCATGCCCAATCGGGAGCGCAAGCCCAGCCGCAGTTGTTCAAAGCCGATGTCAGCCTGCTGCTCAAACGTGACCCGTTGCTGCAGGAAGAAGTGTTTGGCCCGACCACGATCATTATCGAAGTCGAGGATGATGCTCAGCTCAAAGCCGCTCTGCTGGCACTGCGCGGGCAACTGACAGCCACCCTGATTGGCGAAGCGGATGACCTCAAGGGCTACCAGTGGCTGGTGCCGATCCTTGAGCAAAAGGTCGGCCGGATTCTGGTCAATGGCTACCCGACCGGCGTCGAAGTCTGCGATGCCATGGTTCACGGCGGCCCCTACCCGGCCACCTCGGATGCACGCGGCACATCAGTCGGCTCGCTGGCCATCGATCGGTTCCTGCGACCGGTGTGCTACCAGAACTACCCGGATGAACTGCTGCCGCAAGCCCTGCAAAACAGCAACCCGCTGAACGTGCAACGACTGGTCAATGGCGAGTGGAATTCAGCTTCGATCGGCTAACACCCGGGCGTCGGCTGCAACCGCAGGAGTGAGCATGCTCGCTCCTGCACAGCCGCTGACGTGACTGACCGGCATCAGGCAGCGATCCGCTGCCTTTTTTGTGCCCGCTGGAAATATTGGATCCAATATCAAATTTCAGGCAAAAAAAAGCCCAAGTAGCTGATGGAAACTTGGGGCTTAAAAATGCATAAACCGTGGTAGGTGAACGCAGGGCAATAATAACCCATGGTCACAACTGGTAACAAGATATTTTGCACCATTTATTTCAACTTTATACTGACCTAAGTCATTAAATATCCACACTTTTTTATTGGTTTTGGTCTTTCCGATAATTGCAAAAGGCCATTAACTGGCGGGTTCAGCCCCTGGTTGAATGGCGCTTGCCGCCGATTCATGCCAGCACACAAAGCCCGCCCGGAACGCCACGAAATCCCGTTACTCGAACACCGGCCGAAAGAACGTCCGCTCGTAACTCAGGATGCAGCGGGTGTCTTCGGCATATTGAAAGGCCGCCACGCATTCGGCATCTGCCCGGGACTGTTCGCGATAGTGTTCGTAGGTCGCCAGGCTGGGAAACGAAAACATCGCCAGGGCAATATTGTTCGCCCCTTCCGAAGGCAGGAAATAGCCATGGTGCTGACCGCCGAACTTCTCCACGAGCGGGATCCAGAGACGGCCATACACTTCAAATTCAGCCAGCTTGTAAGGGTCAATGATGTAGCGAAGGTGGCAGGTGATCATTTCATCATTCCATGGATTCAAAGGACATCGAGACTATTCCTCAGCCCTGGAAAAGGTCAATACAGGCTGACGTTAACAGCTACGTCCGTTCACCACTGCTGCGCCGCCGGACGTTACGGATCACCTATGGTGTAGCCGCTGCCGCAGGCTGCGACAAGACCCGAAGGGCCTTCAAACCCGGCGCAGCCTTCGGCAGCGGCTACAGGATCCCCGTAACCGTTGACGAGGCTCCTGCGTGACTCCACCGATTACCAGAAGAGGTCGGCTCGCCCAACTGACCCTCAGGTACTACCACGCGCCGAGTTCCTCAATCCCAACGAACTGCGGGTGAATGTCGATTACACCTGGAAACTGTGGTGAACATTAGCGTCTCTGGATGACACATGGGGTGGCTGAGCAGGCCGTATCTTCGATAAGCTCTGCGGCCCCCCACCATCAAT
This sequence comes from Pseudomonas sp. D1HM, assembly GCF_019266105.1. Classification (NCBI taxonomy): domain Bacteria; kingdom Pseudomonadati; phylum Pseudomonadota; class Gammaproteobacteria; order Pseudomonadales; family Pseudomonadaceae; genus Pseudomonas; species Pseudomonas sp. D1HM. Next base: position 175,041 of record NZ_LRMN01000007.1, on the reverse strand, counting down.
CAGCGGTAAGTGCATGATCGAAGTCACTGAGGTTTCCATTGCCCAACTACGGGCAGCGCTCGAATCTGGCCAGACAACCTCGGTTGAATTGGTTCAGGCCTACCTCGCCAGGATCGATGCTTACGACGGCCCGCAGACGGCCACCGCCCTCAATGCGGTGGTCGTACCTAACCCTGTCGCCCTCGAAGAGGCCGCCGCGGCCGATGCCCGGCGCAGCACGGGGCAGACGCTGGGCCCGCTGGACGGCATCCCCTACACCGCCAAGGACAGCTACCTGGTCAAGGGCCTCACTGCCGCCTCCGGCAGCCCGGCCTTCAAAGACCTGATTGCGTATCGCGATGCCTTCACCATCGAACGCTTGCGCGCGGCGGGGGCCATCTGTCTGGGCAAGACCAATATGCCGCCAATGGCCAACGGCGGCATGCAGCGCGGGGTTTACGGCCGTGCCGAGAGCCCGTACAACGCCGACTACCTCACCGCCCCGTTCGCATCCGGCTCATCCAACGGTGCCGGCACCGCAACGGCGGCCAGTTTTGCAGCCTTCGGCCTGGCCGAAGAAACCTGGTCCAGCGGCCGCGGCCCGGCGTCCAACAATGGCCTGTGCGCCTACACGCCGTCACGCGGGGTGATTTCGGTGCGCGGCAACTGGCCGTTGACCCCGACCATGGATGTTGTGGTGCCGTTTGCCCGAACCATGGCCGACCTGCTTGAAGTGCTCGACGTGGTGGTGGCGCACGACCCTGACACCCGCGGCGATCTGTGGCGGATGCAGCCTTGGGTGCCAATTCCGAGCGTGGCTTCGGTACGTCCCGCGTCCTATCCGGAACTGGCGGCCACCGCCGATACGCTGGTGGGCAAGCGTTTCGGCGTGCCGCGCATGTACATCAATGCCGACCCCGAGGCCGGTACCGCAGAAGCACCGGGCATCGGTGGCCCGACCGGGCAGCGGATCATCACCCGCGCCTCGGTGATCGCGCTATGGCAAGACGCGCGCAAAGCCCTCGAAGCCCGGGGCGCTGAAGTGATCGAAGTGGACTTCCCGCTGGTCTCCAACTGCGAGGGTGATCGCCCCGGCGCACCGACCGTGTTTACCCGCGGCCTGGTGTCCAAAGCGTTCCTGCACCATGAGTTGTGGGACCTGTCGGCCTGGGCATTCGATGACTTCCTGCAAGCCAACGGCGACCCGAAACTGAACCGCCTGGCCGACGTCGATGGCCCGCTGATTTTCCCTCACGATCCGGGCACCCTGCCTAACCGTGAAGATGAACTGGCTGCCGGCATGGACGAATATGTGCGCATGGCCGAGCGCGGTATCACCCCGTGGAACGAGATCGACACGCTGCCGGACGGACTGCGGGGGCTGGAGCAGACACGACGCATCGACCTTGAAGAGTGGATGGATCGACTCGGGCTGGATGCGGTGCTGTTCCCGACGGTGGCCGATGTGGGGCCGGCGGATGCCGATGTCAATCCGGTGTCTGCCGACATTGCCTGGAGCAACGGCGTTTGGGTGGCCAACGGCAACCTGGCGATTCGTCACCTGGGGGTGCCGACCGTGACCGTCCCCATGGGCGTCATGGCCGATATCGGCATGCCCGTGGGCCTGACCTTTGCCGGGCGCGCCTACGACGACTCGAACCTGCTGCGCTTCGGCTCGGCCTTCGAAGCCACCGGCTCGAAACGGGTCATCCCGCCTCGCACACCGCCTTTGTCGACAGCCGGGCACTAAGCAGAGATGACCTGTAGATCTGCGTTGCCGCCATTGCAACCGCAGGTCTACAGCGGCTGCGGCGTCACCTCCTCGAACGTCAGTCCCGGGCTGTCAATGACATGCCAGGGGTTGGCGCCGCCGCTTTCGCTGAACAGCACCTGATTGAAGTGCGAGTCTTTCAAACCATCGATGCGGGCTGTTGCAGGGCCTTTGAAACGCACCCGTTCAAATACCAGCCCGGCATGATAAGCGTTGCTTTTGCTGTCGCCCTTGACCTCCAGCGCCGCCCCGCGGGCATTCTCGACCGTCACATCGCTCACCCGGATATCACGGAACTGCCCGGGTACCGTCGAGCGCCGGTAATCGAGCTTGGCGTTGGGATCGTTGTAATCAAGGGTAAACACGAATGCCTGTTTGACCGTGTTGCGAATGGCTGAGTCGCGAAAGATCACCTGGCGTGCACCGCCATCCATGAAGTTCGTGCTCTTCATGCGCAGCCCGGCATCGGTTCCATCCGACACGTTGTCCTCGGCCAGGATATTCTGAATCCAGGCCCCGGTATGGCTGCCCGCAACCACCATGCCATGCCCCTTGCGGAAGAAGTTGTTGAAGATCCAGGCGTCCTCCTGAGGTTTTTGATGAACCGCTTCGGCGCCGGTGCCGGCGGCAAAGTTGACGCAATCATCGCCGGTATCAAAAAAGTTATTGAACACCATTGCCCCCTTGCTGTTGGCAAACTCGATGCCATCACCGTTGTTGGCGTCGTAGGTCTTATGCGTGGTATTGGCCAGTACCACGTTTTCGGTCTCCAGGTTCATGATCCCGTGGAACGCGGGGTTCAAGACGGTGAAGCCGCCATAAAACACATTCTTCACATTGCGCAGGGTGATCAGCGAAGAGCGCATTTGCCCATAGGCATCCTTGGTGTTCATGCCTCGGGCGATGGCCTGCTCCACTTGGGCCCTGGCCAGAATGCCGTCCTCCATGAAGCGCGTGTTATCACTGGGCAGGTAGAACGGCAACGGCTGTCCAAGCTCGTCCAGTGTATCGGCCTTACGCTTCCAGCCATTGCCGTCGAGGGTCCCCTGGCCAACGATGCGGATGTTTTCAAACCTTTGGTGCCGGTGAGGATCCCGGGGCAAGGCATTGATCAGGGAAGCCGGGCGCACGGTGCTGGAATACGGATACTGGATATACCCGGCCAAGGGATAATCTTCGGCCCGCTCCGAACCGAGCAAGGTCGCACCGGCGGTGATTTCCAGGGTCATGTAGCTCTTGAGATAAAGCGCCCCGCTCTTGTACCGGCCCTCGGGCAGCAGCACCTTGCAGCCGGGTGTGCAGGCATCGATGGCCCATTGAATGGCCTGGGTATCGCGGTGCTTGCCGTCGCCCCGGGCGCCGTACTTTTTCACATCAAACACCACCGGCACCGGTGTCGTGCGCTGGATGACCACCGGACTGTCGACGGACTCCAGGCCATCGGCCGCCACCGAGCGCACCGTGAACCGGTACTGGGTGTCAGGTTTGAGGCCTTGAGCGGTGTAACTGTGAATGCCGATTCGATGGTGAAAGTTGTCCCGGTCTTGCTCGTAGAAGCGGTCGATGTACGGCTTCGCCGGCGAAACCCGGTCGTTATTGGCGTTGCTGCTGCCCAGCAGGACGCCGTTGGCGTATACCCGATAGTCCTTGATGGCGCTGTGATCGGCGGGTTTTTCCCAGACCAGAATGATCGACTGATCATCAAAGGCCAGCGTTGGCACTTGCACCTTCGTCGGCGCCTGCACGGCCAACGCCGGCACACTTGCGCCAAGCGCCAGTAGCGCCAGAACCGAGCGCGAGGTCATTGCTGCGCACGTTTGATACGGCATGCTGTTTTCCTTGTACGTGCCTGTCTGAAGCCCTCCTCTGCCGGAGGGCACGGGTGACGCCGCAGCTAAACGGCCGCCGCAGATGTCTGGCTGAAATCACGACTGGCCTGCACCAGCATCCGCGTATAGTCGTGCACGGCCAGATCCTGGCTCAGGCAGCGGCTGTCCAGCAGCTCAACGATCTTGCCTTGTTGCATCACCGCCACCCGGTCACACAGGTGCGTCACCACGCCCAGGTCGTGGGTCACCATCAGGTACGTCAGCTTCTCGCGCTCGCGCAGGTCAGTAAGCAGGTTAAGAATCTCGGCCTGCACCGACACATCCAGCGCAGACGTCGGCTCATCCAGCAGCAAGACCCGCGGTTCGAGAATCAGAGCCCGGGCGATGGCCACCCGCTGTCGCTGACCGCCGGACAGCTGGTGCGGATAGCGGTAACGAAAGCTGTCGTTCAAGCCGACCTTGAGCAGAATTTCGTTGATCCGGTCGTCCTTGTCCCTGACCCCGTGAATGATCAGCGGCTCGCGCAGCGCGGTGTCGATGGTGTGACGGGGGTGCAAGGAGCCGTAAGGGTCCTGAAACACCATTTGCACCTTGCGAAAGTGCTCCTTGGACAGCTTGTGCTGCAACGGCACGCCAGCAATGCTCAGCTCACCGCTCCATTGCCGGTATTGGCCCGCCAGGCAGCGCAGCACGGTGGTTTTGCCGGATCCGGACTCCCCCACCAGGCCAAAGGACTCGCCATCGGCAACGCTCAGATTGACATCATGCAGCACGTGATTGAGGGTTTCGCCTGCACCGAAACTCAGGTTCAGCGAACGGGCTTGAATCATGGACATGATCAGGTTCCTCAGTGGGTCAGCCAGAGTGGGTCACGCTGCAGCACCGGCAGGCGCACTCGGCGATTGTCCATGCTCGGCAGCGCAGCCAGCAGGCCACGGGTATAGGGATGTTCGGCGTGCTGCAAGTCGCAGGCGGCAAGGGACTCAACCACCCGACCGGCATACATCACCAGTACCCGGTCACAGTAATTGCGCACCAGGTTGAGGTCGTGACTGACAAAAATCAGCCCCATTTCCTGCTCTTCGACCAGGGTTTCAAGCACGTTGAGCACTTGTTGGCGCACGGACACATCGAGGGCGGAAGTCGGTTCATCGGCGATGATCACTTCCGGCCGGGTGATGACCATCATCGCGATCATGATGCGCTGCCCCATGCCGCCGGACACTTCGTGGGGGTAAAGGTTATAAACCCGTTGTGGATCGCGGATATGCACTTTTTCCAGCATTTCCAGCACCCGCTCACGGGCCTCGGCACGGCTGGCCTTGTGGTGCGCCAGGTAGGCTTCGGCAATCTGGTCGCCGACCCTGACCACCGGATTCAACGAGTACTTGGGGTCTTGCATGATCATGGAAATGCGCTGGCCGCGAATCTTCTGCATGGCCTTTTCGCTGGCCGAGAGCAGGTCAACACCGGCGAACTGCATGGCCCTGGCGGTAATTTTGGCGCTGGCGGGATGCAACTTGAGGAGGCTGCGCCCCACGGTGGACTTGCCCGAACCGGACTCGCCGACAATGGCCAGTTTTTCCCGACCCAGGCTGAACGACACATCGCGCACGGCGTGAGTCTCTTTCTGGCCGCTGACGAAGCGTACGTTCAGCCCTTCAACGTTTAATTTGATCGCAGACATGAAGCCTCCAGTTACTCGCTACGCGGATCGAGGATGTCCCGCAGGCCATCGCCCAACAGGTTGAACGCCAGGCTCACCAGCATGATTGCGGCCCCCGGGACGGCAACCAGCCACCAGCACTCGAGCATGTAGCGCCGACCGGTGGAAATCATGGCGCCCCACTCCGGCGACGGCGCCTGGGCACCGAGGCCGAGAAAGCCCAGTGCCGCAGCGGTGAGGATGATTCCGGCCATGTTCATGGTCAGGCGGATGATCACCGATGACAGGCACATGGGCACGATGTGGCGCAGGATGATCCGCGACGACGAAGCGCCCTGGAGTTCCACCGCGACCACGAAATCGGCGTTGCGCAAGGACAGGGTTTCTGCCCGGGCCAATCGCGCAATGGGAGGCCAGGAGGTCAAGGCAATGGCAACCACCGCATGCTCCAGGCCAGGGCCCAAAGCCGCGATAAAGGCCAGCGCCAGCACCAGGCTGGGGAACGAAATGAAGATATCGGTCACGCGCATGAAGACCGTGTCGACGATACCGCCGTAGTAGCCCGACACCGTGCCGATAAACAACCCGATGGGGCCGACAATCACGGTGACCAGGGTGATGATGTACAGCGTAATGCGCGAGCCATAGACCAGACGGCTGAAAATATCCCGCCCGTATTCATCGGTTCCGAACCAGTGAGCGGCGCCCGGCGCCTGCAAGGCGTTGGCCAGGTTTTGCGCCACCGGATCATGGGTGGCAATCCACGGGGCGAACGCGGCGACCACAATCAGCAGCAGCGCCACCAGCAAACCGGCCAGGGTCATGGGATTGCGCAGCAGGTGATGCAGCACCCGCAGGCTGCTCTTGCAAAAAGCGTCAAAGCTGGAGCCCGGCGTGCGCTCCAGCGGCCGTTTGGCCGTGGACTCGACAGAAGACATGTTGGTAATCATCGGCATGTTCTCGGATTGATATCAAAATCACCGGGCGGCCCGCAGGTGCGCCCAGCGGCACTCAGCGTTGCTTGTAGACACCCAGATAACGCGTGGCTTCGGCGTCATCGCCGGTAAAGCCCTTGACGTCAGCGGCGCTGACCACGGTGTCGGTCATCTGCGAAATCATCATGATCGGCCCGACCTGCTGGTCGTACAGGGTCTGGGCCTGGTGATACAGGCTCACCCGCCGGGCCGAATCACGCTCAACCCCGGCCTGCTCGATCAGGCTGTTGATGGGCGGGCTGAAGAACGAAGCACGCCAGCCCTGAAAGTTCGGCAGGCCGGCGTCATCGCTGTTATCGGGGTTATAGGCAAACGTGCGCAGGCTGAAATACGGATGCGGATAGCGCTCGGCGCCTCGTGCAACGATGATCTCGAAGTTGCGTGCACGCATGGCGCCATACACCTGATTACCGGTGCCGGTGACGATCGAGGCCTTGATGCCGCCTTCGGCCAGGGTTGATTGCAAGCGCGCGGCAATATCAATGAACGGTGGTTCGGACAAGGTGCGAATGGTGGTGCTAAAGCCCTCCGGATAACCGGCCTCGGTCAGCAGTTGCCGGGCCTTGGCTGGATCCAGGTGGTAGCCCGGGTCCGGCAACCGCGCTTGCAGGTTCAACTGCATCGGTTGCTGGTTGAGGGTGCCGTAATAGGGCATCACCTGCTGATCAAGCCCTGTGTAGTCGATCAGGTTGCGTATGGCTTCACGAACCTTGGGCTGGGCGAATTCGGGTTGTTTCATGCTCATCGCCACGTAGTACATCGTGCCCCGTGGCAGCGACTGCACCTGCACGTCCGGCGAGCCGTCGATTGCGCGGATGTCCGGGGCCGCCATGCCGTAGGCCATGTCCAGGTCGCCACGTTCCAGCATCAGGCGTAGCGACTGGGACTCGGTCATGTGCCGTACCACCACGCGCTTGAGCTTGGCCGGGCCGCCCCAGTAACCGTCGAAACGGGTCAGTAGCAGCGAGTCATTGGCGCTCCACTTGGTCAGCACAAACGGGCCGCTGCCGGCTTCGTGGGTGACCAGCCAGGCGGCCCCCAGATCACCGTCCTTTTCGTGTGCCATGGCTGTTTTGCGGTCCACCACCACCGCGCTGGGCGAGATCGCCAGGGAGTCCACCACCAGCAGCGGATCCATGACCTGCGGCAGATCGATCACCAGCGTGTACTCATCGCTGGCACGAATCAGCGACTGGATGTTGTCGACATTGAAGCCATAGGCTTTCCAGGTGGTGGCCAGCCCGAAATTGAGTTTCATCACCCGGTACAGCGACCAGGCCACATCGTCGGCCGTCAACCGGTTACCGGAGTGAAAGGTGACGTCCTGGCGCAGATGGAAAGTGATCTGTTTGCCGTCCTCGCTGATTTCCCAGCGCTCGGCCAGTTGTGGCAAATGCTTTTCCGGATTGCCCTGGTCGCGCTTGATCAGCGTGTCATAGAGGTTGGCATTGACCCCTGAGGCATCCAGACCGGGCGCATTGGCCGGGTCAATGGAGAACAGGTTAACCATGCTCATGCCGACAATAAGCTGATCGGCCGGGGTCTTGGCCTGGGCCACAGTCATCGGCCCCAGGGCAAGCGTGGCGAGCAGCACGCCAAAGGACAACGTCGAGTACGCAGACTTCATTGAAAATTCCTTGTTCTTATAGTTGTGGGAGGCTGCAACAGCGTTTAGCGGGTACGCGGATCGAAGACCTTGTACAGGGCGTCACTGATCAGATTGAGCGCAACGAAGATCAGGCCAATCACCAGCACACAGCCCATGACGGCATTCATGTCGCCGAGCATCAGGCTGCTGGTCAGGTACTGACCAAAGCCGGGCCAGGCGAATACCGTTTCGATCAGTACCGCGCCTTCAAGCAGCGAGCCGTACGCCAGGGCCACCACCGTCAGCAGTTGCACGAGGATGTTGCGAAAGGCGTGACCCCAGACCACCTGGCGCCGGGACAGGCCCTTGACCCGGGCGGTGACGATGTATTCCTGGGACAGCTGTTCGAGCATGAAGCTGCGCGTCATGCGGCTGATGTAGGCCACCGAGTTGAGGCCCAGGATCAGCGCCGGCAGCACGATATGGCGCAAGGCACTGAAAAAGGCATCCTGGTCACGGGCCAGGATCGAGTCGATCAGCAGCAGGCCGGTGACGTCCGGCACCATGCCGTCGTAGGCGAGGTCAATGCGCCCTGCTCCACCGGCCCAGCCGAGCCAGGCGTAAAACACCAGAAGCCCCATCATGCCCAGCCAGAAAATCGGTGTGGAATAACCGAACAGGGTAATCACCCGGGCCACGTGGTCGCCGAGGCGGCCCTGGTTACTGGCGGCACACACGCCCAGTGGCAAGCCGATCAGCACGCCGAACAGAATGGCCAGGGTAGCCAGCTCGATGGTCGCCGGAAACACCCGGCGGATGTCATCCAGCACCGGGTGCCCGGTCAGCAGCGCATTGCCGAAATCCCCGTGCAACAGGTCATTGAGGTACAGACCGAACTGGGTCCAGATCGGCTTGTCCAGCCCCATTGAGCGGTAGACCTGATCATAGGTTGAACTGTCGGCGTCGGGCCCGACCACCGCCAGTACGGGATCAAGGGGCATGACCCGGCCAATGACAAAGGTCAGCGCCAACAGGCCGAGCAAGGTCACCAGAACCGTGCCGGCACGCCGGGCGGTATTGGAAGCACGAGCCCCCATCACGGAGGCAGTGGATACAAACATAGAGAGCTCCTGATAAATCGGTCACTGCGTCATCAAATGCGCGAGGCCAGGCCCCGCACGACTTTCAGCGCTTCTTGTAGACGTCTTTATAACGGGTGGTAGCGGCCGGATGGCCCTGGAAATCGGTCACGTCGCCGTACACCAGCACGGTGTCGGTCATCTGCGACACCGGCAGGATCGCACCTACCTGTTGATCCAGCTGTTCCTGGATCTGCCGGTACTGGGCCAGCTGCTGACTGGCATCCGGCTCGACCTCGGCGCGTTCGATCAACTGGTTCAGCTCAGGGCTGTAAAACGACGTGCGCCAGCCCTGAAAATTGCTCAGTTTGGCTTCGTCACGGTTGTCCGGGTTGTACACCAGGGTGCGCAGACTGGAATGAGGATGACGTTCGGCACCGCCGCCGCCCCGGCCGACGATGATGTCGAAGTTGCGCTCACGCATGGCGCCGTAAATCTGATTGCCGGTACCGGTAATGATGCTGGCTTCGATGCCGGCCTGGGCCAGGGTCGATTGCAGATTGGAGGCGATATTGATAAATGGCGGCTCGGTCAACACCCGGATGCTGGTCTTGAAACCATTGGGGTAACCGGCTTCAGCCAACAGCTTTTTGGCTTCTTCGACGTTCAGGCGGTAGCCCGGGTCCGGCAGGCGTGCCGCCAGGCCCAGAGGCAGCGGACGCTGATTGATCAGGCCATAGTGCGGCATCACCGTCTGGTTGATGCCCTGGTAGTCAATCAGCGAGCGCACGGCCTTGCGCACCCGGGCATCGGCAAACGCGGGCTGTTTCACGCTGAGGGCTACGTAGTACAAGGTACCGCGCTGCAAGGTCTGGGTACGGACCTTGTCATTGCTTTGCAGGGCCTGGATATCCGGGGCCGACATGCCCTTGGCGATGTCCAGGTCTCCGCGTTCGATCATCAGCCGCAGGGACTGCGATTCCGTCATATTGCGCATGACGATGCGCTTGAGCTTGGCCGGGCCACCCCAGTACCCGTCAAAACGGTTCATCAGGATGACGTCGTTGGCGCGCCAGTCATGGAGCATAAAGGCGCCGCTACCCGCAGCATGCGTCACCAGCCAGGCAGCCCCCATGTCGTTGTTCTTCTGATGCTCAAGGACCTTTTTGCGGTCCAGGATAAAAGCACTGGGGGACGTCGCCAGGGTATTGAGCACCAGCAGCGGATCGGTAGGTCGCGGCAGTTCAAGGACAAATGTGCTGGCATCGGTGGCACGCATGTAGCGCTCGACGTTATCGGCACTGAAGCCGTAGGCCTTCCAGGTCGAGGCCAGCGCCAGATTAAGCTTGAGCACACGTTGCAGTGACCAGGCCACGTCTTCGGCGCTCAGCGGGTTGCCCGACTGGAATTTCACATCGTTACGCAAGTTGAACGTCAAGGTCTTGCGGTCATCGCTCACCTGCCAGCGCTCGGCCAGCGCCGGTAGCAGTTGATCCGGTCGGGCCACGTCCTGCACCAGCAGCATGTCGTAGAGATTGGCGTTGATCTCCGATACGTCCAGCCCGGTGGCGGCCGCCGGGTCCAGGGACAGTAGATTGATCATGCTCATGCCAACAATCAATTGATCGCCCGGGGTCTTGGCGACTGCGGCCGGTACGGCGCCAATCGCCAGGGTAGCCACCAGTGCCCGCGCCAGCAGCGAAGGGAGAATGCTCATAGTCAGAGTGCCTTTCTTATAGTTATACGGCTCTCGGGCTGCCCGTCATGACCGGGCAGCCCGTGTACGGATCAAAAACGGGTGAGGGTATGGGTCTCGATGAAATCGAAATCGATCTCTTCGCCCAGGCCTGGCAGATCCGACAGGTGTACAAAACCATCGCTGTCCATTGGATCAACCAGTCGCTTGAGATAGGCCGGCACTTCGTCGTAATCCAGGTACGGGTGCAACAGCCCGCGCTCATACCAGGTGCAGTTCTTGATCGCGCCGACCACCGCCAGGTTGGCGGCCCCGTTACCGTGAATTTCGCAATCCATGCCAAAGGATTCGGCCATGTGCGCCACCTTCAGGCAAGGTGCAATCCCCCCGACACCCGCCACACCGGCACGCAAAATATCGCAAACATCGTTCTTGACCCAACTGGCGCGGCTCAAGTGTTTACCAGCCAGGGTTTCCGGGCCCAGCACCGGGATTTCCAGTTGCCCTGCCAGCCAGGCATAAGACTCGGCGGAGTCTTCCATCATCGGTTCTTCAAACCAGGCGAAGTCGAGCTTTTGCAGCTCGCGGCCGATATACAGCGCGTCGGTACGGCTGTACCAGTGATAACCATCGAGCATCAGGGCGATGTCCGGGCCGACCGCTTCTCGCACGGCGGCGCAGGCTTTGACATCTATACGCGGGCTGGGCGCAAACGACACCGGCGGCATCCAGGTGTGCAGCTTGATTGCCTTGTAGCCACGCTTGACCAGGGTCTCGGCAAAACGCCCGTAATCTTCAGGGGTTGCCAATCCACCCGGCAGTTCATCGCCACACATCGTGGACCCGTACGCCGGCACCTTGTCGCGGAAACCGCCGATGAGCTTGTGCACCGGCACGCCCAGCTTGCGCCCCGCCCAATCCCACAACGCCTGCTCCACCAGCGCCAGCGCGCGATCGGTCAATTGACTGGCGCTACCACGTTGCCAGTGCGCCAGTTCGTGCCAGATTTTTTCGCGATCGAAGGCGTTTTGCCCGACCAGTACCTTGCGCACAAAACCGTCGAGCACATAGGGCCGGATCAACTCAGGCGCGCCAAAGGCATATCCCTCATTGCCATCCTCGGTCTGGATACGCAACAGCGCCATTTGGGCCTGGGCAACATCGCCGGGATGGGCATGGCCGGCGCTGTCTACTGCGCGGCGGGTCGGGTAGGAAAACACCTGGACGTTGACTGCAGTAATTCTCATGGACGTCTTAAGCCTTCTTATTGGATGTGTGGCAGGTCTGTCGCCTGTTGAAATGATCATAGGTCATCGTACAACATTTGAAAAGACGTCTTAAAACATCTGAATAAAACCCAAAACCTATCCAAAAACACTCTAAAACCCAATGATTACTGGGCTTTTAAAGACAATGACGAAAGAGACGACTTAATCAAAAAACCGCTCAAATGTTTCAAGATGTAACAAATGACCCTGTAACCCGTAGACACTCCCTATGTCGTACGATAACGTATATCTGCGCGCAAAAATGATGATTTCCCGTAACAACCGATTGCCGATTGCCCCTCACACGCACTCCAAAAAAACAATAAAAGAAGGCCGTATGAACAATCCATTACGTACGCTCGTGACTGTTGCGACCCTGTGTCTGCCGTTCTGCGTCAATGCCGACTCCGCCAGCATCAACTACCGCCATCAGTTCACTGAGGACGACAGCATTCATGCTGATCGGGTCAAGCTCAGCTACCGCATGGACAGCGGCCTGGGATTTGAAGGGGAACTGAAATACCGCACGGCCGGTGATCGAGAAGATGTGGCGTACGACAACATCGTTAACAACGGCCACGAACTGACCGTCAATTACAACTACAAGCTCAGCCCGCAATCGACGCTGACACCGGCCTTGCAGATCGACAGTTCCAAGGACGCAACGACTTACAAGCTGGGCTTGAAGTACGCCTACAAAATCAACGACACCTTCTACACCGCCGTGCGTTATCGCCATGACGCCAGAAAGCTTGATCGCGACCAGGTCAACGAAGACATCCCCGATCGCGCCAAGGATAACCAGACCACTCACCGGCTGGAGGGCTGGCTCGGCTATACCCCGGCCAGCAAGTGGGCCCTGGAATACCAGTACATTTATTTCAAGACCGACTACATCCGCTATGACAACAAGAAGAGCGATTACGAACAGAACATGATCGTCAAATACAAGCTGTCCAAGCAGTGGGCACCGTTCATGGAAATCGGCGACATCAAGGTCAATGCGACCCGCGACGACCGCCAGGCCCGCTGGCGTTTGGGGGTTCAGTACAACTTCATGTAAGTCAAAAAAGGCGCTCTGGCTGTCGCGCATCGACAGCCAGATCGCGTCATTCCCGTTACCGGCACTCGCCACCGTCCAATGGAGTACCTGATCATGACTACCTCCCCTTTACCCAAACCTTTTCACCGCATTCTGCTGACAGGCGCCGCCGGCGGTCTGGGCCAGATTCTGCGAGAAACCCTGCAGGCCCACGCCGCCATTGTCCGTGCCTCGGACATCAGCCCGATGGCGCCGAGTCGCGGCGAACAGGATGAAGTCATCACCTGCAACCTGGCCGATAAAGCCGGGGTTGCAGCCCTGGTGAAGGACGTCGACACCATCGTGCATCTGGGAGGGATTTCAGTTGAACGGGCCTTCGAGGACATTCTCGATGCCAATATTCGCGGCACCTTCCATATTTATGAGGCGGCGCGCCTCCACGGCATCAAGCGGATCGTCTTTGCCAGCTCCAACCACGTCACCGGGTTCTATTCTCAGGACACGCAACTGGACGCCCACACCCAGCGCCGGCCGGACGGCTATTACGCGCTGTCCAAGGCCTACGGTGAGGACATGGCGACCTTTTACTTTCACCGTTACGGCATCGAAACTGTGAGCCTGCGGATCGGCTCTTCGTTCCCCGAACCGCGCAACCGACGGATGCTGTCGACCTGGTTGAGTTATGGCGACCTTGATCATTTGGTGACACGTGCATTGCTGGCGCCTGACGTCGGCCATACGGTGATTTACGGGATGTCGAACAACCGCGATGCATGGTGGGACAACCGGCACGCCGCGCACTTGGGTTTTGAACCCGCAGACAGCTCCGAAGTCTTTCGCCCACAGGTTGAACGCCAGCCTCAACCGGCCATGAACGACCCCGACAGCCTGTACCAAGGAGGCGCTTTTACCGCTGCCGGGCCGTTCGGCGGCTGACGTGCCGCTCACTCACGGCAGTGCAGCGCCCTGCCCGGCTCAGCTCTTGGCCGTCGTCTCGTATGCCCTGCGCATACGCTCACGGCTATTGGAAAGATGCAGGCGCATGGCTGCCCGTGCGGCGTCGGCATCGCGCCGCGCAATCGCCTGGTAAATGTCTTCGTGCTCACGGGTCAGGCGTTCGAGATAGGGTTCCGCGTTCGGCATGTGCCGCGCGGAATGCACCCGCGTGCGCGGGATGATGCTGAGTCCGAGGTGCAGCATGATGTCGGTGAAATAACGGTTACCCGTCGCCAGTGCAATCTGCTGGTGAAACTGGAAATCGGCGGACACCGCATAGTCCACGCTCACCGCTCTGGAATTGAGGGCATCCAGCGAGTCACGCATCAACTGCAGCTGTTGATCGGTACGCCGCGCACAGGCCAGACCCGCGGCCTCGACTTCCAGACTGATACGCAGCTCAAGAACCGCCAGCGCGTCATGCAGGGTGACAATACTGGCGGGGTCGATATTGAAACCGCTTGCACTCGGAATATCTCGCACAAAAGTGCCGATGCCGTGACGGGTTTCCACCAGCCCCGCTGCCTGCAGGCGGGAAATCGCCTCGCGGACGACGGTGCGACTCACGCCATGCTCCTTCATGACTTGAGACTCGGTGGGCAACTTTTCGGCACTGGCCAACTCACCGTCACGAATACGCCGGGACAGCTCGGTGACCAGCTCTTCAGCCAGACTGCGGTGCTTTCGGCGAACACCGGGTTGGACGTTCGGGTTGTCCATCAAGGGCCTTGCGTTGGGTTTTCGAATGAACGCCCATCATAGCCCAAGCGGTTGTACGACAACATACTCATCCGGAGGATGCGCACCGTTTCATTGCCTTATCCACGCCCCACCTTGACCCATGCCATGAGCAGTGCCGAAGACAGCACGCCAACGGTCATGAAGATATACGCCGCTCCGGGGTTGCCGGTCAGGCCGATCAAATAGCCCACGATCCACGAGCCGAGAAAAGCCCCCAAAGCCCCGCAGGCGTTGATCAGGCCTATCGCGCCGCCAAACACGTTGGCCGGGAGGATCTCCGGAATCAAGGCGAAAAACGGTCCGTACGGTGCGTAAAGCGCACCGCCCGCCAGGGTCAGCAGGGCAAACGATAACCAGAAGTGCGAGGACCCGAGCAGGTACGAACAAAAGAATGCCAGAGCGCCCAACGCCAACAGCGGCCAGACGAAATGTTTGCGCTGCTGGGTTTTGTCCGAAGCCCAGGACACAACCAGCATGGCCGCGACAGCAGCCACATAAGGCACCGCGCTCAACCATCCGACCGTCACGATATCCGCGGCCGCGGCCTGTTTGATGATACTCGGCAGCCACATGATGAAGCCGTACACACCGATGCTCCACAGCGCGTGCACGCAGCAGAGCTGGATCACCACCGGGCTGGTGAACGCCTGGCGGTAATTGCGGACGGTCTTCATGCCTTTCTGTTCATCGGCCAGGGTGGCGGCGAGTTGGTCTTTCTCCTGCCGGGTCAGCCAGTCGACCTGCTCGGGCTTGTCCCGCGCCATCCGCCACCAGACAAACGCCCAGAGCACCGCCGGAGCACCTTCGATGATGAACATCTCGCGC
This sequence comes from Pseudomonas sp. D1HM, assembly GCF_019266105.1. Classification (NCBI taxonomy): domain Bacteria; kingdom Pseudomonadati; phylum Pseudomonadota; class Gammaproteobacteria; order Pseudomonadales; family Pseudomonadaceae; genus Pseudomonas; species Pseudomonas sp. D1HM. Next base: position 159,566 of record NZ_LRMN01000007.1, on the reverse strand, counting down.
CAGCCCCAGGCGTGAATCAAGTAGCCTGACACGACTGACATCCACAGCACGGTGACCGGGTTGCCCAGCACCAGAAAGGTGTTGGCCCGCGAACGCTCTTTGCGTGTGAACCAGTTACTGATGAAAATCAGCATCGCGGGCATTACGGCCGCCTCGACGATGCCCAGTGACACCCGAATCACCATCAGCATCGGGATATTGGTCACCAGTCCCGTGGCCATGGCGCAAAAGCCCCACAAAATCAGGCTCCAGAACACCAGTTTGCGCACGCTGTACTTCTGGGCGTAGATCGCGCCCGGCACCTGGAAGAAAAAGTAACCCAGGAAAAACAACGCCCCGATCAGCGACGAGGTGCTCTTGGTGATGCCCAGGTCCTGCTCGATCCCGGCCGCGCTGGCGAAGCCATAGTTGGCACGGTCCAGGTACGCGAGGCTGTAGGTAATGAAAATCAGCGGTATCAGGTACCACCAGCGTCTGGGCGCAAAGCCCTTTGAGGTGGCGTGCGCCGCTGGGCGTTGACCGTCCAGGGCATCCAGCGCCATGGTGTGTTCTTTGAGCGTGCTCATGGGAATCCCCTGTTATTGTTTTTTTAGGTACCGACTCAAACCACGCTGGTCAATCCTCCGTCCACGAACAGCGTTTGACCGTTGATAAAATCGGATGCAGACGAAGCCAGGAACACCGCGGCGCCGCACAGTTCCTCGACTCGCCCCCAGCGGCCCGCCGGGGTGCGCTTGCACAGCCACTCGGAAAACTCCTGGTCATCCACCAGCGCGCGATTCATCTCGGTGGCAAAGTAACCGGGGGCCAGGCCATTGGCCTGGATGCCGTGACGCGCCCATTCGGCGCACATGCCTTTTGTGAGCATCTTGACCGCGCCCTTGGACGCCGCGTAGGGCGCGATGGTCGGACGCGCCAGTTGGCTCTGGACGGAGCAGATATTGATGATCTTGCCGCGACCGCGAGCGATCATGTGCTGCGCCACCGCCTGGGAAACATGGAACACACCATCCAGGTTGACCCGCATCAGCTCGTGCCAGTCTTCGGCGCTGAAGTCTTCCAGGGGCGCGCGCCGCTGGATGCCGGCGTTGTTGATCAGAATATCGATGGCGCCGGTCTGCGCTTCAAACCCGTTGATCGCTTCGCGCAACTGCGTGCGGTCCGTGACATCGAACACCGCGATTTCTACGCTGAGCCCTTCGTCGCGCAGTTGGCTGGCAACGGCCTGGGCTTTTTGTATATTGCGATCGTTGATCACCAGATCAGCCCCGGCGGCCCCCAATCCACGGGCCAGCTCAAGCCCGATACCCTTGCATGAACCGGTGATCAGGGCTCGGCGCCCATCAAGCTGGAAGCTAGTGGTGGTGAATGACATGCTGTACTCCGTAAACAGACATTTTTAGTGAGTGCTTCTCGACCTGCCGTCACTTCACCTGAGGTCAACTGCAGCGTCCAATCGTCATTCATGATTGGGTGATCAAGGATTTTGATCACCCTCCGTACATGGCTGTACAACCCGGAGATTATCCTTGGAAATCAAACACCTGCGCTCATTTGTAACCTTGGCCGAAGAGCTCCACTTCGGGCGCGCCGCGCAACGCCTGTCGATCGTGCAGCCGGCGTTGAGCATGCAAATAAAGATGCTGGAAGAAGAATTGGGGGTGCGTTTGTTCGAGCGCAATCGGCACTCGGTCATGCTCACGGAAGTGGGCGCCCTGTTCCTGCCCGAGGCACGCGCCACGCTGGCTCAATCGGCCCATGCGGTGCAGGTGGCCAAAGCCGGTGGACGCGGTGAAATCGGGCGTGTGCGTCTGGGCTTTGTGTCATCGGTGTTGCCGCACCTGCTGCCCTCGCTGATCCGCTCGCTGCATGCGCGCTTTCCGGGCATTGAGCTGGAACTCAAGGACATGCCGGGGCCGGACCAGGCCGCAGCACTGATCAATGGCCAGCTCGACTTTGGCCTGATGCGCTTGCCCGCCGTCATCCCGGGCATTCAAACCCGTGAGGTGTTGCAGGAATCGTTCAGCATTGCCCTGCCCGGCGATCACCCGCTGGTGGCGTGCGACACCCTGCACCCGGCAGATCTGGCCCGCATCCCGGTCTTCATGCTGGCCAGACGTTACGCCCCGGGCTTCCATGATGCGCTGATGCTGGCCCTGAACAGCCAAGGAACACCGCTGACCATCGCCTCGGAGCTGGGCGAGTTCACCACCATGCTCGCGCTGGTGTCTGCCGGCCTGGGTGTTGGCCTGCTGCCCGCCAATGCCGCCCGCGCACTGCCCGCCAATGTCATCTCCCGACCGTTGGACCTGGGCAGTTACCGGGCATCCACCGGACTGGCCTGGGTTGATCTCAACAGCGCCGTGAAAAACACCGTGTTCAATTTGATGAACGAACTGCTGCTCCCTCCCGCGCCATGACGGTCTCGCCTCACCCGCCAGCGGTGCGGTGACTGCACAGCAGCGCTGCGGCGGCGCAGGCGAACAAGGTCAGGCTCAAACTCTGCCCCCAGGCCACCAGCGACAGCGCAGCGCCGATAAGCAGGTAATACAGCAAACCAAACAACGCTCCGGCAGTACCCAGACGGTCTTGGTACGCCGTCAATGCTGCCCCCAGGACATTGGGAATCGCCATGCCGAACGCCAGGACCACGCCCAGCATCGCCCAGGCGAACAGACCGCTGTCCTGCAGCAGCCCGACCAGAATGGCTCCCGCCAACAGCAACCCGCTGGCCATTTTCACCAGGGCCGCGCTGCCGAAACCGCGCTTGAGCAGGGTCTTGTTTAGCCACGCGCCGGAGCCCGAGCCCAGGGCCAGCAGCACCCCGCTCTGACCAAATGCCTGAGGCGTCAGGCCCAGTCTTTCAAACATGAAAGGTCCAAGGCTGTAATAGCTGAACAAGGCAACGTTAAACGCGCTGACGAGCACAGCGCAGCGCCAGATGTCCCCATCTTTAAGCATCCGCCACAAGGTGTCGGCCAGCGGCGCCACGGGCACGTCGACCGGACGGGTTTCCGGCAAGGCCCATGTGCACCAGCCGCCCAGCAACAGCGCCAGCAGCAACAGGCAGGCCAGCACGCCGCGATAGCCATACAGATGCACCAGCCCCGTACCGGCCACCAACCCCAGCGCGGGGCTGGCCGCCAGGGCAATGCCCACCAGCGAAAACACCCGGGCCAGTTCGGCGCCGCGGTAGCGGTCACGCAAGACCGTTTGAGTCACTACCGAAGCAACGGCAGCCCCAAATGCCGCCACGGCCTGGGCCAGCAGCAACGCTTCGAAGCGCCTGGCACTCAATGCCAGTCCCGTCGCCACTGCGTACAGCGCCAAGCCTGCGAGCAAAGTCAGGCGTCGCCCCAGACGATCACTGAGGCGTCCCCAGATCACTACACCCACGGCAAACGCCAGGAAGAACACCGACAGGGTCTGGGCCGCTTGTTGCGGGCTTACGGCCAATGCCAGCCCAAGGTCCGACAACGCCGGGCTGTAGAGGGTCTGGGCGATTTGCGGGAACATCAGCAAGGCAATGGCCAGCGGCAGGAGGCTTTTCAGATTCATCAAGCAAGGCTCAACAGGGAATTGAGCGAGGATTTTAATCAGCCGTTTTCGGCGTATTATCCGGATTACGTCAAATAACCCATGAAACCGGACAACCTATGCCTTGGCTCAAGGCCGATAGCCCGTTTGACCCCGATCAATTGGACACCCCGGTGATCGGCATCGGTGCCTTGCTGGGCAATCACGACTCGGGCTTGCATCGCCACCGCTGCGGGCAACTGCTCTTCACCCAGCGAGGATGTACGCGCATCACGCTCGACCATCAAGTGTGCATGCTGCCACCGACCCACGTTGCCTGGATTCCGCCCGGCGTTGAGCACCGGGCCGTCATGCAGCAGACGGTGGACTATCGCTCGGTCTACCTGGATCAAACGCTGTCCCGGCAGTTACCCGATCATGTGCAGGTGATGTCGGTCAGCTCGTTGTTGCGCGCCGTGCTGGAAAGCATTTGCGAGGCACCGTTCAAGACTGACTGGCATCACGGCAAACCGTTCCACCTGCTCAGCCTGTGCCTCGATGAAATCGCCGCCGCCCCTGCACAACCGATGCTGTTGCCCCTGCCCGTGGACAGGCGCCTGTCGCCGTTGCTGGAGAACCTTGAGCAATTGCCGCCTGACCTGCAAACGCTGGTCACACGCGTGGGGGCCAGCGACAGGACCATTGGCCGTATCTTCAGGCGAGAAACAGGGATGGGTTATCAGCAATGGCGCCAGCAATGGCGGCTGTTGCGTGCCGTTGAACTGCTCGCCACCGGCCGTAGTCTTGATTGCTGTGCTGATGAGCTGGGCTTTGCCAGCGACAGTGCGTTCATCGCGTTTTTCAAAGGCATGACGGGCTGTACGCCGCGGGGGTATTTCAAGTAATCGCCTGCAAAGACCGGCACGCGCCAGGGCGACCCGTGCCGGTCTGGTCAATCAGCCTTCCTGCAGCGCCCGTGGACGGTGGCTGCGAAGTTCGGCGGCGGTATCGACGGCCTGTTGCAGCTGGAAGTCGAATTTCAGTTCGGCATAACGGCCCGCCACACCGCGGGCGCCATCCTCGTGGAACACCACCTCACCGACCAGCCCTTCACGGGTGGCGTAGGCGAAGTCATCCCACAGGTACTTCTCGCCCGACAGGTTGATCTGGGTGGTCAGGTGACGGTGCCCCGGCGCCGAGATAAAGAAATGCACGTGGGCCGGGCGCTGGCCATGGCGACCCAGCAAGTCCAGGCATTCCTGGGTCGGGCCCTGCGGATCGCAGCCATAGCCCGATGGCACGATACTGCGGGCGCGATAGCGGCCCTCGGCGTCGGTGATGATGCGGCGGCGCAGGTTGTACTCGGTCTGGCTCTGATCGAAGAACGAGTAAGTGCCCTTGGTATTGGCGTGCCACAGGTCCACCGTCGCACCGGCAACCGGCTGGCCGAGGGTGTCGAGCACCTGGCCCTCCAGAAACATGACCGTGGCGACGCCCTCTTCGCTGCCGTCGTCCATGCGCGCTTCAGCGTTACAGATCGGCGCTCCGGCCACATACAACGGACCTTCGATGGTCCGCGGTGTACCCCCGGTCAAGCCAACCTGGGCGTCTTTGGTGTCCTGCAGCAGGTCAAGAAAGTGTTCGATGCCCAGGCCTGCAACCAGCAAGCCGGCTTCTGAGCGACCGCCCAGACGGTTGAGGTAATCCACCGACTTCCAGAACTCGTCTTCCGTAATATCGAGGTCTTCGATGATTTTGGCGGCGTCCTGCAGCACGCGCAGGATGATGCTTTTCAAGCGCGGGCTGCCGTTATCGTTGCCAAAGCCGGCGGCTTCTTTGAAGAAGCTCTGGATAGCGTCTGTGTGAGTGATTTTCACGGTCATGCTGCTCACCTCATCTTGTTCTTATGCAAGGAATTTGAACGGGATAGCGAACGCCTTAACGGTCGTCGTCATGAATCGAGGACGGATGGCGGCAGAGCCCATCGACTTCGATATCCATGTACGGGAATAACGGCAGTTGCATCAGGGTGTCGTGCAACGCCTCGACGCTGGCCACGTCGAACACGCTGTAGTTGGCGTAGTGACCGGCAATGCGCCACAGATGCCGCCAAGTGCCTTCGCGCTGCAGGCGGTGAGCCAGTTCCTTTTCGTCGGCCTTGAGCCTGGCCGCTTTGGCCGGGTCCATATCAACCGGCAGTTTCACGGTCATTTTCACGTGGAATAGCATGGTGTTCTCCTAAAAGAGGCAGTCGGTTCACGTACGACGGAAGTGCGCCAGGCGTTCTTCGTCCAGCGTCAGGCCCAGGCCCGGGGTACGCGGAATGTGCAGTTCGAAGTCACGATACTGCGGCGCTTCGGTGATGATGTCGGCGGTCAGCAGCAGTGGCCCGAACAGCTCGGTGCCCCAGGTCAGTTGCTTGAGCGTCAGGAAGGCATGGGCCGAGGCCAGGGTACCCACCGAGCCTTCGAGCATGGTCCCGCCATACAGGGCGACCCCGGCCGCTTCGGCAATCTGGGCAGTGCGCAGCACAGCGCGAGGGCCGCCATTTTTGGCGATCTTCAGGGCAAACACGCTGGCAGCGCCGTCCGCGGCCAGGCTGAACGCATCCTCGACACTTTCGATGGATTCGTCGGCCATGATCGGGGCCGGGCTGCGCAGGTTCAGACGCATCTGACCGGAACGGTTGACCCGTGAAATCGGCTGTTCAATCAGATCGATACCGTTGTCACCCAGCACCTGGCAACCGCGGATCGCCTGGGACTCATCCCAGTACTGGTTGACGTCAACGCGCACGCTGGCCCGGTCGCCCAGAGCCTTCTTGATCGCGATCACATGCTTGAGGTCCTGCTCCAGCGGATTGGCGCCAATCTTCAGTTTGAAGATCCGGTGACGCCGCACGTCCAGCATCTGCTCGGCTTCCGCGATGTCACGGGCCGTGTCGCCGCTGGCCAGCGTCCAGGCCACTTCCAGGCTGTCGCGCACACGACCACCCAGCAGTTCGCTGACCGGCAGGCCCAGGCGCTTGCCCTGGGCATCGAGCAATGCGCTTTCAATCCCGGACTTGGCGAAGGTGTTGCCCTTGGCGATCTTGTCCAGGGTCTGCATGGCCGCGTTGATATTGTCGGCAGCCATGCCCACCAGCATCGGTGCCAGGTGCGCATCGATGTTGGCCTTCATGCTTTCCGGGCTTTCGTAACCGTAGGCCAGCCCACCGATGGTGGTGGCCTCGCCGATCCCTTCGATGCCGTCGCTGCAACGCAGGCGCAGGATCACCAGGGTCTGTTTCTGCATGGTGTGCATCGCCAGCTTGTGCGGGCGGATGGTCGGCAGGTCGACGATGAGGGTCGTCAGGCTTTCAATCAGGGCTTGGCTCATTTCAGTCTTCCACTCAGGTGAAGGTGCAGGCGACTCGGCGGTATCAGCCGAGATCACCGCCGCCGACCGGCAGGGTCACACCGGTGATATAGGACGCTTCGTCACTGGCCAGAAACAGAATCGCACCGACCTGTTCGTCCATGCTGCCGTAGCGTTTCATCAGGCTGCTGTCGAGGGTCTGGTCGACGATCTGCTGATACCAGCCCTTCTCCTCCGGGCTCTGCTCGCCGGCATTGCGCGGAATGCGCCGGGGCGGAGCCTCGGTGCCGCCGGGTGCCGTGGCGTTGACCCGGATGCCGCGCTCGGCGTTCTCGAACGCCAGGCAGGCGGTCAGCGCATTGACGCCGCCCTTGGCTGCACCGTAAGGCACGCGATTGATGCTGCGGGTGGCGATGGACGACACGTTGACGATCGCACCGCTGCCCTGTTCGAGCATGTAGGGCAACGCGGCGTGGCAACACCACAGCGTGGGGAACAGCGAACGGCGCACTTCGGCTTCGATCTCTTCGACCTGGTAATGCTCGAAGGGCTTGGCCCAGATGGTACCGCCGACGTTATTGATCAACACGTCGAGGCGGCCAAAGGCTTCAACCCCGGCGGCCATCACCCGTGCGCAGTCCGTATAGAGTTCAAGGTCGGCGGTCAGGGTCAGTACGCCCTCGCCTTGCAGCTCGTGAACCAGCTCGGAGCGATCCACCGCGATCACTTGCGCGCCCTCAGCCAGCAGCCGTTCGCAGACACGACGACCGATACCTTGGGCGGCGCCGGTCACCAGCGCGACTTTGTTGTCGAATCTAGGGTTCATGACAACCTCGATTAAAAAGGGATCGCACCCGAATCGTTCATGGTGCGACCCCGAAAACAGGATCAGGCAGCAGAGGCAGCGAACTTCTCGTAGTAGAAGTGGGCCGGGGTAATGCCTTGCTCGCGGATATACAGGCTGACCGCTTCCACCATCGGCGGTGGCCCGCACAGGTACACGTCGACGTCACCCTCATTGAGATGGGTCGGCTCGATGTGCTGGGTGACATAGCCCTTGAGCGGATGCTGGCTCTGCGGGTTGGCCACGCAGGCACTGAAACTGAAGTTGGGAATGAGAGCGCTCAAGGCTTGCAGGCGGTCCAGCTCCACAAGGTCGAAGTCGTTGGTCACGCCGTAGATCAAATGCACCGGGTGCGGGCTGCCCTGCTCGGCAATTTTTTCGAGCATCGCCGTGAACGGTGCCAGCCCGGTGCCGCCCGCCAGCAACAGCAAGGGGCGATCAATCTGACGCAGGTAAAAACTGCCCAAGGGCCCGGCCAGGGTCATGTTGTCGCCGGCTTTGGCGATACCGGTCAGGAAGCTGCTCATCAGGCCGCCCGGGACATTGCGAATCAAGAAGCTGACTTCGCCACCCTTTTGCAAGCTGCTGAACGAATAGGCGCGCGTTTGCTCGCTGCCCGGCACCTGCAGGTTGACGTATTGCCCCGGCAAGAATGCCAGGCTGCTCAACGACTCGCCCTTGATCGACAGCGCGATGGTGCTTTCAGACAACTGTCGTATATCGCTGATGGAGGCTTCGAAACTGGCCTGCTGAGTCTTGCACACCGTGGATGAAGCCGGCACACGCAACACACAGTCGCTGGCGGCGCGCATCTGGCAGGTCAGCACATAACCTTGCTGAACCTCGTCGTCGCTGAGGGCGTCTTCGATGAAATCGTCGCCCAGTTCGTAGCGACCGGCTTCAGCGAAACATTTGCAGGTACCGCAGGCGCCATCGCGGCAGTCCAGCGGAATATTGATGCCCTGGCGATAGGCAGCGTCGGCCACGGTTTCGTAGCCAGTGGCTTCGATGAATCGGGTCACCCCGTCTTCAAAGTTGAGCGCGATCTGAAAGCTCATGATGTACCTCGCACGCAATGCCGAGTCCGGATCGCCCTCAGGCGCCTCCAGTCACTCGTCACCCCGTTGATCAGATGTGGTAGATGTCGATGACTTGACGGACATAATCGTTTTTCAGCACCACTTTCTTGGCCTTGATCAGTGGCTGGGGACCACGCATGTCAAGGGTGTAGAAGCTGGTTCCGAAGTAACTGTCCGTGGTCTTGTAACGGAAGCTCAGGGTGTGCCAGTTGAAACGCACGTGGCACAGTCCATCGGCCTCCTCAACGATCTCGATATTGCTCAGATTGTGTGAGGTGCGGGTGTCAGGCATGGTCGCACTGGAGCGCTCGGTCTTGATCCGGAAGATACGATCTTCCAGGCCACCACGGTTGCCGTACCAGATCAGCGAGATTTCGCTCTGCGGGTCTTCGGTCAACGTGTCGTTGTCATCCCAGGAAGGCATCCAGTACGTGGCGTCGCTGGCATACAGCTCCAGCCACTGGTCCCACTGGCCGTCGTCCAGATAACGCGCTTCGCGGTACAGGAAGTCACGCACGATGTCATGGGTAGTACTCATTGCACGGCCTCCACGGGGATCAGTTCCTGCTCGGCGGCATCGGCCTTGAGCATCACTTCCTGCCAGTACTTGTGTTGCAGCACGAACAGGCCCTCGTCTTCGGTACGCACACCTGACAACAACGGTTTTAGATCGATCTCTTTGGCGGCCTCGTCAGCCCCCTCGACCCAGTGGGTCGCGCCGCGAGACATGTCGTTCCAGCCGCGGCCGGCACCGTAGCCAGTCTGGCAGGAGCGGAACTCCTCAAGGTCATCCGGGGTGGCCATGCCACTGACGTTGAAAAAGTCTTCGTACTGGCGAATACGCTTGGTACGGGCTTCACCGCTCTCGCCCTTGGGGGCGATGCAGTAAATGGTGATTTCGGTCTTGTCGACAGAGATGGGCCGGGCGATACGGATTTGCGAACTGAACTGGTCCATCAGGTAAACGTTCGGGTACAGGCACAGGTTGCGCGAGTTCTCGATCATCCAGTCAGCACGGGCCTGGCCGAAATCGCGGGCCAGCTCATCGCGACGCTCGTAGGCCGGACGGTCCTCAGGGTTGGCCCAACGGGTCCAGAGCAACAAATGGCCATTGTCGAAGGAATAGAAACCACCCCCGCTCTTGGCCCAGCTGCCAGCGCTCATGGTTTTGATTTCTTCACCGGCTTCACGCAGCGCACGCTGGTTTTGAGTCGCCGCGTAATTCCAGTGTACGGAGCTGACGTGGTAGCCATCGGCGCCATTCTCGGCGGCGAGTTTCCAGTTACCTTCGTAGATATACGAACTGGAACCGCGCAGGACTTCCAGGCCGTCCGGCGACTGGTCGACGATCATGTCGATGATCTTCGCCGACTCGCCCAGGTGCTCGGCGAGCGAGGTCACGTCCGGGTTCAGGCTGCCGAATAAAAAGCCGCGATAGGATTCAAAACGCGCGACCTTGGTCAGGTCGTGGGAGCCTTCACAATTGAAGCCTTCAGGGTAGCCGGCTTCGCTCGGATCCTTGACCTTGAGCAGCTTGCCACTGTTGTTGAACGTCCAGCCGTGGAACGGGCAGGTATAGCTGGAACGGTTGCCGGTCTTGTGCCGGCACAACATCGCACCGCGGTGGCTGCAGGCATTGAGGAACGCATTCAACTCACCGGCCTTGTTGCGCGCGATAAAGATCGGCTGGCGCCCGATGGTGGTGGTCAAAAAGTCGTTGATATTGGGGATCTGGCTTTCGTGCGCCAGGTAGATCCAGTTGCCCTCGAAGATGTGTTTCATTTCAAGGTCGAAAAGACGAGGATCCGTGAACATTTCCCGCTTGCAGCGGTGGACGCCCTTCTCCTTGTCTTCCTCAAGCATGGCATTCAAGTAATCGATTCCCAGGGACATGGCCAGGGCCTCCGTTGTTATTGTTCAGGCCTGATCAGAGTAGGGAGTCGATACCCACGGCAATATCCAATTCCTGCAGATCGCTATCCGTTTACCGCAGAGGGCGTTTGAGATTACGCGCGCGTGACAGCCTGTAGAGACGCTGTTGCCCGTCAAGCATCGCAGCCTTCGTGCCTCGGCAGCGGCTACAGGCCTTCGCAGCAGTCGTCAGTTCAGGTCTCTCGGGGTGTCAGGTTTTATGGCCGCAAGCGGACGCGGTCTCGTTCTACTCGTCCGCTGCTACAGATCACGCGCCACATTCGCCAGCGGCAACAGGTATCCGTAGCAGTTGACGAGCTCAGCGAGGCTACGTCCGGCTGCGCAGCAGTCGTTAATTCGGGTCTCTCGGAGGGTCAGGTTTTATGGCCGCAAGCGGACGCGGCCTCGTTCTACTCGTCCGCTGCTACAGATCACGCGCCACATCACCTCTGTCGCCGCTGACGAGGCACGAAGGCTACTGCGTCAATGGCGGCGTTTGAGGGTATTGGAAGGGAGTTCGCCAAATTGCTGGCGATAGCTGTCAGAAAAGCGCCCGAGGTGCAGAAAGCCGTAGTCCAGGGCCAGTTCGGTGAGGCTGCGCACTGAACAGCTCGGATCGCTCAGGCAACTGTGGATCCGCTCCAGCTTACGCTGGCGGATGTACTGCAACGGGGTAACCCCCAGTTCGCGCTCGAACAGCACATACAAGGAACGCTGGCTCATGCGGGCTTGCGCTGCCAGGTCTTCGGCACCAAGGTCCTGTTTCAGGTTGCGCTCGATGTAATCAAGGATGCGCTCGATGCTGGCGCTCGGCGACGCCAGGCATTCGCGGGTGATGTTGGTGGTCATGAGCGTCAACAGTTTGCTGCCGACAATCTGCGTGTAGTGTTCCTGCACCCGCAACAACGGGTCGATGGCCTCGGACTCCTGGCAGACCATCGCGAGCAGGCCGAGGAATCCCTCCAGCTCATCAAGCTGGTAATGGTTGCGCAAAAAGCGCACACCGCCGGCCGGCCGTTTCCAGCGCTGCTCGTCACAGACCGATTCGAGCACCGTGACCGGCAGCTTGAGGATGAATTTTTCGCAATCCTGCGAGTAGGTCAGGTCAACCGGATCATCCGGGTTGATCAGCAACAATTCGCCCGGCACCAGATAGTGCTCGCGCTTGGGGCCACGCCACAGGCAATTGCCTCGCAGCAGCACCTGCAGGTGGAAGATGCTTTCCAGGGCGGGTGAGGTCACTCGCACACTGCCGCCATAGCTGATACGGCACAGGTCGAGCTCGGCAAATTTGCGGTGGTTGAGGCTGGCCTCGGGACGGGTGGTCCTGGACAGGCCAATACAATGCTGGCCGACATGCTGGTTCACATAGTCGGACACGGCATGGGGGTCGGCGTGTCGGAACACGCTACTGCGCTCACTCAGCAGGTGGCTATCCATCGGCAAGGCACTCAATCAGATATTTTAATTATTCTGGTCGTCACGTTTGCCAGAGTACCCACGGGCAGGCTGGCATATCAATGAGACACTCGGCCAATAGCCGATAACCGAACACAATCCGCCCAGCGGCTGGCCTGCAGCCATCCCGGCAAAAAAACAGGATACCGGGCGATTACCGGCCATCTGCCTTTGTCCTGTTACGCGCCTCGACATACTCTGCCTCCTCTAAAAATAATCCCACGAGCACTTCCATGTTTATGCGTCTACGCCCTGCCCCTTTATACCTTGCGTTGTTCAGCGCACTGACGGCCACCACCAGCCAGGCGGCCGATCCTGCTTGGGTCGACCCGGCTGTCGCGTCGGTCAATCAGGACGTTATCGCCCTGCGTCACACAATTCATCAGCACCCCGAACTGGGCAATCTGGAATTCAAGACCGCGGCCCTGGTGGCCGAACAGCTCAAGGCCCTGAACATCGACGTGCGCACCCAGGTCGGCAAGACCGGTGTCGTCGGTGTCCTCAAGGGCGGCCTGCCCGGCCCGGTCGTGGCCCTGCGCGCCGACATGGATGCCCTGCCCGTCAAGGAGCTGACGGGGCTGTCTTTTGCCAGCCAGGCCAGCAGCGTACGCCAGGGTAAAACGGTCCCGGTGATGCATGCCTGCGGCCACGACACCCACACCGCGATGTTGCTGGGCGCAGCCAAGGTGCTGGCCCAACACCGCGATCAAGTGCGAGGCACAGTAGTGTTTTTGTTTCAGCCCGCCGAAGAAGGGGCTGCCGACGTGGACGAATTCCAGAGCGATACGCTGATTGGCGCGCAAGCCATGATCCGCGATGGCGCACTGGACTCGCCCAAGGTTGAAGCCATCTTCGGCGTACACGTGATGGCGGGCTATCCGACCGGCCACCTGTATTACAAAGCCGGCACCGTGCTCAACAGCAGCGACGCCTTCCGCATCAGCCTCAAGGGCCGGCAGACCCATGGCTCGGCGCCCTGGAGCGGGGTTGACCCGATAGTCGCCAGCTCGGCGGTGATTGGCGGCCTGCAGACGCTGGTCAGCCGACGTGTCGACCTCAGCCAGGGCATGGGCGTTATCAGCGTTGGCACCCTCAATGGCGGCTCTGCAGCCAACATCATCCCCGAAACCGTGGAAATGACCGGGACCATTCGCAGCAACAACGCGACTATCCGCGACACTCTCCTGAAAGAAATGCCGCCAATGGTCCAGGGGATCTCCAACGCCTATGGCACTGAAGCGAAACTGGTAGTGGCCAATATTGCGCCGGTCACGCGCAATGACCCGGGCCTGACCGAAGCCATGATCCCGGCGCTGGAACGGGCGGCCCCGGGCAAAGTGCACGCGCTGGCCGCTTCCCTGTCCCCCAGCGAGGACTTCTCGTATTACGCACAAAAAGTCCCGGGGCTGTTCGTGTTTCTGGGAGCCACCCCCGAGGACCAGGACATGAGCAAGGCTGCAAACAATCACAGCCCCTACTTCACCGTCGACGATGCAACCCTGGCCACCGGGGTCAAAGCCCATGTGCAGTTCGTGCTGAACTACCCGGACCATGCTGACAAGCCATGACAATCGGGTCAGCCCACCGGCCCGGAACACGACCGGGCCCACTATTTTCAAGACGCCTGTAGCGCACCACGACACTTTCGGACAGATCCGCGGCTGAGGGAGTGACATTCACACAGGCCGATCCTAGTATCGGCCAGCGCACAGGCGCGCCCAAAAAAAATAATGAATGGAAATTCAGATAATGCCCTTCTCCCGTACCCTGCTCGCCCTTTCCCTTGGCATGGCATTGCTGCAAAACCCGGCCTTTGCTGCGCCTCCCCTGTCGATGACCGACGGCGTGGCTCAGGTGAATACCCAGGACAGCAATGCCTGGGTCGAAATCAATAAAGCCGCGTTCGAGCACAACATACGGACTCTGCAAACCGCCCTCGCCGGCAAGTCGCAGATCTGCGCCGTGCTCAAGGCGGATGCCTATGGCCACGGCATCGGCCTGCTGATGCCGTCCGTGATCGCCATGGGCGTTCCCTGTGTCGGTGTCGCGAGCAACGAAGAAGCCCGCGTCGTGCGCGAGAGCGGCTTCAAGGGTCAACTGATCCGCGTACGCACTGCTGCCCTGAGCGAGCTGGAAGCTGCACTGCCGTACAACATGGAAGAACTGGTGGGCAACCTCGACTTCGCGGTCAAGGCCAGCCTGATTGCAGAAGATCACGGTCGCCCGCTGGTGGTGCACCTGGGCCTGAACTCCAGCGGCATGAGCCGTAACGGAGTGGACATGACCACCGCTCAGGGTCGTCGTGATGCGGTGGCAATCACCAAGGTACCCAACCTGGAAGTACGGGCGATCATGACCCACTTTGCCGTCGAAGATGCTGCCGACGTGCGTGCCGGGCTCAAGGCTTTCAATCAACAAGCCCAATGGCTGATGAACGTGGCCCAGCTTGATCGCAGCAAGATCACCCTGCACGCGGCCAACTCGTTCGCCACGCTGGAAGTGCCCGAATCGCATCTGGACATGGTCCGCCCCGGCGGCGCGCTGTTCGGCGACACCGTGCCGTCCCACACCGAGTACAAGCGGGTTATGCAGTTCAAGTCCCACGTGGCGTCGGTCAATAGCTACCCCAAGGGCAACACCGTCGGTTATGACCGCACGTACACCCTGGGCCGCGACTCGCGGCTGGCCAACATCACCGTCGGCTACTCTGACGGCTACCGCCGCGCGTTTACCAATAAAGGGATTGTGCTGATCAACGGCCATCGTGTGCCAGTGGTGGGCAAAGTCTCGATGAACACCCTGATGGTGGACGTCACTGACGCGCCGGATGTGAAAAGCGGCGATGAAGTGGTGCTGTTCGGGCATCAGGGCAAGGCCGAGATTACCCAGGCTGAGATCGAAGACATCAACGGTGCGCTGCTTGCGGATCTGTATACCGTGTGGGGCAATTCCAACCCTAAATTCCTCAAGGATCAGTAAACCGCACATTGAACGAGGCCGCTGCGGCGGCCTTTGTCCTGCTGCTCATCCCGCGCTTCCCCTCCCCGTCACGCCCCCTCGTTCCCCTCACACAGCGTCGACATTCCTGTGAGCGGTGCGCCTCGAATACATGGCGGTTTCCGACAGTGCATGGCGGGCCTGCCCGGCATCCAGCGCCAGGCAAATCCTCTTGAATGCGCACTGGGGCATGGATGCACCGCAGTCGTCATGCCCTCCTGAAACGGGCTCCCCGACTGCCGGAGAGCCTTTCACTGCGCCGAACCCGAGCACAGAAACGGAATCTCCCATGAATACACATTCCTTGGCGGACGGGCTGGTGTTTCCCATGCACCGCGGCCCCTTCCAGAACAACGGCGCTTCACCCTGGTACACCCCCCTCACCGTGGGCACCCCGCCTCAACCGCTGAAGCTGGCGATCGATACCGGCACCCACATCACCTGGGTGTCGTCGACACTTTGCCCGCCTGACCAATGCCAGCATTTCGCGGGCAATCGCTTTGATTACCTGGCCTCCCGGACCTTTGCCTTCAGAGACCGCACGCAGCACCCGTTCAGCTTCGGCCCCTGGGGAACGATGCAGGTGGAGTCCGGGGCCGACGTGGTGACGATGCCCAATGGTGCCGCACTGGAGATGGAGCTGTTTCTGGCGGCCCATTACGCGGGCAAGCAGTTTCGCCAACTGGACTGGGACGGCGGAATCGGCCTGCCCTCGAGCGCCCCTGACCTTGAAAGTCATCCATCCCTGCTGTTCCAGGCGTTGCTGGAAAATGGACAGATCAACCCGGACCAACCCTATGTCAGTTTCGACTGGGACCCGCTGACCCGCCGCGGCAGTTGCCGGATGGGCGCCGTGGAGGCGTCGAAAATCCAGGGCCCCCATGTGTTCCTGCCGTGGTCGCCGTACCTCGCGCAACCCGGCATGGAATACATCTGGTCGACTGAACTGACCAGCTACTCGGTCAACGGCGAAACCCTGGCGACCGATATCAGCTTTGCGCTGGACTCCGGCTCCTCCCGATTCAAGGGCGATGACCGGTTGATGCGGCAAACCCTGGAACGCATTACCCACGGTGGGGATTCGCAGCTCGCCCTCGGTTTTGCCGACGGCGAGATCACTCTGGGGCCCGATCAGTACAATGCGCTGATTGAAGAAGGACCGGAACACGGTCAGACACGTCCGCAGTTCGAGCCGATTGGCCTGCCCGATCTGGTGCTGGTCGGCTCGCTGGTGATGGAGCATTGCTACACGGTTTACGAGTACCGGGTCGTGGCGGGCAGGTCGCACGGCTACTCACTGGAACCCGTCGGCATCTGGCTGTTCAATCGCCCCGACGGCCCCCGGATCATCAGCCGTTCTTCGTCACGCCGTTTCACCCCCGGCTTGCCGACCAAGCGGCCAATCCCGCCCGACTCTGCAAGGTCGGTGGCCGGTACCTGGGAAAACAACTATGGCTCGATGATGACCCTCAGCGTTTCCGGTAATCGGGTGAGCGGCCTTTATCAGTCCTCGACCGGGGCCACCGGAACCTATGAAGTGAGCGGGTTCCAGCTGGGTACCGACCCGGCGCACAACCTGGGACGGCCCGTGGCCCTCGCCATCGGCTGGCAAACCATAGACAAGACGCCGGCCGTCCCCAGCAGGAACTGGTCATCCGGGCTGTGCGGCCAGATCAGCGTCATCGGCACTGAAGAAGTGCTGACGCTCTCGCATTTGCTGGTGGCGAGCAGCGACTTCCCGGGGGTGTTCAACCTGGGTAACTACATCGACAAACTGGTCTATCGGCGTTCGCCCCCCTCAACCAACGCAACCGCGACTGTTGTCGTACCCCGACGATCCACGACGAAGAACCCCTTGAACGGCATCTGGAAAGCCGAAGACGGGACACGCCTGAAACTGACTGTCGACGCTGCCGGGCCAGACCTGCCGGGCCGGGTCCACGGCTACCTGAGCACTGCCCAGGGCCAGACCGAGGTCTGCGGCTTCACCGACATCAATGCTTCGGCCAGCGACCTGACCTTGCAGTCCGTGAGCATCAACGCCGTGCAGGCTTCGAGCGTCATGTCTTTGTGCGGCGCGCTGAACCTCAAGGATGACGTGCTGAACTTGCTGATTCTGACCAGTGCGCCGACGCCCCCCACGCAAACCTATGTGCAAACGCAAATTGCCCCGATCGCGTTCAAGCGCAAGCCTCGTTAGCCTCGCTGCAACTGGCCTGGCACAGCTCACGCAACTGCTGCACGAGTTCTTTGCCGGCGCGGCTCAGACCGCTGCGCGCATACAGCGCCAGTCGCACACCCTGAATATCCGGCAAGCCACTGCCGGCCTCCAGGATCCGGTGCCCGGTGCCCACCACCCGCACCGGCAACAAACTGATACCCAGCCCGGCGGCCACGGCGGCGCACACACTGGCCAGGCTCGAACTTGAATAACCGATGCGCCAGCGCCAGTCATTGACCTCAAGGTGATGCAGCATTTCATGGCGATACAACCCGCCCACCGGGAACGTCACCAAGGGCAGCGGATCCCGGCCCAGGGCTGGCGCGCTGTCGCTGTCGACCCAGCACAGCGGTTCCGGCCAGGACACCAGGCAGTCGTCGCTGGCCCCCATCTGCTTGACCAGCAGCAGGTCGAACTCCCCCCGCCGATAGAGCCGGGTCAACTCGGGCCCCAGACCACTGGTGACCTCCAGGCGCACCGCCGAATGCTCCAGGCCAAAGCGTGACAGCAAAGGCATCAGGCGCTCGGCGGCAAAGTCCTCCGGAACCCCAAGGCGCAATACCTCTTCGTTTTGCTGGTGGAGCAGCACATCACTCGCCTCTTCATGCAGCGCCAGGATGCGCCTGGCGTAACCCAGCAGCCGTTCGCCCTCGGCCGTCGCCTGCACCCGGCGCTGGTCCCGGTCGAGCAACTTGCAATCCAGGCCCTGTTCAAGGCGCCGCACTTGCTGGCTGACGGTGGATTGCGTGAGGTGCAGGCGTTCCGCGGCCCGGGTGAAGTTGGCGCAATCCACCACCGCGACAAAGCTGCGTAACAACTGGGGGTCGAACACGAGATCACCATTCCTGATGCCACTGATTGGCATGGTTATATTTAATTTCAGAATACATCAGTCACTGACCATACTCGCGCCTCATCAAAGATGACTGCGATGGCCTCTTCAACCAGACCCAGGAGCGTCCCGATGCACGACGATCAACACTACCTGCAGCATGCGATCACCTTGGCCCGACGCAATGTCGAAGCCGGTGGCCGACCGTTCGCTGCACTGCTGGTACGCGACGGCCAGGTGCTGGTCGAGGCCGTCAACGAAATCCACCTCAGTCAGGACCCCACCGCCCATGCCGAATTGCTGGCGATTCGTGCGGCCAGCCGGCAACTGGGGCCACGCCTGGATGACTGCGTGATGTATGCCACCGGCCAGCCCTGCCCGATGTGCCTGAGCGCCCTGTATTTATGCGGAATCGCCCGTGTGGTGTTTGCCGCCAGTAACGAAAGCGCTGCCGCGTACGGCCTGTCGACGGCGGCCATCTACGAACAGATCAGCCTGCCCCTGAAGGACCAGCGCCTGCCGATACAGCATGTGCCCCAGGCCAGCATGACCGCGCTCTATCACGACTGGCAGGCCCGCCATGCCGGTCACTGAGTCGAGCCTGCGGCGCCTGGGCACCTGGGCACTGCTGATTGCGCTGGGGCTCAACCTGCGGCCGTTGCTGAGTTCCATCAGCCCGCTGTTGATGGACATCCGCGACGCCACCGGCATGAGTTTCAAAAGCAGCGCGTGGCTCACCGGCCTGCCCGTGGTGTGCATGGGCCTGGTGGCGTTGTTCGGCATTCGCCTGGAAGCGCGACTGGGCCAGCGGCGTGGCGTGGCCTTGGGCCTGGCGATGATTCTGCTGGCTTGCGCGGCGCGATTGCTGTTCAGCCAGGCCAATGCCCTGCTTGCCACCGCCTTGTTCGGTGGCGCGGGCGTGGCCCTGATCCAGGCGCTGGTGCCGGGCTTGATCAAACAGCAGTTCCAGCAACGGGTGGCGCTGGCGATGGGGGTCTATTCGGCCTCACTGATGGGCGGTGGCGGCCTGGCCGCACTGTTCAGCCCTTGGGTGGCCAACCACTTTGGTCAATGGCAGGCCGGGCTCGGGGTGTGGCTGATACCGGCAGCGCTGGCCCTGTTGCTGTGGTGGCGATTGCCCTTCAGCGCCCGCCCCAAGGGCTCTACCGCCTCGCCCGATACCTTCTGGCACAACCGCAGAGCCTGGTTACTGGCGCTGTACTTTGGTCTGGTCAATTGCGGGTACATGAGCATGGTGGCCTGGCTACCGGCCTACTACCTGCAACTGGGATGGAGCGCCACCCAGAGCGGCACCCTGCTGGCGTTCATGACCATTTTCCAGGTCATTGCCGCCCTGCTGATGCCAGCGCTGGCGCAACGCCAGACCGATCGCCGGCTGCTGCTTGGCATCAGCCTCAGCGCCCAGGCCATCGGCTTTGCCGGCCTGGCCCTGTGGCCCCTGCAAGCCCCGCAACTGTGGGTCGCGCTGATCGGTTTCGGGCTGGGCGCCTGCTTTGCCCTGAGCCTGATCCTCACTCTCGATCACCGGCGCGACCCGCAACAGGCCGGGCAACTGGCGGCGTTCGTACAGGGCGTCGGCTTTTTGATCAACGCCCTGTCACCCTGGATGAGCGGCTGGCTCAGGGAGCTCACCGGCAGTTTCGTCAGCGCCTGGTGGGTGCTCATCATCACCGTACTGGCGATGCTGATCCTGACCCGCCGGTTCAGCCCGGGCAGCTATCGGGACGCTCCGCCCGCCACGACGTGCGGGGTGCATGCGGGGTGATGCGGATCGCCCCTTCGGCACGATTAGAAAGCTCTTTTTTGCAGCGAATTGGCGCATTTTGGCGTCAGGGTATTCTGCGATACAGCGCCAGCCCGAACTGACAAACACCATTGCCCCCACGCGAAAGACCCCGGCCAGACGGGCAAGCCGAGCCGCGCATGGCAGGGGGCGCGACGGGCCGCTGAGAAGGGCCTGACTTGCGCGTTCAAACGCTCACGGGATAGGGTCACGCGCTTATGTCAAAAGGACCCTGCCATGAACACCAAAACCCAATGGATAATCACGACGGCGAGCGCAATGATTTTTGGTTGCGCAAGCGGAGCCTTTATCTACCTGCAGTACTCATCGCAACAATCGAGACAAATTGGCCGCATCGAAGCCGAGAACATCTTCCTGAAAGATCAGGTCGTCCATTTGAAACAAGACAACACCTCGCTCCGGCTCAAGGTTGATGAGTCAACCGCCGCCAATAACCTGCACCTCGTGGAAGCTTCGCACTTCAAAAGCCAGCTTCAACAACGAGACACCCAGCTTGCGGATGCAAACCGGCAAATAGAACAACTGTCCGGGCAAGCCCAGCGATTTGCAGCCCTGGCCGACAGCTCAAAGCGCTGCGCCCCTGATCGCGAAGAGATTGTCGAGTTGCAAAAAGAGCTCGCCGGTCGCTCCTTTGCCTCCTTCGGCCATCCACCGGACGCGCAAAGAAAAGCCGAGATCAACGCCTTGCTTGATCAGCACCACAAAACCCTGCAAACCTGCCTGTCCGCGAAAGCATAGCCCTGCGTCGTTGCCTCACGGCCCGCAGCGCAGGCTCACGCGTTGCACTGCCTCCAGCCGGACAACATCAAGGCGATGCCTGGCACCAGCATCCCCGGTGCCATGTAGGCGAATGTCAGGTTGCTGAGCAGGCCGACCAGGCCAAAAACGCTGCCGCAAATCACCAAGGGGAAGCCCACCAGAAACATCGGATTACGAAACGCCTTGGTCATACCCCTTTCCCCTTAATATTTGGCACTCGCGCCTGACCCTACCGTAATGTCCAGCAGGATATAACCCCTTGCTGCGCAGGCTGGCGCTCGCCACGGCTCAAGACGGGTGTTCGGCGACGCCTTGCCGACCCTTTAGATACATTCAGTTACAATCTACAACCTCCGCAAAACTTGCTTTCAAGAACTTAAAACTCGAACCCCTTATCTATATTCCTGCACGAGCCTGAATTGATACCCTGCTCGCTTATTCCTGAGGTTAATAAAATGCGAATGACATTGCCTGCACTCGTTATAGGCATCCTGGTTGCACAAGGCGCAATGGCCGCCGGAGATGGCACGGCTGCTGTCGGAGGCGGCCTCGGCGGCGCACTGGGGAATATCGTGGGTCAACAAATGGGCGGTTCCACAGGAGCCGCAGTCGGGGCTGGCCTGGGAGGGGCTGCTGGCAGCGCAATCGGTGCTCCGCGAGGAAACAAAACCGAAGCGGCCATTGGCGGGGGCGTCGGCTCGGCCGGTGGCTCGATCATCGGCAATAAGCTGGGAGGCTCGACCGGCTCCACCATTGGCGCCGGACTGGGCGGCGCAGCCGGTGGCGCGATTGGTAATAACCTGGGTGACGATGACAATCACCGCTCCAATGGCAAGCACCACAAGCATAAGAACAAACACAAAAACCACTGATGAACTGAGTTCAGTTCAACGCAAAAGCCCGGCCAGTGCCGGGCTTTTGCTATTTCGTCCCTGGTTCAGCGCGCTGCCAACCGTGAATCGACCGTCACCCCCGGCTTCCCTGCCCCGGTGGATGACCAAAGCGCATCAATCGTCGTCGCGGTCATCATCATCACGATCGCGATCGCGGTCACGACGCCGGTCATAACGGCGATCATACTCACGGCGGTCATAACGATGATCGTCCCGGTCGTAATCACGTCCCCGATCGTATCCACGATCACGATCGCGGCTGTATCTGTCGCCATCATCCCAATGGTGTACGCACCCTCCCAAGAGGAGAACACCGGAAACG
Organism: Pseudomonas sp. D1HM; assembly: GCF_019266105.1. Taxonomy (NCBI): domain Bacteria; kingdom Pseudomonadati; phylum Pseudomonadota; class Gammaproteobacteria; order Pseudomonadales; family Pseudomonadaceae; genus Pseudomonas; species Pseudomonas sp. D1HM. The sequence goes on along the minus strand of NZ_LRMN01000007.1, from coordinate 137,552 downwards.
GCCAAGAGCATTTTTGCTAAGCGCTTCATTTAAAGGTCCTGAACACAAAGGTCGGGGATATGACCATCAGAGCGCAAAATGATTCCTCGGCGAGCTTGTGTTCTCACCCTCTCCAGAACACATAACGCACATGGCAAAACGCCGCTCAAGGAGCGGCGTTTTGCTTGGCGCTGTGCGCGGGAACGAGGTTCACCCGTGATTCAGGCGCCTCAGGCGTTGCAGTCCCACGGACGGTCGCCATTCTCGTCTTTGATGCGGGTCGGCAGGCCCATCACATCCAGCGCCTTGAGGAACGGCTCGGCCGGCAACTCTTCAACGTTGGCCATGCGTTGCACGTCCCACTCGCCACGAGCGACCAGCAGCGCTGCCGCGACAGGCGGCACACCGGCGGTGTAGGAAATGCCCTGGCTGTCAGTTTCTGCGTAGGCATCTTCATGGTCGGCGACGTTGTAGATGAACACCTCGCGCGGTTGACCGTCCTTGGTGCCCTTGACCAGATCACCGATGCAGGTCTTGCCGGTATAACCGGGCGCCAGCGAGCTCGGGTCAGGCAATACAGCCTTGACCACTTTCAATGGCACGACTTCCAGGCCCTCAGCGGTCTTGACCGGCTGCTCAGAGAGCAGACCGAGGTTTTTCAGCACGGTGAACACATTGATGTAGTGTTCGCCGAAGCTCATCCAGAACCGTACGTTCGGCACGTTGAGGTTCTTCGACAACGAGTGCACTTCATCATGGCCGGTCAGGTACAGATTCTGCGCCCCGACAACCGGCAGGTCGTCAGTACGCTTGACTTCGAACATGGTGTTGCTTGTCCACTCGCTGTTCTGCCAGCTCCACACCTGCCCGGTAAATTCACGGAAGTTGATTTCAGGGTCGAAGTTGGTAGCGAAATACTTGCCATGTGAACCGGCATTGACATCGAGAATGTCGATCGAATCAATGCGGTCAAAATACTGTTGCTGAGCCAGCGCTGCATAAGCGTTGACCACACCCGGGTCGAAGCCCACACCAAGGATCGCGGTGATGTTCTTCTCTTTGCATTCCTCGAGGTGATTCCACTCGTAGTTGCCGTACCAGGGCGGCGTCTCGCAGATTTTGCCCGGTTCTTCGTGGATGGCGGTGTCCAGATAGGCCACGCCGGTATCGATGCAGGCACGCAGCACCGACATGTTGAGGAACGCAGAGCCTACGTTGATGACGATCTGCGATTCGGTTTCGCGGATCAGGGCCTTGGTCGCTTCGACGTCCAGGGCGTTCAGCGCAAAGGCTTTGATTTCGGCAGGCTGCTTGAGGCTACCCTTGGCCTTGACGCTGTCGATGATGGCCTGGCATTTGGAGATGTTGCGCGACGCGATAGCAATACGACCGAGTTCGTCGTTGTGCTGCGCGCACTTGTGGGCCACCACCTTGGCGACACCTCCTGCACCAATGATAAGAACGTTCTTTTTCAATTGCTTTATCTCTCCTTTATCCGCCAGCTTACGAAAGGCTGGACAGGTAGTCTTCGTAACCAAATTCACGAACCACTTCGACTGTACCGTCGAGTTGTTTCACTACGATGGACGGCATTTTCAAACCGTTAAACCAGTTTTTCTTGACCATGGTGTAGCCCGCGGTGTCGATGAACGACAGCCGATCGCCGATGGTCAACGGACGATCAAATTGGTATTCGCCAAAAATATCCCCTGCCAGGCAGGATTTGCCGCACACCATGTAGGTATGCTCGCCTTCGCTTGGTGCCAGCTTGGCGTTGAGGCGATAGATCAGCAGGTCAAGCAGGTGAGCTTCAATGGAGCTGTCCACCACCGCCAGGTGCTTGCCATTGTAGAGAGTGTCGAGCACGGTCACTTCCAGCGAAGCACTGTTGGTGATCGCCGCTTCGCCCGGCTCCAGGTAAACCTGCACGCCGTACTTTTGCGAGAACGCTTTCAGGCGGGCGCAGAACGCGTCCAGCGCATAGCCTTCACCGGTGAAGTGGATGCCGCCGCCGAGGCTGACCCACGTGACCTTGTGCAGCAGCTCGCCAAAGCGGTCTTCAATGGTGCACAGCATCTGGTCGAACAGGTCGAAGTCACCGTTCTCGCAGTTGTTGTGGAACATGAAACCCGAAATCTGATCAATGACGCCTTCGATCTTCACCGGATCCCATTCACCCAGACGGCTGAACGGACGTGCCGGGTCGGCCAGCAGGTAATCCGAGCTGCTGACTTGCGGGTTGACCCGCAGGCCGCGGGTCTTGCCTGCGGAGCGTTCGGCAAAGCGCTGCAGCTGGCCGATGGAGTTGAAGATGATCTTGTCGCAGTTCTCGAGCATCTCTTCGATTTCATCGTCGGCCCAGGCCACGCTGTAGGCGTGCGCTTCACCTTCGAACTTCTGGCGACCGAGCTTGAGCTCGTACAGCGACGACGATGTGGTGCCGTCCATGTATTGCTGCATCAGGTCGAACACCGACCAGGTGGCGAAGCACTTGAGTGCCAGCAGGGCCTTGGCGCCGGACTGTTCGCGCACGTAGGCGATCTTCTGCATGTTCGCCAGCAGTTTCTGTTTATCAATGAGGTAGTACGGCGTTTTGATCATTTCGAGGCGCCTCCAGCAAGGCCAGCCAAAAAAGGATGCGCATTGTGCCTTCACTGACTGGATATCGAAAGAGCAGAACGCCCGGTTCGACATGTGGCCATCCTGACCGGGATCGATGGGTGGGTTGGCGACGCGCTGGCCCGGAGGCATCGGCGGTCCTCCCGGGGATGCCTGACGGGCTGGCGCCCGCTATGGGTGTGAATAGGGCACGACACATGAAATGAACGACCCAAGCGCAAAAGTCCCGCGATCATATGATTGAAATATTTCAGTCATGTGACAACGCCTTGTCATCCAGTGTGATGCTCAAAACCGTCAGGCCGTTCAGGCCCAATCTGAATATTCTGCCCCTGGCCGTCGCACTTTTTGCCGGTTTTTCGCTCTATGTCTGTCCAGGTCATGCTGATTCCCTGCGAAGACCGAAGAACCAGACTGGGTGCCGATGAATCGAACGCGACCTGTTTTTACCCTGCGCTGGATGCGTGGCACGCTGGTGCCTGCCGCTCTCTTCACGCTGTTTGCCACCGGTTGCAGCCAGCAACAGGGACGCGATATCGCCCGACAATTCAATGAAGGCAAGCCTCAAGAGTTCTTCCAGACCAGCGTCGATCGCATGGCCACCCTCAGCATGAAGGACAACCTGCAAAGTCTGTACTTGCTGATGAACAAGCTCTACCTGAGAAACCCCAACCAGTGGCGCCAGTCGGGGTATCTGGATGCGGTGAGCGCGGCGCGGGAGATCCGCCAGGCGATCGAGCTGCAGCAGCCGCTGCCCGCCCTGGGAAACCGCCGTGACCTGGAAGCCCTGAGCTATTCCTTGAGCCCGGAATTTCGCGGCGATCGGGTCGGGGCCTTTATCTACGCGATCGGTAGCATGCTGGTCACCGCCCACGGCGGACACACCGAGTTTTTCATGACGAACGCGATCAATCCGCAGTTCGTGAGCAATGCCGCACGTAATATCGAAAAGGCCACCTGGCTGCTCAGCCAGCGTCAGGATGAGAGCGGAGCGTTGCTGCTGTTTTCCAATGAAATATCGGAACAGTCCAGCAACCTCAGTTTTGCCGTTGAGTTCGGCAAGATCGTTGCCCGCCTCGACCTGTTGGCCCAGATGCTTGATGAGCGCTACCGACGCATTGGCCTTAACTATGCGCAGAGCTTGCTGCTGATGAACTTTTTGCCGGTGCAGTAACGATCCGCGCCGCTAGGTGCGGACGTCCATCCCCTGTCGTTACCAGGTCGGCACCCGCCTCACGGTCAGAGATTCATGCCCACCGCCAGCCGGTTAAAGGCATTCATCAAGGCCGCTGCCAGCGTCAGGTCGGAAATCTCGGCATCGCTGAAATGCGCTTTCAACGGCGCGTACAACGCGTCTGGCGCGCCGCCTTCACTGATGTCTGTGAGTGTCTCGGCCCACGCCAGGGCAGCGCGCTCGCGGTCGTTGAACAGTGCGCTGATGCGCCAGCCGGCGAGGCAATCCAGTTTCTCCTGCGGCACTTCACACTCGCGCAGGCTTTTGGCATGCATGCCCAGACAATAAGCACAGCCGTTGATCTGCGAGATGCGCAAATACACCAGCTCAAGCAGCGGCAAGCCTAACGTGCTGGTGGCCAGCGCTGTGCTTGTGGCGACCAGCCCCTGGTAGGCGGCAGGCGAAAGGGAAGGAAACGGCAGTCGGGCTTGGCTCATGGTAAAACTCCTGTGTCGATAAAGGGTCAGGCGCAAACTAAAGGGTTGAACAACGGGTCTTGCGACAGCACGGCCCGGGCATTTTCGACGGTTGCCTGGATGGCCTCATCGCCGAACACCAACCCCTGGAGATAGATGAACTGCAGGTTGAACAGACCGAGGGTGTTCAGCACCTGCCGCAGGTAAGGCGTCAGAAAATCCGGCTGGCGTGCCTGCTCACCCTGGTGAACACCTCCGGACCCCACCACTACGTACACCGGGCGGTCGCGCAGCAGCCCGACCTTGCCCTCGGCACTGGAACTGAATGTCCGGTGAATGCGCAGCACATAGTCGACCCAGAGCTTGAGCGCGGCCGGGAGCGTAAAGTTGTGCATGGGCGTGGCAATGAGCAGGATATCGCAGCGCTCCAGCTCGCCGATCAGCGCCTCGGACAGCTCGAACTCTGGGGCGTCGAAGGGCGTGACCTTAGTCAGGGCATGGGCGTAGTCCCTGCCCAGCGGCGGCAACGGAGACGCGCCCAGATCGCGCTCAACCAGTTCCAGCTGCGGACACCGCTGACGCAGGGCCGCTACTGCCTCCAGGGCCAACTGATTCGCATGGGAAATCTGCCCGTGGGGGCTGGCGTTGATCAACAGGGCATGGTTCATGCCGATTCCTCTTGCCGAAGGCTCTGGGTGAAATGCATGCCACGGGCCAGCAGCCCCTGGCGGAAATAGAAGCGCTGGGCCAACGGCATATGCAGGCCGGTATCCAGCACCAAGTGATCACAACCGCGCAGCACGGCTTCATCACGCACAGCACTCAACAGCCGCTCGCCCAGGCCGCTGCGCTGTAGCCCGGGGCTCACCACCAGATCATCGACATAGATGAAGCGCCCATAGAGCAGGTTTTCCAGCTCGCGGTAACCGGCCAGACCGACCACCTGCTCTGCGCTCCAGACCGCCAGCAAACGGTAGCCCTGGCGGGTCTGGCGGGCCAGTTGCGCGGTATAGGCCGCCGGATCGACGAGATGCGGCCTCAAGACCTGCATCAAATCGAAACTGGCTGCAAAAGCCTCCGGGTTTTCGAGGTGTTGAAGTGTGTAAGACATCGCCATCGTCCGCTGTAGAGAGGCGCCCACTTTAGAAGTGCGATGGTTTAGTCTACAGAGCCAAAAAATGCATAAATGACTAGGCCATGATGATTCCCTTCGAACTGGACCGCAGCCAGTCAGCGCCGATCTATCGCCAGCTTTATCAGCGTTTTCGTGAGTCGATCGCTGACGGGCGCCTGCGCCCCGGAGACCGGGTACCGGCTGTGCGCGCCCTGGCGGCGGAGCTGAACCTGGCCCGAGGCACCGTGGACGCGGCCTATCAGTTGCTGATTGGCGAGGGCTACCTGATCGCTCGCGGAGCAGCCGGGACAGTAGTCACACCGCAATTGACCCCCGCTGCCGCCCCCCCGGTTCGCACCCCGGTCACGTCGCCGACGTATCAAGCCACCCATTCCGGGACGCAGCCATTGGCCCTGCAGATGGGCCTTCCGGCGCTGGATGCCTTTCCGCGCAAACTCTGGACCAGACTGGCGGGACGTCAGCTCAGGCAGTCGGGCCTCGAAGGTCTCGTCTACCCGGACTCCCGGGGCTACGCACCGTTACGCGCGGCCATTGCGGCCTACCTGGGAATTTCGCGGGGCATCACCTGCCACCCGGATCAGGTGTTCGTGTGCGCCGGCTACCGCGCCTGTCTCGATTTGATCAGCCACACGTTGATGCGCCAGGGCGACTCCTGCTGGCTGGAAGAGCCGGGCTACTTCATGGCCAGGCACGCGCTGCTGGAAGCCGGTGCGCAGTTGGTGCCGGTGCCCGTGGATGATCAAGGGCTGGACGTCGCACAAGGCATCGCCCGCGCGCCGGATGCGCGCTTTGCCGTGGTCACGCCGACCCACCAAAGCCCGCTGGGGGTGTCGCTGTCATTGCCGCGCCGGTTAGCGTTGCTCGAATGGGCCAACCGCCAGGGCAGCTGGATCATCGAAGACGATTACGACAGTGAATACCGCTATCAAGGCAAACCCTTGCCGGCCCTCAAGAGTCTCGACCAGCAGGGCCGTGTGTTGTATGCCGGGACCTTCAGCAAAGTGCTGTTTCCAGGGCTGCGCCTGGCCTATCTGGTGGTGCCCGCCGAGCAGACCCGGGCATTCGCCCGCCAGGCGGACCGCCTGCACAACCACTGCCCCCAGCTGCTTCAGGCAACCGTCAGCGCCTTTCTTAACGAAGGCCACTTCGCCCGGCACTTAAAGAAAATGCGCAGCCTCTACGCACGCCGCCGCCAATGGCTGATCGATGCCCTGCAGCAACACTTCGGCGAACGCCTGCGGATCAACGCCCAGGCCGGCGGCATGCACCTGGTCGCCGGCCTTCGCGAAGGGAACGACCTCGAACTCGTCCAACGGGCCCAGGCCGTCGGCATCGCCATCGAACCCCTGTCCCAGTGGTACCTGGAAGCCAAACCTCACCACGGTCTGGTTATCGGCTTCACCAACATCGCCAGCGCCGAACAGGCTTCAGCGGTGGCACTGCGACTGGTTCAAGTGCTGGGGTGAGCAAGTGGTTTGTTCCAACGTCTGGTGCAGGTGGAACGATGGTGACGTTGGCCGTAACAAACGACCATTGACTTTATTAGACTGGCGTCGAACGCTACGTTGTAGCAGCTAAACCCACCCGGCTAACTGGCGGTGACATGGACAGGTTTCAGGAAATGAAGGTGCTGCTGGCCGTCGCGGAAGCAGAGAGTTTTGCTGGAGGCGCTAAGTTGATGAGGATGTCGCCACCAAGCGTCACGCGTGTCATAGCCGGTCTTGAAAATCGCCTGGGCATATTGCTGCTCGCACGTAGCACCAGGAGCTTACGGCTGACTGAAGCGGGACGCCGCTATGTGGATGACTGCAAGCGCATCCTGCTCGACGTAGAGGATGCGGAAGAGCTGGCCACCGGAAGCAGTGTCCGTGCCCGCGGCAACCTGACGGTGACTGCGCCGGTCATGTTTGGCGAACAATATCTAATACCGCTGATCACACAATACCTGGCGGAGCACCCTGAGGTGACAATAAACGCCCTGCTGGTAGATCGCCTTGTGAACATGCTCGACGAAGGGGTGGACGTCGCCATTCGTATAGGTCAGCTGCCTGATACCGGCCTGCAGGCCATCAGGGTCGGACAGGTCTCTGCCGTGATATGTGCTGCGCCGGCGTTTCTTGATCACGTCGGCAGACCCAAGCACCCCCGCGATGTGTCAGGGCTGCCAATCGTGATGTCGTCGGCGAGTACGTTGCTCACTGACTGGCAATTCAGTGTCGGTGAACGCACCATCGCCTTGCATCCCAAACCGCGCCTGGTTGTCAGCTCCAACCAGGCATCAATCAATGCGGCCCGAATGGGCTGGGGACTCACACGGGTTCTGTCCTACCAAGTGGCCGAGCCAGTCGCCAAAGGCGAGCTGGAGATCCTTCTAGAGGCGTACCAGACACCTGCGCTACCGGTGCATATCTTGTATCAGGGCGGCAAACGGGTATCTGCAAAGGTCCGTACTTTCGTTGACTACTGCTCCGCTCGACTCGCCGCAGATCCAGCACTGCAAGCCGTTACGGTGGTATAGGCATGGGCCGCTATCGTGAGATGCAGACATTCGTCGCGGTGGCGCAGGCCGGCAGTCTGGCCGCCGCCGCACGGCATCTCGAGGTGTCACCGGCGACTGTCATGCGCACCATTGCGTCCCTGGAAGCGCGGCTACACAACACCTTGCTGAATCGCACTCCGCGCGGTGTAACGCTGAGCCCTGCTGGCGAACAGTTCATACAAAGCTGTCGGCAAATCCTGGAACGGACCGAGCTTGCCGATCGGTCTGCGGCTGGCCTGCATGCTCGACCTGACGGCAAACTGACGATAGCACTACCGTTACAGATGGACTCAGAGGTCTTCACTCCGATCATCCTCTCCTACCTGGCCGCCTATCCTGATGTATATCTGGCCGTCCAGGCCAGCCGCGGAGCCCCCAAGCTCCTTGAGGATGGCATCGATATTGCGTTGGCCATCGGCCAATTACCCCATTCCTCCGAGTTCGCGGCTTCACTGGGCATGGTCAGGCCGATCGTGTGTGGCTCACCCGACTACCTGGCCGCATGGGGGCGTCCCGAAACCCCCGAAGACCTGAAGGCACATCGAGCGGTGGTGAGTTCATCACCAGGCTACGAGACCGATTGGCGCTTTCTTTGTGGTCACTCCATCCGCCAGATAAAACCGACACCGGTGCTGACCTGCACGACGCAGCGTGCGGCCATTCGTGCAGCAACATTGGGCGTGGGTTTGACTCGCTGCATGAGCCATGAAGTTTATGATGAGCTGGCCGGTGGAGCGCTCGTGCCGGTACTGGAGAAGTTCACCGGCCTGAGCATGCCGGCGCAGTTGATCTACCGCCACGGTCGCCGCGCCGAGGCACGAGTGCGATCTTTTATCGACTTTGCTACCCCCCTGCTGCGTTCCCACCCAGCGTTTATGGGCTGAAATCATCAATTTTTCCACCACGTCTGATTTCGGAAAACGAAATTATGGATTGTTCTGCGTGGTGATTCTGCTTGGCCAGCGATGAGCGCAGCATGGCTCCAACAACGTCATAGCCGCCAACATGGTTTGCAGCTGCGTTGATTCCCGCGACCATTAAGGAGCCTGCGCCATGTCAAACGCCATCAAGCTATATAGCCACCCCCTATCGGGTCATTCCCACCGGGTCGAGTTGATGCTCTCGCTGCTGAACCTGCCCACCGAACTGGTGTTTGTCGACCTGGCAAACGGCGCCCATAAGAAAGCCGAGTATTTGGCTATCAACGCCTTTGGCCAAATCCCGGTGATTGACGACAACGGCACTCTGATCAGCGACTCCAACGCAATCATTGCCTACTTGGCGAAGAAATACGGCAGCGGTAGCTGGCAGCTACAAGACCCGATCACCGAGGCGCGGGTCCAGCGCTGGTTATCGGTGGCTGCCGGCCAGGTGGCCTACGGCCCTGCCGCAGCGAGGCTGATTACGGTATTCGGCGCGTCATTCAATGCCGACGAAGTCATCGCCCGGGCACATGCCCTGCTCAAGGTCATCGAGGCCGAACTCAGCGACAGTCCATTCTTGGCAGGAACCGAGCCCAGCATCGCCGATGTGGCCAACTACAGCTATATCGCTCACGCCCCGGAAGGCAACGTATCGCTGGAGGAGTACCCGAATGTGCGCGCTTGGCTGCAACGTATCGAAGCGCTGCCTGGCTTTGTGCCCATGCAGCGCACCGTCGCAGGTTTGCACACCAGCTAAGTGCTAACCCAAGCTGCCGGGCATCCCGGCAGCTCGCCCAGGAGCCCCGGCCATGGACCATTTGCCCAAGCACCGTAAATCCCCGTGGCATGCTGGAGAGAGGGTGCTTCAGCGAAAAGTTCACGCCTCCGAGCGTATGGAAGTGATCGGGCAGAAGGTCATTCGCGACTACATGCCCGACCAGCACCGGGAGTTCTATTCCCAGTTGCCATTCATGATAGCTGGCGCGGTAGATGCAAGCGGCCGCCCCTGGGCCACGCTGCTCGAAGGGACGCAAGGTTTCGTCACATCAGCTGATCCGCAGCACCTGATGCTGGCCGCGCAACCCGACCCGCAAGACCCGGCCGCGTCGGGTCTGCAGGCAGGCAATGCCATTGGCATGCTCGGCATTGAACTGCATACGCGGCGGCGTAATCGCATCAATGGCGTGATCCAACAAGTCACGGCGCAAGGTCTTGAAGTCTTGGTCGAACACTCTTATGGAAACTGCCCCAAATATATTCAGCAGCGTTCCTTTACACGCGTTACCGAGACGGCATTCGGCAAGGTACCGCGTCAGGACTCCAATCATCTGGACGAGTACAGCAGCGCGCTGATTCGTACAGCCGACACTTTTTTCATCGCAAGCTACGTCGATCATGATGCCCACCACCGCTCTGTGGACGTCTCCCATCGGGGCGGACGTGCCGGCTTCGTCAAGGTCGAAGGCAACCGACTGACCATTCCCGACTACGCCGGCAACCTGTTTTTTAACACGCTGGGGAACCTGCAAACCAATCCTGTCGCCGGGTTGCTCTTTATAGATTTTGCTACCGGCAACATGCTGCAACTCAGCGGACGCAGCCAGCTGTTGCTGGACAGTCCCTTGATCAAGTCCTTCGAAGGTGCCGAGCGTCTCTTCACGGTCGAAGTTGAGCACGTGGTACTGCGCCCGGCCGCTGTGGCCATTCGCTGGCAATTTCACGACTACGCCGTCACCAGCTTGGCGACCGGCATCTGGGAGGAAGCCGACGAGCGCGTGCGGCAGTACGAACAACGCCGGCAATGGCAGCAGTGGCGAGTCGCACGCGTGCAGCAGGAAAGCAGCGATATCCGCTCGTTCTACCTCGAACCACAGGACAACACCGTGGTGCCATTCGCCCCAGGCCAGCACCTGCCGATGCGCATCGTGACCGCAGGAGAAGACATCCTGGTCAGAACCTACAGCGTCTCTAGCGCGCCTTCTGACGGGCATATCCGCATCAGCGTGAAATTGCAGGGCAATGCTTCGCGCCACCTGCACGAGAACGTGCAGGTGGGTGATCTGCTGGAAACGCGGGCGCCTCTGGGCAACTTCACCCTGGTCGATGAAAACACACGACCTGTGGTGTTAATCGCTGCTGGAGTGGGCATCACTCCAATGATCTCGATGGTCCGAGAACTGGTGGCGCAAAACCAGCGACACCGGAGGGTACGCAATATACATCTGTTCCAGAGCGCACGGTCCTTGGAGGACCTGCCATTTCAGCTGGAACTCGCGCAATTGCTGCAACGCTCGGCCGGGCTGCTGCATATCCACCGTACCTTGAGTAATCCGGGCACCGAGGCGCTACTTGACCGTGATTACCAGATGGCGGGCCGGTTGACCTTCGCCCAGGTCAAGACGCGACTGCCGCTGGATAACTACGACTTCTATCTGTGCGGCCCTGGCGGGTTTCTTCAGGACATGTACGACGGTCTGCGTGAGCTGAGCATCCCGGACCATCGCATCCATGCAGAGGCATTCGGCCCGTCGGCGCTGCGCCGTTCGAAAACCGAGCAACCACCGACACAGGCTCAGCCACCAGCGGCTGCGGTGCCGGTGCCTGTGTATTTCTCTGCATCCGCCACCGAGGCGCGCTGGAAGCCCGACAGCGGCAGCCTGCTGGAACTGGCCGAAAGTCGTGGGCTGACCCCCGAGTTCAGCTGCCGCGGAGGCTCGTGCGGGACCTGCGCCGTCCGGATGATCAGTGGTTCAGTGCATTACACCAATCCTCCCGCGCAATTTCCGGACGGCAACAATGTGCTGATCTGCTGCGCTGTACCCGCGCAAACCGAAGGCAACCCACAGCCCTTGGTCCTTGATCTATAGCGAGGTGGCCTTGAGATGAACAGGAGCGTTTCCCATGGCTGGACAAAGGACCACCCGCTTTCGGCGCGGGATGATTCGTCCGTACCTTCGTCGTGGGGCGCTGAAGCCATGGAAGCGGAAATTCCGTTGGCCGCTTGGCCGTCGGCCGGATGACCACCCCAGTCTGTCGCAGCTGGGGTTGTGAACCGGCCGATAGCTGCCAGGCAGCTACCGGCCATCAGCCGGGTTCACGCAATCACGCTCGCATACACCGACCGGTCAACATTACCGCCGGACAATATCACCCCCACCTTTTTACCCTCCATTGCTTCTCGCTCCTGAATAAGCGCAGCCAGGGCAGCGGCACCAGCGCCTTCAGCGAGATTGTGGGTGTCGGTGTAATACACGCGCATGGCCTCGGCAATCTGCTCATCGCTGACCGCTACGATCCGTTGCGCGGCGGCGCCGTAGACGGCAAAGGCCTCGGGGACTGGTTTACGCACGGCAAGACCATCGGCAAAGGTATTGGCCGAGACGGTTTCACGCAGTGCGCCAGCGTCGAACGACAACTGTGCAGCGGCAGCCTCGGTGGAAACCACCCCCACAACCCGGGTTTTCAGGCCGAGCGCGTCACGGGCGGCGATGACCCCGCAAATCCCCGATCCACAGCCAATCGGCACGTAGACGGTATCCAGATCCGGCGCAGCCTGAAACAGCTCAAGCGCGTAAGTGGCCACGCCTTTGACCAGTTCGGTATGGAACGGCGGAACCAGATACAAGCCACGCATGTGCGCCAGGTGCGCGGCGGCATCACGCGCCTCATCGAAATCGCGACCACACTCGACCACTTCGGCACCAAAGGCGCGCATGGCATTGTTCTTTTCTACCGAGTTGCCTTCCGGTACTACGATCAGCGCCCTCAAACCCAGCGCCCTTGCCGCCAGCGCCAGGCTCTGGCCATGGTTGCCGCGGGTGGCGCTGACAATGCCCTGGGTGTCCGGGTGCTCGCGTTTGAGCCAGTGCATGAATGTAATGCCGCCGCGTATTTTGAACGCGCCCGTCGGTGTGTGGTTTTCGTGCTTGACCCACACTGTGCAACCCAGGCGCTCTGCCAGCAACGGCCAAGGGTATTGCGCGGTAGCGGGCATGACCTGGTACACGTGGCGGGCCGCTTGTTCGATATCGTCGCGAGTCAGTCTGAGCATGGGGCGTTTTCCCTGAGATTTGACCCAGTCTAGGCACGGGTGCATCACGTAGGCTTTCAAAAAACCGACCTGACTTTTGTATCCCGGCTTGACTACTATGCAGTGCATGAGCCATCGAAACCGCCGTCTACCAGCGCCCTGCCCCGAACCGGTCCGCCGTGTCGAGGCAGGGCCCTGGGCGATCGAACTGCTACCCGGCGCCGCCTACGCGACCCGATATGTCGCGCCCCGGGCAGCGATTGGTTTTGCCTTCGACAGCCAGCGCGGCCTGCACGCCATTGGCAGCGACCGGGTACAGCCCTTCACTGCACTGCCCAACGGGCTGGCGTTCGTTCCCGCCGGCTGTGACGTGTTGTCCGAGTCGCCCTTGGGCGGTGAATACCTGCGGATCATGCGTACCGACGGTGTCCCGTTGCCAGGGGAGCGAGCCTTCAACAATCGCATTGACCCGGCGGCCATTACCCTCGCGCTGCGTATGCGCGGCGCCATGTTGCACGGCTCGGTGGAAGACGACTGGGAAGCTTGGGCACTCGCACTGGCTGAGCGGGCAACAACCGATCAAACGCTGTCGAGTCCGCCCCAAGGCGCTATTACCCTCAGTCGGATGCGCCTGCTCGATGAGTTCATTGACGCCGGTCTCGACGGGCCGCTGAGCGTTCCGGCGATGGCGGGTTTATTGGGATTGTCCGAAGGGTATTTTATGCGGGCGTTCAAGAGCACCACGGGCAAGAGCCCCCACAGCTACCTGATCGACCGGCGCATCGCCAAGGCCCGGGCACTGATACGCGGTTCAGCCGCCAGCCTGGCAGAGATCGCCCATACCTGCGGCTTCAACTCCCAGGCGCACATGGCAACCACGTTCAAGCAACGCCTTGGGTTGAGTCCGGTACAACTGCGTGGATAATCAAAGGCCGGAATAGGTGTGTACCTGTTTCACCCAACCACCGGCGCATGTTCGGCCATCAATTCCATGACCCAGTCGATAAATGCCCGCACCTTGGCGCTGACGTGGCGATTCGGCGGGAATGCCAGATACATCGGCATTGGCGCCATGGTCCAGTCCTCAAACAACGGCAGCAGCTCACCGCTGACCAGGTGCGGTTTGGCCATGTACTGCGGCAGCCAGAGAATACCCAGACCCGCCAGGCCAGCGGCGAGGTACGCATTGCCATCATCGACCGTCAGTTGCGGGCGGCCCCTGGCCTCGATGCGCTCCTCACCCCGCAGCATCACATAGGGCAAGGTTTTGCCTGTACGAAACCAGAGGAAGCCGACGGTATTGTGCCTGCCCTCCTCCAGCTCACGGGGGTGCGCCGGAGTGCCGGAACGCTGCAAATAGCCGGGTGCGGCATAGATGCCGAGTTTCAGATCGCCCACATGCCTTGCCACCAGGGACTGATCGGTGATCTCACCACCCCGCACCACGCAGTCGACGTTTTCACCAATGATGTCGACGATGCGATCGCTCGCGCCCACGGTCAGCTGGATTTCCGGATAACGCGCAAAGAACCCTGGCAAGGCTGGAATCAGCAGCATTCGCGCCAGTGGGCTGGGTACATCCACCCGCAGCCGCCCACGCGGTGCCATCGACGCGCTGGACACACTTGTCTCAGCGTCGTCCATATCGATCAGCAGCCGGATGACACGCTCGTAGTAGGCCGCGCCATCGGCGGTGACGTTGACCTTGCGTGTGGTGCGGTTGAGCAGGCGCACGCGCAGCCTCGCTTCCAGTTGCTGAACCAGCTGCGTCACGGTGGTCTTGCTCATATGCAGGGTGGCTGCCGCCTTGGTGAAGCTGCCGGTTTCCACTACTCGGGCAAAGGCCTGCATTGCATCGAAACGGTCCATTTCACGCCTCATTCGGGACTGGATAGTTTGGATTCTACAAACAGTCATGACCAGTGTTGCCCGTTTATTCAGGCCGGTCGCCTTTTTATAGTGGCTCCACCGTAAACAGCGGGCCGCGATGGCCCCGAAGAAGGTATGCCATGACCAGCAAACGTGATGTCGTTTTCCCGCCTGACCGCCATGCACTGTACGAACTTCACCGCTACTCGCCAGCGATTCGCTCCAACGGTTTCCTGTTCGTCTCCGGCCAGGTCGGCAGCCGCAAGGATGGCTCGGCCGAGCCGGACCTCGCGGCCCAGGTTCGCCTGGCCTTCGCCAACCTCAACGCGATCCTGGCCGAGGCCGGCAGTAGTTTCGAGGATGTGATCGACACCACCCTCTTCATGATCGACCCCGACTCGACATTCGAAACCCTCTGGGAAGCAGCAGCCGCGTACTGGGGCGAAGCACCCTACCCGACGGTGACCGCTGTTGGCGTGACCTGGCTGGCCGGCTTCGACTTCGAGATCAAGGTGATCGCCAAACTACCGCAATAAACCCGGCTCAGCCTCGCCTGCGACACCCCAAGGCAACCACCTCGTTTTTGCTAAAGAGTGCCGCCCACTCCCGAACAGTTTCTACCTGGTGTCACCGTCTGCTTTGGGGCAGGAGCAGCCTGTGACAAGGACTGCTTGCGGCCAGAAAGGGTCACTTCGTGTCGCTCGAATTGTCAGAGTCGTAGAGAATACGAGCCTCGCGAAAACCTTCAGCGTTCTCTGCCACCCACATCCACAATGGAATCATCTGCGCCAGCAGGCCCCGCCCCAGCTCGGATAAAAGGCCGGGGACGACTGCCCCTCTCGACTCAGCCTTCGCGGCGACCCTACAGGCTTGCCTCACATGAAAGGGAGCCGTCATGGCCAGCAGCACGACGTGCATCGAACAAGCGATTGAGTTCACCCAGACTAAGGGTGCGCAACCGCTCTACCAGCACCGACTCTGCTTCGCGTAAAGCGTCGTCGACCGCAAGATTGACCACCTGCTCGATCATGCAGTCGGGGTTGGAACGCTCATTGCCGATGGCGAACAGCGAGGGCTGTCCCACCGCGTTATAGATATCCAATAGCGTGACTTGCTCAAGATCGCAAGTGATCACCCATCCTCCACCATGCCCTTTCTGCGAATGAACGTAGCCTGCGTCCCGCAAGCCAGACAACGCTCTGCGAACAACCACTGGATTCGTTCCAAGCATTGCGGCTATCCCTTCCGACGTTAATGGCCCCGCTTGCCGCGCCATGTGGACCAGGATATGTAGCATTCGCGAAAGACGGCTGTCGTAACGCATCGTTTGCCCCTTTTGTTGCTGATACTTGGCAGAAAGCACCCACTCATGATACTTGTAAAGTTACATGAATTTTGAGGGCGGCGCGATGCGTGAATTTGAGAAGGCTGATCACTGGGACGTTGCAGCAAAGCACTATCAGAAAACGGCGCACCCCTTCACTGCACATTTCGCAGAGGCGGCGCTCGCAAGGATCTCGCTTACGCCGCAAAGCCGCGTGCTGGATGTCGCCACTGGCACCGGAGCCCTCGCACTGGCGGCCGCCCGAACCGGTGCACAGGTGCTGGCGACGGACTTCTCCCCCGCCATGGTGGCTTGTGTGAAAAACGCAGGACTTCCCAATGTGGAGGCCCGGGTCATGGACGGCCAGTCCCTCGATCTGCCAGATGCATGCTTCGATGCAACGTTCTCGATCTTCGGTGTGATCATGTTTCCTGACTGGCGCAAGGGCCTGGCCGAAATGCAACGCGTCACTGCCATCGGGGGCTATGGCATTGTCGCAACGTGGCAGGAAATGGGTGCGGCGACGTTTCTGTTATTGGGCAATGTCAGGCGAAAGCTTTTCCCGGAGCGCGAGGGCATGGCGATGCCCGAGGCAGTCAAAGCGCTGAGCAACCCACTGGATTTCGCCCGCGAACTGATCGCCGCCGGGTTCCGGGATCCTGCCATCGAGAGCGTGACACATCCCTATCAATTGGATGTGAAGCTGCTCGATGACCCTGACACACTGTTTGGCATGTCGCCCGACTGGACGAGCCTGACCGATACGGAAAAGGCAGCAGTGATCGCGCACGTCAGGGAAATGGCAGGCAATCATCCTGTCTTGCCCATTCCCTCTACCGCATTGATCGCGGTTGCCCAGCGATAGCACTGTCAGTGGCAAAAATCAGATGAGCAAGCATTTAAACTCGGTAAGCATCTGCGCCTATCACCTGCGGTGTGCATAGAATCAACGTCTTTGGGCGGTAGGCTTACCTTGAAGTCCACTGTAAGCCATCCCTACAGAACGTGGTGCCGTAGGGATGAAACCAAACTGTGCGTAGAGGTCTTGCGCTTGACCATCCGCGATTAAGCTTACGTACCTCAACGCGCCTGCGAGTGACCGCTCCTGGCCGATTGCAGCCTTTCGTGACAGGCAGCAATCGGCCAAAAGCGATCTTTCACGACGGCCATTTAAGACTTGCTGACGCCCCAGCAATGCCAGAGCCCACGATTGTTCCAGTAAGGTAAACCACCTATTGATAGTGCACCCAATAATGTTTTGGTCACTTCAACATCACGATTACCCGGAAGTATCTGCTTACTCCTCCGCTTAAATTCTGTGATGTTCCAGCAAGAAGTCCACGAACAATCGCACCCGCGCCGGCATTGCCGCCCCGCCGACGAACACTGCATGAATCGGCTCCTGGTCCCCGGGGTTCCAGGCTTCCAACAGCTGAATCAGGTCGCCGCGCTGCAGATCGTCGCTCACGCTGAACTCACCGATACGTGCAATGCCGGCACCTACTCGCGCGAGTTGTGCCAGCGCTTCACCACTGCTGCATTCGATGTTGCCGCTGACCTTTAGAGAAAACTCTTTTCCATCGCGGAGGAACGGCCAGTTGGGTTCGGCACGTCGGAAGTTGAAGCGCAGGCAGTTGTGCTGTAGCAGTTCTTCCGGTTCCTGGGGGATGCCGTGGCGCTGCAGATACTTGGGCGATGCCACCACTACCTGGCCGGTGTCGCCGATCCTGCGCGCAGTCAGCGGGCTGTCGGGCAGATGGCCAAAGCGGATCGCGACGTCGGCCTGCCCGCCGAGAATGTCGACCACTTCGTCGCCGAGGGAGAGGTCGACGACGATGTTCGGGTAACAGGCGCTGAATGCTGCGATCAAGGGAATGATGGCTAGCCGCCCATGGCCAAGGGCTGCACTGACCCGCAATCGCCCCCTGGGTACCCCCTGGTCGGCGATGGCTTCTTCGACCTCGTCCATGTCGGCCAGGATACGCCGGGCGCCGCGCAGGAACGCTTCGCCCTCGGCAGTGAAGGTGATCGCTCGGGTGGTGCGCAACAACAGGCGGGTGCCAAGACGTTGCTCGGTACGCGCGATGATCCGACTGACTGCCGAGGGTGTCAGGCCCAGTGCACGCGCGGCGGCCGACAGGCTGCCTTCCTGCGCCACGGTGGTGAACACGCTCATTTCACCTGACCTGCCGTTGAAATCCACTTGTGCCTCCTGCGCAAAGGTGATTGCCAAAAATGCGATCTACCGCCTGAAAATACAAGATCGTAGCATTAGCGGCATAGATAAGGAGCCATCCATGCGTATCAACCCACCACTTGTAGCGCTCGCCATCGGTGCCTTTGGCATCGGCGTAACAGAATTCGCCCCCATGGGCATGTTGCCGGGTATCGCTGCGGATCTTGGCGTTTCCATTCCCGCCGCCGGTTTGCTGGTCAGTGCGTATGCGCTGGGCGTATTGCTCGGCGCACCCCTGATGACCCTGACCACCGGCAGGATTCCCCGACGCTATCTGCTGATCGGGCTTATGGCGATTTTCACCTTGGGTAATCTGATGTCAGCTCTTGCCACTGACTACTACAGTCTCATGGTCGCCAGGGTGGTGACCTCACTGAACCATGGTGCATTTTTTGGCGTTGGATCCATCGTCGCTGCCAGCGTGGTCGCCCCGGAGAAACGTGCTGGGGCGGTTGCGGCGATGTTCATGGGCCTGACCCTGGCGACCATAGGCGGTGTGCCGCTGGCCGCCTGGTTTGGTGAACTGTTCGGTTGGCGCACTGCTTTCTGGGGAATTACCGGCCTCGGCGTGGTGACCATGGCCGCGTTGTGGTTTGCCCTGCCTAACCTGAAGACGCCGCAAAGCGTCGGTGTAATGGCCGAAATTCGGGCACTGGGGCGTGGGCCGGTGTTGGGCGCGCTGGCCCTGACCGTAGTCGGATCGAGCGCAATGTTTACCGTCTTCACCTACATCGCGCCAATCCTAAGCAGCGAGACCAATAGTTCCACCGCCTACATCACCGCCATGCTGGTGCTTTTTGGTGTGGGGCTGACGCTGGGCAACATATGGGGCGGCAAGGCCGCTGACCGCTCGATAGATCGCACCTTGATCGTCTCGCTAAGCGTTCTTATTCTCGTCTTGCTGGCGTTCTCCCTGCTGATGCGTTGGTCGGTGCCGGCTGCTCTGGCCATCCTGATATGGGGTATCGCCAGTTTTGCCCTGGTGCCGCCGCTACAGATGCGCGTCATGGAAGCAGCGAAGGACGCGCCCAATCTTGCCTCTGCGGTGAACATTGGCGCCTTCAATTTTGGCAACGCGATTGGCGCAGCGCTGGGCGGAGCGGTGATCAACGCTGGTCTGGGGTATCCGGCGATTTCCCTAGCCGGAGCGGCGATGGCTGCTCTGGGGCTGCTGATGGTGTTGGCTTATGCCTGGCGCTCCAGAACGATTGAAGCAGCAGTGGTGTGACGAAGATGTGGGGAATGGTTCGTTACCTTCGATGAGTGGCGGCAAGTAGTAGAATTGCTGCCCTTGGCGATGGGCGGCAATCGTTCAATTTTAGCCATTGATGACCGGCAGCTTTGGGTCGTTTTCAGCCGGCCACCACAGGCAGAAAACGACCAAAAGATAGCGCTCTCTTCAGGGCGGCTCATCGATTGCGCTGATGATTACTATCGAAAGGCCCGCCTGTTTGGTTGCCAAACTGGCCCATATAATCGCCTCCGATTTCTCCCCGCTTCCCCGCCTGTCTTCAGGCGACACTCCCCCTTGGAACCCAGCACTATGCCAAGCGCCAGCCCGGCCCATCACGGCCTACCCGAACATAATCAACAGAGTGTCAAACAGCAGTGGCTGGCGATTCTCTCAGTCGCCGTGGGTGCCTTCGCCTTGGTTACCAGCGAGTTTCTCCCGGTGGGCGTACTAAACGATGTCGCCAGCGACCTCGGTATCAGTGCAGGCCACGCCGGTCTGATGGTTACCCTGCCCGGCATAGCGGCTGCTCTCGCCGCCCCCTTGCTGTCTGTGGGCATTGGTGCCTCCGACCGTCGCTATCTGCTTATCGGCCTTACGCTGCTGATGATCATCGCCAACTCGGTGGTGGCCTTCGCCAGCGATTTCAGCCTGCTGCTGTTCGGTCGCGTATTACTGGGCATCAGTATCGGCGGTTTTTGGGCGACTGCCATTGCCCTCAGCGGCCGCTTGGCCCCCAGGGGAGTTGGCGTAGCCCAGGCTACCTCGATCATCATGGTCGGTGTGACCTTGGCCACCGTACTGGGCGTGCCGGTAGGTACTTGGCTGAGTGGCCTGATGGGCTGGCGCATGACCTTCCTGGTAACCGCGCTGGTGGGCGTACCAGTGCTACTGGCGCAGATCTTCCTGCTACCGCGGCTCAACCCGGACAAGGCCATTCGCATCAGTGACCTCCCAGCCTTGTTTATCAATCCACAAGCTCGGGTTGGGTTGATCGCTGTGTTGCTGATTGGCCTGGCGCACTTTGCCGCGTACACCTACGTTGCCCCCTTCTTCAAACATAGTGCTGGCTTCGATGGGCCGACTATTGGCTCACTGCTGCTGCTCTATGGCGTGGCAGGGGTTATGGGTAATATTTTCGCCGGTTTCGCCGCCAACCGTAGCGTGCGGCATACCCTGTTGCTGGTCGCATTGATGATCGGCAGCAGCACCGCCCTTTTCCCCTACTTCGCCACCGGCATGACCGGCGCGGCGATTCTGATCGCGCTCTGGGGCTTTGCCTTCGGCGCATTCCCGGCCTGCTCCAGCATTTGGATGTTTGTCGTAGCGCCCAAGGATGTCGAACGCGGCATGCCACTATTTGTCGCCTTGTTCCAGGTAATTATTGCACTGGGCTCGTTCTTCGGCGGGCAGATCGTCGATCATCTGGGCAGCTCGGTGTTGTTGAGTCTAGCTACGATCTTGGTTGGCTGCAGTTTTGTTATAGTGCTTGTACTGGGGCGTAACGTCAGTAATCGCCTAGCGGCCCAACCCAGCTAGCCTGATCCAGGTAAATAGCTAATATTAATTATTGAGCATTCCTGAGTTTTCCACAGTGACGCGGTCGGAAAATAAAAGAGCAGGATCATTTTGCCCGGCTGATTGGATGCAACACGGCGAATAGCTATGGCCCGACTTCGACCGCAGCTATTCATAGGCACATCTCGGTTCGTTCTGCCATTTACAGGGCATCGTCAACTTCAAATCGTTGGTGCCTGATGGCGCTCTGAAGCTTCGTATGATTGAGTCGCCGACATACCTCGTTAAAGGACGGCTTTCGGCCAATAGCTGACGCTCAGACTGGTACTGTTCTGCCCTCCTTCAGAAGAGGATCTATCTTCCATCTACGAAGACTTGAGTGTCATACGTGGAAGCGTTTGCGGTACTCCGCCGGGGTGATACCGACAAGCTTCATAAAAGCGCGACGCAAGGTGTCAGCGTTGGCGAAACCTGTCTTGGCGGCAACCTGTTTGGGTGCGGCGCCATCTTCGAGAAGCCTGCGCGCAGCGCTGACCCGTAAACACTCCACCCAAGCCGCCGGTGTCTCACCCACCTCCGTGCTGAACAGCCGGGCAAAGTGCCTGGAGCTTATCCCTGCATGTTCGGCTAGTGAGCTAACGGAATGCGGCAACGCCAAGTTGTCGGCAACCCAACGCTGAATTGCCTGCAGTGCCGCTCGTCCCTCAAGACTTGATTCACCGTCTCGACTGAATTGGAGTTGCCCGCCCGGACGCTTTAAGAACATCACTAACTGGGACGCGACCCGCTTGGCGATCTCGCGGCCGAGATCTTCCTCCACCATAGACAGGGCCAGGTCTAAACCAGCGGTGACCCCGGCCGAGGTGAGTAACTTACCGTCGCGAATGTAAATGGCGTCTTCCTCGACGATTAGATCCGGGTAGGCGTCGGCCAAGGCTTTTGCACATGCCCAGTGCGTCGTGACGCGCTGTCCTTCCAGCAGGCCACTTTGGGCTAGGGCGAATACACCGGTGCAGACAGAGCCATATCGACGAGCCGAACCTGCGGCGTCGCGTAGCCATGCGACTGCCGCGTCGTTGAGTTTGATCGATGCCACCTCTGGGGCACCTGCAACAAGCACCGTATCGAATCCACCCTCCGCATCCGTTACCAGCCCGTCGGCGTAGAGGCGCATCCCGGAACAGCTGTGAATCGGACCGGGACTGGTGCCGATCACGCGACATTTATAGACCTGGATACCAGTCTCGATATTGGCCTGGGCGAATACGTCCAGTGGACCTGCCACGTCTAGCGTCTGGACGCCGGGTAGTGCCAGAACAGCAATAATCTTCATCTGTGATGCCTCTTCCGTGTCTCCCATCGACGGATATTGGCAGGAATTGATGTATCACGCCAATTGATGACACGACACGAACGCCAGAAAATGTTTAACAACTCTTGAAGCGGAGATTGAACATGTCCTTTGAAGTTGATGGCATCAAAATTCCTGATTCCTCCCTGGCTCGCGAGATCACCGAGTTAGTGAGGGACACGGCCTCCCCTCTGTTGTATCACCATTCAAGCCGCGTCTTTTACTTCGCTGCGCTTGCAGGCAAGCAGCGCGGGCTGAAATATGACCCTGAACTGCTGTATTGCGGTTGCATGTTTCATGATTTGGGCCTGACCCATCAACACAGCAGCGCCTGCGAGCGCTTTGAGGTGGATGGCGCAAACGCTGCCAAAGATTTTCTCAAAGCTCGGGGAGTTGCCCAGAAGGACATAGATACCGTGTGGGCAGCCATTGCCCTGCACACCACTCCAGGCATTCCGCAGCATATGGATCCGGTTATCGCCCTGGTCACCGCCGGGGTGGAAATGGATGTGCTGGGGCTGACCTACTCACAGTACACCGTGGCGCAACGTGAAGCTGTAGTAGGTGCCCATCCGCGTGGTGATCGCTTCAAGGAGGACATCATTGAAGCGTTCTATGAGGGGATCAAACACAAGCCCCAAACCACGTTCGGCAACGTCAAGGCAGACGTCATCGCGAACAAGGACCCGAGTTTCGTACCGATGAACTTTTGCAGTGTTATCCGCAATTCTGGATGGGCCTGCTGAAGGCGGAACTCAGCCGCTGCCCCATCAGATTTATCTGCAGCCCGATTGAGCGAATGAGTCAGGGATATTCCGCACATATCTATCTTGGACTTGGACACCGCCCTGATAACGATCAGCTTCAACGCGGTCTGGGCTGAGTCTTTGTACGCGAGGGCTACGGTATATCTGCGAATTTCTCCCCAGCGGGCAATGCAGCCATTCATTGCCACAAGTACCTGGCCGCCTGAGCGGTGCCCGATGCATCGCAACGTTGAGCCCCCCGAACAATTTCAGAACCCTGGTGGCCTGTCCGGTGAGTCAATTGGTGGCCTACCAATGAGAAAAACGCAGTAAGGAATTGCTTATGTCCCAGTATGCCGACCGTATTCGCCTTAAGTCCCTGTGCGAGAAAATCACCACGGCAAAAGAGGCGGCCAAACTGATAAAGAACTGCAACACCGTTGGCATGAGCGGCTTCACCCGCGCTGGTGAAGCCAAGCAGGTACCGCTGGAACTGGCCGAGCGTGCCCGTCACGAAGAACTGAAGATTACCCTAATTACCGGTGCCAGCCTGGGCAACGACATGGACGGCCTGATGGCTGAAACCGGCCTGCTGGCCCGGCGCCTGCCTTACCAGTCCGACGCAGTCATGCGCAAGGCGCTGAATAATGGCGAGGTGATGTATATCGACCAGCACCTGTCCGACACAGCTGAACAGTTGCGCTCCGGTAGCCTGCCGAAGGTCAACGTGGCGATCATCGAAGCTTGCGCGATCACCGAGAGCGGCGGCATCGTGCCAACCACCTCGACCGGCAATTCCGCCAGCTTCGTCGCCCAAGCCGACATAGTCATCGTCGAGCTGAACCTAGCTCACTCGGCTGCACTGGAAGGCATGCACGACATATACCTGCCGGCCAAGCGTCCGAACCGTGAACCAATCCTTATGACCAACGGCCAGGATCGCATCGGCACATCCTACATTCCATGCGACCCGTCGCGCATCGCCGCGATCGTCATTACCGACCAAGAAGATTCCTACTCGGTGGTCCAGCCTGGCGATGAGGGAACCGAGGCCATCGCCGATCACCTGATCGCATTTCTGGAAATGGAAGTCGAGTGCGGTAACCTGACCCCGAGCCTCCTGCCGCTGCAGGCGGGTGTCGGTACCATTGCTAACGCCGTGATGAGCGGCCTAAAGAAGTCACACTTCAGCGGCCTGACCATGTATTCCGAAGTGCTGCAGGACTCTACCTTCGAACTGCTCGACGCCTGCAAAATGGTGAGTGCCTCCGGCTGCTCATTCACCCTGTCCGAACGCATGTACCACCACGTCATGGAAAATCTCGACAGGTACAAAGACAAACTGGTGTTGCGTCCGCAGGAAATCTCCAACCATCCAGAGGCCATTCGCCGCCTGGGCACCATCAGCATTAACACTGCGCTGGAGTTCGACATCTACGGCAACGTCAACTCCACTCACGTCAATGGCACTCACATGATGAACGGCCTAGGCGGCTCCGGTGACTTCGCCCGCAACGCCCACTTGGCCATCTTCGTCACCAAGTCGGTCGCCAAGAACGGTGCCATTTCCAGCGTCGTACCGATGGTTCCACACGTGGACCACAACGAACATGACGTCGATATCCTAATCACCGAGCAGGGGCTGGCTGATCTACGCGGCCTAGCGCCACGCGAGCGCGCCCAACTGATCATCGACAAGTGCGTTCACCCGGATTACCGACCGGTCATGCAGGACTATTTTGACCGTGCCTGCGTCAGCGTCGGCGGCCAGACGCCGCACCTGCTCGAAGAGAGCTTTTCTTGGCACGTCAACATGCGAAAAAGTGGCCATATGCGGAGAAAGCAATCGTCCTGGTAGTAGTCCTCTGATCTACACCGCGCCGTCTCCACGCAGCGCAATCGTCTGTACCAGACATTGCGCATACCAGTCTTAAGGGGCCCAACCAACTGGACTAATATCCGTAATTCCTATGTCTGCAGATGGCCAACGCCCGCTTTGGGTCGGATAGCGCCCCCCACGCTGTGTGACTGATCCATCCTTGTCCTCCCTCAACGTGGAGGACAAACCATGAACACTATTGCTACATGCAGCCATCAGCCTTGGAACAAGGGAAAGCTTGTCGGGCAGAAAACCCCGCTCCGAGTCAGAGATATTTGGGCCATCCGGGTCAGGCTCCAGCTTGCGGAGAAGACACGGGATCTGGCTCTCTTCAACCTAGCCATCGACAGCAAACTGCGTGCCTGCCTTAACCAAGCTGCGAGTACGAGACATAGCCCATGGGGAACATGTGTCGTCACGGGCCATGGTGATGCAGCAGAAAACTCAGCACTCAGTGCAATTTGAAATCACTGAGCAAACCCGAACGGTTCTGGAGGCTTGGATGCATCAGGCCCAACTCCGCAGTGAGGACTTCTTGTTTCCGACCCGGTTGCACGACTCAGATCATCTCTCCACCAGGTAATACGCTCGAATAGTCAAAGCCTGGGTGACAGCCATTGGCCTTGACCCAACTATGTACGGTACCCACACGCTACGGCGAACCAAGGCATCACTGATCTATCGCAGGACGAAGAACCTGAGAGCTGTCCAACTCCTGCTCGGTCATACGAAGCTTGAAAGCACCGTCAGATACCTGGGAATCGAGGTCGATGACGCCCTGGAATTGGCGGAACAGACCGAAGTCTGACCACCCACTGCGACGGTCGATGCCAGACCGTCGCTGTCCGACCCAAAGCTGCCGGTTAGGTACGGAAAAAATCGGCCAGACCCAGACATTGAAATGTTGGCCCGATACAGTTGAGTTCCGTGGAACCAAGGCATCATTGAACGCACGTGTCGATGACTATCACAACGTCACTTTGGCTGTTCCATCAGTGCCTGCGGCCCCCTTTACATCACATTGAAGAAAACCGCTTTCGATAGTTACTCGGACTGACCCCGAGACGGCGCGTGAAGGCTCGGCTGGCGCTGGATGGAATGCTGGTGGAGATCGAGGCGATGGCCACTTGCAGATGACCAAGAAGCTTTCTGCTGTTTTTGATCGCAGAGCGCGCGTGACGGAAGTTGCGTGCGTCTAACCGCATCAGGCAGCAATCGGCGTAAGCATCGGCTCACAGCATAATCCGCTCGCTATCCCCCAGAAAAACCGTCCCATGCATGAAGGTCTCTCGCTCATCGGCTGTGGTCAGGGCAAACTTTGCGATGTGGGTATGCGCGACCCTTCTCAGCTCTTCCCGCCACCGCTCACGCGTTTGCTCATCATTAATGTTGCGCCCATCAAGCACCTCGGGCGGATAGGCAGCTGCAAGGTCAACCGGTATGGCATGGAGCGTGCCGATGCGCGAACGCAGGTTCACGGTCGACAGCTCCACAATCAACCCGGTCGGCCCCTTGGCCATCAATTGCCTGAGAACCTTCAGCTTGTTTTTCGCCGAGAAGCTCGTCGCCTTGAGCAAACTGTTGTAGTAGGGCTTGAAGTAATTGATAAGGCCCGCTTCGACCAGCGACACAACTTCATGGCGCTTCAGACGCACGCCCTGCAAGCGCTTGAAGTGTGCCAGG
The DNA here is from genome assembly GCF_019266105.1 of Pseudomonas sp. D1HM. Taxonomy (NCBI): domain Bacteria; kingdom Pseudomonadati; phylum Pseudomonadota; class Gammaproteobacteria; order Pseudomonadales; family Pseudomonadaceae; genus Pseudomonas; species Pseudomonas sp. D1HM. The sequence continues at coordinate 110,840 of NZ_LRMN01000007.1, read as the reverse complement.
TCGGCGTTGTCGTCCGCCTGGGCATCGACGTTGAAATCGCCGCCATTGCTGACCACAGTGCGCCCGTGCTCGAAGCGATACAGCAACAGCAAAACCTCGTGCTCGTAGAAGTTGGTGAGCGTGTCGGCAAGGATCCTCTGCAGGGTGCTGTGGCATTGCAGCCTGTCCAGCGCCGTGCGCGCACGGGTTCGGCCAATCCCCTGCCCCACATACAGCACCTCCATCGCGGTGTCTTCATCGGCAAGCTCATGTTCCGATGCGGCGATGATCACGCTAGCCGACATCATCTGCTTGCCACAGGGTGTTATAGCAACCATCGCGGCACCATTGACCGCGATCGCGACATCCACGATCGGCACATCTGCGGGGATGGAGCTTTCTGGAATTTCGTAGACAAACGGCACCGCCACCATGCCCTGCGCACGGCGAACCAGGAAGTTGCCGGTTACGGTCCGGCCGCTGAGGCTGAAACTCTCCGGCTGCAGGTACACCCGGGGGCGGCGGACGATGAGGTAGATGTTGCAGTTCTGCAGCGCCGCAAGGTGTGCGGGCTCGTACTTCACATTGTAGAGATCTGCGGGGGTGAGCATTGCAGGGTCGCTGGAGTACAGGTGGGCTGCGCCTTCCATGGAATACAAACGTTGCACGTTGTTGATGTCGTTCATGGCATCCGGTCCTCAATTCCTTTGAGTGTGTTGCGTCAGCTCTCAATAATCCAACGTAGCCTTCGTCTGCTGACAAGTCGCCAGCTGGCCGCGCACCTTGCCATACAGCGCTTTGGTCTCCATCGACTGCACTGCCTGGGTGTCGGCATAGTCCTTGCGGATGACGTCGAAGTCGGCCTTGGTTTTGGTCAGGTGTTCGACGCACTGGTTGATGGTTTGCCGGGTCAGCGTTCTGGTGCCGCTGGCGTTTGGGGTGCCTTGCGGGCGGGCATCGAACGCTACGCTGATTGCGCCGATCTTGGTGCGGGCGGTCTTCTCTCTGTCCTCGCCGCAGCCTGTTAGTATCGATGCGATTGCAAGACCGAGTACACATTGCTTGATCAATGGAAATTCCTTTTAGTGGTTGATCGTCTGTAGCTCAAGTTCTGGTGAGCGAGCCATCCTAGCAGAGCCGGCTATGGAGTCTCGGTCCGTCGACCTACGTCCAGCTGCCACCCTTTTTGCTTGACGGCAAAATAAAGTGCAGCGCAGCCATTGTTGAAAATATCTGCATGCTGAAGATAGCTGCAGACCGCCCGCACAATTCACACTCCCTTGAAGAGAGTTTTGACCGGCATCGACCCATTGCAAACGTTCGAGAATCGCTGCTTCTGCAATAGGCTAGCTAGTCGGCAAGCTCGACGTAACTAGACTCGCCCCCACCCGTCGCACCAGATAACCATCCCCAGACAAAGTGAAGCGTCGTGCGCCCATGTTGGTCTTGGCCAATCTCGCCGCGCGACCAGCCAGCGAGGATCTCATCCTCAGTGGTAATGCAGTGATAAAGAAGCTCGATGGTGTTGCGGCCTGTCACCCGACCCACTTGAGAGCCCATGCGGATGCGGCCACCCTGGTAAGTGCCGGTGATGGCCCCACCGTCGACGAGATAATGAAATACCGTTCCGTTGCCCGATAGCCCGTGGGTGTTGTTGGCTACGGTGAATCGACGGTTGTTCAACCGTTCGTGAGTTTCGGAACTTGCCATAAGCCGCTTGCCCTTAACTGGTAATCCATTTCAGAACGCACAGCCTATATCTAGATGGTTGGGGCTTCCATCTGAATGTCTGCTATGGGTCGAAAGCGGTCACTCGCCAACGTCCGCTTTTGGCCGATAGCAGCCTGTCACGAAGGGCTGCTTCCGGCCAAGAGCAGCCATTTCTTCTATCCTCTAAATAGGGGCGATTCAGTCACTGTCGCTATTTTAGGAAGAAGTGTAAAATATCAGAGGTGGATACGCCCCAGTAAGGGCAAGTTTTTTATTCAGGGTGGAGTTATTTATGAAAGGGATGTTTCCAGGATACTTTGCAAATAATTCTGAAAACATAAAAGGCATTTGGGAGGATTGTCTTTTTGTGTTGGATGCTAACGTATTACTGAATTTATATCGATATTCTGCCGAGACAAGCTCGGAACTTTTTGAGATCTTTACTCTCCTGCATGATCGACTTTGGGTGCCCAACCAGGTTGCAAAAGAGTATTTGAATAATCGCGTGTCGGCCATTTCTCAGCAGGTTAAAGTATACGATGATGCTTTGAAAGGTCTGGCCGAGTTAAAAAAAGCATTTGAGAATCCTAAGCAACATCCATTCCTCAGTGAGGGAGCTATGAAAGGCTTCCTCGAATCGCATGCAAAGCTTGTACAGGAGCTGGGCGAAAGTAAAGGGAGCTATCTTTCGAAGATTGAGCGAGATGATATTAAAGATAGGCTTGAAGACTTGCTAGATGGCAGGGTTGGAAACGGATTGACAAATGATGAAGCTTTAGAAGTTATTTCTCTTGGGCAAGTTAGATACTCTCAAAAAGTTCCTCCTGGATACAAAGATGCTAAAAAGGGAGGTGATTCTGAAGTTCTTGATGATAAGCTAAAACCATTCGGGGATTATATTGTTTGGACGCAAACTATTCAGAAAGCAAAAAAAGACAATGTCCCTGTGGTTTTTGTAACGGGCGACAGTAAAGAAGACTGGTGGACCATTTATAGTGGTAAACCACTAGAGCCGCATCCGCAGCTCGTTGATGAGTTTGTACAATGCGTGGGGCGGAGTTTCTATATGTATCTGCCAGAAGTATTTATGGAAAAAGCTAATGAATATCTCAAGCGAGTAACGTCGCAGCGCGCGATGGAAGAGATTGTTGTTGTTAGAGAAGAGGATGAGAGTCAGCTAACGGACTCGCTGCATATGCGGAGTGTGAAAGATGGGGTTGTTCATAGCTCTGCGTCAGAAATCATCTTTGTAGAGCACGCAAGAGTTGAAAAAGAGCTGTCATCAGTAATGTTATTAATGTCTACGGCTGAAGCGAAATTAGAGTTAACACTGGGGGAGCAAGATAATCTGCTTGCACGTCATGCTCTATCATTAAAGGGTTCTGCCGGAGCTGAGACACTTCACTCGATTAACTTAAATTCTAGGATTCGTGATAATGCGAGTATTCTTAACGTAATACGCCGCGAGTTATCTGGCTTGAACAATTCGTATAGTCGTCTTTCGATTCGACTGTCTGAAATAAACGCTCATATTCACGATATGCTTTAACTCTCTTTGAGTCGCCCCGGATTTCGTAGGCACTCCTGATGGTCCGCTTTTGGCCGATTCTGTTGAAAACAGTCGACCATGGTTTGCGCAGCAGAGAAGTATGCGTCCGAGATTGAAATCTTTACTTTAGGCAGAGGCTTCCGGACTCAGATTTCACGTAGCAGTGTGCAAAAAAGGAGTTTTAACCAGTCAATGACCAGGCTGTTTGGGCGAACCGACTTTTTCAACAGAATCGGCCGATAGCTGCCTTACGTGACGGACTGCTATTTGGCCGAAAACTGTCAGTCAATGTAGGGAAATCAACCCGCTCCATTGCTTACTTCGCTGCACCCTACCGGTTCACGCCTCCTCAATTTTCCGGTGAATCGCGATTAGGTCAGGAAGGAATTTCAGACAATTCCCTGTAAAAAATTCTCGGGACTTATTGATCCGATATTTATCAAACAAACAGTGCAAAGCTTGCTCTAGCTTTGAATAGTTTGTGGTTTCAAGCTGGCTTAAGATCGTGAAGCGAAAAGGTACCCCCGTCGTATAGAGCTGAGTGATGCGCTTGTCGACTGACCCAGTGGTTATTCCAATCTTTACGATCTCGACTTGCTCAGCGGTATAGAGGCCGGTGGAGAGCACGTATAGCGTCCCGATATCCGCCTCTAGCTTGGCAAGGTCCTCCCCCTCAATAAAATCTTCCGCCTTGGTGTCCACTGAGGTCGCGTCTGCCAAGAGAGTCATTAGGTGAGGCTTACGACTTTTATCTGCCGCGATGTCTGAGGCGCCTCTGCAGGCTAAGTAAATTCGGGCAAGAACAGCATGGTCAACATCTTTGTAGTTACCTGCAGCGACGTTTTTCAAATGGCTTGGCGTGCCAACGTACTGAGGGTATCCGGTCTTCACGAACTCTCGGATCTGTTGCGGTGTCAGGCCCTCAGGATGCTGCCGAAGAATCTCCCGTACCACATCGGTGAAGCTTAGTTCGCCCTGCATACCCAATCCTAGAAAATGCTGAATTACGTTGATGGTACCAGCGGATCAACGAATGAAACATAACTCACGCACATCGCAAAAATAGGCTTTTCATCACAGCTTGGACGACTCCTGTTGGCCGCATCCTGCCTGTCAGCCCTGACCAGTTTTGGTTTTTCGAGACAGGCCACAATCAGCCAGACACAGTCATTCACCGCCCGCGATCGATTCACGCGGCAACCGCCCCAAAATGAGGGCGATGTGAAGCAATGACTTGATGCCCATGTATTTCGCATGTTAAGTAGATTGCTTCACATGCGAAGTAATCCTATGAGCCAGATACAGCACACAGCTATTTGCCCGGACGGTAGTCCCGTAAAGCTCACTGTTCACGGGGCGGTGGGTGCGGTTAAAGCCGTCGTTCAGATCAATCCGGCAACCGCTGTCACCGAACGAATGTATTTCCCTTTTGCACAGTTTTTGGCCGCGAACGGCTTCACTGTGATCACCTACAACTATCGGGGAGTCGGTCGGAACGGGCCACATCCAAAGGATGTAAAAGCCGGCTTTACCTCGTGGGCGGACAACGATGTCGAGGCCGTAACGGAGTGGGTGGCCGAGCATTACCCAGGCCTTGCCCACATGGCTATCGGTCACAGTTTTGGTGGGCATGCCATCGGGTTGTGTGCGAGCAGCCGCAGGCTCAGTGCTGCGGTGACGGTCTGCTCACAAGCGGGCTGCCTCAGGTTTATCACGCCAGCCATGGAGCGCTTGAAAGTATCGCTGCTGCTCAAGGTCATCGGCCCTTTGAGCGCGAAACTCCTGGGTTACGTGCCGGGCCGCAGGCTGGGCCTCGGAGAGGATATTCCGGCAAATGTCATGCTCGAATGGTCACGCTGGACAAGTCTTCGCAATTACTTCTTTGATGACCCGTCCGTTAACGCAGCCGCCAGATTTTCTCGGCCTTCACTGCCGATTCTGGCGTTGGGTTTCAATGATGATCCTTGGGCCCCGGCGCAAGCGATCGACCTGATGATGGGGCATCTGACGGGGTGCACCGTTGAACGTCGCCAGCTAGGCCCCGAAGACAGTGACGGGGCTTCTATCGGACATTTGGGGTTCTTCCGCCATCGCCATGCGGACACGCTATGGCCGGTAGTGCTCACTTGGCTGAAGACCCAATTACCGGACAATCAATATGACATATGACCGTCGCTATATTTATCTGCTGAATACCGCTCAAAAGCACTTATCCAGGCACATAGAACGGCACGTCTCCAATACCGCGGGCATCAGTGCCACCCAAGCCGGTGCCCTGTTTGTGATCCGCGCCCAAGATGGGGCGCTCAGCGGAGAAGTGGCATCTGCTCTGGATATCGCGCCCTCGGCCATGACCGGGTTAGCAGATCGAATGGTCAAATCAGGCTTGATCGATCGGCGGGTCGATGACCAGGACAAGCGCAGCTACCGGCTCTGGTTAACAGAGGCCGGGCAGGAAGCCGCGCGGCTGGCAACCACCGAACTCGCCCCGCTGAACGCGACACTGACGCAGGGATTTACCGACAAAGAGCTGGAGGTTGTTTCCCGCTGGCTAACCGCTGTCCGTCAGCGTTGCCAATGACGCTGGGTCGATGGCTTGTTTTGTTTGCACCCTCCGATGCCGTGATCCGGCTGGTATTGCGCGTGACCCGGTAGCGGCTGACACACAGGTCCCCCTTCCCGCCCGAGCCGCTCGGGCCGGGACATTTCTACAGGCTCACGTAAGCCGGATTATCCCAAGCCAACATGACATTTTGATGGCAAAGCGGGCGCATCACACTATCCGTTGCCAACGATCATATTTTGCTCAAGAACCGCTCTAGCCCGCCGATCCTGTTTAAGCCCAGTGGCCCGACCCCGGTCATTTTGGCCAAGGTCGCGGACAGGGACGCCGTGACATTTTTCACGCCTTGTCGAGGCGTGCCTCACCCCTGCCATGAGTACCTTCTGATGTTTCTGCAAAAATCCCTGAGAGCGCAAATGCTTGCCCTGTTGAGCGGGAGTCTGCTGGCAATGCTGTTGATCGCCCTGGCGTGTTTTCACTTTCTGTCGAGCGGCGTGCAGCAATACGCAACGCTGATCGAGGGCCCGCTGCGTACGTCTCAATTGATCGATGAAGCCAACCTGCAATTCAAGGTGCAGGTTCAGGAATGGAAAAACGTGCTGCTGCGCGGCAAACAACCCGCCGAGCTGGACAAGTACTGGAGGCAGTTCGAAGCACGGCAGAACGATGTGCAGGGCATCCTGGGTGAGCTGGCCGGGCAAACGGGTATCGAGCCACCCCTCAAGGCCCGCATCGAACGCTTGCGTGACGAGCACCGCTTGCTGGGCATGGCCTATCTGAAGGGTCGCGAGGCCTATGTGGCCGCGGGCGCCGATGCAACGGCCGGTGACACCGCCGTCAAGGGCGTCGACCGTGCCGCCAGCGAGCAGATGAGCGAACTGGTCCATGAGTTGCGCCAGCAAGGCGTCGAGCAATCGAAACGGATCAGCGCCAGCGCCGGTCGCACGGTGATGCTGGGGATCATCGTGATGCTCGCTTCTGGCCTGCTGATCGGTGTGCTGAGCCTGTGGCTGGTCAACCGCCGTGTGGTCACACCGATTCGCACATTGATTGAGTACGTGGCGCAACTCAGCCAGGGCCGTTTCGCCGAGCGCGTGGCCAGCAGCCGCCAGGATGAACTGGGCACATTGTCCGCCGCCGCCAACACCCTTCGCGACTTTCTCGCCGAGACGTTCAGCCGCTTGCAGATCAGCGCCAAGGACCTGGACAGCGCCAGCAATGAGCTGAAAGCCATCGCCGGCCTCATGACCACTGGCACCCACGAGCAGTTCAGCCGCACGGATCAGGTGGCCACGGCGATGACCGAAATGTCGGCCACCGCGCACGAAGTGGCACGCCACGCCGCCGATGCCGCACATGCTGCCGACGACGCCGATCAGTGCGCCCGGCAAGGCGAAAAAGTCATGCACGGCAGCATTGATATCATCACCCTGATGCGCAGTGAAATCGCCAGCACCGCCACCGTCATTCGTCGCCTGGAAACCGACAGCGGCCGCATCGGCAAAGTCCTGGAAGTGATTCGCGGGATTGCCGAACAGACCAACCTGCTGGCCCTCAACGCCGCCATCGAAGCGGCCCGCGCCGGGGAAGCCGGACGCGGATTCGCCGTGGTGGCCGATGAGGTACGCAGCCTGGCCCAGCGCACGGCAGAGTCGATTATCGAGATCAACCAGATCATTCAGATCGTGCAGACCGGTGCAGTGGAGGCGGCTCAAGCCATTGAAAGCGGTCAGTCACGCAGCGAAGAAAGCGTCGAGCAAGTGACCCTGGCCGGCGCCATGCTGGAACGGATCACCCAGGCGGTGGAAGCGATCCGCGACATGAACCGCCAGATCGCCACCGCGGCGGAAGAACAGACATCGGTGGCCGAAGACATATCGCGCAACCTGACCGAAATCACCAGCATTGCCAGTACCAACCTGGACAACGTGCAACGCACCGAAGCGGCCAGTCATCACCTGCATGAGTTGTCCGGGCAGTTGAATCAGGTGACAGACCGTTTGAGCGCCTGACACAGGGCCGATCACCATTGATTTCGCCGTCGAAGGGACAGGCGCAGGCCAGACCTGCGCCTATCCCCTCTGCGGCCCGGTCTCCGATTGAACAGACATCGATGCCGTCATCCTGGCGTGGCACACCTCAAGGATTTCATCAGCCAGCGGCGCGTCATCCGGACAGGCCCGCGACAGAATGATCGCGCCTACCGCCTGCGCGAACATCTCGATCATCTTCGCTCTCGCGTCAGCGGGTGCTGCATCGGGCGACGACGGGTATTTTTCACCCAGGGTTTGCAGGGTGCGCTCTATCCCCTCGGCAAACGCCGTTTTCAGCTCGTCCGGCTGGCGCGCAGCGTCGCCACACAACGCAGCCATGGTGCAGCCAGTGCCGCGCCCGTCGCGGTGAGCCCTCGACACATAGATATCGATAAAACCCTGGATATCGAGCGCTTCGGCACTGGCCAGCGACCGGTCAAGGCTATTGCTGGAGGCTTCGGCCATCAAATCAGCCTTAGAGCCGAAATGTTTGTAGAAACCTCCGTGGGTGAATCCGGCAGCCGCCATAAGGTCGGCCACGCCTACGCCGTCAAAACCACGCTCGCGAAACAGCTCTGAAGCCGTCTCGACGATGTGCTCGCGATTTGCCTGCGCCTGGGCCTTGCTCACTCTCACGTTCAACACCTCGCATTCGCTCGTAAATCGTGTGCCAATCATACATAGATGTTGAACGTAATCAAATTACGTTGACAGTTTAGATTTAGATCATCATCTTAATGGCACGCCTGATCTCAATTCATTGACGGGCGCGGCGAAGCACGCAAAGCGTTTTCGTGGATCACTCCCCTGTCCCCTGAAAAAAGAGATAACACCATGACTTCTCGTCCCACCGTTCTCATCACTGGCGCTTCCACCGGCATCGGCGCTGTTTACGCCGAGCGTTTCGCCCAGCGCGGGCATAACCTGGTGTTGGTCGCCCGCGACCAGGCACGCCTGCAAACGCTCGCCACCCGGTTGCAGGATGCCTTTGACGTCAGCATTGAGGTGCTGCAAGCGGACCTGACCCAACTCAGCGATCTGGCCATCGTCGAAGCGCGCCTGCGCGATGACGCCAGCATCGGGATTCTGATCAATAACGCCGGCGCCGCGCAGTCCGGCCAATTCATTGAGCAGAGCACCGACAGCGTTGCGCATCTGGTAGCCCTCAATACCACCGCGCTGGTGCGCCTCGCCAGTGCTGTCGCTCCACGTCTGGCGAAAGCAGGCAGCGGCGCTATCATCAATATTGGCTCGGTGGTGGGCCTGGCTCCGGAGTTCGGCATGTCGGTCTATGGGGCGACCAAGGCGTTTGTACTGTTCCTTTCCCAAGGTCTCAGCCTGGAACTTTCACCCCAAGGTGTTTATGTACAAGCTGTGCTGCCCGCCGCCACCCGCACTGAGATCTGGGATCGTGCCGGCATCGATATCAACACCTTGAGCGACGTCATGGAAGTGGATGATTTGGTGGATGCAGCACTGGTCGGCTTCGACCGTCGCGAACCGGTGACCATTCCGCCTCTGCAGGAAGGCGAGCGCTGGGATGCCCTGCAAACAGCACGTCAGGGGCTGTTGTCGCAGATCAGGCAGTCAACTGTTGCACAACGCTACCTGACTCAAGCCTGACCTTTCAGATCAGAGCAGGCCGGCCTCCCCGCACTCGGACCGATCAAAATGACCCTCTTGGATACAAACAATCACTTTGGCGCGCAGACGCCATTCAGCAAGGCCGCGAACCAGTCGATCACGGTTGACGGCGTCTCGTTCGCCTATCGTGACGTGGGCCCCAAGACCGGGGTCCCGCTGGTGCTGTTCAACCATTGGGGCGCGGTGCTGGACAACTTCGATCCCGGGATCATCGATGGGCTGGCAAAAAAACGCCGTGTCATCACCACCGACTACCGCGGTATCGGCGGTTCGGAAGGATCCGCGCCATTGACCGTCGGCGAAATGGCTGACGATGCAATCGGTCTGATTCGTGCCCTGGGTGTCGACAAGGCTGACCTGCTCGGTTTTTCACTTGGCGGATTCGTCGCTCAAGACATCGCCCTCAAGGCGCCCGAACGGATGCGCCGACTGATCCTCACGGGAACCGGTCCAGCCGGGGGCACAGGCATTGACCGGGTTGGCCCGGTGTCCTGGCCATTGATGATCAAAGGCTTGCTGACGCTGCGGGATCCCAAGTTCTACCTGTTCTTTACTTCGACGGCCAACGGGCGCCAAGCCGCGTCCGCGTTTTTGCAACGCTTGAAAGAACGCCAGCAGGACCGGGACAAAGGTCCAACACCCCGTGCGTTGTTGCGTCAGTTGAAAGCCATCAGGGCGTGGGGCAAACAGGCCCCGCAAGACCTTGCACGCCTGCGGGCTCCGACACTGATCGTCAACGGAGACAGCGACATCATGGTGCCCACCGTGAATTCTGTTGCACTGTCGAACCGCATTCCCGACGCACAGCTGATCATTTACCCGGATGCCGGGCATGGCGGAATTTTCCAGCACCATGCCGATTTCGTGGCGAAGGCGTTGGCGTTCCTTGAAGCCTGACCGCATCGAGTCTTATCGCAGCACAGTGGCAAGGTCGACCGCCACATCCTCATTTGAATCAACGAGAGCATCATTCCCATGAAAGCATTTTTTATCGAGGGCTATGGCAAGCAGAACGGGGGTATCGGCGAAGTGCCCGACCCGGTACCCGGTGCCCACGATGTTTTGGTTCAAGTCCATGCCGCGAGCGTGAACCCGCTGGACTCGAAGATCAGGACGGGCGAATTCAAACTGATCCTGCCTTATTCTTTTCCCTTGATCCTCGGCAATGACCTGGCCGGGACCGTGGTGAGCACCGGCTCGGCGGTGACGCTCTTCAAGCCGGGGGACGAGGTCTATGCGCGCCCTCCTGATAACAGGATCGGGACCTTTGCGCAGTTGATCGCCGTGAACGAGGACGCACTCGCACTGAAACCCTCCCGCCTCGACATGGCCGAAGCCGCGTCCATCCCCCTGGCTGCACTGACGGCCTGGCAGGCGCTGGTGGAAACTGCCGGATTGAAAAAAGGCCAGAAGGTGCTGATTCACGCCGGTTCCGGCGGCGTCGGCACCCTTGCTATCCAGCTTGCAAAACACCTTGGCGCCTTTGTTGCCACGACCACCAGCACGCCGAATGTCGAGTGGGTAAAAGCGCTCGGGGCGGACCTGGTCATCGATTACAAAAAGCAAAACTTTGAAACCCAATTGCAGGGTTATGACGTGGTCTTGAACAGCCTCGGTACCGATGTGCTGGCCAAATCACTCAAGGTGCTCAAGCCCGGCGGCCAGCTCATTTCCATTTCAGGGCCGCCAACCGCCCTGTTCGCCCAGCAGCAACGTTTGTCCTGGGGGTTGCGGCAAGTGATGCGTTTGCTGAGCTGGGGAATCCGTAGAAAAGCTCGCAAGCACGGGGTCAGCTACACCTTTTTGTTCATGCGCGCGAACGGCGCTCAACTGAAGGAAATCACCGCACTCATTGAGGCAGGCGCCATCAAACCGGTCATCGACCGCTCCTTTGCCTTCGAATCAACGGCAGAGGCGTTGCGGTATGTCGAACAAGGCAGATCCAGCGGCAAAGTCATCGTAACCCTCAAATGATCGCCCGGGTCAGGCCAGCAGCTCGGAGATCCACCGCGCTTGCCGGGCAATGTCCTGCACCTTGTCCTCAGGCACGGCCTGCTGCGCCCGGGCGAAGTTGTTCAGGGTCTGCTGTTTCAGGCGCAGCAGACGCTGCCATTTGAGCAAAAAGGCCGGGCTGCGGGCCTGCATCAACAGCGGGCCGAAGTAGAGCTCCCTGGCGCTGTACAGCACCGGCCCGGCGCGCTCGGCGACGATGATTTCGTAGTCGAAGCGGTTTTCGCGCAGCACTTCTTCATGGAGGATGCGGTAGCCATTGTCCATCAACCATTGGCGCAAGGGCTGCTCGCCGCCATTGGGCTGCAGGATCAACCGTTCCTGCCCGCTCAGGCGCGCCTTACCGCTGTCGAGGATGTCACGGATGGTCTCGCCGCCCATGCCGCAGAGGCTGATCGCGGTGATGGCGTCTTGCGGTTCGATGGCGTCCAGGCCACTGGCCAGGCGCACGCTGATCTGCTGCTCCAGGCCCGTCTCACGCACGGTGCGCTCGGCCGAACGGAACGGCGTCAGCGCCACCTCGCCCGCCACCGCCCGCGCAATCGCACCACGGCGGATCAAGGCCACCGGCAGGTAGCCGTGGTCAGAGCCGATATCGGCCAGATGAGCTCCGGCTGGCATCTGCGCCGCCACCCGCTCCAGACGCATGGACAATGTGTGTTCGTTCAACTGCAGTTCCTCACGAATCCCCGGCTCCTTTAGCCGTGCTGCGCGCGGCGCATGATGCGTGTTGAAGGCCGCAGGGTAAAGCGCCGACATAGGACGGACGGGGCTGTCAGTCTATCGCCACTAAAGGACAGACCTGGGTGGCTCGCTCGGCCAGCAGATTGCGCAGCGCCTGCATTTGCCCGATGCGCTCATCCAGCAATTCGATTTTCTCGACAAATAACCGAGCCAGCAGGTCTTTGCAGACCTCTTCGCTGTTCCACAACAGCGGCAGGTTTTCGCCGATTTGCGCCAGGGAAAACCCGAGTTGCTGCGCCAGCTTGATATAACCCACCAGTTGCAGCGTTTGTTCCGGGTAAAGCCGATAACCGTTGGCCGCCCGCTGCGGCTTGATCAGCCCCTTCTCTTCATAAAACCGCAGGGCGTCAACCGACACCCCGGTACGTGTTGCCACTTCGCCAATTTTCATGATTACCCACTCCTTGTGTTGACTCTGGACCTAAGTCCAGGCTTTAGCCTGCGGGCTCAAACAGTGAGGGATGACTATGGTCAGCGTAAAGAGCAATTTATACATCGTCCGGGCCAGTGCCTTATATGACCTGATCGTGACGGCGGGCTTCATCACACCCTGGACAGCCGTCCTGATAATCAACGGTCTAGCAGCCCTCTCCGGCGCACTGGCGTTGAGCCGGCCGGTGCCGCTGCTGGACCTTACCGGCATGCTTTTAGCCAACCTGCTGGGCAGTGTCGTCGTGGTCTGGTCACTCTGGCGGCTCATGCATCCGAGCCATCGTGTCGGCCTGTATGACGCCTTGGCGAGGGTATTGTTTGCGCTGTGGCAACTGTATGCGGTTGCGCACGGGGCGAGTTTTCTGCTCCTGGGGTTTACCTTTTTTGAGGTCGGGTTCGCCATTGCACAAATGCTGCCATTGAAGAACCTGCACCGAAAATCGACGACAGCCCTCGCTGCCGAAGGAGGCCGCTAGCTATTTATGCGACGAAGCCCTAGAACTTTTCCTTTTTTACCGGTCTATGTGAATACGCCCATTAGGCTTGGTAAACGCGACTCCAGGGTTTCCCGCAGCCAGATGGCTCTAGGTCCAATTGTCTATCAGAGGTTGTCTTCGCTCATGAAATTTAATGTCCCACGGATGGTGCTCTTCGGCCTGTTCGCGTTTGCGGCAGTGAGCTCGGCATCAGCATCACAGATGAAAACCTCGAACCCGGCTTTCGTCACTGAAGTCGCAGCTGTGCAGCCCCCCGCTGCCGGCAACCCTTGGCCTGACCTGGCCAGCGTGGCGGGCACACAGCCGTTGCTGGCCCATGACGATCGCTACCGGCATGACCATCGCCAGTACGACCGTCGATACGACTGGCGCAGGGAACAAGCGCGCAGAGAACAATATCGCCGGGAAGCCGAGCGCCGTCGTGACTGGGAACGTCGCCATGACCGGGCCATGCGGCATCACTACGACGGCGAACACCGCTACTATCGTCGCTAGGTGAATAACCGGTTTCAGCCAGGAACGACTGGCTGAAACCGGCCCCTGCGCCCTGCCCTCTACACGTCTTTGCGCAATGCGTTGGCAACCAGGGTAAATGCAGGTGAAGGTTGGCGGCGGCTGGGGTAATACAAGTAATAGCCCGAGAACGGCAGGCACCAATCTTCCAGTACCCGCACCAGCCTGCCTTCCTGAAGGTGCGGTTCAAACTCCTCCTCCGGCAGGTACGCAATGCCCAGTCCCGCCACTGTCGCCTCCACGATAGGGGGCGAGGTGTTGAAAATGAGCTGACCGTCCACCCGGACGTTTACCTGCTTGCCTTGACGCTCAAAGTCCCAGACATAAAGCCCGCCTGATGACTGCATGCGCTGATTGATACAGTTGTGGTTTATCAAGTCGCGCGGCTTTTGGGGGATGCCACGAGCAGCAAAGTACGCTGGCGAAGCAACAGCAGCCATCCGCAATAGCGGGCCTATCGGCACAGCGATCATGTCTTTGTCGAGGGTGTCCCCCATGCGCACGCCAGCATCAAAACGATCCGCCACGATGTCCCTGAATCCGTAATTGACGTCGAACTCAACGTTGATGTCCGGGTACTCATGCAGCAATGCGGTGAGTTTGGGCAGCAACGTGGTGCGCAGCACATGATCGCCGCAGGTGATGCGTACGGTGCCTGCCGGCTTGTCGCGCAATTCGGTGAGCACATCCAGCTCCGCTTCAATTTCATCAAAGCGATTACCGATCGCTTGCAGCAACCGCTCGCCGGCAACGGTCGTCGACACACTGCGGGTGGTCCGCGTCAGCAACCTGATTTGCAGGCGTGCTTCCAGACCGCTGATGGCCTGACTCAGTGCAGACTGGGTAACGCCCAGCACCCCGGCGGCGCGGGTGAAGCTGCCTTCGCGCGCCACAGTCACGAAAGACAGCAGGTCGTTGAGGTTTCGTCTGGCCATGGTAAGAGGCACCTTTTCGACTGATTTATTAGCAACACTTATAGCCTCATTAAGGATTCATTAGCTAGTCGCAGAAGTCGTCGTTCGTCACCATTACCGGTATGAACACCCATGACGACGAGGTCCCGATGGTCACTGTTTCACCCCGCAACGAGACTCCCGCCTGCTGGAGCGGTGTCTTTGCCATGACGCTGTGTGTGTTTGCCCTGATTGCTTCGGAGTTCATGCCTGTCAGTCTGCTGACGCCGATGGCGGCTGATCTTCACGTGACCGAGGGGATGGCCGGGCAAGGCATTGCGATTTCCGGGGCCTTTGCCGTGCTGACCAGCCTGTCGATTTCGTGGGTTGCCAGAACCCTCGACCGCAAGACGCTGTTGCTGGCATTGGCCGGGTTGATGGCTGTCTCGGGCGTGATCGTCGGGCTGGCTCCTGACTACCCGACTTACATGGTTGGCCGGGCGCTTATCGGGGTGGTCATTGGCGGTTTCTGGTCGATGTCCGCAGCAACGGCCATGCGCCTGGTACCCGCCCCGCAGGTGCCGAAGGCGTTGGCCATCTTCAATGGCGGTAACGCGCTGGCGACCGTCATTGCTGCACCGCTGGGCAGTTATCTGGGCTCGATCATAGGTTGGCGTGGCGCTTTTTTGTGCGTGGTGCCCATCGCAGCCATTGCCTTTATCTGGATGTGCATCAGCCTGCCGGCCATGAAGCTGGAGCCGGGTAAACACGGTTCCGGGAACGTGTTCAACCTGTTCAAGAGCCGAACAGTGACGCTGGGCATGCTCGCTTGCGGGGCCTTCTTCATGGGGCAGTTTGCACTGTTCACCTATTTGCGGCCCTTCCTTGAAACGGTGACGCGGGTGGATGTCTCCACGTTGTCGCTGATCTTGCTGGTCATTGGTGTTGCAGGCTTTATCGGCACCTTGATCATCGGCCGGTTTCTAAAGCGCAGCCTGTTCCGGACATTGATCATCATCCCGGTCTTGATGGCCGTGATCGCTCTGGCACTGATCCCTTTGGGCAGTTCGATTCTTGTGGTTGCCGTGCTGCTGGGTGTGTGGGGGCTGTTGGCAACTGCGGCCCCCGTGGGCTGGTGGAGCTGGATCGCACAAGCCTTGCCAGACAATGCCGAAGCCGGCGGCGGTTTGATGGTGGCCGTGATTCAACTGGCCATTGCACTGGGCTCCACCGTGGGTGGACTGCTGTTCGACAGTCGCGGTTACCCGAGCACTTTTATCGCGAGCGCCGCCCTGCTGCTGATTGGCGCATGGATGAGCGTGCTGACCTCACGTTCGGCAAATGATGCACCCCCAAAACTGATGACTCCTCCTCAACAGGCACGCCCATGAAAAAGCTCATTGTTCTACTCACGCTTGTGTTCAGCTCACTCTCAGCAATAGGCGCAGACATGTCCAACGGCGCGGATAACTTTTACACCAGCGACCGCGTGACCGTGCACAAGGTCAGCTTTAAAAACCAGTACCAGATGAAGGTGGCAGGCAACCTGTTCATCCCCAAAAACCTCGACGGCAAAACCGGGAGCCCGGCGATTGTGGTTGGCCATCCGATGGGCGCGGTCAAGGAGCAAAGCGCTAACTTGTATGCCACGAAACTGGCCGAAAAAGGCTTCGTGACCCTGTCCCTGGACCTATCCTTCTGGGGCGAAAGCGAGGGGCTGCCACGCAATGCCGTCTCGCCGGACCTCTATGCCGAGGACTTCAGCGCGGCGGTGGATTTTCTCGGGACCCGGCCTTATATCGACAAGGAGCGGATTGGCGTACTCGGCATCTGTGGCAGCGGCAGCTTCGTAATCAGCGCGGCCAAGATCGACCCGCGCATGAAAGCCATTGCAACGGTCAGCATGTATGACATGGGCGCAGCCAATCGCAATGGTTTGAAGCACTCGCAGACACTTGAACAGCGCCAGGCGATCATCGCGCAAGCCGCTCAGCAGCGTTATGTCGAATTCACCGGCGGTGAACCCCTTTACACCAGCGGTACGGTGCACCAACTGGACGAGAACACTCACCCGATCCAGCGTGAGTTCTATGATTTCTATCGCACCCCACGCGGCGAATACACGCCCGCCAGCTCGACCCAAGCGCTGACCACACACCCGACGCTGACCAGCAACATCAAGTTCATGAACTTCTACCCGTTCAATGACATCGAGACGATCTCACCTCGTCCGATGCTGTTCATTGCCGGCGCCGACGCGCACTCCAGAGAGTTCAGCGAAGAAGCTTACAAACTGGCTGGCCAACCCAAAGAACTCGTCATCATTCCAGATGCGGGCCATGTTGATCTTTATGATCGCGTCGACCTCATCCCTTTCAACAAGCTGGCGAGCTTCTTTCAGGACCATCTGCAATGATCACAGCGCAGACACGCCCTGAGGAACAGCCCTGTACCTGAAAGGTTTGAGCCAGACGCCGGGCGTTGAACCACGTGTTGAACGTCCGGTTTTGGCCGGGAGCAACCTGTCAGGCAGGGCTGCTTCCGGTCAGGAGCAGACCATGGACACACAGCAAATACGTCAGTAATGTGCAAAAGAATAGGCCGCTTTCCCCTTCTTGATATCTCATTTACGGACTTATTTTTTGAGTGCCCAGCGATGACGCATAAAAATGGCATGGCAGGCCAAAAGCCGTGCGGCATCTAAAAGTTAAAGGACAGGAGCAACACAGTGGAAATCAAGATTGATATATTGAATTCCCCAACAGAAAAGGATAACGGCATTCTGAATAATAAGTTTTCAGAATACCTTCGCATTCAATACCCCACTCTACCGCCAGAATCGGAAGATAAAATATTTATGGTGGTTGCGCACGATGAAGCAGGTGACTACATCGGCGCAATACGCTGTCATTGTTACTGGGATGGCCTGGAAATCGATACCTTTTGGGTTAAGGAATCTCAGCGCGGTAGAAAAATAGGTTCTGTGTTATTGGAGAAAGCAGAAACGATTGGCGCCAACAATGGGGCCGTCGTTGCATTCTTAAAAACCGTTGATGCTAAACCGTTTTATGAGCGGCACGGGTATGAGACTTATGGTGTTCTTGAGGATCGACCCATCGGGACTAGCCTGTATCATTTAAAGAAACGGCTCGTGAAACCGACATAACAACGGGTTCAAAGCGTTCGCCTCGCTCACTGGGACGGGATATAGCCCGCCCCTTGACCAAAGGCGGGTCAGTGTCCGTATTGTGTCGGAAGCGCACAGTTCATAATCAAACCGTTCATTCAGGTTGAGCGTGACCTTCCAGAATCTCAAACCCATCATCAAGGGGGGTGTACCCCACAACTGTTCTGGTCTTGTCGATAGACAGTCGCTTATACCGGTTATCCGAGACCCCATGGATAACATGGAATCCGCTCAGCTCAGCCTCGACGCACTTATTAAGGAGTGCGACAACATCCCGGATACTGATAAAAGCAGCTACATCCCTGTGACTGTGGTTTTCCCCGGGGTGAAATATAGCGACGTTTGCAATACGGACTGCGATTGTTGTCATCTGACCATCGTTTGCATACATCGAAGCCAGCGCTTCCCCAAACGCTTTGCTGACCCCGTATAAATTGCCTGGCTTGGGTGCCATCCATTCCTGTACCTGAACATCTTCTGGATAACCTTCGATAGCCTGAGCACTGCTCGCAAATATAAAGCGCTTGCAGCCTTGAGCCTTGGCGGCGAATAACATGTTGTAGGTGCCCACAATATTCACCGGGAGCAAAGAGGACATGAAATCGGCGTCCGGGTGCGGGTCAGCAGCCAGATGAATCACTGTATGTATGCCTTCGCAAGCTTCAAGGCAACTGGCTTGAACGCTGATGTCGAGAGCGAAAGGTTGTGCCGACTGGGCAAGTGTTGATACATCCAGATCGGCTAAACGCAAATCTGATTTATCGTCATACGCTTGCCAAAAAGCGCTGCCGATTCGGCCAGCAGCGCCTGTGATCAAAATTTTTCGCGCGTTCATTTCCGCATGTCCTTATGGTAAACGTCACTCACTGTAGCTTCCCTGCATCGTGGTCGGTTGGCAATGCCCAATCAGAGAGACAAACGTCAACGCGTCCGCGTCGGGCCGGGAGCAGCCCCACGCGAAGGGTGAGCCACTTACCTCATTATCGGTGATGAACTCTCCATGACCTGTTCGATTTTGCTGCGCAGTGACGAGTCCAGGTGCGGCATGACGTCGAGTGCGCCAAGGTTCTCTTGCAACTGTTTCAGGCTTGAGGCACCGATCAATACCGATGTGACCGAACGGTTTTGCAGCGTCCAGGCCAGCGCGAGCTGTGCGCGTGTCGCCCCCAGCTCGTCAGCAATATCCTTCAACTGCCTGGCCGCAGCGATACGTGCTTCACGTTTGTTCTCGAAAATAAACGCTTCAAGCCACGCGAAACCTTCGGTTGTCAGTCGGCTGCCGGGGGCCGTTCCTTCATCGTAACGGCCGGCCAGGATGCCTGATGCCAGCGGAGACCAGGTGGTCAGCCCAAATCCGTGTTCCTGGACAAGGGGTTGATACTCATCTTCAACGCGTTGGCGATGAAAAAGATTGTATTGCGGCTGTTCCAGTTGCGGCGGTATCAGGTGGTGGTGCTTGCAAAAATCGATCAGCGCCAGAACATCCGCGACAGGCCATTCAGATGTTCCCCAATACAACACTTTGCCTTGTTGGATCAGGGTATTCATCGTCCAGGCAATTTCCGCTATCGACATGCCGGGCTCGGGACGATGGCACAGGAAAAAGTCGAGATACTCGATCCCGAAGCGCCGCAGCGACTGATGGCAGGCCTCAGTGATGTGTTTTCGACTCAGCCCTTGCTGAGTCGGGCGTGCCGGGTTCCTGGCGTCGTGATTGTCGCCTGTGCCGAACAAGACTTTGCTGGAAATGCAGTAACCGTCACGAGGCCAGCCAAGCGTGCGGATGCCTTCGCCGAGCATGCGCTCCGCTTGGCCGCCGAGATAAACCTCGGCGCTGTCGAAAAAGTTGATGCCATGGTCGTAGGCGCAAGCGAGGCACTCGTTAGCACCGCGTTGATCAAGGCGCGTACCGAATGTGATCCAGCTGCCGAATGACAACACGGAAAGCTGCAAAGAAGAGCTGCCCAATGAGCGATATTGCATGACCGACCTCCAGTAAGAAAAGACAGCGACATGCTGCGTTTCGCAAGGTTCGGCGTGAAATACCGTTTATGTCGGCTGGTAATACGCTAGAGGTCTCAGAGGTACCGTTTGATGGTGTCGATAAACGCATCGCGCAAGGGCGAGCGAACCGTGCAATTGCTGGCAATGTTGAGTGCCACGCAGCCGAGTTCCGGCGGCGCCTCATGCAACAGTGGGCGAAAACTCACGCCTTGCATGGCAACGCTTTCGAACGACGCCGGAACCAGCGCTACGCCATACCCCGCCGCGACCAGGCCCAGAAGCGTCTGTATTTGCCGAGCGTGTTGAGCAATCCGTGGCGTGACTCCGGCCGTTTTGCAGAGCGTGAGTATCTGATCGTGAAATCCCTGGCCTAATGCGCGGGACGACATGACAAATGATTCGCCGGCAAGCGCCTCAAGCTTGACCGCACTGGCTGCCGCCAACCGGTGATTGCACGGTAAGGCCAGGTGTATGGGGTCAAGCAATACGCGCTCGATGGTCAATGAGGGCGCTGTTGTCCCCGGCGTACGCATAAACCCGACATCGGCTTCGCCGCTTTCCAAAAGCGCGACCTGTTCACTTGTTGTCGCCTCGACAAATCGGATCTCGACAGCAGGCATCTGCTCCCTGAACACCCCCAGGGCTCGCCAGAATTCTGGATGATGGTTGAGATTAATCATGGCCACCACGAGGTGGCCCGCAATGCCTTGAGCCACTCTGCGCGTGTAAGCCACGCTTTCGTCCAGGGTATTCAGGAGCTCGTGTGCCTTGTCCAGCAGGGCCAACCCTGCGCTCGTGAGTTCCACGCTGCGCTTGTCGCGAATGAAAAGCGGATAGCCGATGTGTTCTTCCAGCCGTTTGATTGCCTGACTGAGCGGAGGTTGTGCCATGTGCAGTCGCTCTGCGGCGCGGCTGAAATGCAGCTCCTCGGCAACAACCACAAACTGTCGTAACAGGCGAGTCTCAATCATTACGTCTGCTCTCGGTGTCTTGTCCATATGCCGGGTCGTGGCGCAATGGCTGAGTCAGGGTAGCAAAGGTTTCGCGAGGTTTGCCGGCGCAAACCGGCCCCTCCCCCTTCATGTCCCACGTCTGTGCAGGGCTATTTTTCCGGTTTTCCTCTTGAGAGATCCGGTGCCGATGGCGCTCAGCATTTTCTGAAACTTTGAACACTCTATGTGGCGCGTAGCAGGGCAGGATGCGACTCGACGAAGCGCGTCGCTGAGGGTACTGAGTCGCGCGATGGTACGGTCCAGCTCGTCTGCCTTTTGGTTAAGCCGCTGGCGATCGATGTCAGGTTGACCTTCCGGGCCGAGCATGGCGACGAGTTCGTCCAGTGAAAATTCCGCCGATTGCCCGAGCACGATCAAGGAAAGTCGCTGGAGTACATCGGCATGAAACACACGACTCAGGCCACGACGACCTATCGAACTGATCAGACCTTTCTCTTCGTAGTAACGCAGCGTTGAAGCCGGTAGACCGGAACGTCGTGCCACCTCGCCAATATCCAGCTCTTTCATGCTTGACCTCAAGTCGACTTGAACCTGCAGACTGCTCGAATCAAACCGCCAAAACAGGTTCAAGGCAAGGAGCAATACCATGGAAGCACTTGAGACAGCACTGCGCATTCTGTTTGTTGGAATGGGAGCCACGCTGATCATGGATGTATCGGCTTTTATTCAAGCACGCGTGTTTGGCCTGTCGTCCCCTGACTATGCTCTGGTCGGGCGTTGGCTGGGCCACATGCGGCAAGGGCGGTTTCGGCATGCCGCGATTACAAAGGCGGCGCCTGTCAGGAACGAACGTCTGATGGGGTGGGTGTTCCATTACGCTACGGGCATCGTCTTCGCGATGGTGCTGATCGGTGCACAAGGCCTTGGATGGGTGTGCAAGCCGACGCTGCTGCCGGCATTGCTCACCGGGTTGGTCAGTGTGATTGCGCCCTTCTGCATCATGCAGCCCGCGTTCGGGCTCGGCGTTGCCGCGTCGAAGACCGCGGCGCCTAACGCGGCCAGGCGCAGAAGCATGATTGCGCACCTGACGTTCGGACTGGGGCTGTTTGTGGCGGGATGGCTGTTGATGCTGCTCGTCCCGGCATCGTCATGCCTGAGTTGAGGGCTTTGGCGGGGACGCTCAGGGCCGCACACTTCTACCTGAAGCAAGGTTTTGTTTTTCTGGATGAATGGGAGCCGTTAGAGAGTCATCCCCATATCACGCTGCAGACAATGCGCTGGACCGGCGATTAAGGGGCTTTGGCCCGGGTCCCGGAATTCATGTCACGAAAAAACATCCGGCGGTAGTCAGAAGGTGATGTGCCGAGATGAACGCCAAACTGTTGCCTTAACGATAATGGCGTGCCGAAGCCTGATTCGTCCGCGATGCACTCAATGGGCAAGTCTGTGGTTTCCAGCAGCTGTTGCGCTCTGGCAACCCGTTCAGCGTTCAACCATCTGGAGACGGTACTGCCCGTGGCTTCCTTGAAACGGCGAGTAAATGTTCGCCGGCTCATCTTTGCCCTTTCGGCAAGGACATCAAGCGACAGCTGGCTTGCCAGGTTGACTCTTGCCCACGCCAACACATCGGACAAATGGGTCTCGGTCGCAAGCTGGGGGACCAGGTGTTCTACGTACTGTGCCTGGCCACCCAGCCTGTGGGGCGGGGTCACCAGCATTTTTGCGGTGCGGTTCGCCGCATCGGCGCCGTTGCGCTGACGGACCAGATGCAAGCAGCAGTCAATCGCGGCCATGGTTCCCGCCGAGGTCACGATGTTGCCGGCACTGACGTAGAGCACCTCGGGACGAAATCGGGCCTGCGGGAAACGTCGCGCGAATGTGTCGCGGGCCATCCAGTGCGTTGTGGCTTCTTTGTCATCAAGCAGGCCGGCATCCCCCAGTACGAAGGCACCCAGGCACAAACCCACGATCAGCTTGCCTTCGCTATTGGCGAGTTGCAGCGCTTGCACAAGCGGCGCTGACGCGACGTCCGCGGGATCGCTCCAGGCCGGAACGATGATCACGTCAGATGCCTGCATCAGCTCCAGCCCGTGTGAAACAGCGATGCCGATCCCCTGGTCGCTTTCAACCATACCCGGTACCTCGGCACAGTAACTGACCTGGTACGCAGGCTCACCGGTTGTAGCCTTCACGGCACCCAACACAATCCCGGGGACAGAAAGATGAAACATGCTCACGCCGTTGAAGGCCAGAACAGCAACACGTATGGAGGACATTGGCCTGCCTCTGCGTATGACTAATGGCCCGATTATATCGAAATATGTCATTCGGGCCACTGTTGGCCATTCAGGTGCCGGGCAAGAATAGGGCTAACGAAGAATCAACAAGGGTTATCCAATGAAATTCCACACACTCCCGCTGGCCTTAAGCATGGCTTGCAGCGCAGCCAGCCCCCTCGCATTCGCAAGCACCCCTCCGGCACCGGATGCATCGCACACGGTGGACATGCAGCAAATACGCAATGCGACAGTGAAGATCACCTACGGGGGTACCACGTTCTTGATCGATCCGATGCTGGCGAAAAAGGACGCTTACCCGGGGTTTGCGAACACTTACCGCAGTGAGTTGCGCAACCCGCTGGTTGATCTGCCCGAATCCCCGTCTAAAGTCATTTCCGGTGTCGACGCCGTCATCGTCACGCATACGCATCTGGATCACTGGGATGATGCTGCGCAAAAAGCACTGCCTAAAGACATCCCGTTGTTTGCCCAGCACGAGGAAGATGCACAGCTGATTCGCTCCCAGGGCTTCAAGAACGTGCGCGTTCTCACTGATGAAGCCGAATTCGGCGGGGTCAAAATCACCAAGACCGGCGGCCAGCACGGCACGGACGAAATGTATGCCGTGCCAGCCCTCGCCAAGCCTCTCGGCGAAGCCATGGGCGTGGTCTTTGAAGCGCCAGGCTACAAGACGCTTTATCTTGCCGGTGACACTGTCTGGCGCAAAGAGGTTGACCAGGCGATCGAGCACTTCCAGCCCGAAGTGATCGTTCTCAACGCAGGTAAAGCCAAGATGACCGGGTATGACGGGGCCATCATCATGGGCGAGGAAGATGTCCTGCATGCCTCGCAGGTCGCCAAAAGCGCGAAGATTGTCGCCGTACACATGGACTCGATCAATCACATGTCCTTAACCCGCGAAGCGTTGCGGGCCTATGTCAAAAAACAGGGTATCGAGGCTCGCGTCGAGATACCGGAAGACGGTGCAACGCTGGCGTTTTAATCAGGTGACAGTGCGGCTGCAGCGCTGCTCAGGCCATGACCTGCAACCGCCCCCTCACCTTAACCAAGAGTCAGGAGAGTGTTTATGAAACGCGGTCTTATTGTTGTTGATCTGCAAAACGAGTACCTGCCCACTGGCAAACTGCCGTTAACCGGTATTGAGGCCGCTGTCGCGAAGGCGGGCCGGGTCATAACGGATGCCCGGCGTACAGGCATTCCCGTTTTTCATGTCCGGCACGAATCGGACAACGACAGTGCGGGTATTTTCGTCAAGGGATCCATCGGTGCGCAGATTCAGGCAGCCGTAGCACCCGATGGCGAAGAACCCGTCATCGTTAAACACCACATCAATGCCTTCCGGGAAACCGACCTCAAGCATCAGCTGGAGGCATTCGGGATCGAGGAGATCGTCGTCGTAGGTGCAATGAGCCACATGTGCATCGACGCGGTGGTGCGCGCTGCGGCGGACATGGGCTACCCAGTGACGGTGCTGCATGATGCCTGCGCGACCCTTGACCTGACCTTTAACGGTGTGACGGTGCCTGCAGCACAGGTCCATGCCTCGATGATGGCCGCGTTCGAGTTTGGTTACGCTCGCGTCAGATCGGTGGAGCAATACCTTTCGGTTTAGATGCCCTGCACAGGACCGCCCGGGCGCCAGATCACGATTTTGGCTACCGGGATCCGCTGCGGTATTTCAAGCTGATATCATTCAGGCATTTACCGTACCGAGCAGAAAAACATGAATCGCCGCAAGAAAATCACGCAGCTATTGAAGGCTCACGCCAAAAAAGCGAGTGCCAAACTGGCCCCTGCGAGCAAGTCTAAATACATCAGCAAAGCGGACCGTTTGAAGCTGGCGGAAGAAGCAGTTCCTGACGCCATCGTGCCGGCCGAGAGCTGATTCAGAACAGCCTGGCAACTTCGCGCCAGCGTCCTCCACAAGCCTTTGACTTACGCTGAAAAACCTGCAAAATCGGCGGCTTTTTTCGACAGGAAGTCTCCATGCAACGGATTGTAATTCTGGGTAATGGCGGTAGCGGAAAGTCTACCCTTGCACGTGCCCTCGGTCAGCGTCTGGCCCTGCCCGTGGTGCACCTGGACACACTGTTCTGGGAGCCCGGTTGGGCCGAGCCTGACGCTGAACAGTTCCGCACGCGGGTCAGCGAAGCAATCGCAACCGACACATGGGTGTGTGAAGGCAACTATGCACGGCGCACCTTCGACCTGCGCCTGCCCCGTGCCGACCTGATCATCTGGCTCGATACCCAACGGCTGACCTGTGTGACCCGGGTGGTGATGCGCAGTATCACTAACCGCTCTCGCCCTGACCTTGCAGCAGGTTGTGCAGAAAAGTGGGACCGGGTCTTCCTTAAATATGTATGGCGTTTCGATCGTGACTACCGCCCCGGCATCGAGGCGATACGCTTGGCCATAGGCCCGCAGGTTCCTGTCGTTCACTTGCGAGGCAACCGGGACGTCGCCGCATTTCTCGATAGCTTGCCTGTAACGTCTGAGGCCTGCCCTGGGTAGGCCCCGGCAGCCGGCCCATTGTCTGTCAGACCTTGCAGGTCAGCCAGGCGCCCCAGAACAAACTGCTGAAAAACCGGGTCGCGTCGCCGAATCCGGCTTCATGCAGCAGCTGTTGAACGGCGGCCTCGGAATGTGGAGGGTCGGCGCCCTGGAGAATCTTCCCGAGCCTGGCCTTCACTTCATCGGCGCTGGCACCCTGCTGCCGCCAGCGTTGACCCCAGGCATCGAGCAACAGCGGCTGGCTGGCATAGGCGTATTGGTTGCCCGCCAGCACCAGCGGCGCACCGGGTTTCAGAAGCATCTGTATGGATCGCAGAAGCGCCCCCTTGGCCTCATCGCCCGGCACATGGTAGAGCACACCGATCAAGGTGGCCGCGTCGTATCGCCGGTCTGCGGGCAGGTCATGAACATGGCCAAGCTGCATGTCCACGCGTGCAAGCAGTCCGCTTGCCTTCAACTGCTGCGCTGCGGCTTCCAGCATCGGCTCGGAAGGGTCGACGGCCGTGAAACGCCAACCCGGTTCCAGCGCTGCCATCGCGATAATTTCTTGGGCCGTGCCTCCAGCGCCGACCACCAGAACATTGGCCGTGGGCACAGTGCCAAGGCTTGCCGCCAGCATGCAGGCCGCCAGCTCATGGCAGGCGTCATATCCTGCCAGGGCAATACGACTCTGCCTGGCGTACTCATTGGCCCGTGAGGCATCAAATTTTGATGAGGCGTGGGTAGAGGATGATTTCAAGACGATTCTCCCTGTCGTCAGATAACACTACGCCAGCCCTTCAAATAATAAAAATTCATTAAATTTATATAATGCATTCCGCAAAGGAATAAAAGCACCGTTCTGTGAACCCTGCCTGATGCTGCGGTTGACTATAATTGCTTGTTCAGTGAAGCGTTCCACTACCAGCAGGCCGGGTAATGGCAGTGCGTGGGATCCGTCTGCCTGCCCTATTTTGTCGATCACTCAAGAGGAGCGGAGCAATGTCTACAGAACAAACCGCAAGCGCTGAGTCTCAAGATCTGGTTATTTCCCGCGTGTTAAATGCGTCGCGTGCCGCGTTATGGCAAGCATGGTCCGAGCCGGAGCGGCTTAAGGAGTGGTGGTGTCCCAAGCCCTGGACAACTGAGGTTCTCGCCTTTGACTTGAAGCCGGGTGGCGCGTTTCACACCCTCATGAAAGGCCCGGATGGCCAGAGCAGTGATAACCCCGGCAGTTTCCTGCACGTCATCCCGCAATCGTGCCTGGTCGTCACCTCGATGCTGACCGCTGGATGGCGCCCTGCCACACCCTGGCTGGGCTTCACCGCAATCATCACGATGACCGACGAAGGCACGGGATGCCGGTACAACGTCAAAGTCATGCACCCCGATGATGCGACGCGGGAACAGCACGAGAAGATGGGGTTCTTTGAGGGCTGGAATTGCGTTATCGATCAGCTTGAAGCGTATGCATCGACGCTGCGTTGACCGTGGCTCAACCGTGAACCCGCTACAACCCGACGAGATAAACAGGTGACCACCAGCGGTGGCACCTGCTCTCTGACCGACTGCAATCCCGTGCCTGCCACAGCGTTGCGGCTCTGTCTTTGATCGAGACAGGCTTGGACAATACATATGGATATCCGTATATTCGGACAACCATATGTACTGAGCCACCCTCCCCATGCCAAGTCCAGCCGCCCTCTTCAAATGCCTGTCTGATGAAACCCGCGCGCGGGCCACCTTGCTCATTGCCCGTGAGGGCGAGCTGTGCGTGTGTGAGCTGGTCTGCGCCCTGAATGACAGCCAGCCGAAAATATCCCGCCATCTCGCTCAACTCCGCGGGTGCGGGTTGCTGCTCGACCGTCGTCAGGGTCAGTGGGTGTACTACCGGCTCAATCCCGAATTGCCGGAATGGGTACGGGCCGTACTGCAGACCACCCTCACGGCCAACGCCGAGTGGCTGGAAGCCAACACGGTCCGGCTCAACGCAATGGGCGACCGCCCTCTCAACACCACCGCCTGCTGCTGATCCAGCGCCCGTCGAGACTTCTCATGCTCATTGCATTCGCGATTTTTTTGTTCACCCTGGTATTGGTCATCTGGCAGCCCAAAGGTCTCGGTGTCGGCTGGAGTGCCTCGCTGGGCGCGGTGCTGGCACTGATTGCCGGCGTCGTGAGCCTGAATGACATTCCGCTGGTGTGGGGCATTGTCTGGAACGCCACCGCCACGTTTATCGCCGTCATTATCATCAGCCTGTTGCTCGACGAAGCCGGGTTCTTCCAGTGGGCAGCCCTGCATGTGGCACGCTGGGCCAAGGGTGACGGTCGACGCCTGTTCATTTTCACCGTACTGCTGGGTGCGGGTGTCAGCGCGCTGTTCGCCAATGACGGTGCAGCCCTGATCCTGACCCCCATCGTGATTTCGATACTGCTCGCGTTGCGTTTTTCTCCCGCCTCTACCTTGGCATTTGTCATGGCTGCCGGGTTTATTGCCGATACCGCCAGCTTGCCGCTGGTGGTATCGAACCTCGTCAACATCGTGTCAGCCGACTACTTTGGTCTGGGGTTCAGCGAGTACGCATCGATCATGGTGCCGGTCAACGTCGTTGCAGTGAGTGCCACACTGCTCGTGCTGTACGGGTTTTTCCGCCGTGATATCCCCCGGCATTATTCGCTGGACGACCTGCCGGATCCGCGACTTGCCATACGCGATCCCCTGACCTTTTTCGTCGGCTGGCTTGTCTTGATCCTGTTGCTGGTCGGGCTGTTCGCACTGGAGCCATTGGGCGTTCCGATCAGCGCCATTGCGGCGGTCTGTGCAGCCCTGTTGCTCGCTGTGGCAGCGCGCGGCCATGTCATTTCAACTCGCCGTGTACTGCGCGAGGCGCCCTGGCAAGTCGTGACCTTCTCGCTGGGCATGTACCTGGTGGTCTACGGGCTTAAGAATGCCGGCCTCACCACCTATCTGACGCTGGCCCTGAACCATCTGGCCGCGTTCGGTATCTGGGGCGCTACGCTGGGGACCGGCGTGATCATGGCCTTGCTTTCATCGGCCATGAACAACATGCCCGCGGTATTGCTGGGGGCGCTGTCAATTCAAGCCAGTGATGCCAGCGGCGTGGTGCGTGAAGCCATGATCTACGCCAACGTCATCGGCTCTGACCTCGGCCCCAAAATCACCCCGATCGGTAGCCTGGCAACGCTGCTGTGGCTGCATGTTCTGGCGCGCAAGGGCATCCGTATTACCTGGGGTTACTACTTCAAGGTCGGCGTGATCCTGACCCTGCCGATTCTGCTCATCACCTTGTCAGCCCTGGCCTTGCGCCTGAGCCTTTAATGCCTGTACCTCCGCGAAGAGTAAACACCATGCGCGTTCTGTTTATGTGTACCGCCAATAGCTGCCGCAGCATTTTGTCTGAAGCGATGTTCAATCACCTCGCGCCAGAAGGCTTCCAGGCCGTCAGTTCCGGCAGTTTTCCCAAAGGCCAGGTGCTGCCACGCAGCCTGACCACGCTGCAAGAGGCCGGCATCGGCATCGAAGGGTTGAGCAGCAAAGGCAACGATGCTTTTCAGGACTGCCCGCCGGATATTGTCATTACCGTCTGCGGCAAGGCCGCCGGCGAAGCGTGCCCGGTGTACTTCGGCCCGGCACTCAAAGCCCACTGGGGGCTGGAAGATCCGTCTGAGGTGCAGGGCGACGAAGCCGCAGTCTCGGCGGCCTTTCACTCAACCCTGTCGCGTATCGAAACACGCTGCCGAGCATTCTTCGCCCTGCCCTTTGCCCAACTGGATCGCGCCGCCTTACAGCGGGAACTCGACCGCATCAGCACCCTGTAACCGGAGCCTGCCATGCTGCCCAATCTCGACACCTCATTGTTTCAACCCGAAGCCCGTGACGGCGACGGCGACGGCCCGCACAAGCCGCGAATCCTGCTGCTGTACGGCTCGACCCGCGAGCGCTCATTCAGCCGCCTGCTGACCGAAGAGGCCGCCCGCTTGCTCGACCACCTGGGTGCCGAAACACGGATCTTCAACCCCTCGGGCCTGCCGCTGCCGGATGACGCCCCCACCGACCACCCGAAAGTTCAGGAGCTGCTCGAACTGATGCAGTGGTCTGAGGGACAGGTCTGGTGCTCACCGGAGCGCCATGGCTCCATGTCTGCCGTGTTCAAGGCGCAAATAGACTGGGTGCCGCTGGCGTTAGGCGCGGTACGCCCGACCCAGGGCAAAACACTCGCGCTGATGCAGGTCAGCGGCGGCTCCCAGTCCTTTAACGTGGTGAACCAACTGCGGGTGCTGGGCCGCTGGATGCGGATGTTCACGATCCCCAATCAGTCTTCCGTGCCGAAGGCCTATCTGGAGTTTGACGAAGAGAACCGCATGAAACCCTCCGCGCTGTACGACCGGGTGGTGGATGTCATGGAAGAACTGCTGAAGTTCACCCTGTTGCTGCGGGATCACCCGGAGCTGGTTGACCGGTATTCAGAGCGCAAGGAATCAGCCGAAGAACTGACCCGACGGGTCAATCAGCGCTCCATTTGAATGCGCTCAGGCGCTTGGGGGCATGATCACAAACCTGCCCCCCTGCCGCCGCGGAACCGAGCTATACCAGCATGGTCAGCCAGGCCGACGTCAGCAGCAGAACAGCCAATGCGCGGTTCATGTGCCTGAATGCCCGTGGCGAACCAAAAGCCCGGGCACTGCCCACGCCGAGTAATGCCCAGAGCGTCATGCACGGTAACGAAACCAGTAGAAACACCAACGACAACATCGCCAGCCGCACGGTCTTGTCGCCGCCCCCGACAAACACGCTCGCCACCGCCACCGCCATCATCCAGACCTTGGGGTTGACCAATTGCAGGGTGGCGGCACCGAACACGCCAAGTCCCTCGCCACGCGAGGCGGCCGGATCCAGGGATGGCGACGCGCTTTGAAATATCTGCCAGGCCAGCCAACTCAACCAAAGCACCCCGACCCAGGCCATCACCTGCTGCACCCGCGCAAAGCGCAGCAGTGTCTCGCCCATGCCGAGCCCTACGGCAAACACTATCAGCGCCGCCGCCAGGCATGCTGAAAAAATGATCGGCAAGGTGGCACTCAGACCGCGCCGCGAACTGTGGCTCAACACCAGAATATTGGTCGGCCCCGGGGTAATCGAGGCGACGAATGCAAACAACAGAAAAGGCAGCAACGACTCCACGGTTCAGACTCCCTGAAGGCGCATCGGCAGCGCAGGAATGATTGATGAAAACGGCATGGCATGGCTCCTTGATCAAACAGGAAGCCATGGTCACGGATCAGCGGGATTCAGTCTGGAAGGTTTGAGCAGCGCTTGCGGTAATCCGCTGGAGTAAGCTGATAAGCACGACGGAACCAGCGCCCCATATGGCTTTGATCAGCAAAACCGAGCGCACTGGCCACCTGCGCGGGTGAACCACCCCGCGCCAGCAACTGCCGGGCCTTGGCCAGGCGCAGCTGGATCAGATACGCGTGAGGCGCCAAGCCAAACGCGGCCTTGAAGGCCCGGGTCAAGCGAAAGCGATCAACACCACAGGCTTGGGCCACCTCATCCAGCCCGATGTCCTCGTAGGCATGAGCATGCAGATAGTCACGCGCAACCTGAGCCACCAACGGCAGGCGCGGATCAACGCCCTGGCGTTTGCGCCAGTCAAGGTGACACGTCAGCGAACCCAGCAAGGCATCGAGCGCGCTCTGGCGCACGATGCGCAAGTCACCTTCATGGAGCACCTGGAAGGCTTGATAAATAGCAGTGGCCAGGCCCGGGTCCTGGCTCAGGGTGTCGGCAAAGCCGGGCTGACTGTTGGCCGGAGCGTCTTCAAACAACGCGAACACCTCCCGCTCCAGCCAGCGCGGATCGAGGTAAAGCATGGAGTAGGTGAACCCCTCGTCAGTCGGCGCATGTCCGTCATGGATCTCCCCCGGCTCCAGCATGAATACCTTGCCCGGAGTACTGAGGTGACGAACCCGTCGGCAATTGAACTGCTGCACCCCCTGCTCGGTCACCCCCACCAGAAAGCTGTCATGCCAGTGCGGATCGTAGGCATGCCCCTGAAAATGAGCACGAATCGACTCAATCCCGGTATCGGCATCCTGGGAAAGCTCGATCCAGTTGCGCTTATCCATGGAAAGCTCCAAAGGCGATCGTTCAGCGTTGAAGTGGGCGAACCACTACGTTACCGCGCTTTGGAAAAAACCGTTTAGAAGATTTGTGCAGGTGCTGCGATTCTGAAAGGGAGATAGAAACCCTGGTGATGCGGTCAGTCCCCATTGCTTGGCGCGTCCCTGCGCCAGGCCAACTCAGAAGCTGTATTTGGCGGTCAGCAGCAGGTTGCGGGGGCTGCCGTAGGTGTCGCCACCATACTTCACGGACTTGGAGATGGACGAGTAGTACTCGCGGTCAAAAATGTTGTTGGCGTTGAGCTGCAGGTCAAGGTGCTGGTTGACCCGGTATCCGGCCATCAGGTCGGTGGTGGCGTAGGCGCCCTGCTTGAGGCGGTAGTGGCTGCCATCGAGCAGTTCGACGTCGTTGTACATACGGCTCTGCCAGGAAATATTGCCGCCGACACGCAGTTTTTCCAGCGGGCCCTGGAAGTGATAGACCGTGGACATCTTGAACATGTGCTCTGGCGTGTCAGTGTCAAAGCGCTGGTTCTCGTTTTGCGGGTTGGCGGCATCCTTGAGGGTGTGCACACGGGCGTAGGTATAGCCACCGCCTACCTGCCAGTTCTCGGTCAAGGCGCCTTGCAGTTCGAAGTCGATACCCTGGCTGCGAATCTCGCCGGAGGCCTCATAGCAGGCAGACTGCGGGCAGTCCGGTACGAACACCTGCACGGCGCGGTTTTCCTGGTCGATGCGGAACAGCGCCAGGCTCGCATTCAGCCCGCCGTCGAAGTACTCGCCCTTGATGCCCACTTCGTAGTTCTTGCCGATAATCGGTTTGACCGGCGTCGCGGAAGTGTCCTTGGAGCTCTGCGGGGTGAAGATATCGCTGTAGCTGGCGTAGACCGAGTGATGATCGTCCAGATCGTAGATCAGGCCTGCGTAGCGGGTGACGTTACGGGTGACCTTGTAGTCGCCATCGGCATCCCGGTTATCGTAGTCATACCAGTCCAGGCGTCCGCCGAGGATCAACTTCAACGGGTCGGCCAGGCTCAGCCGGGTGGTCATGTACAGGCCATCCTGGGTGGTCACTTCGCGGACATTGCCCGTGTGCACGAAGTCCGGTTTGCCGGCATTGAGCGGCCAGTTGGTGTCGTACGGGGCGTAATCGCGGGTGTCCATGTCGTAGATGCGCTTGCTGGCCCCCACCACCAGTTCATGGGTGCGCCCGAATGCTTCGAAAGGCCCGCTGGCAAACGCATCCAGGCCAGCCTGGTTTTCATCGTGAGCAGACTGATAGACCGTGCGGGCCAATGTGTTGTCGACCCAGCGCGACTGGTAAGAGCCGGTGAACAGCGCGTTCTGTTCGGCGTAGTTGGCATTGAGCTGAAGCTGCCAGCCATTGGCGAGATGATGACGAAGCTCGGCAAAAACCGTGTTGATCTCCTGGTCCTTGTTCTCCCAGTCAGTGCCGGGGTTGTACGAACGCGGCAGATCCAGATGATGGCCATCCAGGCCGATCATCGAAGAGCCCCAAAAGTAATTGGTCTTGTCCTTCTGGTGTGAAAAACCCAGGGTCAGGGTGGTGTCTTCGCTAAGGTCGGCTTCGGTGACCGCATAGAACAGGCCGTGCTGTTCTTCTGCCCCATCGACAAAGCTGTTGGCGTCACGGTAAGACGTCACGACCCGGCCGCGCAGGGTGCCATTGTCATTGAGCGGGCTGGAGGCGTCGAGTTCGCCGCGGTAATCGTCCCAGCTTCCGGCGGCTCCGGTCAGGGTGACTTTTTGTTCGGCCAGTGGCCGCTTGCGTACCAGGTTGATGGCCGCCGAAGGGTTGCCTGCACCGGTCACCAGCCCCGTGGCGCCGCGCACCACCTCAACCCTGTCGAACATCGCCAGGTTCGGCTGGGCGCCGACAGTCGCGCCTTGGTAGCCGCTCGGGATGCCGTCGTACATCAAGTTATCGATGTCAAAACCGCGGGCCGAGTATGACTGTCGGCCAGGGCCGCTGGAAAAATCGAGAAACAAGCCGGGGGTCGCCTTCACCACGTCGTTGATGTCGGTCATGGCCAGGTCGTCCATGCGCTGACGCGTAATGACGGTAACGGCCTGTGGCGTTTCGCGCATTGTCATCGGCAGCTTGGTCGCCGTCGACATTGAGCCGGTGGTATAGGAACTGGAACCTTCGGTAGTGCTGCCCAGTTGAGTGCTGGTGACTTCAGTGGCGCCCAGTTCCAAAGTCGTCGACCCGGGTTTCTCCTGCCCCGCACTGCTGTCTTCAGCCAAGGCCGGTGTCAGGGTAGCCATGCATATGGCCATGGCCAAAAGATCACGCGAAGGGTTGAAAAAACGCAGCGGTGTGACGCACGACATAGGTGAGATCCCGATATTGTTAATATATAGACATAATGATTATGCGAATCATTAACAATTATTGTCTCAGGATTTGTCGCCGCGAAAAAGCACGGTATGCAAAAAAGCCGTGATCGGGGGGCTAAGCGTCGGGGGCACAGAGCTGCCGCTGACAGTCTTACAGCAACGACTGTTACAGGGCAGCGTACCCGGAAGGCCCGCCTGCTCCCCGGCAGGCGGGCTTTTTTGGTGCCCGCCACGCGCCAGGCAAACTCGGCAGGTTTATTGCGGCCATTGTTCTAGCAGTATTGAGACGAACTTCTCTGCCGCCGGGGAGAGCGATGCCCCCCGACGGTAAACCAGTCCCAGCGACCGGTTCACCACGGGCTCTATCAACGGGACACTGACCAGGGTCGGGTGATCGTCCGCAGGCATTGCCAGGCTTGGCATTGCCGATACGCCCAGCCCGGCTTCCACCAGTCCCAGGGACGTAGACAAGTGCTGCACTTCGTAGAACCACTGTGGACGCCAGCTCAAACCGGACAAGGCGTGATCCAGCAGCATGCGGTTCCCGCTCAGGCGACCGACGCCAATAAGCCGATAATCACTGAGCTCAGACCAGGTGACCGAACTGCGCCCGGCCAGCTCGTGATCACGCCGACAGGCCAGGACAAAAGGTTCTATGACCAGTGGCACAAACTCAATGTCCGGGTGCTGCCCACTCATCATGTTGATGCCAAAATCGGCCTCTCCACGCAGCACGGCCTCAAGCCCTTCATTCGCACTCAAGTCCAGCAAACGGATGCGGATTTTAGGGTAGCGCTCGTTATAGAGACGAATCACTGAGGGCAAGAAGTAGAAAGCAGCTGTGGGTATGCACGCCAAAGTCACCCTGCCGATCTGGCGCTCGGCCAGTTCGCGGATATTGAGAATCGACTCATCGAAGTCATCCAGTAACCGGCGGGCTTTGGGCAGAAAGTCCCGACCTACACTCGTCAGGCTCACCTTGCGGGTGGTGCGATCAAGCAATGCCGTGCCCAACCCCTCCTCCAGCTTTTTGATTCGGCGGCTCAGCGCCGGCTGAGAAAGATGCAGCGCATCGGCTGCTTCGTGAAAGCTGCCAAGTTCGGCGATCTTCACGAAAGATCGGATGTCATTCAGCTCATAATCCATTTTTTGCCTCGTCAGCAAACCGGTTGGGATCAACCTCGGGCGCCTATTTATCATGCGCGAAACGCAATAATGCCTCAAATCTTTGCATTGGAAACATCTTTAAAACATTGAGACTCTTGTCCCGCAAGCATCAATTACCTCGATTGATCAACAAGAGTCAGTGCCATGCAAAGAATTCCCTGTGTGCTAATGCGCGGCGGTACCTCCAAAGGCCCGGTATTCCTTGCCTGGGATCTGCCTGCAGCTGTTCAAGACCGTGATGAGCTACTGCTCAATCTGATGGGCTCTGGTCATGAACTGGAAATCGATGGCATTGGCGGTGGCAGCCCGCAAACCAGCAAGGTGGCTATCGTCAGCCCTTCGCTGCACCCGGATGCAGATGTTGATTATCTGTTCGTGCAAGTGATGGTTTCGCAGCGTCGGGTAGACAGTGCGCCCAACTGCGGCAACATGTTGTGTGCCGTCGGCCCCTTTGCTATCGAACAGGGCCTGGTCAAGGCCAGAACCGGGGTAACCCGCGTACGGATTCGTAACTTGAACACCGGCACATTCGTCGATTCCGACGTACAAACACCGGATGGCAAAGTCAGTTATGAGGGCGAAACTGCAATCGACGGTGTGCCCGGCACGGCTGCCCCGGTGCAACTGACCTTTCTTGATGCGGCTGGCAGCAAGACCGGCAAGCTTTTCCCTACCGGAAAGACCCAGGATGTGTTTGATGGCATTGCCGTCACCTGCATCGACATGGCCATGCCCATGCTGCTGGTTGAAGCGGGTCAATTAGGCAAACGGGGAGATGAAAGCCCCGCAGAACTGGATGCCGACAGCGTGTTTCTGCAACGCCTTGAGTCGTTGCGCCTTCAAGCGGGCATTGCAATGGGCCTGGGTGACGTCAGCGACAAAGTGATTCCCAAACCCGTGCTGGTGTCGCCGGCCAAAGCGGGCGGGACGATTCAGGTTCGCTACTTCATGCCGCACAACTGCCACCGCGCCCTTGCCATTACCGGCTCCATCGGTCTGGCCACTGCCTGCGTCATTGAAGGCAGCATTGTTGCGCGCATGCTGGGAGGCGTGAGCGTCCCGCGTCTCGACAAGGTGCGTATCGAGCACCCAAGCGGCGGGATTGATGTCGTATTGTCATATACCGGCGACAAGGGCGAGACCATCCAGGCTTCGGTGGTACGAACCGCACGCCGGCTGTTTTCCGGCTATGTCTACGCCACTGATTCTCAGAGACTGGCCGGGTAGACTCCTGCAGTCGACGGCATTTTTTGCATCAGCACAATTCTAAAAAATGAGTGATGCCATGAAATATTTTAAATCGCTCTACGTCCAAATCCTTTGCGCGGTCGTGCTGGGGATCATCGTTGGACATTTCTGGGCCCAGCAAGCGATCGCCCTAAAGCCACTGGGTGATGCGTTCATCAAGCTCATCAAGATGATGATTGCGCCCGTCGTGTTCTGCACCATCGTCACTGGCATCGCCGGAATGAGTGACAAACGCTCACTCGGTCGTCTGCTGAGCAAAACCATGCTGCTGTTTCTGGGCCTGACGGTCATCAGCCTGTGCATCGGCCTGGTTGCGGTCTATGTTTTCCAGCCGGGCGCTGGCATGAACATTGATCCAGGCCAGTTGAACACCAGCGGCCTGGCCCAGTACACCGAGTCGGCGGCCAAGCTGGGGGTTGTAGAGTTTTTCATGCACATCATCCCCGAAACCTTTGTCGGCGCATTCAGTAAAGGCGAAGTACTGCCGGTGCTGTTCATTGCGGTGCTGTCCGGCTTTGCCTTGTCCTCACTGGGCGAACGTGGCAAACCGGTGCTTGACGTGCTTGAATCCGCGTCGCACATGGTCTTCAAAATTTTCTCCTACCTGATGCGCTTTGCACCGATTGGCGCCTTCGGGGCCCTGGCCTTCACCGTTGGCCAGTACGGCATCACCTCGCTGGGCTCGCTGGCGAAGTTGATCATGACCTTGTACATCGCCTGCGGGTTCTTCGTTTTCGTGGTACTCGGCAGCATTTGCCGCGCTAACGGTTTCAGCCTCTGGAAACTGCTGCGCTACTTCCGGGAAGAGTTCCTGGTGGTACTCGGGACGTCCTCCACTGAGCCTGTCATGCCCCGCATGCTGGAGAAACTCGAGGCCCTGGGCTGCAAGAAAAGCGTCGTAGGCCTGGTACTGCCAACCGGCTACTCGTTCAACCTGGACGGTACTGCGATCTATCTGTCGCTGGCTGCCATTTTCATTGCCCAGGCCTGCAACATCGATCTGACCCTTACCCAAATCATCACCATGCTGGCGATCATGCTTTTGTCCTCAAAAGGTGCCGCAGGTGTGACCGGCAGCGGATTTGTTGCGCTGGCCTCGACCCTGACCGTGATTCACGACATTCCGCTGGCCGGCCTGGCGCTGCTGATTGGCGTTGATCGTTTTATGTCTGAAGCACGGGCACTGACCAGCCTGGCCAGCAACGCTGTGGCAACCGTGGTCATTTCGATGTCTGAAAACGCATGCAACCGGGAAACCCTAATCCGGACCCTGGACGGGAAAGCGCTCCCGACCGCGCAGCAGATCCCGGAAAAATCCTGGGAAGAAGTGCACGTCACTAAAAACGGATAGACAAGACCGGGCAACACCCTCCCCCGACCTGACTCATTACCCCGCCCACCAGGCACATTGATTGTGTGACCTGGCGGGTTGGGGGGCGCGTGCCTCGGCATTAGCCTCTATAACGATAACAACAAGAGAATCGTCCTATGCTCGCTTTCCTTGGCTTGGCCATGGTGGTCGTATTCACCTTCCTCATCATGACGAAGAGATTGTCGCCTATCGTCGCACTCACCCTTGTGCCCATCGTGTTCGCTGTCGTCGGCGGCTTTGGCGGCACCACCGGCAAGATGATGCTCGACGGCCTGAAAATGGTCGCACCGTCAGCCGCATTGCTGCTGTTCGCGATCCTGTTTTTTGGCTTGATGATCGACGCCGGCTTGTTCGACCCACTGATTCGCAAGATTCTGAAGCGCGTCAATGGTGACCCGATGAAGATTGCGATAGGCACTGCCCTGCTGTCTTTGCTGGTGGCTCTCGACGGCGACGGCACTACGACCTACATGATTACGTGCGCGGCCATGCTGCCACTGTACAAGCGCATTGGCATGAACCCGATGATCCTGGCAACCATCTCCATGCTGTCCTTGAGCATCATGAGCGGCATGAGCCCTTGGGGTGGCCCGGCGACGCGGGCGATTGCCGCACTGGGCCTGGATGCCGGCGCCTACTTCGTGCCCTTGCTGCCCACCATGATCGGCGGTGCGATGTGGGTGGTCTTTACCGCGTTCCTGCTGGGCCGCGCCGAGCGCAAACGCATCGGCAACATCCAACTGCAAAGTGGCGGCGGCGATTGCTACATCAAGGCGATTCTTGAAGACACACCGCACAAGCGTCCAAAGCTGGCCTACGTCAATCTTGTACTAGTGATTGTAGTGATGGCCGCGCTGGTGATGGGACTGATGCACGCTGCCATCCTGTTTTTGATCGGCTTTGTCCTGGCGCTGATGATCAACTACCCGCAACTGGATATTCAGAAGGAACGCATCCTCGCTCATTCGGGCAACGCCATGACGGTGGTTCTGCTGGTGTTTGCCGCGGGCATCTTCGCCGGGATTTTCTCCGGGACGAAAATGGTCGATGCCCTGGCGCAAACCCTCGTCGACTGGATTCCGCCCTCCTGGGGCCACCTGTTCCCGTTGGTTGTGGCGATTACCAGCATGCCGCTGACCTTCGTACTGTCCAACGACGCTTACTATTTTGGTGTGGTGCCGATCCTGGCCAATGCCGCGGCTGCTTACGGCATCGATCCGCTTGAAATCGCCCGGGCTTCTATCCTCGGACAGCCCGTACACCTGATGAGCCCGCTGGTGGCCTCTACCCTGTTGCTGGTGGGCATGGTCGATCGCGACATTGGCGACTTCCAGAAAGCCACCTTTAAATGGGCAGTGCTGACCTCCCTGGTGGTAACGGCGCTGGCTTTGCTCACCGGGGCAATCAGCCTGTTCACCTGATCCACCCAACGTTTTGTACCGCTTCCCAACGCGCCTCAAACAGCGAGGCGCGGGCTTTGCTGCACCCCCCAATAACAACAATGAGTGGTTTGCCATGAGCACTTTGTATTCCCGTCAGGCGCTGTTCTGCGCATTAGGCATGTTGCCAGTGGTCGGTGCCAGTGCCGAAGGTTTCGTCGATGACAGCACGCTCAAACTGCAACTGCGAAATGTGTATTTCAACGAAAACTTTCGCGACGAGCATGGTTTGAGTACGAAAGCGGCAGCAACGGCAAAGAGTGAGCGCACCGAGTGGGCTCAAGGGTTCCTGCTGGACTACCAGTCCGGATTTACCCCGGGCACTGTCGGTTTTGGCATGGATGCCCTGGGACTGCTGGGACTCAAGCTGGACTCAGGCCGCGGGCGTAGCGGTACCGGACTGTTGCCGGTGCATGATGACGGCCGGGCCGCCGATGAGTTTGCCAGTGCCGGGGTTACAGCAAAAGCAAGGCTGGCAAAGACCACACTCAAATATGGCACGCTGCTGCCCAAGACCCCTGTACTGATTTACAACGATGCGCGATTGCTGCCCCAGACCTACCAGGGCACCCAAATCAGTAGCAGTGACCTGGAGAACCTGACCCTCAGCGGCGGGCATCTCGAACGCTTTAAATTGCGCGACTCGACAGACAGCGTACCGATCGTGCCTGATGGCTATGGCGGTGATAAGTCAGGGGACTTCAACTACGCCGGGGCCGACTACAAATGGGGTAAAAGCGTCCGCCTTAGCTACTTCTATGGAGAACTCGAGAACTTTTATCGCCAGAACTTCGCGGGTATCCAGCACGACCTACCGCTCGGCCCCGGGACACTGACCAGCGACCTGCGTTACTTCAACAGTGTCGACTCAGGCTCGGCCTACGCTGGCAAAATTGACAACACCATGCTCAGCGGGCTGCTGTCCTACGCCATCTCTGGCCATACCATCGGCGCAGGCTATCAAGCCCTGAACGGCGATGCCGGCCTGCCCTACATCAGCGGTGCCACCGTCTACTCGTTCAGTAATGCCGGCATTGGCAAATTCATTGAGGAAGACGAGAGAACCTGGATGCTCAACTACGGCTACAACTTCGCCGCCGCAGGCGTGCCGGGCCTGACCTTTTCCACGCGCTACCTCCGCGGTAACGATGGCAAGTCAAACAGCACTGTCAAAGAATGGGAGCGTGACGCAGAAATTGCCTATGTTGTGCAGCAAGGCAGCTTCAAAGGCCTGGGAGTGAAACTGCGTAACTATGTCTACCGCTCGGACTTTTCCCGAGGCCGGGACAGCAACCGGCTCTACCTGACTTATGACATTGCGCTCTGGTAGAGCGCACTGCCTATTCAAGGGCGAGGTAACCGACACCTCGCCCGACCAGGCCATGTATCAACGAATCAAAGCTGCTTCAGCACATCCTGAGTAATATTGGCTTGGCTGAGACTCAGCCAGCGCAGATTATAAAGAATGGATGGCAATTCGATAGCACGGCTTGCTCATTACACCTCCGAAGCACGATTTGAACACCCGCTTGGGCGGCACCTCCGGGGCGGCAGCCGTGAAGGGCCTCGCAAAAATCACGTGCATGAAAAAGCCCAACTCGCAAAAGTTGGGCTAGGTCAGTGGAAAACAGGGTCGGGACAGAGTGAGGTGCTTTCGAAGGCCTCAGCCACTGAGCTGGCAACACTGTGTCGATTGATGACAACGGCGCTACATCAGGGGAAGGCGCCTGTATTCAACAGCACAGGCAGCTCATCCTAAATACCTTTATCAAAGCGGAACGAAGCGCCGTAGGCAGAATCCGGTAAATGGCTGGCGCCATCGTCGCGTAACCGAGAACGGAAAGTACCGCTCTGGGGCTGGGTACGATACAGGCCACGTTTTTGCAGTTCAGGAATGATCAGTTCAACGAAGTCCTCAAGGCTGCCCGGGCTGATCAGCGGGTTGAGCATGTAACCGCTGGTACCGGAAATACGGGCGTGCTCTTCGATCCGGTCGGCCACTTGTTGCGGCGTTCCCACCAGAATCAGATCACTGCCGCGGGTGACGTTGGCAAAGCGCTGTTTGACATCGCCAGCGGTCAAGGGCTTGCCGCTGCCATCCGGACGCATCACATAGGAGGTCATGCCTTCGGTGTGAGTGGACAACGCGTCACTGTCCGCGTAGCGGCTGATGTCGATACCGGTATCACCGGCATAACTCACCAGCTGCGCCTGCAAGTGATAGTTGCTTTGCAGTTCGTCATATTTGCGCTGGGCTTCGATCTCGGTCCTGGCCGTGACAATGCGCAGCACCGTCAGTGATTTAACATCTTCAGCGCGACGCCCCCGCGCCCTCGCCTGCGTCCATATATCTTCCAGTCCCTGGCGAATTTCCAGCGGGTTGGACTTGGCGATGAATATCAGCTCGGCGTGCCTGGCCGCAAACTCACGCCCACGGCCCGACCAACCCGCCTGGATCAGCACGGGCGTACGTTGCGGTGACGGAGACGTCAAATGCGGGCCGGCTACCCGGTAATGCTCGCCGACATGATTAATCGGTCGCACACGATCGCCCTTGGCATACACCTGGCGAGACTTATCGGCCACAACGGCATCGTTTGCCCAGCTGCCTTCCCAGAGCTTGTACACCACATCAAGAAACTCATCAGCACGATCATAGCGATCATCGTGCTTGATCATCTCCTCCAGGCCGAAGTTGCGAGCGGCACTGGTCAAGTAGGAAGTGACGATGTTCCAGCCGATCCGGCCATTGGTCAGGTGATCCAGCGTACTGAAGCGCCGGGCATGGGTGAATGGATGCTCGTAGCTGGTGGTGACCGTCACGCCGAAAGCCAGGTTTTCCGTCACCGCGGCCAATGCCGGAATGATCATCAACGGATCGTTGGCCGGAGCTTCCACCGCCCACTTCATGGCCGCGTCGGCGTTACCGCCAAACACATCGTAGAAACCCAGCACATCACCAAAAAACAGCATATCCAGATGAGCCTGGTCAGCGATGCGCGCCAGGTTCGACCAGTAGCCTAATGAGTTGATGCTCAGTCGCTCGTCCGCCGGGTGCGTCCACAGACTCGGGGCGCCACCGCAGCCAACACTGGCTTGCTCGTATAACGCAAACAAAAGAGGTTTTGGATCGGACATCGTAGTACCTGTAAAAAGTCATTAAGCGGGCGGGTCAGCGCTGATGCTTGAAACCCTTGCCGTAGTGGCGTTCAAGACGGTTCTGTATCAACTCCAGCCCAATCGACAGGAGCCAATAGATAACGGCTGCGGTGGTGAGCATTTCGATGTAGCGATAGGACGAGCGACCGTACGACTGCGCCAGAAACATCACTTCCCAAACGCCCATCACCGATATCAACGATGAGTCCTTGAGCATTGAAATGAACTGACTGGTTGTCGGCGGAATGATCGTGCGCATGGCTTGCGGCAGGATGATGTGCAGAAACGTTGCGGCAGGCTTCAGACCCAGCGCCATCGCTGCTTCGCGCTGCCCGGGCGCAACAGCCATGATGCCGGCACGAAAAATCTCGCTGAGGTAAGCACCATAATTGAGCGAGAGCGCAATGATCCCCGCGCTGATAGCACCCGGAACCACCCCCAGTTGCGGCAGCCCCAAGTAGATCAGCAAGATCTGAATCAGCAGTGGAGTACCGCGGAAAAAGGACGCATAGAAACTGGCAATGCCGAACGCCACTGCACTGCGCGACAGCCGTGCCAGCGCCGTCACAAAACCAAGGAGCAACGAAAACCAGATTGAGCAAAAACACAAAAACAACGTCAGCGCGGCACCTTGCAAGAAACCGTCAGGCCCCAGGTGCAGGCCGACCAGATTGGGCAACTTCTGCAAAATGATCGAGAACTTCAGATCGAAGCTCATGAAAAATGTGACGCACAGGCCGAACAGCACCGCCCAGGTCAAATACAGGCGAGTGCGAAAACCCAATAGCGGGCTGAATCGATGCGGCTCAGTTTCGGAGGCGGCAGCCGCCTTGGCAGGGTATGGGTTGAGGGCTGTCATTGGCTGATATCGGCACCGATCCACTTCTGTGAAATCCGGCTTAACGTGCCATCGGCCTTGAGTTGCGTGACGACCTCAGTGACTTTGGCATTCCATTGCGGATCACCCTTTTCGATCGCGACCACGTTGGGCTCCGCATACAGCGTATCGCCGGCGATTTTAAAACGCGGATCCTGGGCGATACGTTCGCGAGCCGTGATGAGGTTGGTGACCATGGCATCGAGACGCACCCCCGCACCCAAGGCCAGATCCTGGAACGCGACCGTTTCGTTGTCGTATGGCGCGACCTGGACGCTGTCGAATGGATAGCTCAACGGCTTGTCCTCAGCGCCCTCGATCACCAGATCCTTGTTCAAATAGGCTTCATAGGTCGACGCACTGATCACACCGACTTTTTTA
This sequence comes from Pseudomonas sp. D1HM, assembly GCF_019266105.1. Classification (NCBI taxonomy): domain Bacteria; kingdom Pseudomonadati; phylum Pseudomonadota; class Gammaproteobacteria; order Pseudomonadales; family Pseudomonadaceae; genus Pseudomonas; species Pseudomonas sp. D1HM. Next base: position 67,192 of record NZ_LRMN01000007.1, on the reverse strand, counting down.
CCGGACAGATCTTTGCCCGAGGCAATGTCCTTGTCTTTGGCATTCACCACGATCACCGCCGGTGACTGGTAATACGCCACCGGAAAGTCGAACACCTCGGCCCGCGCCTTGCTCGGCGTCATCGAGCAGACGCAGATGTCATACCGTCCGTTCCAGTGCCCGGCCGCGATGACATCCCAAGAAGGTGTTTGCAGCTTCAGCTTCACCCCTAGCCGTTGCGCAACGGCCTTGGCGACATCCACGTCAAAACCGTCCAGCTGGTTCTGTTCATTGAGAAAGGAGAACGGCGGATAGCTTTCCATCAGAACGCCGGTCAGCTCCCCGCGTCCGCTCTGAGCACCGCCGTGCAACCGCGCTGCACTTCCCTTCAAAACTTTGCATTCTGTGCAATTGCCGATCGACTGCAGAGCCCCACAGCCCACCTGGGCTGCAGGTTCGTTTGCGCTACATCCGGATTTGCACAAAAAAAGGACACAAGGCCCGTCGGCGGGAGGGGGATAAGTGCTTTTTTTACATTTTTTTCTTTCAAACATAAATTTTAGAGAAGACCTGACCGAAGCCAGCGTCCACAGACTTCTTTCAGGCACTCGATCTGACCGATGGTGTCAGACGTCCTCAAGTCATCGTCGGCACCATTTAGCGGTCAACTGTCATCGGAAAATACTCCTACATTCGTCTCACCAAAGGCGGCGTCAGAAAGCATTTTATTAATTCGTGCTGAGGACGGTCTTACGCCTACACTTACTTTGGCCCAATCTCGGACCATTTTAGAGGCGCCGTGGAAGCCCGGAAATAGCGTTGACCCGTTCACGCCAAATTCGGAGCAGAGATGTAGCAAGCTAGGCGCCTCTTGCAGAGGCAAGGTCATTTTTATCAGTCGAATCCAATCAGTAGGAGTTTCATAGATCTCATCAACCTCCTCCAATGCTTCAGGAACATACACCTCGGACATAGATATATTTTGTACTTGATGCGCTGTAAACAACCCTGACTGAGCGGCTTGATTCTTGCTCGTTCCACCGGGGGGCATAATTATGTTTACAGTTTTCCATTGTTCAGAATAATTTAAGTCCAGAGCCCATACGGTGATATTCCCCAACTCATCGTATAGAAAATTTGCTGAAGAGGCTGCGAAGTAACATGCAACAAAGCTACGAGTGGTCCAATCAAGAAGTCGCGTAGGGACATCATAGTGTTGTGCCACAGCTAGTATTTCGTATAAATCGGGATGCGGCCAGGGCTCACGTTTGCTTGCGATATCTGAGCGTATAGTCGCAAAGTTTCTTTTCACGTGAGCAGAGTAACCTGGGACAGTGAGACCCGATCGATCACAGCCATCGAGGAAAAGCGCGAGGACATCAAGTTCAGTAGCAATTTGACTTAGAGATGAGTCGGAAGTTGTTCTGCGAGGAATATTTTCTACAAATGCCCCTGGTCCCCTCCTACAGATTGAGGGTGTAAGCTTATACCTATCGCTTGACTGCCCCCGAAAAATATAGTTTCCATTTTGCCATATTGGATTGAGCGGACTTAGATGTTCCATGAGCTGGACCGCAGTTGAAAACTGCTCCACGCGATACTTAGGTTCGTTCATATCCATTGATTCCGAGGAGATTTACCTATTTCCAATGCCTGGGCATCAGCCAAAGGCATATTCGTTTATTTCTTCGCAAGCGATGTTAGCTGGAATCGGAAACAACAAAAAGCCCGCGCAAGGCGGGCCTGTGATAACAGCTCTGGGGTTATACGTTAATGCCTAGTCGCCACATGCGCTTGCGCTTCGCAGCCGCGACCTCGTTGACCTCCTCGTCTGTAAGCACCCGATCGTACATGGCCACCGAAGAAATATCGATTTCACCGCCGAACGCTGCAGTACCGCTGCCGATCTGGAACAGCGAATCGGAAAGGACTCGAGGCCGAAGGTCTTCACCTTGGGACATCGTGTTCCTGGTGAGGTTCTGCACCTTTAACCCCATTGCGGAACTTACCCGCAGGACACGAATGCCCCACTCGGTTGGGATTTCTCCTGCGCCCAGGCTGTTCACAGCCGAAGTCGCCGCCCCTGCTCCGTTGTCCCGGGCAGCGCCGCCTGTGAGTGTGTCTGGCTTAACGTGGTAGAGCGACGTTCCATAAGCCGAGCCGATAATACCTTCAGTCACTGAAGCGCCACGATAGTTACCGAGATAGAACGGAGTTGTTGCATCGCCAGTGGTAGATGCCTCAGCCGGAATTGGCGCAGCAGCCTTGCCTACTACGATCAACGTCATACCGTCAGTCTCACGCACGCCAGTGCGCAAGTAGTTGGTCAGCCCCTTGAACCGACCGTGCGTTGGGTACGCGATCGGATTGCCAATGATTACAGCGTCCGGCTGATTCTGGGCTCGGTTATAAAAGAAGCGTCTGGCATCTGTGTCGAAGGTAAACCAGGCTTTCAGCCCGTCAGCGACGGCCACGTTCACTTTCGTGTGCCAAGGGCCGATGTGGTTAGATTTGAGAGCAATACCCATTGAGCGGTTTCCTTGTGAAGTTGGTCAGATGATATCTAGGGCAGCAGCGGCCACGAACGGCGCCAAAGCCTGGTACAGAGCGTGTCGGGATGCGCCGATCGGATGGACTGCGTCCGACCAATCGCCGGCCTTAAAACCGTCGTTGGCAGCCCCAGCCGCCGAATAGGCGTAGGCAGCCTCGGGGTTAGTCATCGCCCAAACCGGGGCAATAATGGTCTTGGGATCAGCCCGATCTATGATGCTTTGCTGCATAGCGCGGATCAGGGGCGTGTAGCGGTTCGTCCACAGAAGGTTGCGAACCTCATTGAAGGCCGTGCCTGGAAGCGTGCGAATGATCTTTGCCGCTGGCCATGCCTTGCGGATCTGGCCATTGATAATCAGGTCATCGGCGTAGACATGATCGTAAATGGTGGAATCCGTACGATCCCTTACGAGTACTTGAACAGCGCAGCGGGCGGACTCAACCACTCCCGTAATGACGGACTGATCGCTGTGAACCTCAATGACTTCGCCAAGGAAGCCGCAGAGAAGCGCCAAAAAGTGCCTGATCTGACAGAACTGAAGCGCCACCTCAAAACCAGCAAGTGCCCCAAGTTCATAGAGACGAACAGAAATGTTTGCTCGGCATGGGATGTCGATGCCGCCAACAAAGCGAAAACCGTGCGGTGCTGGATGTTCCAGACAGCCTAAAACCACCCTCCCCAACTTCTGCCGCTACGAACGGTATGGAAAAAATTATGGCCAATCGAAGCGCAGCTCAAGTCACACCCATCCTCCCGCGCTTTATTCGCGCCGGAGAGGTATACGGCTATCTCGGCATGTGTCGGGACGAATTCAACAAAACAGTCCGGCCTCACGTTCGGGAATTCCCAATAGGAAAACAGGGTGTGGGCTTCGACCGACTGGAACTTGACGCGTGGGCCGACGCTTACATTCAGGCCATGGCGATTGAAAAAGAAGCCAATCAGGACAACAATCGGCCCCGCAGCGAGCGCCAGGGCGGATCCAAAGGAGATACGCAATGGCACAAAAAGCAATCACCGGGCTCCAGCAAATGCCGAGCGGCCTCTGGAAGATCGACAAGAAGTACCGAGGTGAACGAATTCAAGAGAGCACTGGCACTCGTGACCGCGCCGAAGCGGAGCAGTACCTGATCTATCTCCTGGAACAGCGCCGACAAGAGAAGGTGTACGGGATCAGGAAAGTGAGAACCTGGCGGGAAGCGGCAACTCGCTTCCTGCTTGAGGTGAAGGATCAGGCCTCGATCCATATTTCGGCAACGTACATGGCGCAGTTGGACCCGTTCATTGGGGATATGCCAATCACACATGTTGATGATGACGCTCTGGCCCCCTACATCAGCTCGAAGCTGAATCCGGCAATGGGCAAGCCAGTGACTAATCGGACAGTAAACATCGCCCTTCAGCGAGTGATCCGGGTTTTGAATCTATGTGCCAGGAAGTGGAGAGATGATGAACGTCGGGCGTGGATAGATGTGGTACCGATGATCTCGCTACTGGATGAGAAGACGAACTGCCGTAAGCCCTACCCGCTTTCTTGGGAAGAGCAATCGATCTTGTTCGCTGAACTACCGGCACACCTCCAGACCATGGCCATGTTCAAGGTCAATACGGGGTGTCGAGAGCAGGAGGTTTGCAAGCTTCAATGGGATTGGGAAATTACGGTACCGGAGCTGGATACCACAGTGTTTTTGATTCCGGCCGGGTTCGGCGGACGAAGTGCACGATCTGGTGTGAAGAACCGGGACGAGCGCCTAGTGGTTCTCAACACGGTGGCCAAGTCAGTCATTGAGAAGCAGCGAGGCCAACACAAGCTGTACGTCTTCCCTTTCGGCAAGCCAGACGGCGATGGGGAAGAAACAATGGTTCACCGCATGAATGACTCAGCGTGGAAGAAGGCCAGGGTCAGGGCGGCGAAGAAATGGCAGGAGAAGTATTTGCGGCCAGCACATGATGGCTTTGCCAGAATCCGCATTCACGACCTGAAGCACACCTTTGGGAGAAGGCTGCGTGCAGCAGGCGTGACTGAGGAGGATCGCAAAGCATTGCTCGGCCATAAGAACGGCAGCATCACCAGTCACTACTCAGCGGCAGAGCTGGACCAACTGATTGAGGCTGCAAACAAGGTATCAGTAACCGACTCACGCGCCCCGGTGCTGACGATCCTGAAGAGGAGGCAAGCATGAAATCTGGAGAAGTCACGCAAAAGTCACGCACATGAAAAAGCCCAACTCGCGAAAGTTGGGCTAAGTCATTGAAATATATGGTCGGGACGGAGTGATTCGAACACTCGACCCCTAGCACCCCATCTCCTTTTTCATACTTCTTGAAAGACTCCAAAATTTCACTCTGGATTTTTCTAAGCTAGTATTTACTTGAGCTCCAGCGGTGTTCTGCTCTACGAGAGTCCAGTAACGTCCATCAAGAGCCGACGTTTTTGTGGGGGTAAAAGTAGGGGGAGTCCATTTCATGGCCAAAATCACCATCAAAGAGCTTGAGTCGCTGACCGCCAATGATGCCGGCCGCATCCTCAGAGAGGATGACAATCTCGCCGGTCGAATCTCAGTGCGTAAGGACGGTGTGTCGGTCAGCTTTTTCTATCGGTATCGGTAGGGCGAGCAGAACAAAGAGGACGCCTGCGGCATCCTGGCCGCGCAAATCCCTGACGGAAAAACTTTCATTTGAGCGCTTGCCGGCGACAACCGGAGAAGAAATCCAACTCTTCAAGTTTTATTTTTTACTGCTGTAATTCCCTGCAATGTTAACGTCTGCTGAATTTACGTTTGATCGATTGCTCGGCCAATGCTCGTAAGCAATTGATATTTCTCACGTGAATTTTACCGTTTGAAGAATGCCTACGCCCAAATGCGAGTTGCTCCAGGTACGGTTGTGCCTAACCAAGGGTTGAGCACAATCATCCCCCGGGGCTGAACATCGGCGTCAAGGTGGCGACATTCCCCGTGATCGCATTGGGCTTGGGCATTGGTGTGGACTACGCGCTACACAACCTGAGTGTCACAATCACCAACCTGCGCAAAGGCTCAAACCTGTCCGGCGCCTACTACTTTGCGCTGCTGCCGACCGGCAAGATGGTGGTGATGAACGGAATTACATCGGGCATTGCAGTGCTCAGGTGGCGACTGTCGTCCATCAAGTTTCAAGCTGACATGGGGATCCTGCTCGGGTTTATGTTCATCTGAAACATGGTGGGCGCATTGGTGCTGGTTCTGGCGCTGAGGCACTTTTTGCTTAAGCCCGGTCAGCGCCAGTTACATTAGAGCCTTTAAACAAAAGAAGGGGGCCAATGAAAGTCCGCTTCTGCCGATAGCAGCCCTTCGGCTCATGAATCTTCCAGAGGGCCGCGGCACCTGCGAGGTCTATTTTTTGCTTTTAAGCTTTTTCATGAATTGGACAAAAGCAGGCTTGAAATCTTCGAACAGCGGGTGATCCTTGTTTTCCAGCATCACCTCACTGAACAGCTTCAAGCCAATGGCGAAGGCAGTGGAAGTGTTCTTGTCGAAATCTTCCCTGGCAAGCATGAGTTCGACGATGTGAAAAACATCGTCATGGTTGCCTATCTCGAAACTCAGCGAGTCGCGGGATACTGGCTGTCCTTTGGTGTCTTCGATCTGTTCGATTTGAATCCGGTAGCGATTCTGTTTCATTTCAGACTCCTTACTGGTCTTGGGAAGCGCGCTGACGTCTCGCCGTCAGAGTATTGATTATCGCTCGATTCAGCCTGTGGCAATGGCCTCCGCCCTTTGCGCAAGCGCGCCCTCATCCGCTCACAACCCGCCTGCAACGCCGACTGCCCCGGCACGCTGGCCCTTGATCAAGACAGGAGCGTTATCCGTTTTTTGCTCATCACAAAGGGTTACTATCGATTCATAGCTGACGGTGGCGACATGCAGAGATGGCCAGCAGCGGCCAGCTCGAAAGCGAAGCTTGCCCACCGAATCTAGCAATCATGACCGCAACTATGTAGCAATTGCTGTGGAAGACCAATCGATGAAAATCACATGCAGCAGTGTGCTGACGACCATCCGGATTAAGAATCCCGAACAATTATTCAGCTCAACGTGTGTGGTTTTAGCAGAATTCCCGCGACCTCACTCTCAATTGATCTCGAAATATTTATTCCAACATGGGACACGGCTAACACTGCCCTCCGAACCTACAGCTGCTTGTGCAAGAGCTTCAGCCATATGCCTTAATCTAGGTCCAAGATCGGTCAACCCTCTTTCCCAAAGCCTACACAGTTTGTTCTGCACAAGTTCAAATATTTCGAGCCCTAGGTCTGATGGCTCAAGCGTTATCTTTCGCCTATCTGGCTGGTCGCGCCGGCGAATAATGCAGCCTTTATCTTCCAGCCTTCCAATGATATTGGATACTGTTGACATCGTAATATTCAAACTCCGGCTGCACTGGGTCGGAGTGACCGCTACACCGTTCGCTAAAACGTAAAGCATGCGGAACTCTACTGTCGTGAGATTGTGCCCGACTACGGCCTCTGCCATACAGTTGGTTATAGCGCTGTGAGCTTCATCAATTACGCAAAATGCGCCTATCAAATTCTCGACCACATAACCCTCACTTAATCCACGGACTTTAATGCCTTGGAGTTTGGACGCCTCCACTGAACCCGCACATCCTCGGCAAAGCGAATGCATCAGGGTAAGAGCATTACCCTGTCCAACATTGAGTACACAGCACGCCTTTTACCCTCAGATCGCGTGAACTTGGCCTCGTATGAAAAAGTCCGTTCCATACATATCCTTTTCTACGGACCGAGTATCGGTTCGATCACATTAGCTAGTGGCATTAGAAACTGTAAAACCTTACTGCCGTTCACGGTGGGTTGAATCGAATAGTCTATAGTTTCAAACAAAGGATAACCGAAGTGAGTACGCAGATCTTCTAATGCCTCCAGAATAAAGAGACGACTGACACCCAACTTTAAAGCAGCGCGCGCCAGATCTTGCTCTTTATAAACGATGAGGCAGATCACCGTCAGGTTTAGGTCAATTTCAGCAAATATCTCAAAGTCGATTTTGGTACTCATCGCGCCGACTTCCTGAAGGTCATTAGTGTCAGTGGAGCCTACCGATCAGTCGGCAGCGAACATGAGTTCGTCAGACTAGCTTGGCATTCCCGCAGTGCGTGGATGATCTCACTGCTTTGGTTGCGAATTCTCCAAGCAGGTCCAATGACAGAAATCGCGTAAAATCCTTGTATCGTTTCAAGCCCCACGGCAACAGCGCTAATTCCTGCACGATGCTCCTGGTGGTCATACGCAATTCCGTGCTCGCGGACGGATGCTAAATCTTCAAAAAGCGCAGACAGCGTCAACGTATGCGGCGTTAACGGCTTGAGTTCACCGCCGAGCAACGCTTCAACTCGGTCATTCGACATCTGTGCAAGACAGATTTTTCCAGCCGCTGTGCCGTGAGCCCATAGAAAGGAGTCCACCATCGGCGCAACACGCAACTCCTGGTTTGAAATTACGGAGTGGAGCGTGATCAGAGTAACTCCGCTCGCGTATACAAGAGCCGAGGTCTCTCCAGTCTGTTCCGCCAGTTGCTCAAGCGGTGCCCGCGCAAGGCGCGTCATATCGAAATGGCTATGGGAAGCCAGCCGCATCAAGGCTGAACCGAGACGTACACCACTTTTTCCCACCTCTAGCAGTCGCTCGACAATTAAGGCATCTACAAGCCTCTGTACAGTGGACCGTGGCAAATTGCTGCGATTGGCTATTGTCCCAAGGCTTAAACCTTCCGGCTCACTCTCTAGACATCTGAGAATGCTAGCTGCCCGCGACACTACCTGAATGCCGCTTCTTTCAGAATACTGACCACTCATTAAATGGGTCTCATCATATATGGCTCTCTTAAACCAATCGGGCGATTTCGGTAGCTGGCTCTCCCAGTGGTTATCGATGAGCCATTGGCTGTTTTTTGCACCTCTGCCATCTACTAGTGCTACTCAACATTTCGACGCTCAGTATTAATATTGGAGAGTTGCACTTGATCCCATCCCCCACCAAGAGCTCGGTACAATTGCACTTGGCTTTGGAGTTGAAGCAGTCGATTGGATGCCAAATCCTCACGTGCGGAAAACAAGTTTCGTTGCGCATCGAGCACTGGCAAATAGTTATCGACACCGTGCTGGTAACGATCAAGGGCCAGATTTAGGTAAGCTGAATTATCCTCTACAGAGTCTCGGTGCGCCTGAAGTTGTTCGTCAAAAACCCCCAGCGCTGCCAGACCGTCTGCGACTTCACTGAATGCTGTCTGAATACTCTTTTCATATGCTGCTACTCGAACGTCCTTCTGTATTTCGGCGTAATCAAGATTCGCCCTGAGGCGCCCCCCATTGAAGATGGGGATGTTGATTTGAGGAACGAAGGTCCATTGCCCTTGCCCACCCGAGAAGAGATGGGAGAGCTGCTCGCTAGCAACTCCGGTGTTAGCTGTCAGTGTTATAGACGGGTAAAACGCTGCTCGGGCTGCTCCGATGTTCGCGTTGGCTGCGATCAAATTTCTCTCAGCGGCCCGTACGTCAGGGCGCTGCCGCAAGATGTCAGCAGGCAGTCCAGCGGGTATCGACGCTATCAATTGTTGAGTCCAGTCCCCAGTATCCGGAAGGGCTATCGGAAGTGATGTACCGATAAGCAGCCTAAGCGCGTTCGCATCTTTGGCGACTTGTCTGGTGTAGATCTTCGTTTTAGCACGAGCGGTGTCCACTAAGGTTCGTGACTGGCGAACATTCAGGTCGGATGTCGTACCTGCGGATTTTGCAGATTGCACCAGCGCCAGCCCATGAACGTAGCTATCAAGGGTGGATTGAGAGATGCGAAGTAGCTCTTGATCAGTCCGCCAGGCCAGGTACGCATTCGCAACGCTCGCCACCAACCCAACCTGAACGCTGTGCTGGGCTTCTTCAGTTGCTAGATAAGACTGCAGCGCCGATTCATTGAGGCTGCGAATTCGGCCGAATACATCCAGCTCATAAGACGCGATGCCGACATTAAGCTCGTAATCACCATAGGTTCCAGACTTACCCGTAGAGGCTAAGTCAGCAGGCAAGTGTTGGCGTGCCGCCGAGCCATTGGCGTCCAGGGTCGGAAGCAGCTGCGAGCGCTGAATTCGATAAAGCGCTCTATAAGCTTCGACATTCAACGCTGCCTGGCGCAGATCCCGATTATTGTTCAGGGCTAAGCTAATGAGCTGTCGCATCGAAGGATCAGGAAAAAACTGCTGCCAGTGGAGATCCGCAATGGACTCAGCACTATTGGCGGCACCTACCGACGAGGCTTTGTAGGCCGCGCCTTGAGGCCAGCTCTGATCCACAGGCGCTTCCGGCCTGTGGAAAGCGGGTATCAAGCTGCAACCACTAAGGCCAACGCCCAAAAAGGTCGCAATAGTAAGCGCTTTCAACTTCATGATTCTTACCCAATGTTTGAGTTCTATGGCGTACAGCAGGTGTGCTGTTGGGCTCTGAATGCCGTCCTCACGCTACTGGCTTAGCGGACAAGCACCGCGATGACCAAGCGGGCATCAGTATGCCGGGGTGAGAACAAAGCATTCGCTCTGTACCGTAATGCGAGAAAGTGTACCATAATGCGGATCACTAGCAACAGCTGCGATATTCCTCTGCCTGAACATGTCAGGTCGATGGGAGCTGCACTTATTTATGTGCAAGCGAATCAGTCGCTTGCTGTTCGGCAGGCGATCGCTAACTGCATACGTGCTTTCAATTCAAAGATGGGAGGGCCGTCGCCATGGCCAGGAAAACAGCAGAAAACGCTGAGCTCAGTCGCCTAAAACTTCTGGAGGCAGGCCTCCAAACAATCGCCCTGCACGGTTTCGCGCATTCCACTCTCGATGAAATAGCCCAAAAGGCGGGGCTAAGCAGAGGCGCCGTGTACTGGCATTTCAAAGGTAAAGCAGAGTTGCTGCACGCAATCATGGCTACAACAGTTCTGCCGTTCGAAGACTTTCTGTTGCCCGGAGCAACCACAATGCAGGGGTTCGAACAGCTAGCGAAAGCGTTGGAACGCACACTGAGCATTCAACGGCACCGAGACTTTTGTAAGGTTTTACTCAAAGAAGGAGAAGTCGGTACGGCCGACTGCCCAGTGATAACTCGGTGGCGGAAAGCCCAAGATCACCTCAGCGTCCAGCTCCATAGGTTGGTGGCGAGGCGATACTGTGACGCCCCCCAGGTACGCACCGCACAAATGCTTGAAATTGTTGAATTGATGCAGTTATCAATCATCGGGATGCTTATGGGTACGTTATTTGAAAAAAAATGCACTGGCGTACGGACAGCCACCTTTGTTCGCATGCTGACGACGCTTCTGCCTGAAGCCAGTAGCGCACCGAATGCCGTGTGGAACTCGCGATAAATTTGCGGGAGTTGAGCATTAACGGTGTAATGCTGTTCCTTTTTGGAGTGATTTTATGACTGATCCAAGTGACTCGACGGAAGCCAGGCAGACCGGCATTCAGGTTATCGCCCGCGCAGCCGCCATTTTGAGGGCGCTTGGAAACAACGCGAGCGGGCTTAGTCTATCCGCGATCGCTCAAATTGTGAGTTTGCCGCGCTCTACCGTCCACCGCATCATCGTCGCGCTTGAAGAAGAATATCTGGTCGAGTCAATCGGGCCCTCAGGCGGGTTCCGTCTAGGCCACGCTCTTGGCCAGCTTGTGCATCAGACCCAGGCAGACATCATTTCTAGCGTCAGGGAATACCTGAACAAGCTCTCAACCCAAGTTAGAGAATCAGTCTGCCTGGCGACGCTGGCGGGGGATAAAGTCAACGTGGTTGACTGCATCATTTTCGAGCGTGAGCTTCGGGTAGTATTCTCAATCGGCATTGAAGCGCCTGCCTACGCGACAGCCTCGGGAAAAATCATGCTCGCAGCGCTGCCGGAGCCAGCACTGCAGTTGATACTTCCTAAAAAGCTCCCCGTATTGACGGAAGCCACGCTGTCGCGCCCGGAATTGACCGCGCAACTGCACCAGGTGCGTGACAGCGGCATTGCGGTCGATGAGCAGGAGCACATCGAAGGTGTCTGCACGTTTGCAGTACCACTTGAGACATATCTGGGCAATTACGCCATCAGCATCATCGCGCCAAGCATGCGCGCGGCACGCAACGCCGATAGCTACAAAGCTGCGCTCACGGCATGCAAGCAAGAAATTGAAAAGAAAATTGGACGCATGACAAAAGGAGCGTAATGCGCTCTCCAGCCAATCTTATCCTTCATGCCTATACCTGAATGTCCCGGCATGCCGGCATCTATGTCGGCTAATGGGCCGACAGATTGATCAAACACGCCAATAGCGCACGACCGGCTTTGTACCAGACTACGTCTGACTGGCGCCTCAGGCGGCGCCTCTCGACATTCTGACAGATCGCAGGATATCTCCGGCTGCGCCGAGCATGCCACTACCCCTCAGAGTCCCGGCTCGTTCGATCATTAAACTAGCCTTCCGCGCTCTTGCCACTTGATTTGACCTTCCCCGAAAGTCTCAGACCTGCCCATCAAGCACATAACCTCCTCCAAGCGGTCCGCACCATTTGGGCAGCTCGGGTGACTCTGATAACTATCGCTGCGCGTTCAGTTTGAAGGGCCCTGTTCATCACCAACGTCGATAGACCTGGGCCATATGCGGGGTTCTTACGCACGCGTACCCCTCGGACGACAGGATGCCCATTCCGTCATTGTCTCGCATCGCGGAATACTGTATCGTTATACGAGATGGTCAAATCCTGCTCCTTTCCGCGCAAATGCTTTCGAGGCAAACCGTGTTCTTGGATGGCGGCTGGTTGGCAGAAGCCCGGAAATAGGATCAGCCAGTTCTGCTTATGCAGCCAAACGAGAGGATCACGTGTCATGCCCCTGCACGAAGTGAGTTTTCAGGGATTACTCTTTAGCCCGTTATTCCTGATGGTGCTGATTGCCGTTGCCTTGACCAGTTTTACCGCCCGAGTCGTGGACCGAATCATCCCGTACTCCATGCAGCGCAATGAAAGCCTCATGTGCATGCTGATGTTCATGCTCATTCTCGCCGGGCTGGTGCGTTTTACTTTCTGAGAGACGAAAAATGAAAAGAGCTGCAAACGTTGCCATGACGTTGGTTCTGATTGGCGCCATTGTCGTATGCATAAGTTATGTATGGGACAACTACATGTATACACCTTGGACCCGTGACGGCCGTGTCCGCGCGGAAGTGGTTAATATTGCGCCTGACGTTTCTGGCTGGGTTGACGAACTGCATGCAGAAAATGCACGTAAAGTTAATTCAGGTGACATCTTGTTTACCGTGGATCGAGCGAGATACCAAGTTGCGGCGGAATTGGCACAGGCTGAAATGGAAAGCGCCAAAGTCGCTTGGGACCGAGCGACGAACGTGTACAAGCGGCGGCTACAAATGAGTAAAGATGCGGTAAGCCGAGAAGAAGTTGATACCTTACGTCTGGACATGCTGGAGAAGCAGGCTAACTACAAACAGTCTGTTGCCAAGCTTGATAGCGCAAAGCTTGATCTAGCCCGGACCGCTTATAGCTCTCCTGCTACGGGCAGAATTATCAATCTTGAAATGGAAAAAGGTGATTATGTAAACCGAGGGGTAAATCGCCTGGCGCTAGTCAAGGACGGTAGTTACTACGTCACGGGGTACTTCGAAGAAACTAAAATTCCGGGGATTCGTATCGGTGACAAAGTTGAGATTTGGCTGATGGCCGGAACGATGAAGCTCACCGGTCATGTTGAGTCCATCGATAGCGGTATCTCCAACAGCAACAGCACCCCTGGAAACCAGATGCTTCCAGAGGTTGAGGCAACCTTTGCTTGGGTGCGGTTGGCCCAGCGCATTCCGGTCAACGTCAAAATCGACAGTGTTCCCGAGGGGGTACACCTGAGTTCCGGCATGTCGGCAACCTTGAAGGTGACAGTGCCGGATGCCGAGCAACGTGATCGTCGTTCCGCATTGCACGCCATGGCTGAAGACATTCAATCAGTATTTTAATCTGGCGCTGTCACCGCAGTGCAATAGACGCAGTACTTAAGTTTAGTAGAGGAAATTTCAATGGCTCCCTCCGCGCTGGATTCATATCTTCTTGGCAACAAAATTGCTGTGAAGACGGGAATAAAAATCAGCATTTCGATTTGGGGAGCACTGTTTATTGCACTGCTTATGAACTTTGAACATCCTGTCTGGGCAATGATCACGGGGATGGTTTCATTCTTTGCCCCTGATCATGCTCAAGTGCTGAAAAAGTGTTTATTCCAGTGTTTTAGTACAATCATCGGGGGGATATTAGGCGTCATTCTGATGGGCTTTGTCGGCCAAAGTCCGCTAATCGCAGCATTATCAGTGGCGCTCATCCTGTTTGCTGTTTCCGCTCTCTCATACCACACTCGAGATGCCAACGTCACGTTTTGCTGCGCCATATTTTCTGTGACTATCTGCATCATGGTGATGGTCACAGTTACGCTGACCCCTACTAGTGAAGAGATCTACGCAATTTTTGTTGACCGCATCGGTACTATTATCGCGGGCATCGTTTGGGCGGCATTCGTTAGTGCATGCGTGTGGCCGGTATTCAGTTCTGATTTATTGCGCCAGTCATCCGGGCGTCTAATGAAATCAGTCCTCTCCCTCAACATGAAGTTTACACTGGATCCGCAAGAGCTGAGGACACGCTCTTCGGCAATATACAGCGGCATCATTGAGAACGCTGATCTGGCTGATCATTGTGACTTCGAAGGTGCGTGGGGACGCCGGGGCGCCAACGTAGCGCGAGAGATCAACAAACTGGCAATTCAAATCGCGTCCGAGTCGTACACGCTGCATATGCTTTCGCCGTTGGAGCGCCAGCCTATTGCTTGGGAGCTGGATGTGCTCGAGCATCTTGTCGATCAGCTTATGCAGCAGCCAATTCCAAGCGATGGCGTGATCCTGGAAATGCAAAATTTCGCAACAGAGGTTCGCGAACACGCCGCGAGACTGGCAATAGAAGACAGCGAACTCAGCATGTTGCTTTCTAAAATAAGTGAATTGGCCGCGCTGCTCGGCACCATCAATAAACTATACGTCAGCTTGATGCGGTCAGAAAAAGTCAGTGCTGAAGGTGTCCGTGTACGTCGGCATCGGCAAGTAACAAATTGTCTCATCACTGGCCTCAGGACTTCGGTTCTATTTTTGTCAGGGTTTGCTTTCTGGTACGCCACTGACTGGACGTACGGTTTCTTGCTGTGTGTTGTACCCATCGTGTTCAGCATAATGCTAGGGAAGCTGCCCCATCCTGAGAAGATTCTTAAGAACGTCGCGATCGGGCTTTTCGTTGCGATTCCTGTCGGCATGGCTGTTAACAGCTTGCTTGCCCAAGCGCCAAGCGCAATTGAGATCCTTGTGCTGACCGCGGGATTTGTAATGTTTTTCGGACTGATGGGCTTATCTAGCTTGATGAGCTTCGCCTACAGCCTTGGATTCAATATCTCGTTTATGGTGCTCCTGCTACCCATGAACGTGCAGGAAATAGATATAGGGTTTGCCATAGAGCGCTCCGTCAGTATGGGACTCGGCACGATAGCCTTGGCATTTCTCTATCTATGGCTGCCTCGCAAGCGAGTGCTGAAAAATCCGGATCACGTCTCTGCTGTCTTTGAACACGATCTGGCACGCTACCTCTCTGATAGCGACGTAGACCGTTCCTCCACTGTCGGGCTGGCAGACCGTGTTGGCCTCGTCATAGACAAGATGGTTTATATCTCGATATATGAAGCGCCTGAAAAAAAGGCTGAGCTCATTGAACAAGCAGGCCGCGCTATATTTCTTATGAGTCAAGTGCGCCATGTCACTTCATTCGCGCAGAACTTTGACTTGGACAACGCTGGTGCCAACGGGCTTTCGGCTTGGCGTGCAGAGCTCCTTTCAAACTACACCAACGCCACTAATAATGAAGAGTTTCCTCTGGACCAACAGTTGGGCCGCGCGCTGCAGGTTACTAACCCTTTTGCTGACGAGTCCCTAAACCAAAATCTGCGTGCGCATTTCGGCGCAATGGATCGGCTGACGCGACGCATTTTTGCTTGAGCTTGGGTCGGACTTGTTGAGGAGTGGAAATGGACCGGTTACACGCAATGCAAGCGTTTACCTCTGTGGTGGAACACGGAGGCTTTGGCAAGGCATCAGTCACCATGGGGGTCGCCACTGCAACTGTCTCCCGTTTGATCCAGCAATTGGAAAATCAGTTGGGCGTTACGTTGCTAAATCGTACGACCAGACAACTCAGCATGACCCCTGATGGCTTGCATTATTACGAGTCCTGCAAGCGCATACTGGGGGATCTCGCGATGGCGGAAGCGACACTTCCAGGCGCTACGAAAACGCCGCACGGTAGATTGCGAATAGATATCTCCCATGGACTTGCGCGTCATGTGATCTTGCCGGCAATCGGGACTTTCACTGCTCAATATCCGCAGATTCAATTGGCCGTAGGGTTAGACGACCGAGTTGTCGATCTCCTTCAGGAAAATATCGACTGTGTTATCCGAACCGGTATTCCCGCGAATTCATCGGTCCTGGTTGCACGCACAGTCGCATCCTTCGAATGGGTAACGTGCGCGACCCCCGAATACCTGCGTTCCAATGGCACGCCCACACGACTAAGTGATTTGGCGATGCACAGAGCAGTTGGGTACTTTTACCCTCAATCAACTAAAAACATGGAGTGGACTTTTCTTTCAGACGGTAATGCGGTCAACGTTCAAATGGATGATTCGATTTCCGTTAATGAAACGGCTGCTTATGTGAAATGTGCTCTCAACCACTTAGGTCTGATCAGAGTCGCCAGTTATCTCGTCGAGGAACACCTTCAAAGCGGTAGATTGGTAGCTGTATTGGCCCAGTTTAATGCTCCCAGTATTCCGGTATCAGTCGTATACCCAAAAGGGAATCGCACATCGCTTCCTGTACGCGCATTCGTCGATTGGACGCTGAAACTTTTCGCTAAACGAGCTGAGCAACTTGAAACGGCCTGCCAGCGAGGTATTGGAAAAGCTGGGTAGGATCGAGGCCCTCATCCAGGCGCTTTACCTCAAGTCGTTTTTTCACGCTCAGATAATTGGGGTTCTCAATTGAATCGTAGCGAACTGCGTAAAGCCGACCTTCGGTTGTTGGTTATGTTCGAAGCAATCATGTTGGATCGTAACCTAACGCGGACTGCTCAGAGGCTTTCCATGACGCAGCCGGCCGTCAGCACAGCGCTCAAGCGTTTGCGTGAGACCTTCAATGACAAGCTTTTGGTCCGCGTGAAAGAGCAAATGCAACCAACCTCACGAGCTGAGGAAATCTTCAGGTATTTGGTGCCCGCGCTGGATGAGCTATCGACTGCGCTACGCCAGACTTACTCATTTGTGCCCAGCCTGAGCCAGACGACTTTTCGAATTGGTCTTTCGGACGATGTTGAGTTAGAACTGCTTCCGGCACTGCTAAGCGCCTTAAGAGCGGAGGCACCTGAAGTAAAGGTAATGATACAGCCTGTGAACTATCTACGAATCTCGGAAATGCTAGAGGGTGGCGAAATCACGGTCGGTATCACCCGTACAGGAGAACTGCCCACCAACACCAGACGCAAGGTGCTACGTACCATACGTGGTCGGGTACTGCGTGCGGATCAATCAGCGAGCCCGTTGACGCTGGACGAATACTGCGCACGTCCACACGTTCAGGTATCTCACAGTGCAAAGATGAGAGGGGTTGCTGATGAATGGCTCAAGCAGATCGGGAGGGAACGGCGTGTTGTCGTGTCAGTCCCCCAGTTTGGTTATTTGCCTTCCATCTTGGCCGGCACAGACCTCTTGGCCATCTGCCCAGAGTACGCAGCACAGGCGATGTCTAACATCGGTGGTCTTTATGCTGAAGATATGCCGTTTGAAACACCTGCACTTGAACTATCGATGGTGTGGCTCAAGACGACTGACTCCGACCCTGCCGAACGCTGGCTCCGATCCAGACTCCAGCAATATATGGGAGTAGAGGAACCTTTTATATAAAAACAGCGCCTTGGCCAGGCATTGTAAAAAAAACCGCTACCTGGTCTAAATCGTCCAAGTAGCGGCCCAAGTGGGGGATGGTCAGAGCGTAGTATCTGACCTCCCAGATTTTACTGAATGCGTGGGGCTGTTACAGCACCAGGAACGGATTAGAGAATTGATAAAACCGAAATAATCAGCAGGCCGTCACTTTCCCATAATTGCGCTTATGACTGATTAGCGCCGCGCATGTGGATAGGGGCCGCCCCTTTCCTGGTCAGTATGATTGCGGAACAGCGACGACCGCTGTAGCGACGCTGGGATTGCTAGTGACTCGTCTGGCCACCATCAATGATGAAGACCTGGCCGGTCGCGAACGTTGCCATAGGCGAACACAGGTAGAGAACCGTGTTAGCCAATTCCTCCGGTGTTCCCGGACGCCCCATAAGAGGCCCAGCAAGCACCTCGTCACGCATGTCGGGATCAGCCAGCCATCGCGTGGTCATTGGCGTCTCTACGAGACCTGGTGCCAGTGCGTTAACACGGATGCCAGACTTGGCATAGTCGACCGCCGCGGCCTTTGTCAGCCCTATGACGGCATGCTTCGCAGCAACGTACGGAGCCATACCAGGATCGGCAATCACACCCGCGACTGATGCTGTATTCACAATAACTCCGCCGCCAGCCTTCAGCATATGTTCGATCTGATACTTGAGACAAAGGAAGACGCCCTTCACGTCGACAGCCATCACTCGGTCATACACCTCTTCTTCCTGCTCAGCCAGGGGCAGCGTCGGCGGCAGAATACCTGCATTGTTGAACGCACAATGCAATCCTCCATAGGTCTTCACTGTGGCTTCGACTAACGCACGAACTTGCGAGGCGTCAGCTACATTGGTTTTCATGAAAAGCCCCTCACCGCCAGCGGCCTTAATCAGTTCGATGGTCGCTGCGCCTTCGTCGCTGACATCGCCCACCACTACTTTCGCACCTCGCTTTGCAAAAGCTAATGCAGTTGCGCGGCCGATTCCGGTGCTCCCTCCAGTAATCAAGATGACCTGATCCGTAAAATCTAGAAGCTCATCGTTCATGCTCGTCCAGTCCCCATTCGGTGATGAAGTATTTGCGGTGAATCTCTACAGGCTCGCGAATCTCATTGCTACGACCAGATCGCCTTTTTGGACAATCTTTTAGTCCCGCAATGCAGTTCAGCGTACCATAATACGGAACGATAATGACGAACACCTGAATCACTTCCGTCGTCGACACAGGCATTGAGTGAGGCTGTAGCGACATACAGCGCAAAGCGGCCAGCCTATGATTCGGCACCGCTGTGAGCAGTGCCTGCAGGCTTCAACATAGGCTTTGGGTCTACCCTCATTCAATGATGATCCCGCGATCGCGCAATGAACGGTCCCACTGAGGAATCTCGCCGATGTGCTCGATCAGAAAGTCGATTAGCGTCCGGACCCGCAAGGCGCGACGTTGGGTTTCGGGGTACACGGCGGCGAAGTCGAAAGACGACAAGCGATAGTCGGTAAGAATTTGCACCAGCTGTCCGCTGATCAACTCTTTGTTGGCAACCAGGGTCGGCAAGCAAGTGATGCCGGCACCGCTCAGGGCGTAGTCACGCAACAGATGGATGGAGCTGGAGCGCACACGGCCGTGCAAGGTCAAGTCGATACACTCCTCACCCCGGGTGAATTGCCAGCGATTGCGTGACGGATAGCCACCGAACAGGGCCAGATGATGACTCTTGAGGTCCAGGGGATGCTCGGGGGCGCCATGCTCTTCCAGATACTGCGGTGAAGCACAGAACACCCGATGCACGCTGAACAGCTTACGTACCACTAGGCGTTCGGCGAGTGGCGGGAACATCTGGAAGGCAATATCGAAGCCTTCCTCAATCGGATCGACCACCCGATCATTGACCACAATGTCGAATTCGATCTCGGGATACATCGTGGTGAATTGAGCCAGCATTGGCCCCAAGTGGTCGACCGCGAACCCTTGCAATACTTGGACGCGCAGTTGACCGGTGAGATTTGAGCGCTGATGGCGCATCTTTTCAGTGAGGCCGTGAAAGCCGGCGACCATGTCGGCGCACTCCTGAAAGTACGCCTCGCCTATATCGGACAGGCGCACATGGCGAGTGCTGCGATGGAACAGCGGCGAGTTGATGAAGGTTTCCAGCTGCTGCACGCGATGGGTAATGACTGAGCGGGTGACGCCTAATTGCTCCGCCGCCTTGGCGAAACTACCCGTTTGCGCCACGCGCACGAAGGCTTCGGTAATGAGCAGACGATCCATGATCTCTTCTCTTTTTGTAATTATCGGCCGGACAACGCAAGCACAGCCTGAAGTTGCATGATATGGCTGTGACTGGGATCCGGCCAGCGCAAGGATCAGGAAAGATGGTAATCAGTCGGTTCGACGGCATGGGTACGCCGCCAGAACTCGACTGCGGTGAAGGGGAAGTTCTGAGTGACTCGGCCCTTGCTGTTCTTGTACCAGCTGTTGACCTTGGAGAAACCCCAGGCCCGCAAGGCGTTACCTTCATCCACACGCTGGTTGTAGCTCTCGAACACCGGTGTTTTTATCTCCATGCTCTGGTGGCCGCCTTCAAGCAACAGCCGCACGGCATCGACGATGTAGCTCGCGGTCATCTCGGAAAATTGAATGATAGTGCTGTACACGACCAGCCCGGTGTTGGGGCCATACATACAGAACATATTGGGAAACTGCGGCACGGTGATGCCCAGATAAGCCCGTGCGTCGTCCCCCTTCCAGACCTCGTGCAAGGCCACGCCATCTCGACCGGTAATATTGATCGGCATGAGGAACTTGGAGGCGTGGAAACCCGTTCCGTAGACGATCAGGTCGAACTCGTGCTCGGTGCCATCCACGCAGCAGATGCCCTTGGGAGTGATCGCCTCGATAGGCTGGCGAATCATGCTGACGTTGTCTCGCTTGAGCGTCGATATCCAAGTGCCGTTGTCGCGTACGATGCGCTTGCCGCCAACGGGCGAGTCGGGGATCAATACATCGCGCAGGTCCGGACGGTCAGCGAACTGCGGCTCCATCCAGGCGCTGATGTCCTGACGCAACCGGTCATTGCGTGCAGATACTGCGAGCTCGGTCGGCGGATAGTCGACATCGACCATCACATCCTCGAGGAACCCGACACTCTGCGGCATCGCCATCGCGGTCCGGTACCACAGGCTGTAATGGGGAACGTGGGCGAGCAGCCATTTACAGCTCTCAGAGATCTTCTCGTGCAGATCCGGGGTAGGTAGCAGCCAATTGGTGGTGCGTGCAAAGACCTTCAGGTCAGCCGCGGTTTGTGCCAACTGAGGGATGAACTGCGTGGCGCTGGCACCCGTGCCGATCACACCGACACGTTTGCCGCTCCAGTCGACACTATGGTCCCATTGTGCCGAGTGAAACATCGGGCCCTTGAAGGTCTCGATACCCGGGATCGTCGGGATCATCGGGCGGTTCAACTGCCCGACGGCGAAGACCACCACGTTGCTGTCGAGCCGAGTCTGGCCGTCGCTGTCGCGGCACAGCAGCTGCCAACGTTGAGTGGCATCATCCCAATGGGCGTCGCTGACCTCGGTGTTGAAGCGAATGTGCTCGTACAGACCATGCTCACGGGCAACCGCTTGCATATAGGCAAACACCCGCGGGGCGGTAGCGAAGCAGTCATCCCAGATGCCGCGGGCAAAGGAGAAGCTGTACCAGAAGCTGTTGATATCGACCCGGCAGCCGGGGTAGGTGTTGTCGCGCCAAGTGCCACCGACATCGGTACCTTTTTCATAGATCACGAAAGGCACGCCAGCCTGCTTGAAACGCAACGCCGCGATCATGCCACTCTCGCCCGCACCGATGATCACCACCTTGAAGTCGCGGCCCCGAGCGACATGATCCTTGTGCCAGCGCGGTGCGCGCAAATCCTCTTCGGCGGTGATTGCTTCCTCGGCGATCAAAGGCAGATAGGGCTCGACGACCGGCCCCATCAGCCAGGTACCTGCTACATGGAGCTGATCGCTGTTGGGACGCCCCGGCACAGGGCGGCCACTGTCGCGAAAAGCGAGCAGCCGTTGCAGGCAGAATTCGCGAACCTGGGCTTCGGTTTCGGAAGCCATGCCGCTGGTCGCGACACCCATCGTGATGACAGGCTTCCAGCAGGGTTTGAGGACATTAAGGTCTCCCGTCAGGTGCGCGACGGTCATCAGCAAGGTTGGAATATCGGCGCTCTGCAGGTGGCTGCGCAGGGTTTCATCGTCACAATCAAGGGAGGGCACAGTGGTATTGAAGGCGCTCATGGTAAACCTCTTGTTATTTTTGTCGGGGGTGTTTCGATCGGTATCGCAAGGGTCAAACCGGTTGCAGCCAGGGCTCGATCTGATCGCCGAGCCAATCCAGCGCAATGCCACTCGCACGCAACGAAGGCAAGGTCAAGAAGCCGTGCATTTGCCCGCTGAAACAGTGCTCGCTCACCGTGACACCGGCCTGCTCCAGGCGCTCGGCGTAGGCTTGGCCCTCGTCACGCAGCACATCGAATTCGGCGGTCAGCACTACCGCTGGTGCCACCCCGCGCAGGTCCTCGGCTGCCATCGGCGAGGCGGCGACCTGTCGGCGTTGGCTGGCATCCGGCAGGTAATGCCCCCAGAACCAGCGCATGTCTTCGCGGCTCAGCAGCAATTGGCGTTGTGGGTCGAGATAAGCCGGGCCGTCAAGATCGGCCTGTGTGACGGGATAGATCAACACCTGCAGGGCCCAGTGCAAATCGCCGCGCTGGGCCGCACGCTGGGCCAACACCGCCGCCAGGTTGCCGCCGGCGCTATCACCGGCGACGATCAGTGGGCCGTTGGCACCAGCCAGCTCGGACCGATGCTCAACCAGCCACCGAGCGGCGCACTCGACATCATCAAGCGCCGCCGGAAAAGGAAACTCCGGGGCCAAGCGATAATCGACCAACACCACGGTGCACTGAGTGCGCTGCGCCAACTGACGAGCGAAGTAGTCGAAGTCGTCCAACCCACCGACGACCCAACCACCGCCGTGCAGATAAAGAATGGCGCCGCGCACTGAGGCACTCGGGGTCAGCACGCGCATGCGCGCCGTGCCAGATTGCACTTCTTCTACATTCTGCATGGCCGGCCCAACGACCTTGGGCCGCAGACCCACGATGAGTCCTCGCGCCTGCACGGGGTCCAGCAGGTGGAACGGCTTCGCGCCGCTGTCAGCCAGTTGTGCAAGCAACTGGGCCGTCTCGACATCAAGCGTCATGGCTGATTCTCCGGTGATGAATGCACCCGCTCGGGCGCGTTGTGAACCTCGGCCAACCACAAGTGGCCACCCTGCTGATACACCGCGACGCTATCAAGGCGGGCACCTTGGCAGGGACCATCGATGCAGTGGCCATCATCGAAACGAAACATCGCCGAATGGTGCGCACACATCAGCAGTTGCCCCTGATAGGTACTGAACGTGCCGGGCTGATAGTCCAGCGGGATGGAAAAATGTGGGCAGCGGTTGTGATAGACCCACACTTGTGCGCCCCGCCGCACGGCCACCAAGGCGGTAAGCTGGCCCTTGAGCGTTGCCTGCAGCCCGAGCGCACCGCCCTCGCGAACTTGATCGACAGCGCATAGCGCAACGGCAGTCACGGCTCACGATTCCATCTGCGGATTGCCCAGGCCCCACCGCCAGGGCCGGATCTCGACGCGCTCGAACAGCCCGGCTCGAACGTACGGATCATCGGCAAAAAAAGCCTCTGTCTCGCTAAGGCTGCCGGCCTCGACCACCAGCAAGGTGCCATTCATCACGCCTGCGCCGCCGCTCAGCGTCGGCCCGCCCAGGCGCACCACCACATGATGCGGATGAGGCTCGCGCAGATACTGACGATGCTGCGGGCGGATCTCGTGGCGCAGTGGCTCGAGGTCAGGTTTGTCGGTGGCGAAAATGGCGAAAAACTGACTCATGCCTGGGCCTCCAGAATGAAATCGAAGTGCGCATGATGAAAGTCCGTGCCGATGTCGAACATAGCGGCCAAGGGATCGCCACCACTGCGTGGTTGATACACCACACGCAGCGAGTCCTTGACGCCGAACACTGCATCCGAATCGATATAGGGATCGTCGTCGTTGAACACATGCGTGACCAGGCGGCGATGGCCGGGCGCGTCGAGCATGAAATGCAAGTGCGCAGGCCGCCACGGATGGCGACCCGCCGCCTGTAGCAACTCGCCCACCGGGCCGTCGGTAGGGATCGGGTAGCTGACTGGCACCACGCTGCGAATCGCATAGCGACCCTGATCATCCGCGCGGTAGCGGCCACGCAGGTTGCCGTGCGGCTGGGTGACATCCTGGCCCGAGTACTGGCCGTTTTCTGCGGTTTGCCAGACGTCCAGGGTGGCTCCCGGCAGCGGGTTGCCGTGAGGGTCGCGAACATAACCGGTAATCAGTGAAGCGCTGCCAGGTATCAGCGCCATGTTTTCACCGTATTCACGATCGGGCATGCCGGCGATATAGAACGGCCCGAAGACCGTGCTTTCGGTGGCCTGGACACCATTGCGGTGCTCAATGGCGTCCACCAGCATCGACAGCCCCAGCACATCGGAAAGCAGGATGAATTCCTGACGAACCACGTCGTCGCACTTTTGCCCGGTAGCGGTCAGGAACTGGATCGCCTTGAACCACTCAGCTTCACTCAGCTCGACCTCGCGAGCAAATTGGTGCAGATGCCCTACCAGCTTCTGCAGCAAGAAGCGCAGACGTGCATCCGGTGTGTGGGCAAAACTGTTAACGGCACGGGCAGTAATTTCACGTTCGGAAGCTATGTCTGGATGGCTCATTTTTATAATCTCATCAGGCAGTCGTTGATCAGCGCAAACACCTTCAGGCCGGCGCTTGGCCTTTTAAGGCGCGGGTCAGCAGCGCCTCGATGGCATCCTGCTCGAACGACCGCGGATTGTAGTAAGGGCTGGCGCAGGCAATGCGCGCAGCTTCAGCCGGGCCGTGCTCGGGAAAACCGACCTCGGCCAGGGCCAAGGGAATGCCCAGGCGACGATTCAAGGCGTACAGCAAAGGCCCGACCTCATCCGCTTGCTCGCCACCCAGAGCCCGCGCGGCGCGGCGCAACGGCTCGGCAGCGGCGTCGCGGTTGTAGTGTGCGGCGTGGGGCAGGACGATGGCGTGCGCCTGGGCGTGCGGCAGGTTGAAGCTGCCGCCAAGGGTGTGGCAGAGCTTGTGATGGATCGCCATGCCTACTGAGCCCAGGCAGATCCCGGCCAGCCAGGCACCCTGCAGCGCCTGACCACGGGCCTCGATGTTGTGCGGATCATCGACGATTTTCGGCAGCGATTGCGCCAGGGCGCGAATCGACTCTTCAGCCATCAAAGAGATCACCGGATTGGCATCTTCGGCATACAACGCTTCAATCGCGTGGGCCATGGCGTTCATGCCGGAGCAGGCCGACATCCCTACCGGCAGGGTCAGGGTCAGCTGTGGATCGTAGATCACGGTCCTGGGCAAGACCCGTGGATCACGTCCGGTCTTTTTCAGGCGATTTTCGGTCAGGCCGTAGATCGGCGTCATCTCAGAGCCGGCATAGGTAGTAGGCACAGCCAGGATCGGCAAGCCACTCTCCATGGCAATGGCCTTGCCCAGGCCGATGGTCGATCCGCCGCCCACCGCGACGCAGCAATCAGCTTCGCGGCGCACGGCTTCCTCACGGGCTGCCTGAGCAGTTTCCAATGGCACGTGCATCACTGCCTTGGGATAGACACCGGCGCTACGATCACCTAATAAACGGGCAACCTGTTCGCCCAGTTCCTGCTGCTCAGGGGTGGTGAGGATTAGCGCGCGACGCGCACCGAGGCGCTGGATTTCTTCGCTCAAAGTGGCGAGTTTACCGGGGCCGAAAATCACTCGGGTGGCGGTGCCTTGATAGATAAAAGAACTCATGGGGCCGCCTCAGCGTGGGTAATGGGGGAGTATCTTGGCGTCGACGTTGACCCAGACCGAGCGTGCCTCGGTGTAGTCATGAATGGCGTCGAATCCCATCTCCCGGCCATAACCGGATTGACCCAGGCCACCGAACGGGCTGCCGGGGCTAACGCGCTTGTAGCAGTTGATCCAGCACATGCCGACGTTGATCTGCTCTGCCATGCGATGGGCACGCTGCAGGTCGCGGGTCCATAGACCGCTGCCAAGGCCATAGTCGGTGCCGTTGGCGATTGCCAGGGCTTCTTCTTCGGTCTTGAAACGCAGGACTGTCACGAACGGGCCGAAGACTTCTTCCTGAGCGACACGATCACCGGGGCTGGCCTCGACCACGGTCGGCTCGACGTAGAAACCGGACGCCAAGGCAGGGTCACTCGGCGCTTTGCCTCCGGCGAGAACGCGGCCACCCTGCTGGCGGGCGATGTCGACGAACGCCAACACACGATCGCGGTGCAGCGCCGAAGTCAGCGGACCCATTTCGGTCTTGGAATCCAGCGGATCGCCCAGGCGAATCGAACGCGCCAAGGTAATGAAGCGTTCGAGGAACTCGTCGGCGATGCTGTCTTGCAACAGCAACCGCGAGCCGGCGATGCAGGCCTGGCCTTGGTTATGGAAGATTGCCCAGGCAGCGCCATTTACAGCCGCATCGAGATTGGCATCCTCGAAAACGATATTGGCGCCCTTCCCCCCGAGTTCCAGCTGCACACGTTTGAGATTGCCCTGAGAGGCTTCGACGATGCGACGGCCAGTGGAGGTAGAGCCGGTGAAGGCGATCTTGCCGACATCGGGATGCTCAGCCAGGCGTTGTCCGGCGGTGTGCCCGTAACCTGGAACAATGTTCACCACGCCATCCGGGAAGCCGACTTCTTTCATCAGCTCGGCGATCCGCAGTGTGGACAAAGGCGTCAGCTCAGACGGTTTGAGCACCACGGTGTTACCCGCAGCCAGCGCCGGGCCCATCTTCCAGCTGGTGAACATCAACGGGAAATTCCACGGCACGATCTGCCCTACCACGCCGATCGGCTTGCGCTGCACATAGTTGAGAAAGCCTGCGTCAACCGGGATCACCTTGCCCTCGATCTTGTCGGCGATACCTCCGAAATAGCGAAAGCACGCCGCGGTGCGCGGCACGTCGAGCATCCGCGAGTCGCGCACTGGGTGCCCGGTGTCCAGCGACTCCAGGCGCGCCAGTTCATCGGTACAGGCTTCGATCCGGTCGGCTAGTTTGAGCAACAAGCGGCCGCGCTCTGCGCCAGGGGTCGCAGCCCAGGCGGGGAACGCTCGCTTCGCTGCTGCCACAGCGAGATCGACATCCTCTGCCTGCGCGGCGGCAATACGGGTGATCACTTCGCCATTGGCCGGGTTGACGACATCAATTTGGCCACCTTCCAAAGCGGGAACGAACTGACCATCAATAAACAATTGGTTTTGCATGAGCAAAGGCTCCCTGCAGCGCCCATCAAGGCACTGTTGAATATTCGAATGGAATGCGGACGGCCCAGCCTGGATCGCCGGACCGCGAGAATCAGAACTCGACGGGGTACGGCTTCAACTCGCCGCTTTCATATCGCTGAGGCAGATTGGGCGTGGCGTTCTCCCAGACCAGCAACATTGAACGCTTGGTCGAGTAGCCTTGGTGGCGAATATCAGCGGGCATCGCGCAGATGTCACCGGCGCGCATGGTGATCCGTGCACGGGGATTACCATCGTCCTTGTCACCGATGTCCCAGATGATCTCGTCACTGAGCTGCAAAAACCACTCGATGCGGTCGTTGCCATGCACGATTGGCAGAACGAACTCTTCGGTGGTCGGGCAAAACAGGCTGGTGCGGCACACCGAAGTCACCGACGGGTTCCAGCTCACGTCGGAACGCGATAGGTACTTGTACAGGCTGAACGCATGCAACTCGCCCTCGAACCCCTCTGCAGCGTGGACCTCAGGCTCGTCCTGGCCGACATCGGCAAATTGGCGGTTGACCGGCAGGTCGTTGCGCAATGGAGAATCACCTTCGAGGCCCGGCATACGCCGAGTGGCCACGCGAAAGCGCTCGATGGCTTGGATGTTATCGCCGTTCTTGCGACCAAACGCCGTGCCAGTTTCCGAAGGCGCGGCGAAGGGGTCGAAGCCGGCGTTGGTCCAGTCGCGCAGGATTGCCCTGAAGGTCGCCATGATCAATGGCGTCTCGAATTGCTCGGTGTAGTCGACACCTGCCGCCTTGAGCACTCCATTGAAGGTGCCAGCGTACATATCGACCTTGCCATAGTGATTGCGGGTACCAAAGACATGGTCGAAGTTCACCCAGCCGTAGAAAAAGCCCCAGGCCACATCGCGCATGACCGAACGCAGAAAAGCGTCCGCCGGGATCAGGTGAGAACGTTGCTCGCCTTTGGCGGGCCATTCGATACGAGCAAAGTATTCGTCACGCGAAAGCTTGAAGGCACCCAGCTCAAAGGCCTTGTAGCCCGTGACAGGATGAGCGGCGCTGGCAGCCACTAAATCGTCGGCAAAGGAAAGCGCATTTTCGGTTTCAACCGCTTCGAGCATAGCCATGATTGGCTCCTGTTATTTTTGGAGTGATGTCGAGGTCAGAACACGGATCATTTCAAGCAGATGTCAGCCCACTTTTCGACGCTTAGCGGACCCTGCACCGTTTGCTGCAACAGCACGCAAGCACTGCTGGCTTCAAAGCGATAGGCACAGCCGGTCGGCAGCAGCGCTTGATGCCCGCGGTTGAGCAGCACGTAGCCCATTGGTTTGCCTATCGGCAGTTCACCGGCCAACTGAGTACCGTCACCAAGCGCTGGTGTTTCGTCGAGTTTGAGAAAATCTATGCGGATACTGCCGTCCACCGAGATCACGAATTCATCGTGGGAGCAGGTGTACCAAGGAGAAGTACCTTCGGCGCGAATGGTCTCGATGACATAGCCGAGATTGAGGCCTACGACGACTTTCTCGTAGGGAGCAGATTGCGCAGCGACTTCGAAAATATTGGAAAAGGCATAGTGGCTTTTTTTGCCGGTGACCAACTCGATGGAGCCTTTGGTGTAGTGCTCCAACGAACCGAAAACAGTCTTGAATGCAGGTTGAGTACTCATCGTCTTAGCCCTGTTTTATTGTTGTGTTTGAGTGGCTGAACGTTAAGGCGCGCACCTTGCCCGAACAAGGCCAATCTCGGCGAAATGACTGTTCGCAAAACGCGAACAAAGTTCTATGAATGCCTGCGCAAAGCGTCGCTCTTGCCAGGGTTGTTCGCGTTTCATGAAAAGTCTATTCGCCGAGATTGGCCTTGTGGGCCGGCGCCTCTGAACTTACCGTTTCGCAAACAAGCGGGTACCCATCCCCTTGAGCAAACAATAAAAATAAGGTCAAAGCCCCATGCGCAAGCCCCTCGCCTCTCTGTGCGCGATGTTATCGTGCACGCTCTGTGCTGCCTCGCCCTCGCAACCTGGAGAAGGCGATCTAGCCACCTGGTTGATTCCCGAACTTGAACGCGACACCGGCGTAAGAATCTACGGCGTCATTGATGCCGGATACTCGCGCAACAACACGTCCACTCGCACTGAACGCAGCGGTGGGTTAACCAACTTGCCAGTGGCGGGCTACGCCGATGAGAAGTTCGAACTGGCGTTTTTTAATCTGTTTATTGAAAAGCCGCTCAACAGCCGTTACTTGCCCCGTGCGACCCCGCTGCCAGGGCCACAGGCCCAAGACTATTCATTCGGCTTCACGCTCGGCATGCTGTACGGCCGTGATGGCCAGTTCGCCAGAACCACCGGCTGGGACGAGCATTGGGGCGTTAACGAGCCTGGTGCGTCAGACTCAGCCAACGCCCAGCGTCGTCGGCAGAACTTCTATGCCTTCCCCGACATGTTCGCCACTGCCTATCTGCCTTACGGCACCGGTGTAAGCATCATGGCGGGAATTTTCGGGCCAGGGATCGGCTATGAGATTCCGCCGAATATCAGGAACGCGCGCAACGCCTTCGCAACGAAGACCTACGCATTTGTGACCGAACCCGGCACGGTCAGCGGTGTGGTCCTGGGCACAAGGATGCTCGATACTCAATCCAGTCTCCTAGGCGGTGAACTGGGTATTGTCCAAGGGCTGAACAACCTGCGTGATAACAATGATCGAAAATCAGTGCTGGGCGCTTTACGCTGGCGAACGGCTGATATGCGAGGGTGGATAGATTATGAATTCATCGCAGGGGACGCACAGAACAGCTCTTCGGATGATATTCAGGCACCAACCTACCGCCTCATTTCATCTAGGAGCCAGTTTAAACAGCAGCACTCGTTGAATGGATGGGCTGCTCTGGATAAACACTGGTCCATCGGTGGTGAGGTCGTATATGGCCGCCAAGACGGCGACGGTAAGCCAGGCACCGTTGACATCGTCACAGGACCTGGCTTTTCCGGCGCACATTGGTGGGGCGTCAATAGTTCATTGACCTATCAATATTCCCCGGAGCTCGCTTATTCCGCCAGGGCAGAACACTTCAGCGATCCTCAGGGCTTTGCTTTGTTCCCGGTATCTGTAGCGCGAGGATCATTCAACGGTATGACTGTCGGCTTGCGTTATGAAGCCACGCGTAACTTGTCACTGCGACCAGAGATCAGGTATGACTGGTTTACCGGAAATGCTGATGACCAACCTTTTGGCAATGGCAGAAATCGCCAACAAGCGACGGCCACAGTGCAGGCGCTTTATTATTTTTGATTGCTAATTGAACACGGGCGCGGATCTCTCAACAGTGTTGAAGTTATTCTTCTGGGTATTAGCGCCAATCACAGTAACAGTCTTGAGAGAATTAGGCGTCAAAGCCCACTTCCTGTAAGACCACCATTGGCTTGTCAATCAGCGACTTGAGTAACGGCAACTAATTGCGGTAAGACCCTAATTCACGGCTTGCTTTGTAGCAGGCGAAGTCGTCACAAACCAATTTACCTCTCCTGGCTTCAGCTCCGAAACGAAAGCGGTGATTCCACTCAGAGCCAGTCGTTTTGTGGGGGTAATACCACATGAAATAAAAAGGGGTCGCGAGATAAAAATCTCGCAACCCCTTGAATTATATGGTCGGGACGGAGTGATTCGAACACTCGACCCCTAGCACCCCATGCCCGCAGTGGCATTGCAAACCCTTTAAACATGGCCGCTATCTCTGGTGCTCGCTGCAATCGAATAGCCATAGATGCGGATAGGTGCGTAGAGAGTCACGCAAAAGTCACGCACGCTTTTTCGTCCCTCCCCCGGCGTCCTGCCGAACGAACACAATCCCTACTGACAAGCACTAACCGCTGCAACCAACTCCCGCTCGTAGCCGATCCGCTGACGGCGCTCAGCCTCCCATCCGGAGGCGCCCGACAACATTCCCTTCGCGACTACCCGAAGATTGCTTTTTGCCTTATATTGCCGCGCCACGTTTTGCGAGCAACAGAAACGTGGCGCAGGTCTGGCTGCAGCATTTCTGGGCAAGCAGGCGGGTTGCACAAAGGCGTCTAAATAGCTGTGTCACGTTTGCGCGCTACTACTCAGCGTGAAGCGTCAATCCAGCTTGACCCATCCATGAACTTTTCGACCGGGAAAGGTCTGCGCGACAGGATTAAAAATTGAATCTACAAATGGATTTTGAGGTCAAGCTACCCTTAGCTTTCTACTACGAAAGCAAAACACCGCTACCGATTCCTGATGTTATTAAAGCTCTGTCGGCGCTAGATCGCATGAGCGCAGCTATGCCAGCTTTCTTCTCATCACTCAGCGGCGCGAAGATTCAATCATGCGAACTGCTAGTGGAGAAGGTAGAGTCAGGAAGCCTCAAGGAATACTTGAATTTAGTGCTTAAATGCCTAAATCAGGCGGAGAAAGACAAGCTAGAGAAATGGCTGATGACTACGAAATTGGGTACAGGACTTAGGTACACCGCTATTGCAGGCGTTGCTTCGGCAGCGTTTATCGTCCTAGCTTCGAGCGCGATGACTCTTGTCGATAAAGCGATAGGGAACAATGCTCCCAGCATTCAGGCTACCAACAGTGTAGTTATGGTTGCGGGTCAAGATATGTTCAATTCCTCTCCCCAAGAGCTGAACAAAGCGATTGAAGCTGCGCTTTCTACGGATAGAAAACGCGTAGCAACCGCCGCGTTAGATTTTGTGAAGCCGGCAGCAGGTCAGAATGGCGGTGCAATCTATGCGGGCGATGACAAGAGCAGCTCGCTGGTGATCAGCCACGCAGCATCTAGAGATGCGCCAGACAAAGCTGTTTTCTCAGCAACCCCCCAAGAATTAAAATATGCCAATGTGGATGTAGATATCAGAAGTCTGAATCGGGATAGCGACAAGTCTGGATGGGTCGCCCGCATTCCAACAATTGCGAGCAAGAAAAAACTTCCATGTATTTCGAGCCTGGATTAGACAACTCGAAAGCGCGAGCAAATCAGATCATCAAAGCCGATATCACTGTCTCATATGATCCGGACCCGCAAACGGGAGCGTTGGTGCCGAAGCATTTTACTGTCACCGCGATCCACTAATAAAAACGATGCCGGAATAGCGGCATCGCTTTAACTGCTATTGCCCACTCAGGGCTCCCCAGCTACTGCGTCATAGCTGGCTTCACAGGCAAATCCGGCCCGACGACTTTCTGTAAGCGCTGCCGCCAACTCTCCCGCATATCCATCAGCTTCTGATCGCAACTCGGCGAGCAGATTGGCAAGGTCTTCGATTGTCTTGCCTCGCTCGGTAAGGCGGGTATTGAGGGTGGTTCTGTCGGCAAGTAGTTGTCCGATTTGGTCGCGCAGCCGGTTACTGTCAGCGCGCTGCAAATCAATAAGAGCATCATCCTTCTGTTTCTGGTCAGCAGCATCGGTTCGTACCTTTTCAATGTCACGTTGGCGTTGCTGCTCGAGCACGCGGGCGTCCTCGCTGGCTTTGGTCGCAGCAGTGGCTATGCCAGTTTTGTAATCGGCGAATTCCTTGCGGACGTCGGCCAGTTGCTTGCCATAGCGCCAGGCGTCCACTTTCCATGTGGCAAAACAAGCAATGGCCAGCAGCACCACAAGGCCCAGCCAGCGCGCCGGGCTCATGCCAGCACCTTCAGCGCCCGGCCGTAGATTGCCTGGCGATCGGCCAACCCCGTCAGCCCACCGTTCACGCGCCGGGTGATGGTTTCACTATCGCCCTTGTCGGCCAGCGAGTTCAGCCCGTTGCTGGACCAGAACCACGCGGCAGCCATGCAGGCGTTCTGTGGCTTCTCCAGCAGTTCAGGCTGTATGAGCAGGTCCAGACCCAGCGCTTCGCCGCACAACTGGTAGTTGGTCTTGCCGGTGAGCTGGATCAGGCCGCGCCCGCGATACTTCCAGCCATCGCCCGGGGCGGTGTTGCCCATGCGTCCGGCGTACACGTTGTTGGCGATCTGCTCAGGCTTTCCGGCAAGACTCAGGCACAAAGTGTTGGGTTTGTTGCGCTGTCTGTCCTTGACCAGCACGTTGACGTAGCCGCCCTTGCCGTCCGGCTCGGCGTAGCGATTGGGCCAGGTGTTGGCCAGCCCGTCAGCGCTGTAGTTCAGGTTCTCCACCAGGCGCGTCAACTGGCCAGACTCATGGCCGACCTGAGCGATAAAGGCCGCTACGCGCTTCACACCAACGATCTGGTAGCGGTTCATGGCGGCGTTTAAAGCGGACACAAAAACGCCGGCTGATTTGCCGGCGTTCGGGAGAATCTGCAGCAATTGCTGCGTGGTTATGGGCATTACTTTCTCCAGGTGAAAAAAAACGTACTCGGCGGGCTCTTGAGAACAGCTATGAGGACTTGCATGGCGGATCCTAGAAAGGATAATATGTCAAGGAATAATAGCCTACCGCCACCATGGACATAATCATGTTAATTCAAGCTCTGCAAACACCAGAAGAAAACGAACCAGAAGGACTAAATCTGCTTAGTCTTGATAACTATTCGATTGATAATGTTGAGCGAGACGCAGATATATTTGAAGTCATCAAAGATGGCGGAATTGAACCTATTCCAGTAGTAGAGTAACCGTGCTTGGCGGCAGGGGGCGATTGATCGCCCCCAAAACAACATACCTTTTTCCTGCATCACTTCCGCAATTTAATCCCCCTAATTTCATTTACAGTTTTTATGAACCCAGCGTTACCCTTATTTAAGCTCAAAGCCTTCTCACAACTTACCAAAGCAAGATCCAGCAAACCAACCTCCATATATGTCAGACTAAGATTGTGATATGGAAATGGATTCATGGGAGTTATGCTAATAGCTTTTTTTAGATGGTGCTCAGCTTCTTCATACCTCTTCAACTTACGAAGTACAACGCCAAGTAAGTTATGTGCCTCGTACTGAAAATCATCGAGCTCGACCGAGACGTTTAGACATTCAAATGCTTTTTCTAGCATTCCATTTCTATAGTATGCTTCGCCGAGCCTCAGTACATACAGAGAGCTTTCTCCGTGTTTATAGGCAAGAGATATCAAGTAGTCCAAGCAGGCCTGATAGTTTTTCTCTCGCTTAAGATTGAGCGATATCCAGAGATCCTTCACAAGCTCTGGGCTCTCCAAAACCGCACCACTCCTACCGCCGGGAGCAGTCAGGCCAGCGCCCGTGATAGAGGCATCGACTACATGCCCTATCCCAAATTCATGGTCGAACGCTTGCACCCCCGGATGCTCTGTGCCACGAACAGTGGAAACATTGACGTTATTCAAGCTCATCAGAGACATCGCATTAATAAGATCGACTTCGTCAGACTCACTCGCAATTACATCGTATGCGCAGTCTGAGTTTTCAATATAATAGGAAAGATCCGAAAAACTTAACTTCGCCTGTTTATTCTTGTGCTGAGCACTACGACTACCAGGAAGATCAAGAATAACCTCCGGCCCAAATGCGATGCATTTATCCGCACCTCCAACAGCTGCGTATAGGATTGCTCCATACGCCCCCATTGAAGTTCCGAAAGTCATCACATAGCCGTTACCTACGTGCCGGGCGACCTCTACAATTTTCTTAGCGGCCTCAATGAAATTATCATCAAAACCCTCAATACCGTTGAGGTACCAGTTGTTGCCACAATCATTAACAAACACCATGTTCGATTCTGACTTGGCAATTGCCTTGTATGGCTTAAATTTACCAGGAGCTGTGTTAACTGATGAAAAAGTAATTACCGTAGGAAGATGTTTCCCGCGAACAAGCACCTTACAAAAGTCACCAAGAAACACCTCCTCTTCTCCGCCAGCTTGTATCCTAGCAAAAAACTCTTCGTTGATTTCTTCCTGTACAAATATCATGAGGCGCCCTTGCCAAAAATCGATAGTGTGGCAAAGTTTACATGAGGTCGAGCAAAATTAGAATTTGCTTATTTAAGTAACGATTTCTTCATGTTTGTCTGGGCTCTTTTGCAAACGCTAACACCGCCCAGGCGGAATATCAGCTAATGATGTATTCAGCCTTCAGTACCGCTATCAGGTCAGAAATTTGCGTTCTGGCCAGCGCATTGGTAAGAAGCGACCCCTCAAAAAGGTATAGGTCGCCAATCTTCGATGCGCGCAAGCTGGCCGTCGCGTTCACGTGTGCACCGATCTCGAAGTAGCCACCAGTGCCAGGCGTATGTGCCACTGTCTTGGTTGCTGTCGCGAAAGTCTTCGCCTGGTTGACAGCCAGAGAAACCACTTTGGTCGTATCGTTGTAGTCGACCAGCAATACAGCCCAGGTCGTTTCAGGCTTCGGCACAGACACAAATGGGCTAGCAGTGTTAGATCCTCGAGCAGCAAAGATATTTGGAGGGCTCCCTGAGGTGCCATAGTACTGAGCTGCTGAGGCCACCAAAGCATCCGCCGCCGTCATGCTGCTGAGGAAGATTGGCGCCGCTGATGGCGAACCTGACGCTACGTCGGCAGCAGCCACGCTGACAACCATCACCGCCGTGTAGGATGCTGTCGCGCTCCCAGCCGGAAGGCCTAGACCGGCAGCCTGTACCGACGAGAGTCCCAACGCCTTCTTTCCAGCCACCTCACTGATTGCAAGCGCGGTTACTAGGCCTTTCGGCACCAATGGGGCGCCAGTGGCCTGGCATCGACCTGATACACCGCCGCCAGGTAATGCGGTCAAGGATCTCGCACTAACCATATGCTTGAGCCCTGGAATTTTCGCAGCGATCAAGTCTGATGCGGTCATATCAATCCGCTCAGCCGACGCGCCGGCAGCCGCTGTGACGCCCGGGAGAATAACGATTTGTCCGTACATTTTAACCTCTCCAATTATCAAAGTGATTCGACGAGGATCCGCTGGTGGCAGGCCCAGTTGTATATCTGCTGTCCGTAGCCATCCAAGTCGGCAGAACTATCGCGAAGACAGGACCGGGGCCCAGTCACCGGACCGCCGGCAGCCGACGCGGTGCCGATATCCGCAATTCCAATCTTCGGATTAGCCCCCGTTGGCAATACGCTCAATGTCAAAACCAGCGTGTTATCACCGATCAACTTCACGTTCGAAATTGATGCGGTGGCACCATCGTCAATCCAGCGAATGCCTAGGTTTCCAGGGTCGGAAACATTGAGTTTATCGATTACAAGCGCCCCCTGAGGCGTATGGAATTTTAGGGTCACTTTAAGCCCGGACCGTTTTGCTGAAATGCAGTGCGTAGGTAGCCACGACTCGCCATTAATGATCGCCTTTGCTGCTCGCCGATGCATGGCGCCGAGTCGCATTGAATTCTCAGCTGGGAGATGAATTCCGTCGGAACTGGTTTGCGCCCAGTATTTTGGACCGGCACATACGAATCGGTCCGGATAATCCAATGCTGCCTGAAGTTGTTCCAAGGGAACATTCGACTCGACACCGCCGTACGCAGTCCAATTGCTGATCTGATCAAGCAGAATCGGCACACTCTGAGATAGAGGGCTGATCGCCTGGATGTCCGCCTGGTAGTCAGATTGGAGTTGGATTAAGCGGTCCAGGTATACACCTGCAGCCGCATCCCTGTCGTTTTCACCTTGAATCCAACTCACAAATGGAACGCGATACTGTTTTCCCAAAGCATCACATTCGGCTTTAGCCGCAGTCACCGCAGTAATGGAGTTCCTGTAATAGAGGCTTCCCTTCCAAAGGCTGGTAATTCCGCGCCCGCCCCGGCCATGGACGCTGGTGAGTAACGCTGCATTAGTCGGCAAGCTGCGCGTACGATTGAGTTCCGCTGACATTTGCACAGCGGGAGTTTCAAGCGCTTTTGCAACCAGCGGCTTGAAGGGCGCTACCATGCTTGAGAGTAGCGTGTCGTCCTCATTTGTCAGGCGCACACCGTCTTTGAGAGTCAGAAGGCGGTTTGCTGTAGGTGGCTGCAGCGTCGTAACCGGCGAGGTGTAACCCATCTGAAGTGACTGGCCATTGCATACGATATGCAGAATCTGGTTTGCAAATCCGGCCAAAGACCCTGGTGATGGAAGATCATCAACCTTCACCGAAGTCGAGCCGCTACGGTGAATGTATGTGACTTGCCCACCTGACACTTGAGGTGAAAAATTATCCCCAGTTGATGTCACCTGGTATGGAGTACTCCCGACAAGTACGAACACGTCTTGTCCACCAATTGGACCTTCGGTGTAAGCCAGCGGAATCGTAGAGGGCTGCTTGAAAATTACGACCTCTCCACTCCATTTGATACCGATCAGAACAACCTTTTGCGAGTCGATAATCGCCCACGCATAATCACCAAGTTGGGAAAGTCCTGGCAACTTGTCCAAGATTGCGTGCGCTACACCGTCCTCTCGAACTCCGAGGATAGGAGACAAGTTCTTATCCGTAACCGCCCATGGGTACTTGGCCGATAGAGTTCGTGCTGGCGAAAGATCTAGAGCAGCCTGAGCTGTCTCAGTGGCAATTTTTGCCCCCGTCGCATTCGGATATCGATCTACTTCCCATGGAACGCCCGCGTCGTTCCGATAGAGAATGAGGTACTCATCACTCTCGGCAGAAACGACACTGAAATGTGCGCCAGAAGGAGTACCTGCTAAGCCCAAAGCGACGGTTTTGTAAATCATTGCCCCGGACATCTGCACAGCAAGATCTGCAACAGCCTTCGCGTTTGTCGGGCGCATCACTCCATCGCCCACATCCATCATCTTGATTTCATCGGTCAGCATCAACTCATTGGCTATATCGATTGTTGCCGACAGTCGGGCAAGATCCGCTGCTCCGCTCATATTTACTCCAGGCGAAAAAAAGCCCACTCAGTGGTGGGCTATAGAATTGAAAAGTGATCTGTGGATCGAGCGGTTAAGACGCGCCGGGCCAAGACTTCGTGTACCAGCGCTCCAGCAGGCTGCGGAGCTGCGCATTCATGACGCCGATGTCCATGCCGGCGAGCAGGTCAGTAAGTTCGGCCTCGCTGATGATTGGCAACTTGAACAATTCAATCACTGCAGTGAAGCGCCACA
This sequence comes from Pseudomonas sp. D1HM, assembly GCF_019266105.1. Taxonomy (NCBI): domain Bacteria; kingdom Pseudomonadati; phylum Pseudomonadota; class Gammaproteobacteria; order Pseudomonadales; family Pseudomonadaceae; genus Pseudomonas; species Pseudomonas sp. D1HM. Next base: position 29,161 of record NZ_LRMN01000007.1, on the reverse strand, counting down.
TGTCGACACCAACAAGAACCGGACCTTGGTAAATGTCCGTGAATTGGGACTTTGTCAGCTCAAGACCGAGTGGGCTCTTAATCGGACATAGGAACCAATCAACCGCATTGATTTCATGCTCGTACCAGGCCATGAATATCTTGGCTTGAGTAGCAGTCATCAGCCAAGAAACTGCCACTTGAGCCGGGGTGCTTCGCCAGGTGCGACGACGTCGCGATCGCCCGGTAACCATTTTCGTGCTGGCCACCGGGCTGATCTGCGTTAATCCGTAGCCCTCTCTTAACGGCAATGGAAGGCCTTCTGGGTATATGAGCATCAGGCAGCCTCTGGCGCAGTAGCGTTGTCGTATGTGTAGACCCGAGAGTCGTAAGGCATGCCCTTCATAGCCACCCCGCCATTCGAGGGATCGGCAGAAGTCACCAGCACCGGGTAGGCCCATTTGTCAGAAGGACCAAACAAGAGGTGAGGCGGCTCAAGATCCACGCTGTCAGTAGCCGGATCAAAGTCGAGCTCCTCGACCCTGATGCGGAACTCGTCAATCTGAGAGGCCTGATACGGCCCGGACAATGTGCCGTCCAGTCGCCTGATACCTACTTTGTGATTGCCGCCCGCAGACCAGTCCAATGGCTCTGATGATTCCAGCACAACACCTTCAGGAACCGTCTCGACGCCCAGCAGAATGGCACTCTGACAAAGCCCAGGCGTGTCGCTGGCCACAGCGCAGAAGCTCAGATAGCCAGAGTTACGGCCATCCAACTCTGTCGACCAACTGTACGTGTCTTGCCTAAACAGCTGATGCCCTCGGCGGCGCATGCCCCACTGGTAGGCTCGGTCCTTATCCGATACGCCTGGCAGCTTGAGCTTTTCGACCTTTATCCCTTGGTCGCCTGGCCATCGACATTCAACCGTCTCCCAGGACCAGCTCTCGCTGGAGAAGTATTCAACGTCCACGCCGTCATAATCGTTGATCGAGTTGAGCGGCCCGCTGATCACCAGTGATTTGGTCATGTTCTGCGGTGAATATGTTTGGGTCTTAGGCCCATATTCGCGCTCGAACACTGCACGCGGAACATCCCGCACCGGTTTGATCTTTCCGTTCGCGATGGTCAGTTCAGCCCAGCCGCACGCCAGGGCGTTGTTGATCACCTCCTTGGCGGTCAATGTGTCATCGATGCTCTGATCGTAGAACTGCCCGGCTGCATGACACTCCTCATGCAAGAGGTCGAACTCTGGCAGGTTGATATCCGTGTCCGTGTACCCCAAAGTCTTCAAGACGTTTAGCACGAACGGGACAATATCCCGGGTTGGTTGCGCAGGCTGCCACGCTCCGACGCTACGCATCGGCAGGATCCGCGTTGCTTCAAGACCGATATTGCTTTCCGATTGCGCAGACAACCGATCCCCGCCGCGAACCCGCAGCGATATTACGGTCATGCCCGGGTAGCTGGTTGGCCGGGTTTGCCGAAGTCCGCGAAGCGCCGTCCATGTGATGTCGTTGTTGGTCTCGTTCTCGCGCTCACCCTGCTGGATGAAACGCTTCTTGAGTCGTACTTCTGGGCGCATTGGATAGGGCAATGTAACGCGGTTGGTGAACCCAACAGCATCCATTGACCCACTGCTGTGCGTCTTATCGATGACGGTCCACGCCCCCGCGAGCTCCATATCGCGGTACTCAAGCGTGTGGAAGGAGCTGACCTGATAGATCTGCCCTTCTCGCCCGAGGCCGAATATTCCCTTATTACCCTCTACCGTCCACTCAATCTCGGTGACTTTCTCACCCTCATCACATACCGCAAAAGGCCCGCGGTAACCTCCCTGAAGGTTGGATTGATCCAGGCTGATGACACCGCTAACGGTCTCTGTGACATTGAAGCCCGGCCACGCCGCATCTACTGCGCCTGACGAGGTCAGACGATCAAGCGTAATCGTGGATGCTCCAAAGGCCGTGATGCGATAGCGCAGGCCTCGAGGGCCGATAGACGCCAACCCAGTACCAATCGCCAAGCCATTTACCGGTGAGCCGCCCTCATAATCCAGCGTCATTTGCGCCGGCTGCTCGGGTGAACCACTGGTGGCCGCAGACCCCGTCGAACCGGTCGGGCTTGTTCCAAGGATCTCGGAAGCATCCGATGACACCAGCGGAAGCCCGGTGAACGTCGACGCCTCGGTGATCAACAGCACTCCGGACGAGGCACTGGCAATGAATGGCGCCGCTCCTTTGGCCGTATTGAAGGCAGAGACCAGGCCTGCAAGGTCAGACGCGGCTGTGCTCAGCGTGACCGAGTACGGCGTTGCCCCGCGACTGATGGTAAAAGTCAGAGGCGTAACATCGAAGTCATACCGCGCTGGAGCACTTGAGCCGAGAATTGTCGACGCAGTACCAGCAGAGGGTGGAACCTCAGGCGAATACGGCGAGTAGCTGTTGACGATGTAATTGCCGGCATTCGTCCCAGCGACCTCAATTTCCATCCCTACTGTCGGGTTGAGCATCTCCAGCGGGCCCTGAACGATATCCCGCCCGGCGCCACCATCAATGACCGTGTATTCGTATGGGGAAACGACCCGAATGATTAAACCCGCATCCCAGTTATCCGGGAACGATGCAGCGCCGGCAGGAATCGAGATCGCATCTCCTGCGAATCGATAAGCCGATGCGGTGGCAGAGCGCGCCAGATCCGTGGTAACGGTCAGGTCTAGCCCTGCCGAACCGCTGGAGCTTGCCCCTACCTCCTTAACGTTGCACCAAAGCATTGAAGCAGGGTCGTTAGACAGATCCTCACCAGGCTGATAAATCGACCATGTCGCATCAGCGCCGAGCGAAACCAGAGGTGTGCCACCAACCTTGATAGTGTTCACCGGTATGTCATAGCTACCCCACCCGACATACAGGAGCATCTCCACCCATTGCTCTCTGGGGCCAGCGAAGTAGTGCCGCGGTTCTGCCAAGTAAGACGGGAAAGTCCTTTGCCGTCCGGCAATTTCACGAATGGTGTCTCCAAGCTTCACCTTGTTGCCCTTGGCGCTGGCATCGTCGAGCGGGTTACCTTGGGCGGTCGGGTTCGATGGCATACCCGGCATCTTCGGCGCCATCATTTTCATGACGGCTTTCGCGCCTGCGAACAGGGCGTAAGTAATGCTGAACGGGTCAGTGCCCTTCGGCTCGCGGTAGATGTCGACTTGGTCAGATGGCTTAAATTGGACCTTGTGCCAGAGCCGAGACTCAATGATTTCGTCGTTAAGGATGATGCTGATCGGTGGTGATTCCAGGCGCTGGTAGCTGGGCGATTGCTCGATGAGCCATTGCTCCAGCGTCATGCGGCGATCAGTCCGATACGTGGCCATCGGCGCCGAATCGGCCATCTTGTTCGGGAAAAATTGGATCACGGTAGAAGACCACCCTTGGAAAATCAGATTCAAACTCTCGGACGGTGCGGATTCTTGCTCCGCCCGGGTTCGTGTCCAGCACCTTCAGCCGACCATCAGCCTCGACCACTACTCCCACGTGTAGGCAGAGCCCACCACGGAACACCGCTGCGATGGCGCCCACCTCTGGCAAGCACACCTCCATCCCTTGCCTTAGGTCGTGGTATGCGTGCGTGTTCTCACGCAATCGGTCTTTGCCTACGGCGCCCAAGCTGGGCAGCAGTGGTAAGCCCAGCAGTTGATGGCGCACCGCAATACACAGCCCCCAGCAATCGTAGGCAGCAGGACCCCGGCCGCCATCCCGGTAAGGAGCGGATAAGAATTTGTTGAGCATGGTTAGATGTACCGAAGACCAGGTGCGATCAAGTTCGTTAGCTTCCCACGCGGGTAGCCCGTGTTGAGCAGGTCGAAAAACCCGCAAGAAAACGTCGCTGTGTTGTCTGCGTACTCACGGTTGAGCACCGTCAAGTGGTAGATCGAGGTCGGAAAGCTCAGGTCGCTTTCGAGGTACTCCCGGTGAGTCATGTAAATCTTCTTTCCGGCAACCCTGTACCCTTCGATGATCTTCTGGACATCACCCATGGTGTTGTCCAGCTCGATGTTCAGGCTTTGATAGCCGCTGTTATCACTCTTCGGCAGCGCCTCATCCATGGCGGTACCGGGAAAGGTCAGCGTCCTGCCGTCCTCCGTGACGCACGTCCATTCATCGAAACCCTGCGAGAAGAGCATTGAATCAGGCTCACCTTCTGCCCGGGCTTCGATGGTCTTGATGATCATGTCGCCGCCAGAGGCGTAGCATTGTTCGATTGGATTCATCTACCGCCCCCTATCCGACACTACGCCGAAGTCCATAGGTAGCCTCCATCGTGTCTGAGGTTTCGTTACCCCCGGCCCGGATCTGTGCCGCAAACAGGCTCAGGTATTCAGTGCCATCGGAGTTCCTTCCGCGCTCGACCTGGCCAGCTTTGTCTGGGTTTTCGATGAGGTTTACAGTCAATTGAGTGGTTGCTGAAACACCAGAGGCCTTGCTTGCAGATACACCTACAGCACCTGATCGCGCCGCACCGATTGGTGTGACGTTGCCCTTACGCAGCGATTCAACAGCTGCTACACCCCCGAACCGGCTGATATCCGCCTGGCTCCAAACGACCTCGCCCTTGTGCACCATGCCCGCCGGCTCGTTAACTCCCCCAGAGCCTGTATAGCCGCCAGATGAAAAGCCTTTGATCATTGCGTATGCAGCAATCAAGGCTGTACCACCTACAACCGCAGCGGCACCGAATGAACCGATGGAAGCAACGAGAGCAGCTGGCAGCCAAGAGGCGATGGTTGTAGCCGCGGCCGAAACGTTGGCTGCCAGAGTGGTTGCGATTGCCGCGAGTGTCGAGCTTGTGCTGGCTGCGTCAGTAGCCAATTTTGCGGTTGTTTTGATGCCTTCGGAGGTCACGACTGCGCTGGTTTCTGCGGTAATACCCGCCATTTTCAAAGCATGCACCACCACCCACTTTGCAGTGATGTCAGATAGAGCCTGGAGCACAGAGCTGCCCATGGTCGAGCCAAGGTTGACGAAAGCATCACCGAGGCTTGTGGTTCCCTTGATCAGGCCTTGGATCTGGTCAGAAATTGATGTGGTTGTGCTGCCCAGCATCTGAGCTGTCGCATCTTGGGTTTGCTGGTTGTAGTCAGTGGCGATGTCGAAATAGTTCTGCCAGGCACTTGAAGCACCGGCTAGCCAGTTGTTTTGCGCGGCATCCTGCTGGTTGTAATTGTCTTGCTGCATCAGCAGCCGCTTAGCAAGGCCCTCCTGAACAATGGCATTCTCTTTCGCATATAGGTCAGGGGAAATGCGCTTTGTGTTGAATTGCTCCAACAGAGCTGCTGATTGGCGGGCGTAGTCCTTCTGGATTGCCAGATCTTCTTTGAGGCGGGCCCGGGCTTTGTCACCCAGACCGATACCTGCAATGTTCGCGTCCAGCCCATCCTGAGCCGTGGCAAGGCGACTGTCTTGATTCGCCTGGAAAGCCGACAGTTTCGCTACTTCCTCAGCAGCGGTCTTGCGCAGCTCGTTTTCCCGCTCAAGTCCAGCGTTGCGCTTAAGTTGAGCAGTGATGAGATCCTGATTGGCTACCAGTGATTTCTGGTCAGCCGTTAAGGTCTTCTTGCCCTTGATATCAGCAAGTTCCTGCTCCCACTTGATCAGGGCCTGGCCTGATGCACCGAGCTTGTCGACTTCACCCTTCTGCAGGCCGATAAGGCTATTTTGCTGCTGAAGAACCGCGTATTGCTGCCGCGCCTGGTCGAGCATCTTTTGGCCGGCGTCTTCAGTGTAGGGCTTTGTGGCAGGTGTCTTCGCGTCCTTGTAGGAAGGGTTGTCGCGGATTGCCTTTAGTGCCGCCGCCTCCTGCTCATTCGTGATTTTGTATCCAGCGAGCCGAGACTTATTAATTTCATCCTGCGCATCTTTGAGAGCCTTGTCTCTCTTCTGGGACTTGGAAGCACGGGCTTCGATGCTTTGTTGAAATTTCTCGTAGGCAGCCAGCCCCTCACGCTGAACTCTCACAGCTTCACCTTCGGCTGCGGCCCGCTCCCTTGCTGCATTGTTTATATTGTTGACCTCGTCGATTTGAGCCTGAAGAGCTTTTATCTGTGCTTGGGCATCAGCATCCTCATACCCGCTACCCAGTGTCGATTTAAGGTAGTTGATCTTCTGCTGGATTTTGGTGACGTCAGGCCCGGACACATCCTGGCGGCCAATATCAAAAATCGCATCCCATGCCGATTTTGCTGAGCTCGTTACGTCATCCCAAGCCTTCTCGATAAAGCCAAGGTTCTTCTTGATCTTCTCCGATCTTGTGTCCAAGGCTGTCGAATAAGCATCTTCAGCGATAACCGCCGCAGCCTGCTTGTCGCCCTGCTGCTCAAGCGCGCGAACCTGCTCATAGACAGAAGCAGTAAGAAATCCGTATTTCTCGTTCAGTGCGGCAATAGCCTTTGTTGGGCTGTCCGCGATTTTCTCGAACTCGGCTATGGTCTCGCGAATTGCTTTCCCAGTGGCGTCCTCCATCTGCAGCGCAGTGGTGGATATCATTTCGAATTGCGCAACGGGAATCTTGGCCGACTCTGCAAGCATGGCGAGTGCAGCAGCCGCATCCGCAACAGTAGTGGTCGAGCTACCAACTCGCTTCGCCATAGCTCCAAGATCGGCAGCTGTGGTTCCTGCGTAGTTCCCCGTTAGGATCAGAGCGTTGTTGTAAGCGTCTGCCTCCTTGCTGCCTTTGTTGTATGCATAAATCAAAAGACCGATAGCTGCAGCCGCAGCGGTCACAGCCCCGACCATGGCAAGCATGCTGATACCAGCCCCGCTAGCTCCGGCTCCCAAAGCAGCCGCTGCTTCTTTGGCATTCTTTGCGGCATCGGTAGCAGTGTTTGCGCTATCTGCCATACCGCCTAGGCCGTCAGCTGCGGCTTCAGAACCTTCCGCGACGGCATTTTGCTGAGATGCCAGCTCCCCAAGAGCGGCTCCGGCACCAGCAATTCCCGCGCTACTGCCTGCGACCGAAGAGAAGAAGCCTTTGACTTTGCCACCAAGCACATCAACGGTGTTGCCAATACCGCCAAACGAGTCCTTGATCTGCCCGCCTTGCTGAAGCAATACCAGCAGAGGATTTTGCCCGGCAGCCAGGCTAGTGAAGATGTCCGTGAACTGCATTGGGAGTTGGCGCAGCGCCGCCTCGGTTTGCCTGGCGCTGATGCCCGTTTTCGACAGTCCCTCGTCAAAGGCGGACAAACCTTGGCGAGTGCTATCGAGACGCGTCGAATAGTCCTTAAATGTCTCCGTGTCGAGCAGACCAGCCTTGTGAAATTGCCCGAGCTTGCTCTGCATATCATCGAGGCGACCCAGTGCAGCCACTGCCGGATTGATCTTGCCGAGCAGCTCGCCCAGTTCTTTCGCCTGAAGGTCGGTGGCGACCGAGGCATTTCTAGTAGATACCGCGGCTTTGTCGGTTGAGCCAACCAGAGCATCCGATTCAGCCCGCAGACGAGCAGCGAGAGACGAAAGGCTTCTAACCTTGTCGCTGGCCGCGTCGAAGGAGACAGATGCTGCAGAGGTGCTGGCAGACAATGCCTCAACGTAATCGCTGGCCTGCAGGGAGTTAGTTGCCATGGCAAGCAATCGAGCACTCGCCTCGGCGTAGCTTTCCGAGCTGCTGGTGGTTGATTTGGCAGATCCATCTGCCGATTTTCCCAGTTGACCAAGGCTTTCTCCCGCCTTCGATGCCGTTTTTCCGACACCATCAATCCCAGCCCCAGCCTTATCCATGGCAGGCTTGACGCGAACACCCGCATCTTCAAGCGCTCCAAGCGCCTTACGCACGTCAGCCGCTTTCTGCTCAGCGTCCCGGCTGTCAATCTCAAGGACAAGGCGAGATTTATGCTCAGCCATAGTTTTCTCCGGGCGTAAAAAAACCACCCGAAGGCGGTTTCTGTGAAATTGCTCTGACTTTTTAATCCCTTATTAAAGGCACTCGCGAACTGCGGCTTCAATCGCTGTTCGGCCTACACCAGGCATCCATGCAACCCGCTGAAAAAAATCTACCCTACTACCTGAAGATGTCGTGTTGATTTCTAAAAGCTCATCAGCTAACTGAAACTCTCCGATGACTAGACGGTAGCCGCTTACTGTTTCTGACATTGATGTTGCAGATCTAGCGTCCTGCCAGCGCGGAAGCACACACAAAGCATATTGTTTTGGCTCTTTCTTCGAAGCGGCGCTCAGAGTTGGCTTCTTTGCTTTCAAATCGCCTGGAGACACGCATCCCGCCAGCAGCCCCAGAGCCAGCGCCCCTATCAAAATTCGCATGTCACTCCCTCAATTTAATTTGGCTGGACTTTAGCATTGAGAACAGAATGCAAAAAGCCCAGTGCGAGGGCTGGGCTTTTCGTGGTCAGCTGAAGATCCACCATAGGAAGACTGCAATCACCAACCAAGTCAGAGCGTGCGCCCACATTGGCACCGGCGCTGCTTCGACCGCTCCCTTCTTCCCCTGCCTATAGAGTTTGGATGCCGATAAGCCGGAACCCAGTAGGCTGGTAGTGATGCGTGTGCCGCGCTTGCTGAGGTTGGCGGTTAAACCCTTGCCGCCCACCGAGGTGCTGACACCACTTTTGCTGAGGTTGATCCGCACACCTGGTGCAATCTTGAAGCTCTTTCGAAAGCGCAGCGCCATGTGTCGACTCATAAAGGAGAGCAATTAGCCATCATCCAGTAAAGAGGTTGCACATACCATCCTGTTCACTCATCCAGCGTGGACGGAATGACAGTGGCAGGAGCCGGCTCTGAAATAGTAGCCTTGTGCCTTCATGACATAAGGGAAGCTAGACATGGCGCAATATGCCTCTGACACTAAAAAGTACTTAAGCGAAACGACTGAGCCGAATGCTGACCACTGGAAGAAGATGTATGGGGTCGGCACTACGGTACCTGTTTCAGGAATTTATCGATGCATGGGTTGCGGCGATGAAATCACCTCAAACAAAAATGATCCGTTTCCTCCTCAAAACAAACACCAGCATGCAGATCAAAAAGCCGAAATATGGTGGGAGCTGATCGTTAAAACTCAGACCACCGGATCTGGCCGTTAGAACACCAACAGCCCAGTCCTTCGCCTGCAAGCCCAGGACTGGGACTGGGACAGTGCCAAGTTCGGTGCCCTTTATTGAGCACAGGGAACTATCTAAACCCCTTCGATCAGCCCTATATATGCAGGATCAATACGATGAAAGAAGAAGTAGAAGCTGCCGAGACAGTCTCCGACCTTATTGCACGAACACCAATAGGTCAGCCTGTAAGAGTTGAGTTTTCAGGAAATCCGACTCCTATTGTCGTTACATTCAAATTCACAGGCGGCTGGATTGTCGAGCAGAAGCTCAGTCCTGGGATGCCCCTGGAGTTCATTCGCGGGGAAGACAAATATCTCGAAAATATTCGTATCGACATTTTGTCGTACGAAGGTCTTAAGTGATAATTCGATACCGCTCATATTTCGGATAGAAACACTGATCATACGTACTCCTGTGGGCTGGGCTCCGTTGGTTTCGGCGCTCTTCCTTAGCTGAAGGGCGTCAACCCTCCCCCTCTTCAGCCAAACAGATCGCGTCCAGCGCAAACACTACCTCGTCTACATGCCGCCGAGGCAACGGCGACGGGTGAGCCTCCAACCAATCTGATATTTCCCTGGCTGATAGCGGCAGCGGGAATGCACCGGCCATCGTCGAAAGGAATCGGCGACCACGACAGATATTGCGGAAAGTATTCAACAAGTAGCCGGTAATCGTATCGGTGGCCGGCTCTTCGGGAACAGCTATCTTCAGGCGCTGATAGATGAGCTTTCGTTTTTCGCTGCCCGACCAGTCTTTTTCCCACTCGAACCGGTCGATGGCTTTTTTACCGTTTCGGCCAGTTCCTCTTCCTTGTCGGCAGTCACGACAGCACCTCCACGAAGAGTAAACAGCAAGAAGTCGACATTGGACTCAAGCAGCTGGGCGGCGGCGGTTGGCGAGTATTTCAGCTCGCTGCCCTCCTCGTCCTGCACACCCTTCCAGTCCTTGACGATGAAGTGGCCCAGCAGCATTGCGTGGTTCTGCAGGTCGGTCAGCTCGCCTTCGACGACGCCAACTTGTCCTTCGCCAAAGCGCGCGTCGTTGCGCTGAATACGGCGGTTGTGACGCTCCAGGGCTACGCGGTATTCAATATTGTCCGTGCCAGCCAGCAGTACTTTCGTGTCTGCATCAAAATCCACCCACTTCTCGCCATCCTGAGTGGATTCTTTCTTCTTCAGCTTGAGAGCCATGATGATTACTCCAACGCCATGCCATAAAAGGACCGCCCCGGCAGGCGTAAACACCGGAGCGGCCAAGGTCTTGCAATCGATTAAGCGGTAACGGTGATGGTCGACGTCGCGGTCTTCGTTGGGTCGGATACGCTCGTAGCGGTAATCACCGCAGAGCCGGCCGAGACACCCGTGACCAGGCCTGAACTGCTCACTGTCGCCACACCAGGAGTCGCACTGCTCCATGTGACGTTCTGCGCTGCTTCAACCGGAAGCGCTGAGGCAGTCAGCTGCCGTGTTGCGGCGACTGCGATCGAAGCAGTCGTTGGCGCAACAGAAACGCTGGTGACTGCCGCAAATGGAACCCGAGTGATGGTCGGGCTGATCTTGGCCACGGTGTAGTTGAGCGACACTTCGACCAAGTCTCGCTTGCCTCCGCTTGGCAGCTCCCCATCGACCTCCACTGCTGGGAAATCAAAGATGTACTTGTTGCCCAGGCTGTCAGTAATCGGGAACTGAATGGCCACCGGCACGCGAGTGAACGTGTTCTTCCAGATTTCCCATGCCCGAGCTGACCATGCCAGCGTGATACTCCCTGTGATGGCTGCTTCGGTGGCGATTTGTGCGCCCGGACCGAGCTTGTCGCTGCCAATGCATCGCTGCGCCTGAAGGCTGTTGTCCAGGTTGATCGTCATGGCCGATACGCAGGCCGAACCCTCCAGCGAGGCACCATCGACAAGAATGGTGCCAACGTTGTTTTGGCTCAGGAATGGAGTGGTGGTCGGATCGGCCGGAGCTGCAACGAGTGGCGCATCGCTGTCGGCGTAGTCCAGGCACGCCATATTGAAGGTAGCGGTGATCTTGCCGTCAGCCGGGATGTCCAGAGCAAAAGTCGATACATGAGCGCCCTTGAACAGGCTGTAAACACCCACGTCGGTGTAGCCCTTAGCAATGCTGAAGGTGTGACGAACATCGCCAACAGTCAGCACGTTAGCGGTCCATACACCGTAAAAGGCAGCCTCAAGCAGCTCGTCAAAAGAGCCATACGAGAACTCGGCCGCCAGATCGCCAGCGATATCGACGCTGGTGGCCACCGAGCCCTGGCTTACACGAGATGCGGTGATCTCGTCGCTGACCACGGTGTTAACCGTAGGCGTCAGCGCGTTGCCTGTAAGTCGCAGCGTGTTCCAAGTGCCGGTTGTTGGGGTAATACCTGGTGTCACTTCGGGGATGATGTGACTAACAATCTTTGCGCCGGAGCTCATTCTTTCCACCTTTTTTTGGGTATAAAAAAACCCGCTCAAGGCGGGTGGGATGGGTGCTGCTGGATCAGCCGGCGCGGAACCGGATGTTCACGTTGATCTGGTAAAAGCCGTTGCCGTCATCACCGACTACGACCTGACTGGCCTCCATGCACTCAAGATCACCAGCACTCCAATATCCAAAGTGAGCCTCAAGTGCATCGGTTAGGTCATTGAGAGATTTCATGCCAGAGCGCGGTCTTGCAAAACACTGGAAGACAATCTGCCCCGGCTTGCGGCTATGCGGCCTGTCAGCCATTCCGGCAAAGAACGCTGTTGCGTGTTGGATGGTCATGCGGCACCACAACCCAGTCAGCGGAGGAGCGAATACTGCGCCAATAGCGTTCTGGTAATCGATCCTTGCACGCTCAATGCCGTTGAAGGTTCCAGTTCGAGCCGTGATGGCTGTGCGAATCTCTTCGTAGGTCATCGGTAAACCTCAGAGACGCTGATGAAAGCCAGTTCGTATAGACCGTCTGGAGCTTGGCCGGAGTGACCCCGCTCAAGTTCCTCAGCATAGGGAAGATTCGTTTGAATAAAGACCTGCGTATATGGCTCGAGCCCGGTAAGTGTTGCTTCTCCCCTGCTCTTTGTTTCTGACCCGCTCGGGTCGACTTTAGTAGTCACAGTGTAAACCGGCGTGCCGATGCTGACGATGTGGCTCCCGCGGAAGCGACCACCCACGTAGCCTGGCGGCGGCAGGTCTTTCCATAGATCAGGGTTGCCCACGGGAGATCGCTCGATCACTTCATTTAGCAGCGCCAAAGCGATGGTTCGTACGCGACGGCTTACCTCCTCGTCTATCTGATCCGCAAAGACTGAGGGGGGAATACTCCAGCCAGCCATTACACAGCCCTCAATTGGACTTCGTAATGAGCTCCAGCCGGATCAGTGGAAACATTCAGCACATCGAAACCGTTGATCTTGTGGCCGACCTGCGGCGTTCCAGTGACCTCATTGGTCAACGCGATCAGTAGCTGGTCGGTGGACTTGATGTTGATCCCATCCACAAGCCGAACTTCGTAGGCATCGAAGACGCCACGCCCGCTGTACTCGATCACGATCTCGCCAGTGGTTTCTTCCGTCACCGGATCAACCGTGCCGGGCAGTGTGATACCACCCGAGAATGTCTTCACCGCATCAGCCAGGTCAGTATCGAAAGCCTCAGCCATATCGGCCTGAATATCCTCACGCAATCCCATATCAGCCCCTTACCAGTTTTATCTGGTTAGTCGATATCCAAGGCCTGATCAGTGCCAAGGCGAAAGCCTCGCCTGCCGTCATAGCCCTTGAACCCTCGGAAAACGTCTTGCTGGTACTGACGCTCCCGGCCTTGACTGATGTTCCAACGACTTCGCGAGCTTGGGCGCCATACAACGACCCTGATGCAGCCTCCCTAGCAATCTCGGCCCCAGCCTGGATGATTGCGTCAGGTGTCGGAGTGCACACCTCGCGCACTCGCTCAGTGAGCCAGGTGTTCGCCATCAGCACCGCGCGAGGCTTCTTGTCTTCGGTCGTCCACTCGACACCCAGCAGGCTATCGACCTGTGCGACGGTGATGAAGTCGGTCATGGGTTATTCCTTGGGCAGTTCAGCCACCAGCTTTTCAAGTGCATCTTTCGAGGCATTGGCGCGATAGCTGACCTTGGCTGCATCGAGTGCGGCCTTGAGAGCTTCGATCTCAGCACTGTCATCAACAGACTTACTCGCCGCAGCTTTGAGGCTAGTAACTTCGCCACGCAGGCTTTCGTTTTCAGTAGAAAGGCTGTCACGCTCAGCCTTTATTCCGGCGATACCTTGATGAATGCCGCTCAGGGCATCAAAAAGGCGAATCGGCAGCTCTCCGGCTTCCGGGTGCTCCAGTGGAGTCAGGCCTTCGGTGGACTCGATCAGCACACGGATAGCATCGCTCTCAGCCTGCAGCTTGCCAATCAGCTCTTTCTGATCCAGAGATGCCTGACCGGTGCCGACTACCAGCGGACTCTCGGGCTCGCTCCGCGCCACCGTCTTTACTGTTACCGTCGGAACATCCTCGGCAGCATCGTCACGGATTGCGGTCACGTTCGCATCGATGATGCGCAGACCGGCTTCCCGGGCCAACACCTTCACGTCTTCCTGGTACCGATGAAACGGTCCAGGTAGATACCAAATCTTATTGCTCATGTCGCATCCTCACAGAGCCGAGTGCATAACCCGGCTCCGCATCAAGGGGTTACTTAGCCGCGTCGCCGATGGTGATAACACCAGCGGTGTGCTTGTTCGACGTAGCGTTCTTGTCCCAGTTGGAACCGGTAGCCAGGCCCGCGTCACTCGGCGACTTACCACCGCTTACCTCATCCCAGGTGTAGCCCTTTAGGCCTAGGCCGAACGAGTAGTCCACCTGCATCGTGGTTTCGATGCGCTGGTTGCCGTTGGAGGTTTCGATGTTGCTGACAAGATCCGAGCCATCGAACACGCTGGCTGCACCCTCGGTCAGAGACAGCACCTTCAGCTTCGCCGGAGCTGCTGGATCAACTACCGCAGCGGACGACAGTGCCGGGGCATCTGTAACAATCACCGCCTTGCCGAGAATGTCGACCACACGCACACTCTGCGCCTGGAACAACTGACCAGCGTTAGCCAAGTTGGCACCGATCAACTTGTGGAAGGTCACGCCGTTCATGATCTGCGCCACCAGGTTGCCGCTGTGGTCGCCGAATTTGCCGTGAGCTTCGTTGATTGCAACGTAACTGATGCCAGCTGTAGCCGACACATCGTTAACCACCTCGGCGTTGTTGCTGATCGCAGCGACCAGAGCGGCAATGGCAGTATTCAGCTGGTCAGCCATCAGGGCTTCAGCAAAGTTGCGAGAAGCAACCTCGACGCCTTCGGCAGTCGGCTTATTCAACCAAGTCAGCTGTGAAGGCTCGAAGCGAACCGGACCGAAGCCGCCCGCAACTTTTACGCTGGAATGCTTCAGCTGAGTCAGGTCGGTCGGAGTAGCGGCGCCATTGGCAGAGTAACGATCTACGCGGCGCTGAGCAGAGTGAATGGCGGCGAAAAAAGACTCCTGTAAGAAGTCACCATCAAAGCCCTCAGTGGTGAGCCGGATCGCACCAGCACTGGCCGCGTTGAATTTTTCCACCATCTGCGCCAGCGTCTCGATGGTCGCCGGCATGATGTATTTGTTGAAGACCTGCATTTGCGTGAGGGACATGTGCTTTCCTTTCTGGGATTTGCTCGGATGAGCAGGGTTTTATTGAGTTGAGGCGTCCGCCTCGTGCGCCGAATCTCATCCGAGATGCCAGCAGGCAAAGCAGCCCTTTAGAGCCACTCCGTATTGGGTAGTGGGTTTATGCCCCGCCACTGAGCTCAGGGAATCGACTGGCAATCGCACTTGAACGCTCTTGCCGGGTGCCGCCCAGATTCCCTTTAGTTTGATTCGAAGGATCACCCTTACCGTTCGGTGCACCTCCGCCGGTGCCGCCCGAGCTTTTCAGGATCTTGTCCTTGTTCGGATACTGGCTCACGTACACCTCAATCGCCTCCTCGAAGTCAGCGTGTTCGCCATGACGTACCGCCGAGAACAATGGGTTGCCATTGCCATCCATAGGCACCAGCTTGCCGTTCTCAACCTTCAGTCTGTCGGCGAAAACCTTCTGTGCGATGTCTGCAGGGATGGCCAGCTTCTCGGCAATGAACTTGGAGCTGGCGAAGCTGTTGCCGATAACGTGATCGTTCAAGCTTTGCGTCAGTTGGGAGTTCTGCTCTGCCAGGACGCGTTTCTCTTCAGCGGCTGTTCGAGTGGCCGCCTCAACAGACTCTCGAGCCGACTTAGCCGCTGCATCTTTGATTTCTTGAACCTTGCCGGCGGTGATCAGCTCACCGTCCTTGATGTTCTTTACGGTAGCCAGAGCGGCCAAGGCTGCGGGACCGTCTTCAATACCCTCAAAGGCTTTGAGCTTGCCCTCGGCGACTTCCTTTGCTTCGCGGTGCGCCTTGGCCTCGCCATTCAGGCGTCCAATAGTGGCCACGGTCGTAGCGGCGTCGTGCGGAAGCTCGCGCCCATCCTCCATTACATAGACAGGCTTGCCGTCCTGAACAACAACATGACCTTGCTCGTCTAATTTCAATTTCAAAATTTGCTCCTAGGCCATCCGGCCAACGAATACGGCATCCGCCGCGGCGCCCCGTCCATCCGAACAGCGGGCATAAAAAAGCCCCAGCAGATGCCGAGGCTTGAATTTGTGGCAACAAAAAACCCGCACGCAGCGGGCCTCTACAGGTTTGGTGTTACTTACTCAGCACAACCTGCTATCCACCCATAAGACAGGGATTAGTCATATCCCTGCCTTGGCAAAGGACGCTGCATCTCGTTCGCGTAGCTGATCGAGCGTGAGAAATTTCCCGCGGTCGTTATAGAACTGATCGTGGGTAAGCCCGCCTTCACGCAGCAATTTTCCACGATTAGGGCCAAGTATCTGATCTTGTCGTGCTGCGCTCTGCTCTATCAACCACTCACCGTAGGTGGTCGATTTCGGAACTTGTCCATCCATACTGGCGCGCGTGCTTTCAGGCAAACCCTTGGACAGCCGTAGCTCTTCGTAACCCTTGAGTATCGGCGTTGAAGTGCTCCGGCAGCACCAGTGAATTCGACCGGGCCCAGCTTTCCATGGAACCTTGTGCCCAACAGGCTCGTGCGTGTCATTCGTGTACCGCAAGCGGTCGCGTAACCTGCAATCTACGGATGTCTTGTTGTCCAGAGTGCTAAGCCAGCTTACTTCGGCTATCAGATCATCATTGGCCCTGTAGAACGCATCGCGCGCGCCTTGAGCTGTGTGACTGATTGCTGTCCGCACAACAGACTCAATATCTTGCCGACTGCGATTCAGTAACCCGTCCGCGTAACCCTCAGACTTGATCCCCATTACGCGTCGAACGATCTGCTCAGTTGTCTGCCCCTCGACCATACCCATACGAACACCGTCACGAATACGTGCAGCTCGATTCACTTCAAGGTTGTCCAGCCATTCCTTGAGCAGTTTGCCCTGAAATGGTCTCGACATCGCAATCTGGCGGGTCTGATCCAGGGTCACGGAGCCTAGCGAGACAGTGACCCGCACTTGCTGTGGTATGACCTCAGTGAATAGTGCTTTCTGGTAGCCGATCTCATACTTGGCCAGATCAATGACCGACTCGACCATTGTTTCTTGGATGGCCGCGTAAATGGATTTATTGGTCTCCAGTACCGAGACCAACACGCTGTTCATATGCGTGACCGTGAATGACTCAACCCCTAGGCTCGCAATGGCCAAGATTAGCTGGGCTCGCAGTTCGGCATCAGCACTGTTGAGCAAAGCGATGATCTTACGGACCTCGGCATTGCTCAGGTGTAACAGATCTATCGCGTGGCCAATAGCAGCAGCCTGAAGCGCCTCGTTAACCGTCGGCATCTATATAGTCCCCAATCTCGGCCCCTGCGCCTCAATACGACCCAGCTCTTCAGACCAGTCCAGTTCGTCACTGATAACCCCGCGACGCTGCATCTCAGAGAACAGAGTCTCACTGCTCAGCAGCCCGGCGTTGGTCATACCTACGAGGCTTGGAATGCTGGTTTCAGGCGCATAGTCGACATCAAAGTTGCCCTTGATCTCTACGTGACCACCTTCCGGCAGGCTGCGGTAGTCCGCCATGAACTGAAGCACCAGGGCGATACAATCGGCAAAGTGATGAGCCATTCGCATCAGCGGGCTAGTCTCTTGGCTCGCGTCCTCTTGGGCTTGCGTGGCCGTCTTGGTGCCTGATTGATCCTTGCGCAGCAGCTTAGCGCCAGCCATGCGCATTTCATCGATCAGATCTTGTAAGGACTGACGCCCGGCCTCGATGGCCTTACCGCTATGCTCGACAAACTTCATGTCGGAATTCGTAGGCAGCACGGTAGCGGCCCCAGAACCCACAACTAGCTTGAACGGCAACAAGTTCCCGTTCCGATCATGGTTCTGAGTAGGCCCAATCACCGCCAGCATCGGTACGCGGGCAACATGAAGAATGTTGTCCTGATCGCTCTGGCCCTGCCAGTGCTTGATGTTGAGGTGTGCCAGCTCCATCAGAAGCGGCTTGCCCTGCATCAACCCCATTCGCTTGGAGTAGAACGTTACCAGTGGGATAACACTAAGGCTCGTCACCCCTTGATCATGGAGGACTGTTCCGTGCTGACTACGGCGGTATGTCTTCCAGGCCCCCGGCTCAAGCACTCGAACCTGCTCGACAGTAATAGAACCAAAATCACCATCAGGCTCAGTCACGAACTCGATATAGCGGACCTGCGTCAAATTAGCTCCGTCATCACGCCAGCCGAGTATCTGCATCGGATGAATCATGACGACGTACGGACGAAGGCCTGCCGCATCCTCCTCTGCCTTGGTGCGTATGCCCTCAGCTTTTGGATATTCAACCAGGGCATGGCACAACCCAAATGAAAGACCTGCGCGGAACCAGTTAACCGCCCAAGCGTTCAGGTCATTACCCTGGCGATCAATGTTGGATGCAAACGCTTGCAACTCAGGCGGAACGTCATCGCCTAGCTGAACCGGCTCTGCGAATACCCTGTCTGTCATTGAGCCGACCGTTTCCGAGTAAGCCGGAAACAGAGTGGCAACACGCAAACGCTCACTGTAGGCCTCCTCTTCTTCAGCCGGATGCTTGGGCAGTAGCGCCTTTCCAGACTTGCGCATCGCGAGCGTGCCGCCCATCAAGGGCTCAGTGATGGCCCATTCGGCGCGCATCCCTTGCATCGCATCAGATACGGCGAACGGGTCATTGCTCATGATTAGATTCTCAGCGGTTGCACGGTGGCGATGTTGTGGATGATCGGGAAGCGCTTGGCGATAAAGTAGCCGGCGGCGTCGTTCATGTGGTCGTGACCCTTTTTCGAGTCTTTGTCCGGCTCGCCTTTGTCGGTGTAGGTCTGACGCTCCAGGCACTGCACGAGCTGCGGGCACTGGTCAGGGTTGACCTTGAGGCGGCGCTCACCATAACTATTCAGGAACATGGCGTTCAGCGCATTGACCCGATCCTTCACGCCAGGGTTGGTCGAATCCACGATGACCGTGAATCCAGCCTTGCGCAGCAGTGACAAGTCAGACTCGCTGGCATTTTTGCTGCTGGTGTTCTGGCCACTGGCATCCGGATAGACGACGATGCCATGAGTGGGAAATCTAGCCTTGATCTTCTCGATCATGTCCGGCGTGTCGCGGACAGTGTGGAGCTCATCCAGGGCCAGAGGCAGACCATCGCGGATCACATAAACCACAGCGCTCATCTTCATGACGTTGAAGTCCATCCCGATATGCAGCGCTTCGCCTGGCTTAATTCGCTCATTGGTGCGGCACTCCTCACGGCTGAACGTGTAATACACGACGCCCGCATAGTTTTCGAAGCCGGCCTCATACTCTTGCCGAAACGTTCGAGGGTCCATCTTGCGACGGGCCGCATCCAACTCTTCAGCCGGGACATTGCCACCTTGCAGCGACGTGTACTGCCAACTCTTGTGGTCTGGCTCGCCACCTGGCTTGCCATCGAGATATGTGTCGTAGCAATGGTTGAAGCCTTTCGGCGTGCCAATGCGCAGCGCATGACCGCCCTTTCGCAGCCCTATACCCGGGATTGTGTACTGGCAGGTCGAAAGCATCGGCCGCAGGACTTCCTCCCAAGAAGCCCATGGGCAGTCTGCCCATTCGTCCACCAAGACGAAGAACAGACCGGAGCCCCGCAGGTTGTCATAGTTGTCTAGCCCGACCACACGCATGACGTGGCCTGATTTCAGGGTGATCGAGCATTCCGTCTCATTTGGCCGGTGAGAACGCCATGCTTCCGGGATGGCCTGTTTCAGGCGCCGCCAGAAAACGCGTTTGGCTTGTTTAAAGGTCGGCGCGCCGTACCAGATCTCATCCTCAACGCTCACACCCCACTCGGCAGCCAGTCTCGCAGCTCGGCGCATCTCGGCCTTGCCCAAGAACGTCTTGCCGAACCGGCGACCACACACCGCATCACGAAAGCGAGCTTCAGGCTGGAATCCCCAGCAGTAGATGTTCGCCTGCTTCGGCGTCAGCTTTACCGGAGGGTCATAGGTGCGGGGTAGTCGGGACATTTTCATCAGGCTCCAGGGTGTACTCAGCAACTGCGTGCTGCTGGTCCGCCTGGGAGCCCAGGGGTTTTTCGGGTTCGAGTCGGCGATTCACGTAAATGTCGCCTACCTCTTTGGCGGCCTGCTCATACAACTGAGCGGTCAACGCCAGATTGCGCATGTTCTCGGCCTTTTCAGCCATCCGGCCCAGGCCGCGCAATCGATATGCACGGTTGGCTATCGGGATCTCAGCCGTTTCTTCGCGGAAACGCTTTCGGGTGTCGTGGAACAGGGTCTGCCACTTGGCTGCCAAGTTCACCCCGGCACGTTTGGTTGGGTCGTGCTGCTCCACTTGCTGGCGGGTCACATCAACATCGAATTCTTGCTTCACCGCTTGTGAGACTTGCGTCGGAGTGTCGAAACACGCCAAAGCCTGAACGATGAAGGCTTTCACATCGCTTTTCAGGGCTGCCATATATTGGATTCCGTCTCATGCCTGTCTCATATCAGGCCAACTTGAGCAGACAGGTTCCGCAGGCCCTCGCAATATTCAATTTCCCCACCTCGGCGGGCTTGTTTGCAGCATCCACCAACGCCTGAACGTCAGGGCTCGCGCCATAGCGGCGGACCACCCCGACAAACTCCTCGACGTCATGGCCTTGCAGCTTGATCTTTGGTGCGCCGTCTTGCGTGAACGCAGGTTGGCCGTACTTGTCGGTCGCGTGAGCCAAGTGATAAAGCTCGTGCTCGATGAGAGCGCAGAAGTCGAGGTCGCTGCAATGGGCGCAGTAGTCAGCTGCCAGTGTGATGATGAAGGTCGGCACGTCGCCAAACCAATCACGCATCTGCTGCTCCATCCGGGCCTTCTGCCAACCACCGGCTCGGAACGCTACTTGTTCGGCCTGACCGAGGACTGTGCGGCCCTGCTTCTCGAAGCTGGACGACGCCCACATGACCTGGATGTCTGCATCCAGTTAGTGGG
Source organism: Pseudomonas sp. D1HM (assembly GCF_019266105.1). Lineage (NCBI taxonomy): Bacteria > Pseudomonadati > Pseudomonadota > Gammaproteobacteria > Pseudomonadales > Pseudomonadaceae > Pseudomonas > Pseudomonas sp. D1HM. The sequence goes on along the minus strand of NZ_LRMN01000007.1, from coordinate 8,521 downwards.
CATGGTCTGGGTTGTGAATGCTGCCGGTGCCGGCAAGGATCTCGGCTTGGAGCCACTCCCATACTTCTGGCGCAGGGGTCAGGTGGATGCCTAAGTAGGAAAGCTCGGACAACTCAAGCAATGACGATGAAGGGAATGGCCTGTCCATGTATGGCATCACACCTGTACTGTGGTCATTCCTTCGAAATGGAAGGAGCCCTATGCCAGAAAAGAGCCGACCCATGAATAAATTTGAAGTTGTGCCTGCACCACCAACCACAATAGGCGGGAAGCCGAACGGCGGCGAACGCATCGAAACCACAACTAAACGATTCAGGATTCGAAATAATCATACCCTTGCGGTACTGCCAAAGATCTACGATTCAGAAGAGAAGGCGAAGGCTGAGTGCGACCGGCTAGAAGCAGAGTAAGCTGTATTGCCGCACTCACCTGCGGCACACCTACCCTTCCGCGCCATCCAGCAACACATCAATCAGCTTCTGCTCACCCAGGCGCATAGCGCCCAAGCACTGCAAGTCGTCGCACTTAGGTCCCAGCCCGAATACGGTGACCTCGCCTTTTGGACCGATCAGGGTTAAGACGCCGACAGTGCAAGCGGGATGCTCCCCGGTATCGAGGTCATCAGCAATCTTGCGCAGGGTCTTGGCGGCGTCACGCCAGTCTTCGCGCTTGAACTCAAGAACCTTGATCGTCATTCAGCCTCCGGTGTCGCGACACAATTCGTTGAGTTGTAAAACGTGTCGCGGCTAAAGCTCGTCTGCTTTGCGTTCAGCCCAACGCTTGCCTAACTGCCGGGCCCACTCGACACCGAGCACGCCAATGAATCCGGCGGTGGCAAACGACCAAGCGATGCTGAAGCCGAACTCTTTAACCGTCAGGCCAACCACCATCACGATCAACGCGCCGAGTGTGGCCTCGATGAACTGACGCCAAGGGGTGGTCTCCTTTGCGTCGTATTGGATACGGAGCCAGGTCAACGCGAACGTCAGGACCATGGCGAGGCCGTTTTCTCTCAGGGCGGTCATTACCAACACCCAGAATGAAGGGTCTTTCTCTGGCATGTGTGGCATCTCGGGTTCCTCCCTTCTGGGAGTTAGGAATAAAAAAGCCCGCTCAATGGCGGGCTAGTGGCTCCGTGCTATCGTCGATACCCCTATAGCAAGACGATGGACAGAACCATGGCAAATTTTATTGTTACGTTTGAGTTCAAATCTGACGACACGCGCAAGGCTAGATACGATTCGTTCGTGAAAAAAATAAATGAACTGACCGCGCACAGGCACTGGGATGAGACCACATCCTTCTATTGCTTTGAGCTCGACACAACGGCCGATAGCCTCTGCTCAACTCTGTATATTGAAAGCGACTTTAATGCCACCAAAGACATGATGGTGATTATTGACATATCTAACAGACAGAAAGCCACCAAAGGACCTCTGGCCTGGCCTACTGTGCTCGAGTCATACCTTGGATTCTGATTTTTCAGCCATCTGCGTCTCAATCTCAGAAACCCTTGCCTCATAACGCGCAAGCGCTTTCTGATTGAGTTGCAGAGCTTCTGAAAACTGTTTTTCCCGAGCTGCAGCATCAGCATGCAGCTTGGTGACTTCGGCCAGCTTCGCCTCTTGCGCGATGACTGACTCAACAGCCTGGCGGTATTCGCTCTTCATGCAGGGCTCCAGATACGAAAAAGCCCCAGCGAATGCTGAGGCCCTGAATAGGTTTGCGGTCTTTCCCGCCGTCCGCCAAAGGCCATCGCAGCGTCGACACCCAATTGCATCGATCTCGCGGATCCAGTCTCGCGCCACCCTACAAGCGTGTGAGGTTAGGGTGCGCGGGCTGCCGGTGTACAGACGTCCCGATGGCTGCTCTAGCTGCAGTGGAACGGTTTTCTTTGGGCAATAAAAACCCGGCGCATATGTCCGGGTTATTCAAAGGCACTGCTCATTATCGATCGATGCGTACCTTGTACTGCGAGTCTTCGACCATGACGCATACAAGCGAAGGACTAAACACTTTGCTCAAGCCTAGAGTCAGATTCTCGCAAAGAGACTGAGCCTGGTCAGGAGTGTCATCGTCGAGCGGGAATGAGACCTCAAAAGGAAAATTGCTGAGAGGAGTCTCCGCGAACTCCGTTCTCGCCATTTTTTCCATCGAGGCAATCATTTTGGTGATTATTTCTTGCGTTCCTTGCGTTCCCGTATCCATGGGGACCTCCTATTGTGAAGCTCAAGGATGGCCCAGCAGGCTTTAAAACGCAAAACCCGGCGCTATGGCCGGGTTTCAATGTTCTGGTTTCTCTTACTGAGAAATCTGTCGGCTGTTGCGCCAGTAAAGGTACGCGAGACCAACGGGTGCTACGAAAATTGCCAATGACCAGCACATGGCCATAGTGAACACTTTAACCATCAGCATCAGGATGGCATTCACAAAAAACACGTTGTTTCCCATGATGTAGCCAACGACGCTTTCATAAACGAATCGCGAATACGGGTAAAGAATCGTACATACGATCGACATAAAAACCATACCCGATTTGCCTGTGAAGCCGGTAGGGCTGCTCGACATTAGCGAGAGGATCAAAGCTGCGAATATAGCTCCGAAAATAAACTGACGGACATAGTAGCTAGTTGTAAGACCGCCAAAGGTCTTCAAAAGAAACGAGTGCATAAATTCCCTTTAAGGTGTTGATTCCAGTGATCTTTAACGATATCACACCGCTGGCACCTCAAAAAGAACAACCCAGAAAATGCAAAAACCCGACGCAGAGGCCGGGTTTATTTGAGTAAGTTGCCATAGGCAAAATACTAACCATGGCGAAATGATGCCGTCAGCCGCACGGGAAGTCAAGCGGCCTCTTTCATCTGATAAATCACCGCGCCAATAGGGCTCAACGCCATGCGGTCGACATCCTCACAGCAATCAAATGTAAGCCGCACAACTGACTCCCAGTCACGCTCCCAGTTGAAAGACTCCAGGCGCACTCCGTACTCAGACAGTAACCATGCCCGGAACGCCTCAGGCTTGATCATCGGATCGTCGTTTGCCGATTGCCCACCCTGATGCATATACCGATACCGCCGCATCACACCCTTTACCACGTACTCCAACTTTTCCCGCTTTGCCGAAGTCATGCGCTTCGACTTCGACATCACCATGCCAAAGATCAAATCCTCTGCGGCTTCGCGTATGTCGTCGTCACGGTCAGCGGCGTACATGTAGTCACCGAACAGGCGGACCTGAGGATGAAGCTTGGCGATCGCCGATTGGATATGCCCGGCCAAGGCCCCGTGCACAGCGTGATCAGCTGTAGGCCCGCGCTGAGTGCCCTGCACGACCACGCCTAACTCAGCGGCATCAGAGGTCTGGCCCGGGGCCGGGTTGTAATTGCAGTCATGCCAAGCCTGACGTGCCGAGTCAATTCTCATGCTGCTGCCCTCTTCAGTTCTCTGGTCTTAGCCCGGTAGTCAGCCTTGATGGCCTTGATCTCTTCTACGGTGTACTTGCGGGCCGGATGCGGTCCTTCCAGCCAAGCCACCTTCTCAGCGCCGATAAGTTGTAGGAGCGAGATTCGGTAATTCACCAAGTTACCGGAGAGGTGCGTATTGCATGGGGCACACTGTTTCCACACGTTCAGTGGCTCAAAGCGCAGCTCTGGGTTCGCTCCTACAGAGCGCCAATGCCCTGCGTGATATTGGCCGTCATGGTGGCGACCGCAGCTCACGCATGGCAGATCGGCGTCGCGAAGACGCACCCACTCGTTGAACGCCTGTTGAGCCTCGCGCAAATGATCTGCCCTGCTCTTCAGCTTCTCCTTGCGGACCTTGATCTCTCGGCGCTCGACCTGAGCCAGCGACTTGCGAGCCTTCTGCTGATTCACATCCTTGGTGGCCAGCGCACAGGCTGGACTGCACACCGCCTGCCCGAGGCGCTGCGGAACGAACTTGATCGAGCACGTAGCGTTGCGGCACGTCTTTGGTTTGGGCTGCTTGGCAATCATGCAGCCTCCTTGCTCAGCAAGTCCGTGAACACCACACCCTTGGCCGTGAACTCCGCAGCGATACGATCGGTGTACGCCACGCCCTGAGCCCGATTGAACAAGCGGGTTACCGGGAATCCATCAGGCCCAAACAATGCGTTCCCGCCCATGAGATCCAGCTTTTCTTCGTAGGACAGGTGGCGCATGGTCCGGTACCAGGCGGCGCGGAAGTCTTCGTCCTCATTCAGCAGGATCTGCACGCCGAAGTGCAGCTTGCAGTACCGCCGGGCATCTTCCACGTCACCGATCTGGGTCATCTGAGCAATGCGCTGGTACAGAGCGAACCACAGCGCATTCTGATCGAGCGTACGGTCTTTACCCGGGCGCAAGGAGACCACCACGAACTTCTTCTCCCGGTACATGGTGGTAAGGCAGGTAATGGCTTCAGAGAGCTTGGCTTGGCAGTTCACGCTAATTTTGTCAGTCATAGCTTCACCCTCAATTTGGAATAATCAGCCACGGCGAACACCTCGCAATTTCAGTGCAGCCCGCTCTGCGCAGGTGATGCAATCCTGAACACCCGGTACCGCAGCGCGTCGCCCTTCTGAAATCACTTCGCCACACTCGCACTCATGAGCACTTTCGCCGCGGTAAACCACGCGAGCAGCAAGGGCTGAGGCCAGTTCTTTTTCAATACGCTCGTCTGCAAAATCGACGTCATCAGCCATCAGAAATTCTCCTTGCTGCGCTGTGGTTCGCGCTTGATGTTCAGTCGTGCCAGCAACTGGGCGCGTGCGGCCCCGCCAGCAGATGGGATGCCTTGGACTTCCAGAAGCTTGGCCTGCCGGAGATTGGCGTACTCCTCAGCTCGCTCCAGCTCCGTCTTCTGGCTGTCGTGGCCAATCCCAGTGAGGATCTTGCCGTCGAGCGGCTGATTGGCCTGGGCGCGGCGCAGCACGATTTCGTAGTTGCGCTCGAAACGCGTACGCATCGCCTTGTCTTCCTGCTTGGCTGCACGAAGATCAAAAAGCCCGGTCGCATTGGCCGCAATTCGCACCGCTTCGTGGCTGGCAGTGCCCATCAGGGCTTCCAACCACGCATCAGCTGCGGTAGGCATGCCGTAGGCCTCAGGGCCGGGTGTGCACCACTGGATGAACTGGCCGATGCTTGGCGCGAACGGTGATCCGCTTTTGCGGCATTGCTTGATGCCGAACTCAACCTGGTGGATGTCGCAGATACCGGCGTCCATGAAGCCCTTGGTCCAACTGCGCTGTGCAGAGCCGAGCGCCTTCTCGTCTGGCCATGCCGTTTTCCAAGCCGGGAAAATCGCCTTGAGCTGGCGGAAAATCTTCTCGACCACTTCTGCGGTCTGGTTGTCGACACTGCCAAGCTGCACGGGGGCCGGCACAGCCCCTTGACCAGCCCTCACAGCACTTGCGGCTGCAGGCATGACTGACTTGACGATTCTCATAGCTCGTCGCTCGTGTCGGTGCGCCATGCCTGGCTGTAGAAGTCAGGGCCAGCAGATGCGGTGGTTGGGGCTCGATCAGACTGAGCCAGTCGGTTAACAATCCAGCTGACCTTGAACCCCTGCCAGCCAGCAGCCAGCGCCTCAGTCATCGCGTCAGAGGCGGTGATACCCAGCTCGGCGCACTTGGTCAGCTCAGCGTTCAACGATCCCCATACGGTCTGGCTGACGGCGGCGCGCTTGGTTTTGCGCAGGGCCAGCCAGTCCACAAGCAGTTGATCAGGGATCTGGTGTGGGTTGTCGGCCAGCATCTGGACCATGCCGAACGGTGGCTTGCGGGCTGGCTTGCCTTCCACGACAGCAGGAGATTCAGCTGGGGGCGGATTAATCTCTTTCGAAGAAAGAGTTAATAGGGGGTTTTTCTTTGTATAAAGAAGGCAAGTTGCCGTTTTGGTCTCACTCGCATCAGGTCTCAGTGAGACGATATTGTCTGAGTGAGACGTTTTGGTCTCAGTGAGACGCTGTGCTTTTTCTTCGTAGAAAGACCATTCGCGAATGGGTGAAATGCCGATATCGCCACGGCTTCCGCCAATCCGGTAGATGATCCGGCGCTCGAGCAGATGACTGATCGCTTTCGAGGTCACGTCGCGGCGCATGTTGGTGAACTTGCCGATCTCGTCAGCGGTCAGGCGTTTGGTTTCGAGTTGATAGCCGATGGTCTGCCTGGCAATGGCCATGAGAACGCGCAGTTCGCGCGCTGGCAGCTCAACCGTAGCCAAAGCCTCCATGAGGCTATTGTCCATTCGGGTGAACCCCCTGCTGCTATTGAGCTGGACGATGTTGTCAGAGGTCATTGCGAGATCCCCTGAAAACGAAATTTAAAGCGCGACACGTTTTCAGAATCAGCAAAACGTGTCGCGACACTTGAAAGGGTATTGACGGGGATAAATTGTGGATTCATTATTACCTCGCAAGTTGTAGCAATGAGCCAGGCCACGAACCTGGCTTTTTTGTGCCTGTAATTCAGGCAGCCTTCAGCGACTCGCGCAGCACATGCAGCGCATCAATCACTTCTTGAATGATTCGGTCGCCCTGCACTTTCTCGCCTCGGCTAACAAAGCTGTCTGCAAGCGCATCGACGATGAAACGTGCAACATCTCCGTACTCGGCCGATACCGCGCTGAGCGATACAATGAGTGGTTTCGGGCTGGGCCTCTTGCGCTTAACCAGGTCGAAGCCGAAGCGATCTGCCCAAGCTACCAGCGGCCGAAAATCCCGAGTGAAAGCCATAATCCGGTCCAGCTCAGCCACGTTCATGTTGTGGCTGTCGTAGTCCGGATTGGCTTTCTGAGCCAGCAGCGTGCGAGACGTAAAGCTGGCGCCCTCCGCAATCTTTTTGGTGCCGTGCTCATCGACTACGTCGTAGATGGCTTGCATCAATACCTGCATGTAACACCTCGAAAACTGTTACGTGGCGCCCTGCCACTGGGTACGAGAAAATCTGCACAACATCCAACCGACGAAGACAGCAGCCGGCTTGCTCCTGCGCGCTCGGCTTAAAGAGAGAAATTGACTAAGCCGCTTTGCTGGCTGGACTTTTTGAAGTGCTTCGCAAATAAGCCCAATCAATATCTGGACGCATCTGCTCGCAAACCACAGAGCCGCTCGACTCTCGCTCGATACAGATGGATAGCCCGGCACTCGGACGCCGGTTGCCGTAAGCAACCTGCTTGAGCTGCCCAGCGCTGGTTCCGCACAGCGCAGCAAAACGATCCAGCTCATCTTTCTCGAGCGCCTTGATGTATTCGCGCAAATTCATATGTGCCTCCTAGAAGGCGCCAGATTAGCAACTGCTAATACAACAAACAATAGCAAACGGTAATTTACTGAATGCTAACGGAAAGCGATTATTGATTGATGGATATCAATGAACTCAGAATCAAAGCTCTGCGCCGAGTCATGGGGCAGGCAAGCCAAAAAGACTTTGCGAATGACTACGGGCTAGATGCTTCGTACCTTTCGCAGCTTTTGAATGGGCACAGAAAGCTTGGCGAAAAGGCTGCAGCTACGCTCGAAGGGAAGATTGGTTTGGCCTCTGGGACTCTCGTTTCTCCACCTGCCCAGCCGGCAGAAGAGCAAAATCTTAATGACGGAGAAAGCGGTCTCTCAATCATCGCTCCCCGGGAAAAAGCTTTAGGATCAAGCTTTATCATCATCCCCCAATATGATGTGCGAGCATCAATGGGACCTGGCCAGGTGGTACCCAAGGGATACGTTGAAACGGTGAGGAATATCACTGTCCGGAGTGAGTACTTGCGCGAGCAAGGCATTATTTATACCCACGCCGAAAACCTTGCTGTCATTACAGGTTTCGGCGAAAGCATGGGCGCTACATTTTCAAGTGGGGACCCATTAATTGTCGATAAAGGAATCACCGAGGTCGTGGTTGATGGCGTCTATGCCTTCACCTTGGACGGGATGCTTTTCATCAAGCGATTGCAGAGGCTACCCAAGATGATCCGCATGATTTCGGACAACGAGGCTTTCCCACCTTACGACATCAAGGGTGCCGAGCTCGAATCCTTGGTGGTACATGCCCGAGTATTGCTCGCCTGGAACGCCAGAAGGCTTTAACAGCTAAGCACCGCATCCTCGGCAGAGTGATCTGGCGCGGTGGCGACCTTTAGGAGCCCTCCTCCATGCCTCTCACCAAGCCCAACCAGCAGCTGCAACGAGACCTGAAAGCTGTAGTAATCCTCCTCGAGGAAACAGCCTTGGAACTCTTCAGTCTTGCCAAAGAGCGTGGAGATACAGAATTTATAGACGTCATGAGGGCTGTCGGAAAGCTGCATGGGCATGCAGATCGAATGAGTGCTTATGAGGACGAGGTGAAGGCAGGAGTCATCGTAAGAACAAAGACTGAGTGAACCGAGGAGAGCTCATGGATCTCAGCAAGCCCAAACAAGAACTACGCAACGACCTGAAAGAGGCTGCAGCCCTGCTCAAGTGGGCAATGACGAGAGTCACGCAGCTGTCTGAGGCTGGACTTGATAAGTGAATAGCCCCGGATTCTC
>NZ_LRMN01000006.1:0-612213 GCF_019266105.1 Pseudomonas sp. D1HM | reverse complement strand
TTGAGGAGCTGAAAACCTGCGTGAAAAAACGCTCGGCAATTTATGGGCATCCGAAGTTTCCGGTGCTGTGGCCGGTTGAGCAGGAAAAGGTGACTTTCGGCCGGGATCATGACGAAATCCTGCAGGCGTTCGAGGCGCTAGAGAACGGAGATATAGCCCGGAGCGTGGAGTTCTTTGCCAGTCATGAGCAAAGCAATATCCTGCAGCCGACCCTGTACGAAGACCCCAGGATGGTCTGGCTGTTGCGCAGCAATCATGTGTCGTACGTCACCGGTTTCCCTTCAGGGGTCGCCCAGGCCATCGAACTGACCCTTACCAGCCAGTGCCAACCGGTCGACGATGGACGCACGATCAGTTTTGACCGCAGCGTGTTGGCAAACCTGGCCGACCTTAAACAGCGCATGGCCTTTGTGCTTGAGGCCGCCAGGCGTTTTGACCAGATGCTGCACGACGAAAACCGTCATGCACTGGAGCACTCGATCAAACACATCGCCGCAGGTACAGCGCCATGATCCCGCGTCTGAAAGTCAACAGCTGGCCTCGAAGGCTGTGCATGATGCTTATGGTGTTTTTCGTGGTGGCGAGCGTGCGCTGGGTGGTGCAACAACTGGCCGATGAACCGGAAATCGCGCTTGTCTTCGGGGAGCCATGGGAAGACATGCGCCAGCGTTCCAGCGCCTCGATTCCCCCTGCGATCCCTGGCCATTATTGGTTCCACATGCCCAAATCAGACGCCCGATTACGCTTTATCGACCCGCAATACGGTTTCACCACGCCCTTGGCCCGCTTTTTCACGATCAATTTTGATAATGAACGCGTGGCTAACATCCGCATGTCCCCGCAAGTCGAACCGTTGCTGCTGGACGATGCGCTGAACGTCGTATTGGGTCTGCAGGACCAATGGCGTCGACAAGGCTGGTTTGTCTCCGACCCAGAGAGTGATCCCGAGATTGTCGACACGCCTGAAGGGCGTGCTCGGGTGCGAGGTATCCTGGGTGGCAGAACCTTTTGGCAAGCCGGTGACAAATATCAAATCATGCTCAACGTGAACCGTTTCAAGGACTACAGACACCCCGACGAAGAGCGTTACCTGATAAACCTGTCGCTCGCCAAGGCCCGCCGATGAGGAAGGTGTTCGATAGGCCTGGGCGCGGCTGGCTTCGAAGGCAGTGCATGGTGCTGATGGCTCCCCGAACAGAGGTGTCACCCGGTCCCGGGTCTACAACCTGTTTCTCCTAAAAAGCATTAACGGAGTTTTGCTATGCCCACACCCGCTTATTTGAAGATCATTGGCGTTACACAGGGTTTGATCAGCAGTGGTGCACTGGCTCGAGAGTCGGTCGGCAATGCCTGGCAGCAGGGCCGGGAGGACGAGATTCTGGTGCAAGCGCTCAGTCATGGGATTGTGGTTCCCGGGGGGGCTCAGTCGGGGCAGCGCATGCATAAGCCGTTGATCATCACCAAGGTGATCGACAAATCGTCACCGTTGATCAATACCGCATTGTGCACCGGCGAAGAACTCACCCTGTGCGAAGTGAAGTGGTACCGCACCTCAGGCAGCGCGACTCAGGAGCACTTCTACACCATGAGGCTGAAACGGGCGGTGATCATTGGTGTCGACCTGAGCATGCCGCATTGCCAGAACATGGAGACCGCGCATTTCACCCAGTTGGAAACCGTGCACTTTGCCTACGAGTCCATCACCTGGCAGCACGAAATTGCCGGCACCTCAGGTTGGGATATTTGGCAGGGAGAACGTCTGGGATGAAGCTGGTCAGTGCCCGGTACGCCTCGTCGCGGGAGCGCCAGCAGGCTTTTTCCAGCCAGGAGGCCATGACCTGGATCCGGCAGCAGTCAGGGTTGGGGCCGCTCATTGAAAGTCCGGGCCAGCCCGGGCGCTTTCTGAGGCTCAACCTTGGGGGTGAGGCACTGCAGCAGGTCGAGAGTGGAGAGTGGTTGTTGCTCAAGCCCGAAGTGTATTGCTTCGATTGGGGCCAGTTCGAACCGTCCATGCGCGAGCAGCGTGCCATGGCCTTGATCCATTCGCCGCCGCCTCAGCCTGAAAAAGCAGTCCGGGTAGTGCGGGTGGTAGACAGTGAAACTGCTGAGTGGCTGGTCAATCGGCGGTGTGTCACCACGGTGGAGGGGGAGCAGGGGCGTCGCAGGACCGACGGATTGGGGATTACCCATCTGCCCGAGCCCGGCAAGGGCGCGAATATCGAATTGCGGCTCTTTGCGAACTGACCCGGCTCGGGCCGGGTCAGTCAGCGATAGCGTGCTTTCAACCGATCAGTGCGAGTGACGCGGTACTTCTGAGCCGCGGCAACCGACCAGGAAGTCAAAATCACAGCCTTGGTCAGCTTGCATCACGTGATCGATGTACAGCTGGCGGTAGCCACCGATCAACAGTTTTTGCGGCGGCTCGATATCGGCCAGGCGTGCAGCCAGTTCGGCATCGGAAATGTCCAGGTGCAGACGCCCGCTGGCGCAGTCCAGTTCAATCCAGTCACCTTCTTGCACGGCGGCCAAGGGACCGCCGGCAGCGGCTTCCGGCGCTACGTGCAGAACCACGGTGCCGTAGGCCGTACCGCTCATGCGCGCATCCGAGATCCGCACCATGTCGGTCACGCCCTGAGCCAGAAGTTTGGCGGGCAGGCCCATGTTGCCGACCTCGGCCATGCCCGGGTAGCCTTTGGGCCCGCAGTTCTTCATGACCAGGATCGAGTCGGCGGTGACGTCCAGCTCAGGGTCGTTGATCCGCGCTTTGTACATATCGAAGTTTTCAAAGACCACCGCGCGGCCACGGTGTTTCATCAGCGCCGGGGTGGCGGCTGACGGTTTGAGAACGGCACCCAGGGGGGCGAGGTTGCCGCGCAGGACGCAAATGCCGCCGTCGGCCACCAGCGGGTTTTCGATGGCGCGGATGACTTCGTCGTCGCCATAAATAGGCGAATTCTTGACGTTCTCCCACAGGCTTTGGCCGTTGACGGTCAAGGCGTTCGGGTGCGGGATCAGGTTGTTCTCACCCAGGCGGCGCAGAACCGCCGGCAGGCCACCGGCGTAGTAGAACTCTTCCATCAGGAAGCGTCCCGAAGGCTGCAGGTCGACCAGCGTTGGAGTGCCGCGGCCGATACGGGTCCAGTCGTCGAGCTCCAGATCAACCCCGATACGGCCGGCGATGGCCTTGAGGTGGATCACGGCGTTGGTCGAGCCGCCAATCGCAGCATTGACCCGAATGGCGTTTTCAAAGGCTTCCTTGGTCAGCACTTTGGACAGACGCAAGTCTTCGCGAACCATTTCTACGGCGCGCATGCCGGACATGTGGGCGAGCACGTAACGGCGCGAATCCACGGCCGGAATCGCGGCGTTGTGCGGCAGCGAAGTGCCCAGTGCTTCAGCCATGCAGGCCATGGTGGAGGCCGTGCCCATGGTGTTGCAGGTGCCTGCCGAACGCGACATACCGGCTTCAGCCGACAAGAATTCATCGAGGCTGATGGCGCCGGCCTTGTAGGACTCGTGCATCTGCCAGACGATCGTCCCGGCGCCGATGTCCTTGCCTTTATGCTTGCCGTTGAGCATCGGCCCGCCGGTGACGACGATGGCCGGTACATCACAGCTGGCGGCGCCCATCAACAGGGCCGGGGTGGTTTTGTCGCAACCGGTCAGCAGTACAACGCCATCAATCGGGTTGCCGCGGATTGCCTCTTCCACATCCATGCTGGCCAGGTTGCGGGTCAACATGGCGGTAGGGCGCAGGTTCGACTCGCCATTGGAAAACACCGGGAATTCCACAGGGAAGCCGCCAGCTTCAATCACACCGCGTTTAACGTGTTCGGCAATCGTGCGGAAATGCGCGTTGCACGGGGTGAGTTCCGACCAGGTGTTGCAGATGCCGATGATCGGCTTGCCCTGGAACTGGTGGTCGGCAATGCCTTGGTTCTTCATCCAGCTGCGGTACATAAAACCGTTTTTATCTGCGCTGCCAAACCATTGGGCGGAACGCAGTGGAGGGGTTTTATCAGACATGGCGGCTTCTCTTATTGTATGACTAATTGGTTTCGATGCGCCTAAGTTATCCTCAAATCTGCTTCGATGGAAGAGTTGTTGGGTAAATAGTATTACTATATAGTCGCTTCAACTGAGAGCTGATCCTGGCGTTTCCCCGCCTGAGGCCACTCCAGAGGTGCCATAACAAAAACAATGGGAGACCGTCTCATGAGCCAGGAACTCGGGCTTATTCGTCGCATTACATTCAAACTCATACCGTTTCTGATCCTGCTGTACCTGATTGCTTATGTAGACCGTTCTGCCGTGGGCTTTGCCAAGCTGCACATGGGCGCCGACATTGGTATTGGTGATGCAGCCTATGGCTTGGGTGCGGGGTTGTTTTTCATCGGTTACTTCCTGATGGAGATCCCCAGCAACCTGATGCTTGAGCGTTTTGGCGCCCGTCGCTGGTTCGCCCGGATCATGATCACCTGGGGCAGCATCACCATCGGCATGGCCTTCGTGCAGGGCCCGCACAGTTTTTACGTGATGCGTTTTTTACTGGGCGTCGCTGAAGCAGGCTTCTTCCCGGGCGTCCTCTACTACATCACCCAATGGTTTCCGGTGCGCCATCGCGGCAAGATTCTGGGGCTGTTCATTCTCTCGCAACCCATCGCCATGATGATTACCGGCCCCGTGTCCGGTGGTCTGCTGGGCATGGATGGCGTGCTCGGCCTGCATGGCTGGCAGTGGCTGTTCATCGTTATCGGCATGCCGGCGATCCTGCTGACATGGCCGGTGCTGCGCTACCTGCCGGATGGCCCGCAACAGGTCAAATGGATGGACCAGCGCGAGAAGGACTGGCTGGTGGGCGAGCTGGAAAAAGATTTGAAAACCTTTGGCCAGACCCGTCACGGCAACCCGTTGCACGCCCTGAAAGACAAGCGCGTATTGCTGCTGGCGCTGTTCTACCTGCCGGTGACATTGAGCATCTATGGCCTGGGCCTGTGGTTGCCGACGCTGATCAAACAGTTTGGCGGCAGTGACCTGACCACCGGCTTTGTGTCATCGGTGCCCTACATCTTCGGCATCATCGGTTTGCTGATCATCCCTCGCAGTTCCGACCGTCTGAATGACCGTTATGGCCATTTGGCGCTGCTCTATGTGCTGGGCGCCATCGGCCTGTTCTTCAGCGCCTGGCTGACGGTGCCGGTGCTGCAACTGGCGGCCTTGTGCCTGGTGGCGTTTGCCTTGTTTTCCTGCACGGCGATTTTCTGGACCCTGCCGGGACGTTTCTTTGCCGGTGCCAGTGCCGCGGCCGGGATCGCCTTGATCAACTCGGTGGGCAACCTGGGCGGCTATATCGGTCCGTTCGTGATCGGTGCGCTCAAGGAATACACCGGCAACCTGGCCTCGGGCCTGTACTTCCTGTCCGGCGTCATGGTGTTCGGCCTGATCCTCACGGGCGTGGTGTATCGCTTGCTGGAGCGCAAGCACGCACTCAAGCAGAGCGAGTTCGCCGCCAGCGCCCAACCGGCCACCCATCCATAAAGCATAGGGACCCAACGCCGAAGGCTGCGATCTTTGCCAGTTCAAAGCGCAGCCTGCGGCCAGTCCTTGACGATGTGTAGATCCCCGTGTTGTTAACGACGCGGCACAAGTGAGACTCAATATGCGTTTAGTACAGTTTGAATTGAACAGCGGCGAGCGCCGCGTCGGTCTGGTCGATGGCGCTCTGGTGCGTGAAGTACAGGCTGCAACCAGCGTCCGTGATCTAGCGCTGGCGGCGATTGACGCGGGCATAAGCCTGGCGCAGCAAGTCGACTCCCAAGGGCTGGGTGCCAGCCACGACTACCCGCAATTGCTGGCCGAGTTGCGCATTCTGCCGCCACTGGACCACCCGGATCCGGCGCACATGTTGATCAGCGGTACAGGCCTGACCCACTTGGGCAGCGCGTCGGCCCGCGACAAAATGCACCAGCAGGCGGGCGACGAAACCACCCTGACGGACACCATGCGCATCTTCAAGTGGGGTGTGGAAGGCGGCAAGCCCGCGGCGGGGCAGGCGGGGGTGCAACCTGAGTGGTTCTATAAGGGAGATGGCAGCATTGTCGTGCGCCCGGGGGCGTCTTTCCCGTTGCCACCGTTTGCCGAAGACGCTGGCGAAGAGCCGGAAATCGGCGGCCTGTATGTCATCGGCCATGACGGCAAGCCGTATCGCCTGGGGTTTGCAGTGGGCAACGAGTTCTCCGACCACGTGATGGAGCGCAAGAATTACCTGTACCTCGCACACTCCAAACTGCGCAGTTGCTCGTTCGGCCCGGAACTGCGGGTCGGTGAATTGCCGCAACATCTGGCCGGCAGCAGCCGGATCATCCGTGACGGCGAAGTGCTGTGGGAAAACGAATTCCTCAGTGGTGAAGCCAACATGTGCCACAGCCTGGAAAACCTCGAATACCACCACTTCAAATACAGCCAGTTCCTGCGTCCGGGCGATGTACACATCCACTTTTTTGGCACCGCGACCCTGTCGTTCGGTGACGGCATCCGCACCCGGCCGGGCGACCGTTTTGAAATCAGCCAGGCCGAATTCGGCGCGCCGCTGATCAATGGTATCGCGCCTGTTGCTGCAGCATTCGAACCCGGCTCTATCGGTACACTTTAAAAGGACAGCACCCATGACTCAGATTCTCGGCCACAACTTCATCGGCGGCCAGCGCAGCGCCGAAGGCAGCGTCATCGTAAAAAGCGTTGATGCCAGCACCGGTGAAACCCTGGTCCATGATTTTCACCAGGCCACCCTCGGCGAAGTCGATCGCGCTGCGCGCGCCGCCGCCAGCGCCTACCCAGCCTTTCGCGCCTTGAGTGCCGAGCGTCGCGCCGAGTTTCTGGAGGCCATTGCAGATGAACTGGATGCACTGGGCGATGAGTTCGTCGCCATTGTGTGCCGCGAAACCGCACTGCCGGCAGGCCGCATTCAGGGTGAGCGCGGACGTACCAGCGGGCAAATGCGCCTGTTCGCCAAGGTGCTGCGCCGGGGTGACTTTTATGGCGCGCGGATTGACCAGGCCCTGCCTGAGCGCGCTCCGCTGCCACGCCCCGATCTGCGTCAGTACCGCATCGGCCTGGGCCCGGTTGCCGTCTTCGGAGCCAGCAACTTTCCGTTGGCGTTTTCCACTGCCGGCGGCGATACCGCCTCGGCCCTGGCCGCCGGCTGCCCGGTGGTGTTCAAGGCGCACAGTGGACACATGGCCACGGCCGAGTGGGTCGCGGACGCGCTGATCCGCGCCGCCGAGCGCACGGGCATGCCGGCCGGTGTTTTCAACATGATTTACGGTTCGGGCGTCGGTGAAGCGCTGGTCAAGCACCCGGCAATCCAGGCCGTGGGCTTCACCGGTTCGTTGCAGGGTGGACGCGCCTTGTGCGACATGGCCGCGGCACGCCCCCAGCCGATTCCGGTGTTTGCCGAGATGTCGAGCATCAACCCGGTCATCGTCCTGCCTCAGGCCCTGGCCGCACGCAGCGCCACCATTGCCCGCGAGCTGGCCGCTTCGGTGGTGCAAGGCTGCGGTCAGTTCTGCACCAACCCGGGCCTGGTGATCGGCATACGCTCAACGGCCTTCAGCGCTTTTATCGAGCAACTGGCGGGGCAGATCAACGAGCAGTCGGCACAAACCATGCTCAATGCCGGCACCTTGCGCAGCTACGTCAAAGGCCTGGACAAATTGCTTGCCCACAAAGGCATCGAGCATGTAGCCGGCGCCGCGCAGCAGGGCAATCAGGCCCGGCCACAGCTGTTCAAGGCCGATGTCAGCTTGTTGCTTGAGGGCGATGAAGTGCTGCAGGAAGAAGTCTTCGGGCCGACCACCGTGGTCATCGAAGTGGCGGACCAGGCACAACTGAGCGCGGCGCTCAACGGTCTGCACGGTCAACTTACCGCGACGCTGATTGGCGAGATGGCCGATTTCGAACAGTTCAGCGAATTGACCCCGCTGCTGGAGCAAAAGGTCGGTCGCATCCTGCTCAACGGTTACCCGACCGGTGTTGAGGTCTGTGATTCGATGGTCCACGGCGGCCCATACCCGGCGACCTCCGATGCACGGGGCACTTCGGTGGGGACGTTGGCGATCGATCGCTTCCTGCGTCCGGTGTGCTTCCAGAACTACCCCGACAGCCTGCTGCCTGACGCGTTGAAAAATGCTAACCCGCTGGGCCTTCAACGTTTGATCGATGGTCAGCTTTCTGACCGCACGCTTGGCTGATCGCCACGCCTGAAACCTGCCGCTGCCCGGAGAAGGCAGCGGCAGGCGCTCCGATACGCTCTGTGCAACGCCTTAAAATAATAATCAACAGGTGAGCCATGACTGCTGAAACCCTCACGGCTGTGCAATCGCACGCCCAATCGCTGGACGATGCGCTGTATCGAAAAGTGAACTGGCGGATCATTCCGCTGTTTATCGTCTGTTTTCTGTTTGCCTATCTGGACCGGGTCAACATCAGTTTCGCCAAATTGCAGATGCAAAGTGATCTGGGATTCAGCGAAACCGTGTATGGCCTGGGTGCCAGTCTGTTTTTTGTCGGCTACTTCCTGTTCGAAGTGCCGAGCAATATCTTGCTGCACAAGATCGGTGCGCGGGTGTGGATCGCCCGGATCATGGTGACCTGGGGCATTACCTCGGCGTGCATGATGTTTGTGCAAAGTGAATTCTGGTTCTACACCCTGCGGTTTCTGATCGGGGTGATGGAAGCCGGTTTCGTCCCGGGGGTGCTGTATTTCTTTACCCAGTGGTACCCCGGTAATCGCCGGGCCCGGGTCAATGCCTATTTCAAGAGCTCGATCTGCCTGTGCGGGATCGTCGGCGGGCCGCTGGCAGGTTTTATCCTCGGGCACTTCGACGGGTTGTATGGCATGGCGGGGTGGAAGTGGCTGTTTTTGCTGGAAGGCTTGCCTTCAGTGTTGCTGGGCTTTGTCGTGCTGTGGCTGTTGAGTGACAAGATCGAAGATGCGCCGTGGCTTTCGGCAGACGAAAAGCAGGTGCTGCTGGCGCGCATGGCCAGCGAACCCAAGCCGGAGTCTTCCAGCCGTTTTGCCGACGTCTGGAAGCAACCGACGACCTACGTGATGTCAGCTATATACCTGTGCCTGGTGATGGCCCTGACCGGTTTGCTGTTCTGGATGCCGCAGTTGATCAAGAGCGCTGGCGTCGCGGACACCTTCGACATTGGTTTGTTGACGATGGTCCCTTACCTGATTGCGGCCGTGGGCAATCTGTTGATCGGCAACAGCTCTGACAAGCGCGGCGAGCGGCGTTGGCACATGGCCGGTTGTGCGTTGCTGACGGCTGCCGGCTATCTGCTGTGCGCCTGGTTCCCGGGTCAACTGTTGCCGTTGATGGTCGGCATGAGCATGGTGATGACCGGGATCATTGCCTGGATGCCGATTTTCTGGACGATCCCGCCGCGCTTTCTTACCGGTCTGGCGGCCGCAGCAGGGATTGCCCTGATCAACTCCCTGGGCCAGTTGGGCGGGGTGGTCGGGCCGTTCATGGTGGGCTGGATCAAAGACCAGAGTGGCAGCGCCACACCGGCTCTGTATGTGCTGAGTGCGGTATGTGTGCTGGCCACCGCGCTGGTGATCTGGGGTATCCCGGCCCGCTACTACCGGGTCAAGCCATGAGCGATTCAATCGGAGAGAACATGAAACCCAATCTGTTGATTTTCAGCCGTGTGTCCTCGCCAGCGGTGCTGGCCGAACTCAATACGCTGTGCAACGTGACCTACTGCCCTGACCCCTTGGGGGCGGATGAAACCCGCTTCTTTGCGGCCTTGAGCGACGCCGAGGCCATGATGGGAGCCAGCCTCAAGCTGGATCGCAGCCTGCTGGAGCGTGCGCCGAAGCTGAAAGTCATTGCCAGCGTTTCAGCCGGTTACGACAACTACGATCTCGATTACCTGCGTGAACGCGGGATTCGCCTGACCAACACCCCGGACGCGGTCACCGAAACCACCGCCGACACGGCCTTTCTGTTGTTGATGATGGCGGCACGCCGTGCGCTGGAAATGGCCGATCTGGTGCGGCAGGGGCACTGGCAGGAAAAAAACATTCCTGAATCGCTGTTTGGCACCGATGTACACGGCAAGCGGCTGGGGATCATCGGGTTGGGCCGGATTGGCGCGGCCATCGCCCGGCGCGGGCATTTCGGTTTTGGCATGTCGATCCTTTACAGCGGCCAGAGCGACAAGCCGCATCTGGAGCAAACACTGGGAGCGCAACGGGTGGAGCTGCAGCAACTGCTGGCCGAGGCTGACTTCATCTGCGTCTGCGTACCGCTGTCGGACAAGACCCGCCAGCTCATTGGCGCGCCTGAATTCGCATTGATGCGACCGCAGACCATCTTCCTCAATGTCTCACGCGGGCCGGTGGTGGACGAGGCCGCGCTGATTGAGGTGTTGAAGCGTGGCGGCATCCGGGCGGCCGGGCTCGATGTATTCGCCCGGGAACCGTTGCCGGCCGATTCACCGTTACTGGCGTTGAAACAAGTGCTGGCCTTGCCGCACATCGGCTCGGCCACCGTCGAAGCCCGGGAGTTGATGGCGCGCACGGCGGCCGACAACCTGAAATACGCGCTGCTCGGGCATCTGCCGCCTGACTGCGTGGTGTAAGCCCAGCGCGGTGATAACCGGCTACCGCAGGCAGCCGGTGTGTTTACTTTTAGATGGGGGTTTGTGATCGGCACGTCCCGTGTCGATCCCGTGCCCCTGGAAGTAAACACCCGATGACCACGCCTGCTGTTGTACCCCCGCCGGTCTTTGACCGCTCCGACCTGCTGCGACAAACCCTCACCCGGCAATTTGCCACGCGCCCCACGCTGTACCACGTGGTCAGCGAGCAGTTGAACGGCGCCCTGAAAAAGACACTGCCCGACCCGGGCAGCCCGCTGGATCTGGACCGCGCGTACATCGTCTGGACCATCGACGCCGCCGAACAGCCCCTGACCCCACCGCGTTACCGCTTGCTGCTCGACGCCATGCTTGAGCATATTGCGCTGGGCACGCCGCTGAATTACGGGTACTACGAACCTGAGCAATGCTTTTTGGCGCTGCTGGCCGAAGGCGCAACGCCTGCGGGTAGCTGGGCTTCCCTGGCGTCCATGCGGGCCGTCGAAATGACGATGCGCGACGTCCAGCGGCAATGGCCCCGAGCCTTCCAGGAGGCACTGATTGCTTACTGGAATCAACCGGTGACGGGCTACCGGAGCCGGGTGCACTGGCTTCAGGTGTTTTTGGCCGACAACCTCCGGGTAGCGGTCAATACCACCGCCGGGCTTGACCCTGAACAGATCGAGGCCGTGCGCAAAGTGCTGAATTACCCGGTGCTGGTTGACCGGCTTCGGGGGTATGCGCCGAGCGAACAGCCCCGGGTGTATTTTGCCCAGCTGGAGGTCAGGTCCGGTAAATGGTTGCATCGCCACGTGGTGGCGGATCTGCTGGTGTCTTATTCCCGCAACGGCAGCGAACAGCTATTGCGGTGCACGCCTTCAGGGCAGATAACGGCCTTTGCGACGGTGGAGGCCCTGACCCGTCAGTTGGGGCATGAACTCAACCAGCGCTATGTGATTGATGCCGTGACCTGCAAACGCTTTGAACCGATGGTCGATGCGCTGCACGTCCAGGCCATGATCGTGCTCAACACCCAACTGGAAGCGCTTGCGGCGATCCGCCAAGCGATGCCGGGAGACGGACGGAGCCTGGCCCGGCTCGAACGGCATGTGCGTGCCGTCACCGACCCGGTCTCACTCTTCGAGACTTTCCAGGCCGCGCCTTCCGGGCATCTGCTGCCGGTGTTCAATGCGTTGCCGGACTGGTTGAAGCACGCCAGTCAGACAGATCGGGCCGCTTACCGACGCCATGTGATCGCCCTGGCGGACGTCACCCGCAATGCCCGCGGCCGAACCTTCAATGAAGGTATCCCGGATCTGCACACCTATGCGGCACAGGCCCTGCATCGGCAGATGCGCGAGGACCAGCCCCAGGCTCCCGGTTACGACCCGGATGAAATCGAACTGCAATTCAAGGTGGCATCAGGCCCCTTGGGCACCATCGGTACCGTGCAGACCCGGACTTACAGCCTGACCGAGCTGGCCCTGGAAAATCTGATCGGTTTTCCGGGCGCGCGCATGACCTTGCGTCATACCCGCAATCAGTTGATTCAGGACTGGTGGCTGACCCCTGAGTACATCAAGTCACTGATCCAGCGCGTGAACATCGGTGAGACGTACCCGGCCCTGATCAAGCACTGGTTACTGGATGATCCCCAGGAGGCACAGCGTCGGGAGGTGCTGTACGCCGAACAACTGCGCGTGACGCTGCCGATGCGGGCCCTGGAGATGAAGCTCCAGGGCCGGGGTTCGATCACGCAATGGGGTTACCGCTGCCTGGCGGCCCTGATGCAGCGAGACCCTGCCGCCCGCCTGCTTGACGGTCAGCGCGTGGGAATACGGGCGCTGGGGCTGGTGCAGACGCCGCGCTCGGTGCCGGACTTCGTGCGCAATATGTATGTGATCGGGCTCGCCGATGATCTTGAAGGGCCTTGCGTGCTGTACCGGCCCTTGCTCAAGGAGATGCTCATCGAGTTCCCTTCGGCCCTGGCCCTGGTGCAAGGCCTGATACAGGCAGGGGAGTTGCGCGACAGCGTACTGGAATGGCTGCCGGGCGATCTCAAGAGCGTGTACGCCCAGGGTGTGATGAACCCGTCGAATCATTTGCCGGCGAGCAGCGCATTGTTGTTCGCGCAACCCCTGCACCGGCATTTCGAACATGATCTGTTCAGGGAGAGCGCAATGACCCTGGTGCAACTGGCAGACCGGCAATCGGTGTCCAATGCCGAGAGCCGCTGGGCTACCCTCAAGCAAGGCGGCTGGCTTCTGTTGAACACCGTGCTGCCCTTGATCCGGGGCCCGGTTGCCATCTTCGGCTGGCTGCTATTAACCGTGTCCGCGTTGAAAAGCGACATCGCGGCCTTGCGCGGCGATGATGAGCGGCTCAAGGCCCCGGCGATCATCGATGTGCTGTTCAACATCGCCGTGGTGCTGTTGCATGGCGGGCAAATGGGTACACAAACACCGGCCTCCGAACACGTCGCGGATGAGTCGCTGGGCCCCTTGATCCCTGTCGATGCAGGGCCGCCACTGCGAGCCGCAGATGATGAGCCGGCGCCTGCAGCGCTGCCGGTCAGCGAGGGTGCGGTTTATTTCCCCGGGGTGGCGGTCGGCAATCAACACACCGAGCTGGATTTCTCCTGGTTCAGCACACCGCGCATCGACTTCAGCGAATTTCAGCTCACCTGGCTGGACCGCAACCGTGGCACGGCACTCGGCCCGGCATTGCCAGTGGCATACGGCCCTTACCGGGGGTTGTATGTGGTCAATGGCAAGTGGCATGCCCTGGTCAGGGGTTTCAGTTATCAGGTCTCGCTGGAGGACGATGGGGTAGTGGTGGTCAGCCCGCAGGATGAGCGGGATACCGGCCCGTGGCTGCGGCATGATGCAGACGGAAACTGGGACTTCGATACGGGCCTGAGGTTGCGCGGCGGCGGCCCGAAAAAACGTCAGGAGGCCCAGGCGCGGGCCGAGCAGCGCAAGCAGCGGATCAAGGAACTGGATGCCGCTTTCGCCGCCTTGGGCGAGCGTGAATCCGAGCTGTTCCAGCAACTGACCGATGAGCGCCTCAGGCTGTACGAGGCGCTTCAAGGGGAAGCCAGCCAGCGCTTTTCCTACCTGGAGAAAACCCTGCGGCTCAAGCGTTTACGTACCCTGGTGGAAAAGGCCAATGCCGAATACCAGGTGGAGCTCGATCATTTCATCGAACGCCATGCCTTGCAGCCACGCCCCAATGATCATGTGGTACTCAGCCGCTTCTATAACCTGCTGTTCAGGCATTCGGTCGACCTGTTGTATGTGCAGACCCAGTTGATACAAGGCATCAAGAACCTGTACCCGGAGTTTGCCGTAGTCGAGCATAAAGAGATGAGTACGGTGGATGCCGAACGCTATGTCACCTTCAAGCGTGCGTTACTGGCTCACCAGCAAACCTTTTTCAACGATTTTCAGGCGCAAACCCGCTACCTCGAAGCCATGCGCGGGGTGCCGCGGATAGGGCACCGGCTGGCCCGCGAACTGGAAACCTCCGCTGCCACCAGCTCGCGCGATGATGGTGCCGTGCGACGTACCTCGGACATCGACTTCCTCAACCTGCAGCTCGGGCTGCTGCTGGACCTCACCCCCAAGACCGTGTTCAGCGAAACCTGGCACAACCTGGCCGATATCATTTCCCCGTTGACCTACACCGCCAGTGCCCACGCTGAACTGGTCGACACAGAACTGTTCAGCCACGACGAGCGGATGGAGGTACTCGAAGACATTGGCCAGCGCTATGCCGGGGCGCAGGATGCGTTGAGCATTTTGAACATGGAGCTGGGCGATCAGCTCAATCCGGCCGATTACCAGCGTCTCATGGGGGTGCTGGAGCAACTCGTTACCCGGATCGAACAGCAACTGGCAGAAGAAGCCCGCCTGGAAAACCAATGGTTGCCCGAGCAACCGCGGCCATCGCGCAAAAGCCAGGGTTCAAAAAGGATCATCCGCACGCGCAAGCAAGGGATATTGATTGGTGTCGCCAGGGCGCGAGCCTCAGAGCGTGAACCGTTGATTGTCGATGTGGGCGAGCCGGCGGCCGGCAGCACGCAGACGCAGCCCGGACCTGCGGAGTCAGGCTTGCCGACCCTGACCTTCAGGCAGTCGGAAGCTGACCGGTGGGAGCCTGTCGAACACCCGGTCGCGGCGGGCACCGCGCGGCCGCTGGCCACCATCCGAAACCGCTGCAATGAACTGCTGGGCAAGGTCGACGAGAAGATTCAACGGGTCAGGGGCTACGCCAGGCACTCCAGGTTTGCCTTGGAACTGGAAGAAATCCTTGAGCGTGAAGCGCTGAAGCTGGATGCGTTGAGCCGCGAAATCGAGGCCGGCTTTGAACTCGAACCGGTGCAGGACAAACCCAGGCCCGGTACGCCTCAATCGTTGCTCAAGCGCTTGCGCGAGGGGGCGCGCAAGCTGCGTGAACAGGCGCTGTGGATTCTCAAGTCGCTGCCGCCCACCGAGCCTGTGGTCGAATACCTGCTGGAAAAGGGCGAGGTGCATATCGTCAAGACGGGGCCCAGGATCCAGATGCAAGGGGAGCGTCAGGACTTTGTCCAGGAATATGAGGTTCGTAACCGGCTCGGGCAGGTTCAGTGGTACGCCCATTTGCATTACCACAGCCTGACGGATCCCGCAGGCACCCCGAATGCCGCGCATTTCAAACTCAAATCCCAGCGCAGGGTCAGCCAGGCCAGCCTGGATGCCAATGCCAGGCCGGGGGAGAAAGCCGAGCGGGTGCATTACGGCAAAATCAGCGCCAGGATGCTGGCCAGGCGCTTTTTGTCCTTGAGCGACTGATCCCTCATCGCCGGACATGGGTTCAAACATGAAATTGACCTATCATTGCACCTTTCCAACAGGTGATTGATTAATGAGCGATTCAAACCAGACCCTGCGCGCAGCCCTTGAAACCAGTGACATGCTGGTGATTGACGGGCTGCACGCCTGGGACTTTTCTCTGGATGATGTGCAATTGCTCATCAAGTGCATGGACGGACGTGCCGAAAAACGCTGGCAGTTCACCGCGGCACAGGTTGACGCCGCAGTGTTTGACGAGACGTTGCAAAGCTGGACCCTCACCGGTGACTCGGGTGAACATCGCCTGGTTTGCCTCAGCGCCGTGAGCGCAAACAATGACGACGATGAGTCCGAGGTCGCTGATGAAGCTTAAATGGTTGCCCCTGCTGATGGCCTCGAGCGTCGGCGCAATGTCGGCGCAGGCCGCGTCCAATGACGAAGTCGAACTGCTGGTCGGCTCCTACACCCAAGGCAAGAGCCAGGGTATTTACCGTCTGCAGTTTGACAGCGACAGCGGCAAGCTCACCCCTGAACCGTTGCAGGTGTTCAAGGCGGCGAACCCGTCGTGGCTGACGCTTTCCAAAGACCAGCAGCGGTTGTTTGTGGTCAATGAGAACGGCAAGGGTCAAGCGGATGTTGTCGGTCGTGTCAGCAGTATTGCCATCGATCCCAAATCCAATCAGCTGGCGCTGGTCAATCAGGTCAAAACCCTGGGCGAAGAGCCCACACACTCCAGCCTGAGCACTGACGAACGCTACCTGTTCGTGGCCAACTACAGTGTGCACGCCGATCCGGGCGGCAGCCTTGCGGTGTTGCCGATCAATGCCGAAGGCCAGTTGCAACCCGTGACCCAGATGAGCAGCCATTCAGCGAGTCGGGTCAACCCGCAGCGTCAGGCATCGGCCCATGTACACTCGGTCGTCCCGGCGCCGGACGGCAAGTTTGTCTTTGCCAGCGACCTGGGGGCAGACAAGGTTTTCGCCTATCGCTATGACCCGGCGGCCAACCCCGAGCATCCGCTGGTGGCCGCGGAGCCCGCGGCGGTCGAACTGCCTGCGGGCAGCGGTCCGCGCCATCTGTTGTTCTCGGCAGACGGCAAACACGCTTACCTGACCACTGAAATGAGTGCCCAGGTGTTTGTGTTCGATTATGCCGACGGGCAGCTCAAACAGCGCCAGGTGGTTGAACTGGCCCAGGGCAAAGCGGCGCCGCACCGTGCAGCGGGCGCGGTGCATGCTGCGCCGGATGGCAAGTTCCTGTATGTCAGCAACCGTGGCAAGGCCAATGAGATCCTGGTGTATGCGATCAACCCCGGCAATGGCGAGCTGACCGAGGTGCAGCGCCGTTCGGTGGAAGGCGATCACCCGCGCGAGTTTGCCTTGAGCCCCAATGGCAAGTTCCTGCTGATCGCCAACCAGATGAGCAATGAGATCGTGGTACTGGAGCGCGACCGCAGCACCGGCAAGCTGGGCAAGACCCTGCAACAGCTGCCGATGGATGCACCGTCGGATGTGAAATTCATCAACCGCCCGTAACACCGGGCGTGCAGCCGTCTATCAATGGCGCTGATAGACGCTAGTGCTGCAATGATTTTTTGTGCGATGACCCTTGGCGTTAAGTTGGTTTCACGGCCTGCAAAGGCAGGCAAGCCAACTGAATCGTCGAGGGTTACGCGCATGAACTTCAATCTTTTCTCCGTGATCGCCGCTTCCGCCATCTCCGCCACAGTGGCCCTTCCGGCCAGTGCCAGCGGGGTCGCCAGTGACGCTAAAACTGTCAGCCATAGCTACACCCCCAAATACCTGCAACAAAGCGCGAACTTCTATGCCGCGCTGGATCACAAGTCCCGGGCCTGATGCCGGAGCGGCTCAGAACCTGAGGGTGTTCAGCAATAGGGTGGTCGGGGCATCTGTGGTACCGACCATCGCGTAGTTGTAGCCCGGGCCCGACCAGTAGCGCGCCTGCAAATCCCCCTGTCGACGACTGCCTTTCGCCAGAAGTGTGTTGTGGGGTCCGGGCGGGCGGATATAGAAACTGATGCGCTGTCCTTGCCCATCTTCGTACATCACCATGGCGGCTGCCCCCTGATCGGTTGCGAGCAAACGGCAACTGACGGGCTGAAACCCGGCTGCGCTCAAGTCCGGCAAGCGTTCGGCCTGCCTGAAATAACGATCAACCCAGTCCTGCACATCATTTTTCTGTTGCCCGCTGTAGTCCGCCGGTAAAAAGCCCTCTTGGGCAAACATGCGATGTGCCACCAGGGCATCGGTCATGGGCAAGGCGCTGCTGGCCAATGTTTCACCCCCCAGCGTCATTTGCCGCGCCTGCCAGCCGCCCAGCCCGCCAAGGCCCACCGCCAGGACCAATAATGCAACGCGGGCCCATTGCTGGCGTGTCCGGCGCTGGATCCGTTGGCGTATGGCCGCCGGGTCGAGTGCCGGGTTGACGGGCTGCTGCAGGGAGGCCTGCAAGGCCGTGCGCAATGCTTGGGCATCACGCTGCCAGGCGTGAACCCGTGCGGCTGCTTCGGGGTGGGCCTGCAGGTAAAGGTCGATCTGCTGGCGCTCGGTATCGTTCAGCGCATGATCGACATAGGCATGCAGATCGCGTTCGCTGGGTGGGGTGGTGATCATTTAAGTCTCCGCAGGGCAGGGCGGGTGATTTCACCTTCGCTGAGCAGGCGCAAGGCTTGGCGGGCACGGGACAAGCGCGACATGACAGTGCCAATGGGCACCTCCAGAATCTCGGCCACTTCCTGGTAGCTCAATCCTTCGACGCTGACCCATAACATCAGCGCCCGCTGTTCGGGGTTCAGTTGTTCGAACGCGGCCAGCGTCGATTGCGCAATCACCGTGCGCTCGGTGGATGGCTGGGCGATGTCTTCGCGTCCGGTAAAGAATTCAAGCATGCGTGCATAACGCCGGGACCGGCGATGGGTGTCGATGAACTGTCGATACAAAATGGTAAATAGCCAGGCCCGCAAGTCGCCTTCGGGCCGCTTGCCGGCCGCCGTGCCCAGCGCACGTTCCAGACAGGCTTGCACCAGATCGTCGGCGTTACTGGAGTGACGCGTCAATGAGAGCGCAAACCGTCGCAGGCGGGGCATCAGTTCGCGCAGTTGCGCGTCAAATGAGTTCATCGGGGACCTGCACACAGTGACCCGTTAATCGGGGGAGTGCGAGGAGGACGTCC
Organism: Pseudomonas sp. D1HM; assembly: GCF_019266105.1. NCBI lineage: Bacteria > Pseudomonadati > Pseudomonadota > Gammaproteobacteria > Pseudomonadales > Pseudomonadaceae > Pseudomonas > Pseudomonas sp. D1HM. The sequence continues at coordinate 593,542 of NZ_LRMN01000006.1, read as the reverse complement.
GGGATCAAGGGTTATTCCCTCGCAGATGAAAATAAAGGCCTGATAAATAATTCGCCGCTCACGGGAATAAGCCGGATTGGCCTGCGTCTCATAGACCACCCACCTGATGGCCCCGTGGCCTCGGAGTTATGCATGGTAGATCAAATGCCGCCTGTACGGCCCGGCTCACCCCCGTTGAGTATGCCCAGTGTGCTGTTGCGCCTGGCAGGTATCGGGGGCGTGGTCGCCGCCATCGCCGGGGCGTTTTATTACGTCAACGGCACCCTGGACTCACAGCGCTTGCGCCCTGACAACCTGGTGAATGCGCTGGAGCAGAACAGTGGCGTACACCCGGGTTTTCGGCGTAATCACGCCAAGGGCATCTGCGTCGTGGGTTATTTCGAGAGCAACGGTGAGGCACAAAGGCTGTCCCGGGCACAGGTGTTCGAGACCGGGCGGACACCGGTGGTGGGGCGTTTTGCCTTGCCCGGCGGTAATCCTTACGCGCCTGACAGCAGTGTGCCGATCCGCAGCCTGGCCTTGCGCTTTACCCAGGGCAATGGCCAGCAATGGCGAACTGGCATGAACAGCATGCCGGTTTTTCCGGTGGCCACGCCTCAAGCGTTCTATCAAATGCTGCAAGCGGGGGCTCCCGACCCGGCGACGGGGAAACCCAAGCCGGGTGCCATGCCCGCTTTTTTTGCCGCGCATCCGGAAACGGCAGCGTTCCTGCAATGGGTCAAAACCGCGAAACCCTCGGCCAGCTTTGCCACCGAAGGCTACAACGGGATCAACGCGTTCTATCTGGTCAACGCTGCCGGGCAACGTCAGGCGGTGCGCTGGGGCGTTGTCCCCGAGGCAACGGACGCTGCCCCGGCCACGGCTGCGAACGATGGAAATTACCTCGCCCAGGATTTGACTCAACGCTTGTCCAGCGGGCCATTGAAATGGCAACTGAAGCTGACGCTGGCTGAGGCGGGCGACCCGGTCGATGACGCCAGTAAAACCTGGCCCGCGGAGCGCAAAGTGGTCACGGCGGGGACCCTGGTGCTGCAACAGGCCGAGTCGCAGGACAGTGGCGAATGCCGTGACATCAACTACGACCCGCTGATCTTGCCCGGCGGTATCGAGGCCTCGGACGATCCTTTGATCGCTGCCCGTTCGGCGGCTTACGCCAGCTCTTACCAACGGCGTACCGCTGAAGTCGATCAATTGCCCCGGGAGACACGGCCATGAATACACCCACTTCGCATTTCGCACCTTTGGCCCGCCTGCTGCACTGGCTGATGGCCTTGATGATCATGACGATGCTGTTTGTGGGGGCGGGGATGGTGGCTTCCGTATCCGAACGGCATGCCTGGCTGTTGAACCTGCACAAACCCTTGGGCATCGCCATTTTGCTGCTGGTGGTGATCCGGCTCATTGTGCGTTTCTCGACCCGGCAACCGCCGTTACCGGCTGACTTGCCCGCAGTACAGGTGCTGGCGGCCAGGATGTCGCACGTATTGCTGTACGCCTTGATGTTGCTGATGCCAATCGTGGGCTGGGCAATGATTTCGGCAGCAGGGGATCCGGTGATGCTGGGCCGCTCATTGCAACTACCGGGGATCATGCCGGCCAATCCCGAGCTCTTCGCCTTCTTGCGCAAGGCTCATACCTACTTGGCCTATTTGCTGTTCTTTACGGTGTTGCTGCACATTGCCGCGGCATTGCTGCACGGCTGGATTCGCCGCGACGGCGTGCTGGAAAGCATGCTGCGGGGCAGGGACTGAGGCCGCAACATTCGCCCCGCTGACGCGCGCACGCGCTGGCGGGGCGGCGGATCAGTCTTTAGCCATCACCCCGATAAACAGTGCAGAGTTCAGAAAACGCTCGAGCCACTGCTTGAGTAATGGATAGGGCGCCTGTTCAAACCAGTGCCGGTCGACATGGGCAAACTGGCGCACGAACGGCGCCAATGCCATGTCGGCCAGACTGAGGTTCGACGCTACCAGGCAGGCGTTTTGTTCCAGCAGGCTTTCCAGTCTCTGCAGAAACTCCGCCCCTTCGGCCCGATAAGCTTCCATCGGGCGCTCCGGGTAGCGTATGGCGTACTTGTAGCGATCCAGCCTGGCCTTGAAAACGGTGTCGTTCTCCTCGATCAGCGCTGCGATCAACTGTCGGTTGGCCACGTTGCCCGTCTGTTGCCAGTTATCCGGATCAGCGTGGTCGAGCGCCCAGTGCATGATCTCCAGGCTTTGCTCAATCACCCGGCCATCAGCGCAGACCAGTACCGGTACAGTGCCTTTGGGGGAGCAGGCGAGCATCTCGGCCGGCTTGGCTTTAAGGCTGACCTCAATGATCGACAGCGGCACCCCGCTGTAGCGCAAGGCCATGCGCGCCCGCATCGCGTACGGGCAGCGGCGGAAGGAATACAGCACATGCCCGGTCATTTAACCTCCACGGTGCTCAAGCCATTGCCCTGACGCCGGACCTGGATCTGCACCGGTATGCGCTCGTGCATTTCCTGGACGTGGGAGATGACACCGACCTTGCGGCCCTGGGCCTGTAATCCGTCCAGAGCGTCCATCGCCAATTGCAGCGATTCGGGATCAAGGCTGCCAAAGCCTTCATCAATGAACAGCGATTCGATTTTCAGCGTACTGGACGCCATAGAGGCCAGGCCGAGGGCCAGCGCCAGTGACACGAGGAAGGTTTCCCCGCCTGACAAAGAGTGTACCGAACGCAGCTCGTCGCCCATCTCGGTGTCCATGACCAGCAAACCGAGCATGCTGCCGCCACGTTTGAGGCGATAACGCCGGACCAGCTGGCGCAGCTGTGCGTTGGCGTGATGCACCAGCAGGTCGAGGTTGTAGGCCTGGGCAATCTTGCGGAATGTGTCGCCGGTAGCCGAGCCGATCAAGGCATTCAGCCGGGCCCAGCGCTGCCATTGCTCGTACGCCTGGGCGATACGCTGCGCCAGTGCCTGATTGGCCTCTTGGCGCCGCTGATCTTCACTCTGTTGCGCGCGCAGCTCGGCGCAGCGCTGTTCACTGGCCTCCAGCTGTGCGTGCAGCTCGCCAAGGGCGGTGTCCAGTGCCGCGGCGTCGAGATTGCCATTGGCTTGCGCCTGATGCTGGCCCAGGCGCTGCTCGCGCTCCTGCACCAGAACCCGGGCCTGCTCCACGGCTTTTTCGCTGCTTTGCAATTGCTGGCGCAGGTCGCGCAGATGCGCATCGTCATACGCCAACAGCTGCTGCAGGCGCGCTTCATCCAGTTCGCGATGCTGTTCACGCCAGTGTTCGAGCTGGGCACTCAAGCTGCCGTGCTCATGCTGCAATGCCTGCAGGCGTGCCTGTTGTGCCTTGAGTTCGGCGGCCAGCTCAATCAACTGGTTGCCGGTGGCTTGCAAGGCTTCGCTGGCCTGAAGCTGCGCGCTCCGGGCCTGCTCCAGCGCCTGTTCCAGCTGTTGCTGCCACGCCTCGGCGCTGACGTGCTCACCCAACAAGTCCCGCAGGCTATGCTCGCTGGCCTGTTGTTGCACGGTCAGGGCCTCAACGCTGCGTTGCAGGGTTTCCAGTTCTTTGCTGCGATTGGCGTGTTGATACTGTTCACGCTCGATGTTGCCAGCGCGCTCAGTCTGCTCGGTCTGTTCGTCGCGCTGCTGGTCGAGTTGCGCCAGGCGATCAGCCACTTGCTGGTCGAGGGCCATAAAGCAGGCCGACGGGTTGTCGCGCAGCGCCATCAGGGTTGCAGCGGGCAGCAAGCTGGTAAAGTCGGCCAGCTCACCCTCAAGGCGCAAGGTGTCGGCGTTGATGTGTTCTAGCTGCGCGTTTAGTTGCAGACGGGCGAGCTGGCTGGCTTCGGTGCAGCGCTGCAGGTGCTGCTGCAGGTGGGCCGCTTCTTTTTGCAGGGCGAGCAGGGTGTTCTGGCGCTGCTGATCCTGGTTGATGCTCTGTTGCAGCTGGCTGAGGCGTTGGCTCAGCCACTGTTCGCGCCTGGCCGGCTCTTGTGCCTGCCATTGCGGACAGTGCGGGTGAGCTTCAAGGCTTGGGGTCAGGGCCTCTTGCTCTTGATGGATACGCTCTTGCTGGAGCAAAAATTCTTTCTGCCGGGCGATCAGGCCACCGACTTTTTCACGCAGCTGGACCAGGGTTTCCTTGAGCCCTTCAACCACGCTGCGGGCGTTGGCTTCCTCCTGCTCGTCGTGGCGGTTCAGGCTCTGCAGCAACGCCTCGGGCTGATGGTAAGGATGCTCGTGGCTGCCACACACCGGGCATGGCTGGTCATCCTGCAATTGCCCGCGCAGTTCTTCGACACTGGCGCTGCGTGCCAGACGCTGGCGTTCCAGCAGTTGGCGGGTGACGTCCAGGGTTTGTTCGGCCTGGGCCAGTTCGGTTTTGGTCTGAATCCCTTGCTGGCTGAGACGGTCGCGTTCCAGCTGTACGCTGTGCTGCTTGGCTTGCAGTTCATGCAGGCGGGTATCGAGCGCCTGCTGGCTGTGGCACAAGCGCTGCAAATCTTCGAAGTCGCGCTGCTGCTTGCGGCTTTCATCGAGCAGGCTGCCCAGGGTCTGGATTTGCTCGTTGACCGCCTGTGGCTCGGCCCCGGCTTCCTGGAACAGGATTTCCAGGCTGTTGCGCACGTCGGTCAGCTGCTGTGCGGCAAGCTGGGCACGTTGCTCAAGAACGGGTAGCTCGTCACGGCCCTTGCTCAGGGTGTTGCTCAACTGAACCAGTTTTTGTAGCTGTGGGCGGTAGCCCTCCCAGGCGCTGGCCAGGGGAGCGAGTTCGTTGCTGTGTTCGAGTCGGGTGGCAATGTGCGCCAGGTGTTCGGCACTGTGTTGCTGGCGTTCAAGCAGTGTGTCCAGCGCCTGCCGGCCATCGGCGCACGCCTGCTTGGCTTGTTGCTGCAGGGCTTGCTGCTCGCCAAGGGCCTGGCTCAGGCGCAGCAGGTTGGCCTGCTCAAGATGGGCCTGTTGCAAGCGGGGAGTGTTCTCGCGTTGTTCGGTCTGCGCCCGGGTTGCGGCTTCTTGCGCTGCTTGCAGGGTTTGCTGCAGCACGGCCTGTTGCTGGCTGAGCCCGGTTTGCTGCTGCAGGTGCGCCGCGATCTGTTCGGCCAGTGGCGTCAATTGGCCGTTCAGTTCAGCCAGTCGGGCAAACTGATGGCGTTGCGGGGCCAGTTGTTCCAGCCAGTGCAGGGTCTGGCGCTGGGCGGCCTGCGCTTCCCAGTGGGCCTGGGTCTGTTGCAACTGCTCGGCGGCACTGTGTTGCTGTTCTTGCAGTTCGCGCAAGGTTTTGAGCCAGGTGTGTTGCTGCTCCAGCTGTTTGAGCTGGCCCTGTTGGGTCTTGAGTTGCTGCTGGGCTGCTTCAAACGCCTGATCCAGCTCGGCTCTGGCCTCGGGCGCCAGCGGGGTGACGCCGACGGCCTGGTCTTGCAGCTGTTTATGGGCGTCGCGGGCCTCTTTGGCCTTGTCGAAGGCACGCTTGCCCAGGCGTGTGTAGAGCGCAGTATCGGTGAGCTTTTCCAGCAGCTCGCTGCGCTCGTTGTCATCGGCCTTGAGGAACGCACTGAATTCGCTTTGGGCCAGCATCACGGCGCGGGTGAACTGCTCGAAGTTCAAGCCCAGACGCGCTTCCAGCTGGAGCTTGTAATCGCCTTTCTGGCTGGCCAGCAGTTGATCGCTGTCCAGGTCGCGCAGGCTCTGGCGGCTGGCCTGCAGTTTGCCGGTGGCTTTTTCGCGGGCGCGGTTGGTTTCCCAGCGGGCACGGTAACGACGGCCATCGATGCCCAGAAAGTCGACCTCGGCATAACCCTCGCCCGTCCCCCGACGCAGCAGGGTGCGTGGGTCGCCGGTGGCGATTTCACCGTCGGCATCCGGCACCTTGGCATCGCGCCCGGTGTTGTTGAGGCGTGGCACGGCACCAAACAGCGCCAGGCACAGCGCATCGAGCAAGGTGCTTTTACCCGCGCCGGTGGGCCCGGTAATCGCAAACAGGCCGGCACTGGCCAAGGGTTCGGCGGTGAAGTCCAGTTCAAAAGGCCCGGCCAGCGATGCCAGGTTTTTCAGGCGAATGGCGAGGATTTTCATGGCTGTTCACCTTCCTGCTGTACTTCTTGCAGCAACACCGCAAAGTCTTTGAGGGTTTGCTCGTCGGCTTCGCTGCCGTAGTTTTCCTGCCAGGCGCGGCTGAACAGCTCTTGGGGGGTGAGCTGGTCGAGTTCGATCAGACGGCTGGCGTCTTCATCGCCGGCCCGGCTGCCGTTACCGGCATACTCGGCGGCGATGCGCACCAGGCGCACCGATTTACCCTGCAAGGCGGTTTCGATCTGCTGGCGCAAGTCGGGCTGCGGCTCGTCAAGCGTGACCCGTACTTCGAGCCAGGGCTGGCGCTGAATGTCGGCCAGCAAGTCGATATTCGGCAGGTCGGCCAGTTGGGCGAGGATCTCGGCCAGCGGCGCCGGGCCCACGCGCTGCAGGTTGACGGCGCGGGGGATCAGTCGGGGAGTGACGCTGACCAGGGTTTCCCCTTCGAGCTGCACATCGAGGATCTGATGCGGGTAGCTGATTTCCGAAAATGACAGCGGGATAGGGGAGCCGCAGTAACGGATCCGGTCTTCGCTGTTGACCCGTTGCGGCTTGTGCAGATGGCCCAGCGCAACATAGCTGAGGCTTGGGCCAAACAGGCTGGCGGGCAGGGCTTCGGCGTTGCCGATGATCAGGCTGCGCTCGGAGTCTTCCGAGACCGAACCGCCGGCCATGTGCGCATGGCTGATGGCGACCAGGGCTTGTCCGGGCTTGCGCTTGGCATTGGCGGCTTCGATCAGCCGTTCATGCACGTGGCCGATGCCCCGCAGGTAGTCGTCGCCCAGGTGGGCACCGGTCACTTCTGCCGGCCGCAAAAAAGGCAGCGCCAGGCACCAGGCCGCGATATTGCCGGTCGCATCGGGCAAAGGGATCAGCAGCCGCTCGGCATCCAGCTGGCCATCGTCGAGCCACAAGACCCGGCCCAGGGCATGGGTACGCAGACGGCGCATCAACGGCGCCGGGAGTTCAATCCGCGAGCCGGAGTCGTGATTGCCGGCGATCATGACGATGGTCAGTTCGGGGTGTTGTTCGTGGGCGCTGACGATGAAGTCGTAGAGCCGCTCCTGGGCTTTGACCGGCGGGTTGACGGTGTCGAAGATGTCGCCGGCAATCAATAGAACGTCAGGGTGGTCGCTGGCCAGTTGAGCGAGCAGCCAGGTTAAAAAGCAAGCGTGTTCAAAATCGCGTTCCTGGCCGTGGAGGTTTTGCCCCAGGTGCCAATCGGAAGTGTGAAACAGGCGCATAACAGAATCCGTTTTAAAAGGCTCGCTGCGGTGTAAGCGTTACACCGCGTTGTGTGCATCGCGAGCAAGCTCGCTCCTACAGGGGAGGTGCTGAAATTATTTGGGATAGAGCGGTGGCAGGCTGCTGGGTTCGGTACTCGCATCTTGCTCGCGCTCGGCGGCAGGAATGCTGCGAATCGCCTTCCACAGTTCATCACCCTGCCAGTATTGACCGGTTTCGCTGTAGAGCGCGCCGTTGAGGCCGTCCAGTGCATCCGACAACAACACAAAGCGGGCGGCCATTTCGGCCAGGGTTTCCGGTTGCTGCCGTGCCCAGGCATCCAGTGCCTGGCGCGTGGCCTGAGGGTCGTTGGCCAGGCAGGCGCGCTTGAGGTCATCGAGCAGCGTGCGCGGGCTGGGCCCGGTTTGTGCGGCACGCAACACGGCCGGCTGGGAGCGCGCGTGCCACCACAGGCCAAAACCGGCGAGGGTGCTACAGGCCAGCAAGAGCGTGGCGAGCTGCCAGATCCACAACGAGGAACGTTCGTTCAGCTCGCTGGGGAGGCTGGCGGGCGTGTCGACGATCAGGTTCGGGTTGGCGGCCACCTGCAAGGCGCGTGCAGGCAGATAGCTGCGCTCAAGGCGGTCTTCGTGAGTGTTCCACCACACGACTTCAACGGCGGGCAGGTCAATTTGGCCGGCCCGGGTCGGGACCAGGGCCTCACGCTCTTCGCGGCTGCCGATCAGGCCGTGTTCGGTAATTTGATTGTTGAGTTGCGGTTGATCCGGGTAGCCGCGCAAGCCGCTGACATCCGTCATGGGCAATGCGGGCAACTGGGCGCTGGACAGGCCCTCGGCCTTGAGCGTCAGGATCCGGGTCAGGGAGTCGCCGACCTGAGCGTGATCCGGCTCGGGGTGCCAGGTTTCGCTCATGCTCAAGCTGCGGGCAGGCAGCCAGGAGGCGGTGGCGGGGTAGTCGGCGGGCTTGGGTTTGACCGCCAGCGATAGGTCGGTGGAGCGCACATGCACCAGCTTGCCGGGTTTTGGGCCCAAAGGGGCAGGCGCGCTGGCCTGTTGGTTGTCGACCAGGGTGGCGCTGAAGGTCAGGGCCGGGATCGGCAGTGGGCCACTGTGCTGGGGGTAAATGCCGTAACGCACCTCGATCACGCCATGACGTACGCCATTGATCAGCTTCTCGTAAGTGCGTGATTCACCCAGCTGTTCGACGATGGCGTCTGCCAGGTGCAGGGGCGTCAGGCTGCTGTCGTCATACAGCGCCACCGAGTGGTAGATGCGCAGGGTCAATATCGCCTGGGCCTGCACGTAAACGCTGGGCTGATCGAGGCTGGCCTCGATAAACACCGGAGCCAGCTGACTGTCGCTGGCGACGCTCGGGGTGACGTTCAGGCTGATGGGCTGGCTGTGATACTGGCCGACTTGCACGGACGGAATGATCACAGTGCCGGTGTGCCTGGGCTGCAAGGTGACGATCCAGCGGGTCGAGGCTTTCTCGTCGTCACTGAGGGTGGTGAGCTGGTTGACCTGGCGCGTGCCGCGCACGTCAAACAACGTCTCCAGCGGCGTCAGATCGGGCTTGCCGAACAGTGTGGCGTCGCTGGACTCAAGGGTCAGCTCCACGGTTTCGCCGGAGTTGAGCTGGTCGCGGTCGACACTGGCCACCAGTCCCAGCGCATGGGCCGGCAAGGTCCAGCAACACAGCAAGAGAAGCAAGGCAAAGCGGTTCATTGAGGCGTGTCCTGATGTTGCTGCTGTTCGTACCAAAATTTGCGTCGCAACAGTTCACCGGGGTTGTCGGGGATCTGTTTGAGCCATTGTTCCAGGGCCTGGCGATGTTCTTCGTCCAGCTGGCTACTGGCCGGGGCCAGAGGGCGAGTGGTCGGCCCATCGCCCGCTTCGGCGTCAGTGCCGGTGTCCGGATCGGGTTCGGCATTGAGCGACTCATCCGGATTGGCCTCACTGGAGGGCGTCGCGGTCGAGCTGTTTTCCTGATGTTGCGCGCTGGCTCCGGAAGTACCGGGTGAACTGGAGCTGACCGGCGTTTCGGGTTCAGGTGATTCGGCGGCGGGCTCGGGCGGCTTTTCAGGCGCTGGAGGCTCGGCATTTTTTTGCTCGAGCAGTCGTTCGATCAGGGCTTTGTTGTGCTCGGCGGCTTGCAGGTCCGGCTGCAATTCCAGCGCCTGCTCATAAGCATCGATGGCGGCTTCGAGCGCACCGTCCATGGCCAGTGCATTGCCGCGATTATAGTGCGCGCTGGCGCTATTGAGCTCGGCGAATCGCAGAGCCGCCCCGGCATAATCACCGGCCTGATACAGCGCCAGGCCCTGCCACTGCGGGTCCTTGAAGTGTTCGACGGCTTGCAGCGGCCGGTTTTTCTCCAGCAGCCGCAGACCTTGCTGATCGGGGCGCAACCAGAGGTCAGTGAAACTCATGGCATAACCGGGCTGGGGCACCATGAACAACAGGGGCAAGCAGAACAGCCAGCCACGCCGCCCGGCGCAGGCAGCCAGCAGCAACAGCGGCAACAACAGCCAGAAGCCCTGGTCGGCCCAGGTGTCCAGGTGCAGCGTTTGCCCGTCCTCACGCAGGTGTCGAGGGCCGTCCAGCAAGCCCAGGCCGCGCAGGTCATTGTCGTCCAGTCGTGCCTGGCGGTAGCGGCCGCCCACATCCAGGGCGAACGCCCGCAGGCTCTGGCTGTCGAGGCGCGGCATGAGGATCGCGCCCTGGTCGTCCTTGAGGAACTGGCCGCTTTCATCCACCACCGGTGCCCCCTCGCGACTGCCGATACCGAGCATCAGCAACTGCGGGGCGTGGCCGTCCAGGGCCTGGCGAATACCGAAGCGTTCCTCCTCACTGAGGGAGGAGGTGATCAGCAGCAGGCGGCCCTGGCCCAATGCGCCCTGATTGAGCAGTTTCAGGGCTTTGACAACGGCCAGGTCGGCCCGATGCCCGGGTTGCGGCATGAGCGAAGGCTTGAGGGCGTCGAGCAGGTTATGGCTGGTGGCCAGATCGTCGGACAGCGGCACCAGGGTGTGGGCGCTGCCGGCGTAGACAATGACTGCGGTTTGCGCATCGCTGCGGCTCTGCAGCAGGTCATACAGCTTGCGCCGAGCCTGTTCCAGCCGGTTGGGCGATTTGTCGGTGGCGAGCATCTCGGGCGTGAGTTCGAGCATCACCACCAGCGGATCCGCAGGTTTCTGGGTCGAATGCTCGACACGTTGCCAGCCCGGGCCCAGCAGCGCCAGAAGTGCCAGCAGCCAGGCCAGCCCAAGGGCGATCCACGGCAGTTTGCTGTTGCGGCCATTGCCTCCGCTGAGCAGCACCCGGTGAAAGGCTGCAGGCAGGATCATTTGCCAGCGCCCGACACGTTTCTGCCGATGCCAGAGTTTCCATAGCAGCCAGCAGAGCAGGGGCACTATCAGCAGCCAGTCGGGGCGCAACCAGTGTGGCCAGAGTGCGCTCATCGGCGTCTCCGCAGGCGCAGGCGTTTGAGCCGTTGACGCCATTCAGCCTGTTGTTGCAGAAAATGTTCCTTACTCAGTAAACGCTGCAGCGGGTTGTTTGGCCACAGCTCACGGATGACCAGCAGAACGCTCAGCAGCAGGGCACCCGCCAACGGCCAGCTATAAAGCGCCTGCGCCGGGCGCGCCTGGGTCGGCTGCTGCGTAACGGGCTCGAGTTGATCAAGGGAGTCCTTGATTGCGCTCAGCTCGCGTCCGTCGCGGGCGCGGAAATACTGACCGCCGGTGACGGCCGCGATTTCTTTCAATGCAGGTTCATCGAGGTCGACCCCCGGGTTGAGACCGAAGGTGCCTTTGCTGCTGGTGTCTTCAGGGTCGGCGCCAATACCGATCGGGTAGATTTTTACGCCTTCCTCGGCGGCCAGCCGCGCAGCGGTCAGCGGATCGATCTGGCCACCGTTGTTGGCACCGTCGGTGACTAGTATCAGCACCCGGCTTTGGGCGGGACGCTGGCGCAGGCGCTTGAGCGCAAGGCCGATGGCATCGCCGATGGCGGTGTTTTTACCGGCGATGCCGATGCGCGCTTCGTCGAGCCAGGTACGCACGGTATGGCGGTCGAACGTCAGCGGTGCCTGCAGATAGGCCTGGCTGCCAAACAGGATCAAACCAACCCGGTCACCTTCACGCTTCTCCAGAAAGTCTCCCAGCAGGCTTTTAACCAGCTCCAGGCGGGTGAGGTCTTCGTTTTGCCATTGCATGTCCGGGAAGTCCATCGACCCCGAGACGTCCACCGCCACCAGCAGATCGCGCCCGCTGGCAGCAATTGGTAAGGGCTCGCCCAGCCATTGCGGGCGGGCGGCGGCAGTCAGCAGCAACAGCCACAGCAGCCAGTAGGGTGTTTGCTGACGCCAGGATGGCATGCTGGCCCGTGCCTTGCGGCGTGCCAGTTCTTCGAGGTCGGCCAGGAAACTGACCTCAAGCACCGGCTCGCCACTGTCGGCGGCCGGCAACAGGCGCCGCATCAGCCACGGTAGCGGGAGCAAGGCGAAAAGCCACGGCCATGCGAACTCAAACATGTTTGCGAATCCAGGTTTCAACCGCTTGATTGAGCCCGGCGATGGCTTTGTCATCGAGCTTGCATTCAGGTTTGTAGGCGCCTTCGACCAGCACCATCCAGCGTGTCAGGCCGGCAGCCGGGCAGCGGTTGTCGAGGAACGCCAGCCATTTTCGGCCATTGAGGGTGTGGCTCTGGCTGTACGGGTAGTGGTTGCGGCACAGGCGTTTAAGCAGGCCATTAAGCTGCTGCAGCCAGGCGCCGGCGGGCGCACCGTCGTAAGGTTTGGGAAAGCTCGCCAGCTCTTCGAGGGCCGCCAGTCGAACCGGGTCCAGCGGTTGTTCAAGCCTGCGCACCTGGCGCTTGGCGGGCAAGTAATGACGCAAACGCCATAAGCCCCAGGCACCCGCCGCCAGCACGATCAGCAGCAGCCACCAGCCGGGCGCAGGCGGCCAATAGCCAATGGCCGGTGGCGGGATCAGGGGCTGCAGTTGTTCAAGTTCTTTCATGAGGCTTTGCCAGGGCGTTTGGCGTTCAGGTATTCACGCAACTGCTCGACCATTTCGCTTTGGGTGCTCAGCGGCATCAACAGCACGCGCAGCTTTTGCGCCAGCAGCTCCCAGCGGGCGATACGTGCTTCGGCCTGGGCCCGGTAGGCCTGGCGCAGGTCGTAATTGAGCGTGTCGAGCTCGATCCGGGCACCCCGTTCGGCAAAGCGCAGCAGCCCGGCGGCGGGCAGCGCGTGGTCCAGCGGATCAGACAAGGGCAGCAGCATCAGGTCGCAATGACGGGCCAGCAGGCTCAGCTGTTGTTCAGCGGCGTCAGTCAGGGCCCGCTCATCGCAGATCACGATCACCAGACTGCCGGGACGCAGCACTTCGCGGGCCCGAATCAGCGCCATGCCCAGGGCATCACGGTCGGATTGCACCTCGGTGTGCAGCGATTGATTGACCCGCACCAACCGGTTGAGCAATTGCAGCAGGCTCTGCTTGCTGCGCCGGGGTTTGATTTCGTAATGCTCGTGATCGCCAAACACCAGCCCGCCGACCCGGTCGTTGTGGCCGAGGGCGGCCCAGCCAATCAGGCTGGCCGCCTGAGCGGCGAGCACCGATTTGAACATGCGCCCGGAACCGAAAAACAGTCGGCGGCTTTGTTCAGCCAGGATGAAGATCGGCCGCTCGCGCTCCTCATGGAACATTTTGGTGTGCGGTTCCTGGGTGCGGGCCGTGACACGCCAGTCAATGGTGCGCACATCGTCCCCGGCCTGATACACCCGCACCTGATCGAAATCGACCCCGCGCCCGCGCAATTTCGAGTGGTGCAAGCCCACCAGCGGGCTGCGCTGGCTGGGGGAAGAGAACAGTTGCACTTCACGCACCCGATGCCGCATCTCGATCAGCTCGGCAAGGGTGACGCGAATGCCGGGTTCGGCGGGCAGAGGGTTGTTCATCGGTCAGGCAACGGCAACGACGTCGAGAATGCGCTGCACCACGCGGTCCTGGTCAATCCCCGCGGCCTCGGCTTCGAACGACAGAATGATGCGATGGCGCAGCACGTCGAACAGGACGGCCTGGATGTCTTCAGGGCTGACGAAGTCGCGCCCGGCCAGCCAGGCGTGAGCCCGTGCGCAGCGATCCAGGGCAATCGAGCCACGCGGGCTGGCGCCATAAGCGATCCAGTCGGCCATCTCGGGGTCGAACTTGCCGGGGGTTCGGGTCGCCATCACCAGTTGCACCAGGTATTCCTCTACGGCGTCGGCCATGTACAGGCCGAGGATCTCCTTGCGTGCTGCGAAAATCGCCTGCTGGCTGACCCGGCGCTCGGGCTTGGTCTCGCCATTCAGGGCTTCGCCACGGGCCTGCTGGAGGATGCGGCGTTCGACGGCTGCGTCCGGGAAGCCGATTTTGACGTGCATCAGAAAACGGTCGAGCTGGGCTTCAGGCAATGGGTACGTGCCTTCCTGCTCGATGGGGTTCTGCGTGGCCATCACCAGAAACAGCGGTGACAGCTCGTAGGTGCTGCGCCCGACGCTGACCTGACGCTCGGCCATGGCTTCGAGCAGGGCCGATTGCACCTTGGCCGGAGCCCGGTTGATTTCATCCGCCAGCACCAGGTTGTGGAAGATCGGGCCTTGCTGGAACACAAAACTGCCGGTTTCAGGGCGGTAGATCTCAGTGCCGGTGATGTCGGCCGGCAGCAGGTCCGGGGTGAACTGAATTCGATGGAACTGTGCCTCGATACCTTCGGCGAGCTCTTTGATCGCCTTGGTTTTGGCAAGGCCGGGCGCACCCTCGACCAGCATGTGACCGTCGGCCAGTAATGCGATCAGCAGGCGGTCAATGAGTTTTTCCTGACCGAGAATCTGCGTTGAGAGAAAGGTTCGCAGCGCTAGCAGCGCTTCACGATGTTCCATCGATGACTGTTCCTGAAAAGGACACCGACGGCGCAAGAGTTACGCCGGGGCTGGGGGCATTACTTTAATCCATTGAAGGTGCTGCGGACTAATGGCGGGGCGGCTTTTTATGGAAAAATCCGAAAACTCAGCGGTTGTTGAGAATGGTGCTTATCTGCGGCGGGTTCAAAACGCCGTTTCAGGCTTGAGCAAGGCGATAAAACGTCCGGGCGTTATGCCACAAGGCGTTTTCGGCTGCGTTTTCACCCAGTGCCTCGATCAGCAGGTGAATGTCGCTGTCGGCAAATGCCCGGGGGGCTCGGGTGGAGGGCAAGTCCGTGCCAAACATCAACGCCTGAGGATTGGCGCTGTGGATGTGCCGCAAGGCTTGAGGCACGTCAAAGTCGACCCGGCCAAAGCCGCAGGCCTTGATCCGCACGCCGTGCCCGGCCAGGCGCAGCAGGCTGGGCAGACCGTCCTGGTGCAAGCCCAGGTGGTCGATGCTCAGCGCGGGCAAGCGCAGCAGGCGGGCCTCCAGCGAGGGCAGCTCCCGTGCATCGATGTACAGCTCTGAATGCCAGCCCAGTTGCTCGTGGACGCGTTTGGCCAGGAATTCGAGCTGGTCGAGTTGCTCCGAACCGCCGCGCCGCAGGTTAAAGCGCAGGGCGCGTACCCGGTGCCGATGCAGGGTTTGCAGCTCGGCATCGGTGACACTGGCCGGCAATTGGGTGACGCCCACGAAGCCGGGACCAAGACGCTCAAGCGCGGCAATCAGGTAGGTCTGGTCAAACCCCTGAAAGGACCCCGAAACCACTGCGCCACCTGCAATGCCCAAAGGCTGGGTGCGTCTCTGGTAATCATCAACAGTAAAAGGCTGCGGCAGATAGCCATTATTGGCAATCAGAGGGAAAGCGCTGTCGATGATATGGCAGTGGGCGTCGAAGATCGGGGGCATGGCAGGCTCCAGGGGGCGATCAGGCCGGTTCGCGGATGTAAGTGCCGGTACCGTCGAGGATGTTCTGCAAGGTCTGTTCGATTTCAGCCAGGTCTGCTGCATCCGAGTTGTGCAGGATTTCCAGGTGGTCGTCGCCCTTGAGCACGTCGGTATCGCCGGCGCCGATTTCGATCAGCAGCCGGGTAGGGCTCAAGGTGACTTTGATCCCGTCCAGCGTCGAAGGCTCGTCATCGAGGGTGATCTCCAGCTCGTCCTCGTCGGGGTAGCGGGTCATCAGGAACATTTCGCCTTTATCGCTGTGGCAACACAGCATGGCCATGTTGTCTTCTTCGTCATCGCACGGGTTGACGATCAGGAGGGAGGTGGTCATTTGCATGGGTGATTCCTGGCGCTCTGGGCGCGGGTCGGTCGAACAAACACCGATTTTGCCAGTCCGGGCAGATTTATGCTGATTTGAATGCGCTTTGCGAAAAAACGATCAGCCATTGAATGTCAGTCATTTTCGAAACGAGTGACGGACAAATGAGCGCATTCAAGAATGCAGGCTGCTTTTGGATGCTAGGGTTGTTCATGGTCAGGCTCCGGGGTTGCGTGCCCATGACCGAATATGTCGCTGCACCGCAAGCAGGCCGGGCAGATCAATCGTTAAGCTGCATCCTGGACTGCTATCTCTAAAGACATAGCCCGTTTATCGGGCAGTCGTTTTTATAGATACCGGTGCGGGAGTGTGAATGTGACTCTTGGCTCGCGGCCAGCTTCACCTCCCGGTCATGCTGCGTTTTGAGGATAAAACCTGCGCAGTAGCGACGGCTCCCTACGCGGGAATAACACGCGACGCTTCTCTCAATAACAAGCCCAAGCGGAGTACCACAGATGGCGTTCTTCACCGCAGCCAGCAAAGCCGACTTCCAGCATCAACTGCAAGCGGCACTGGCCCAGCACATCAGTGAACAGGCACTGCCACAAGTGGCGCTGTTCGCTGAACAATTCTTCGGCATCATTTCTCTGGATGAACTCACGCAACGGCGCATGTCCGACCTCGCCGGCTGTACGCTGTCGGCCTGGCGACTGCTCGATCGCTTTGACCCGGCCCACCCGCAAGTACGGGTCTACAACCCGGATTACGAACGCCATGGCTGGCAGTCGACGCACACGGCCGTTGAAGTGCTGCACCATGATTTGCCGTTCCTGGTGGACTCGGTGCGGACCGAGCTGAACCGCCGCGGTTACAGCATCCACACCCTGCAAACCACGGTGTTGAGCGTTCGCCGCGGGGCCAAGGGCGAACTGCTGGAAATCCTGCCCAAGGGCACCAGCGGTGAAGGCGTCTCGCAAGAGTCGCTCATGTACCTGGAAATCGACCGCTGCGCGAATGCCGCCGAACTGAATGTGCTGAGCAAGGAACTGGAACAGGTTCTGGGTGAAGTGCGGGTTGCTGTGGCTGACTTTGAGCCGATGAAGGCCAAGGTTCAGGAACTGCTGGAGAGCATCGACAATTGTCAGTATGACGTCGATGCTGACGAAAAAGCCGAGATCAAGAGCTTTCTGGAGTGGCTGGTGGGCAACCACTTCACGTTCCTGGGCTACGAAGAGTTTGTGGTACGTGACGAGGCAGATGGCGGTCATATCGAATATGACCCGCAGTCGTTCCTCGGTCTGACCAAGCTGCTGCGCGCCGGCCTGACTGCAGAAGACCTGCGGATCGAAGACTACGCCGTCAGCTACCTGCGCGAACCGACCCTGCTGTCGTTTGCCAAGGCCGCTCACCCAAGCCGCGTACATCGCCCGGCTTACCCTGACTACGTATCGATCCGCCAGATCGATGCCGACGGCAAGGTCATCAAGGAATGCCGCTTCATGGGCCTGTACACCTCCTCGGTGTATGGCGAAAGCGTGCGGGTCATCCCTTACATTCGCCGCAAGGTGGCAGAAATCGAGCGCCGTTCCGGCTTCCAGCCCAAGGCGCACTTGGGCAAGGAACTGGCCCAGGTCGTTGAGGTTCTGCCCCGCGACGACCTGTTCCAGACCCCGGTGGACGAGCTGTTCACCACAGTGATGTCGATCGTGCAAATCCAGGAGCGCAACAAGATCCGCGTGTTCCTGCGCAAAGACCCGTATGGCCGCTTCTGCTATTGCCTGGCCTATGTGCCGCGCGATGTGTACTCCACTGAAGTCCGGCAGAAAATCCAGCAGGTCCTGATGGAGCGCCTGCAGGCTTCGGACTGTGAGTTCTGGACGTTCTTCTCGGAATCGGTACTGGCCCGCGTGCAGTTGATTTTGCGGGTCGATCCAAAAAACCGGATCGATATCGACCCGCTGCTGCTGGAAAAAGAAGTGGTTCAGGCCTGCCGCAGCTGGCAGGACGACTACAGCAGCCTGGTGGTCGAAAGCTTCGGCGAGGCTAACGGCACCAAAGTGCTGGCTGACTTCCCGAAAGGTTTTCCCGCCGGCTACCGTGAGCGTTTCGCGGCGCACTCGGCTGTGGTCGACATGCAGCACCTGATGAGCCTGAGCGACAAAAACCCGCTGGTAATGAGCTTCTATCAGCCGCTGGGGCAGAGCGCCGGCCAGGAACTGCACTGCAAGCTTTATCACGCTGACACGCCGCTGGCGTTGTCCGACGTGCTGCCGATCCTGGAAAACCTCGGTCTGCGAGTGCTGGGTGAGTTCCCGTATCGCCTGCGCCACGCCAATGGCCGTGAGTTCTGGATCCATGACTTCGCCTTTACCGCCGGTGAAGGTCTGAACCTGGACATCCAGCAGTTGAACGACACCCTGCAGGATGCCTTCGTGCATATCGTGCGCGGCGATGCAGAAAACGACGCCTTCAACCGCCTGGTGCTGACTGCCGGACTGCCGTGGCGCGATGTGGCATTGCTGCGTGCTTATGCCCGTTACCTGAAACAGATTCGCCTGGGCTTCGACCTGGGGTATATCGCCAGCACCCTGAACAACCACACCGACATCGCTCGCGAGTTGACCCGGTTGTTCAAGACCCGCTTCTACCTGGCCCGCAAGCTGACCGCAGAAGACCTCGACGACAAGCAGTTGCGTCTGGAACAGGCGATCCTGACGGCCCTTGACGATGTTCAGGTGCTCAACGAAGACCGTATCCTGCGTCGCTACCTGGACCTGATCAAGGCCACCCTGCGTACCAACTTCTACCAGCCGGATGCTCACGGCCACAACCGTTCGTACTTCAGCTTCAAGTTCGACCCGCACCTGATTCCCGAACTGCCAAAACCGGTGCCGAAGTTTGAAATCTTCGTCTATTCGCCGCGGGTTGAAGGCGTGCACTTGCGCTTTGGCAACGTGGCCCGTGGCGGCTTGCGCTGGTCGGACCGTGAAGAAGACTTCCGTACCGAAGTGCTGGGCCTGGTAAAAGCCCAGCAAGTGAAGAACTCGGTCATCGTACCGGTAGGCGCCAAGGGCGGTTTCGTACCGCGCCGGTTGCCGCTGGGCGGGGGGCGTGACGAGATTCAGGCAGAAGCGATTGCCTGCTACCGGATCTTTATTTCCGGCCTGCTGGACATCACCGACAACCTGAAAGACGGTGCGCTGGTGCCTCCGCAGAACGTGGTGCGCCACGATGAGGATGACCCGTACCTGGTAGTGGCGGCCGACAAAGGCACCGCAACCTTCTCCGACATCGCCAACGGCATTGCCATCGATTACGGCTTCTGGCTGGGCGATGCGTTCGCTTCGGGCGGCTCGGCCGGTTATGACCACAAAAAAATGGGCATTACCGCCAAAGGCGCCTGGGTCGGCGTGCAGCGCCACTTTAAAGAGCGCGGAATCAACGTTCAGCAAGACAGCATCAGTGTGGTCGGCGTGGGCGACATGGCCGGTGACGTGTTCGGTAACGGCTTGTTGATGTCCGACAAGCTGCAACTGGTCGCTGCCTTCAACCACCTGCACATCTTTATCGACCCTAACCCTGAGCCGGCCAGCAGCTTTGCCGAGCGTCAGCGTCTGTTCGATCTGCCGCGTTCTGCCTGGTCGGACTACAACACCGACCTGATGTCTGCCGGCGGCGGGATCTTCTCCCGTAGCGCGAAAAGCATCGCCATCTCTGCGCAAATGAAAGAGCGCTTTGCGATCACCGCCGACAAGCTGACCCCGACCGAGCTGCTGAATGCCTTGCTCAAGGCACCGGTGGACCTGCTGTGGAACGGCGGTATCGGTACTTACGTCAAGGCCAGCAGCGAAAGCCACGCCGACGTGGGCGACAAAGCCAACGATGCGTTGCGCGTCAATGGCAACGAACTGCGCTGCAAAGTCGTGGGCGAGGGCGGTAACCTGGGCATGACCCAGCTGGGTCGCGTGGAGTTTGGCCTCAACGGTGGCGGTTCCAACACCGACTTCATCGACAACGCCGGTGGTGTGGACTGCTCCGACCACGAAGTGAACATCAAGATCCTGCTCAACGAAGTGGTGCAGGCCGGTGACATGACCGAGAAGCAGCGCAACCAGTTGCTGGGCAGCATGACCAATGAGGTCGGCGCGCTGGTGCTGGGCAACAACTATAAGCAGACGCAGGCCATCTCGTTGGCTGCCCGTCGCGCTTATGAGCGTATTGCGGAATACAAGCGCCTGATGAGCGACCTGGAAGCCCGTGGCAAGCTGGACCGTGCCATTGAGTTCCTGCCGACCGAAGAGCAGCTTAACGAACGCATTGCCGCTGGCCACGGCCTGACCCGTGCCGAACTGTCGGTTCTGATCTCGTACAGCAAGATCGACCTCAAGGAAGCCTTGCTCAACTCTCAGGTGCCGGATGACGCCTACCTGACCCGCGACATGGAAACCGCGTTTCCACCGATGCTGGTCAACAAGTTCGCGGAAGCCATGCGCCGTCACCGCCTCAAGCGCGAAATCGTCAGCACGCAGATCGCCAACGATCTGGTCAACCACATGGGCATCACCTTTGTGGAGCGCCTGAAAGAGTCGACTGGCATGAGTGCCGCCAACGTGGCGGGTGCTTATGTGATCGTGCGCGACATCTTCCACCTCCCGCACTGGTTCCGTCAGATTGAAGCCCTGGACTATCAGGTTCCGGCTGAAATTCAGATGGCGTTGATGGACGAGCTGATGCGCCTTGGGCGCCGTGCCACGCGCTGGTTCCTGCGCAGCCGTCGCAACGAACTGGACGCGGCACGCGATGTGGCGCATTTCGGTCCGCATCTGGCGGCGCTCGGGCTCAAGCTCGACGAACTGCTGGAAGGTCAGACCCGCGAAGGCTGGCAGACCCGCTACCAGGCCTACGTCAAGGCTGGCGTACCGGAACTGCTGGCACGCATGGTGGCCGGTACCACGCACCTGTACACCTTGCTGCCGATCATCGAAGCATCGGATGTGACCGGCCAGAATGCAGCAGACGTGGCCAAGGCGTACTTCGCCGTGGGCAGTGAGCTGGACCTGACCTGGTACTTGCAGCAAATCAGCAATCTGCCGGTGGAGAACAACTGGCAGGCGCTGGCCCGCGAAGCGTTCCGTGACGACATCGACTGGCAGCAGCGAGCGATTACGGTATCGGTTCTGCAAATGGCAGATGCCCCTGACGATATCGAAGCACGTCTGGCGCTGTGGCTTGAGCAGAATCAGGTGATGGTAGAGCGCTGGCGCGCCATGCTGGTGGACTTGCGTGCTGCCGGTGGTACGGACTACGCGATGTATGCGGTGGCCAACCGTGAACTGCTTGACCTGGCAATGAGCGGCCAATCAGGGCTCTGATAGCCTGAGCAACACAACAAAGCCCCGGATTCCGGGGCTTTGTCGTTTCTGGTCAGATTCCCATGTTGCCCAGGGTTTGCACAATATTGCGCAGCGTACCGGCGAGGGTCGGGTGGTCGATCTCAAAACGCTCTACGGCAAGGTTCACGTCGTCCGAGAGGCTGGTGTTTTGAGTGGCTTGCTCAACCTTGATCTGGGCCTCGATTCGCTCGGCCAGGGCATTCAGTTCAGCACGCTGCTCAAGGGACAGTGGCGGATTTTTGTCGAGTTGCTCGCGCAGGGAGTCGAGTTGTTCTTGCAGGTCGCGGGCAGGCATAGCATTCATCCTTTATTGATAGGCACTGGTATAGACCGCCCGTAGGGGCAAAAGATCTATGAACGGACGCTTAGATTAATCCACCCGCGTTGCGCGTGCATGATCTCTATCACGCTCGAGGCCGGGAATTGTGCCGCGGCGCTTGTTCGCGGCAGCACTTATAGTGCAACGGGTGCAGCCGATTGTGGAACATCCAGCAACTGAGGAAGTCTGTGTAGGATGTTTCTTGGGGCTACCAAAAAGATAAATCCCGTTATACTCAGCGTCTGACCCAGGGCGTAGCGCCCAAGAGTTAAGTACTTACCAGGAGTTTTTGCTATGCGCTGGACTGATCGTCTCGCTCAACTTTGTGTCTGTGCCGGTGTGGCGATGGTCCCGTATGCGGCCAGTGCGGCAACGGAAGATGATCCATGGGAAGGGGTTAACCGGGCCGTTTTCTCATTCAACGACACCGTTGACAAATATGCCCTGAAGCCACTCGCCCAAGGCTACCAGTTCATCACGCCGCAATTCCTGGAAGACGGCATCCACAACATGTACCGAAACTTCGGTGATGTCCGCAACCTGGCCAACGACGTGCTGCAAGCCAAGCCCCACGCTGCCGGTGTAGACACCGCTCGCGTGCTGTTGAACACCACCCTGGGCGTGGCAGGCTTTTTTGATGTCGGCACCAAAATGGGCCTGCAACGCAATCAGGAAGACTTCGGCCAGACCCTGGGTCGCTGGGGCGTACCAAGCGGTCCTTACGTCGTACTGCCGCTCTTGGGGCCAAGCACCGTACGTGACACCGCCGGCATCTACCCGGACTCGTTCACCCAGCCGTACCGCTACATGCACGATGTTCCCGCACGCAACACGACCATGGGCCTCGATATCATCGATACTCGTGCCAGCCTGTTGTCTGCTGAAAAGCTGATCACCGGTGACCGGTACGTCTTCATTCGCAATGCGTATCTGCAA
Source organism: Pseudomonas sp. D1HM (assembly GCF_019266105.1). Classification (NCBI taxonomy): domain Bacteria; kingdom Pseudomonadati; phylum Pseudomonadota; class Gammaproteobacteria; order Pseudomonadales; family Pseudomonadaceae; genus Pseudomonas; species Pseudomonas sp. D1HM. The sequence continues at coordinate 571,387 of NZ_LRMN01000006.1, read as the reverse complement.
AACCGTGAGTTCAAAGTGAAAGACGGGCAGGTTGAAGACGACTTTTAAGCCGTTCGACACCCTCCCGCAAAAAACGGCCCGAGTGGCCGTTTTTTAGATTGTCAGACACGAAAACAGCGGTGTGTGAAGCCCCCTGACCCCTGGTTTTAGTTGCCGTTGGCGAGGTTCTTATAACCCGCAGGAATTTATCCTTGCGTACGCCTGGCGCCGCCATCGGCCTGAGCTTGAAACCCCCCGCGGATGGGAGTACCGTCTGCGCCTTACACGGGCACCTTTGTAGGATCGAGTCATACAATCGATTTGAATCAGGGATGTTCATAAGCCAATTCAGTCGTTAAGCCCGAGCTGTTCGGGCGCATGCGACAACCTAATTCTGGCGCCGTTTGCCCACATGCAAAAAACCAGTGCCACGCTGCTGATCATTGATGACGACGAAGTAGTACGCGCCAGTCTGGCGGCCTACTTGGAAGACAGCGGTTTCAGGGTCCTGCAGGCCAGCAATGGCTTGCAAGGTCTTCAGGTGTTCGAGCAAGAGCAGCCAGACTTAGTGATCTGCGACCTGCGTATGCCGCAAATGAGTGGTCTGGAGCTCATTCGCCAGCTCTCGCTGCGCTCGCTGCAGACACCGGTGATCGTCATCTCGGGTGCGGGCGTGATGAGTGACGTGGTCGAAGCCTTGCGCCTGGGCGCTGCCGACTACCTCATCAAGCCTCTTGAAGACCTCGCCGTTCTGGAGCATTCCGTTCATCGGGCGCTGGATCGTGCGCGCCTGGTGCATGATAACCAGCGCTACCGGGACAAGCTGGAGTCTGCCAACCGCGAGCTCGAGGCCAGCCTGCACCTGCTGCAGGAAGACCAGAACGCAGGTCGGCAGGTTCAAATGAACATGCTCCCGGTCAGCCCCTGGTCGATCGACGACTTCAACTTTGCGCACCAGATCATTCCATCCCTGTACTTGTCCGGCGACTTCGTCGACTACTTCAGGGTGGATGAGCGCCGGGTCGCGTTCTACCTGGCCGACGTCTCGGGTCATGGTGCATCGTCCGCGTTCGTCACGGTGTTGCTGAAGTTCATGACCACGCGCTTGCTGTTTGAATCCAAGCGCAATGGCACCTTGCCGGAGTTCAAGCCGTCCGAAGTGCTGGGGCATATCAACCGTGGCCTGATCAACTGCAAGCTGGGCAAGCACGTGACCATGGTCGGCGGCGTCATCGATGAAGAAACCGGCCTGTTGACCTACAGCATCGGCGGCCATTTGCCGCTTCCGGTGCTTTATACCCCCGACAGCGTTGGCTACCTGGAAGGTCGCGGCCTGCCAGTCGGGTTGTTCAACGAAGCCACGTATGAAGACCACGTCATAAAACTGCCGGACACCTTCAGTCTCACGCTGATGTCCGATGGAATATTGGATCTTTTGGCCGAGCAGACACTCAAAGAGAAAGAGGCTGCCTTGCCACAACGGGTAAAAGCAGCGGGCGGCAGCCTGGATGGCCTGCGTCGGGTTTTTGGATTGGCCACGCTTGGGGAGATGCCGGATGATATCGCCTTGTTGGTGTTGAGCAGGAATCTTAAATGAGTACCGGTAGAATTCAGTTCGCCGAACAGGACGGCACGTTCGTCCTGAAGTTTGTGGGTGAGGTACGCCTGACGTTGTGTTCAGCACTGGATGCAACCATCGACAGGATCTTCACGGCGCTTAATTTCTCGGCGATCGTGATTGACCTGACCGAAACCTGCAGCATTGACAGCACCACCTTGGGCCTGCTGGCCAAATTGTCGATCCTGTCGCGTCAGAAAGTCGGCCTGTTACCGACGGTAGTCACCACCCATGAAGACATCACGCGGTTATTGCAGTCGATGGGCTTCGATCAGGTGTTCAACATTATCGGCACGCCAATCCCGTGCCCTGAGTGCCTGACAGACTTGCCGTCCCAGGACCAGTCGGAAGAAGTGGTGCGGGTCAAGGTGCTCGAAGCGCACAAGATCCTGATGGGCCTCAACGACTCCAATCGCGAAGCCTTCCATGATCTGGTGAACGCCCTCGAGCGACACTGAGCCCCGGCAGCTCAATCAGGTCACGTAGCCGCTGGCTATGCCCGATGGCGCCGCCAACGTGATTGCGGCTTGTCAGTCTTCACGGATGCAGCGCAGGGCCTGACGTGACCACGACTGCGCCATCGGGCGCAGTCTGCTACGGCCCTGCAACCATCCATACGCGCTCAGCGACCTTCGAGCAGCTCACCGGCTTGATCCAGCAAGGCCAGGGGATCCTTGGCCTTGTGAATGTCCACCGACAGCAACTGACGGAAGCGACGGGCGCCCGGAAAACCCTGACCCAAGCCCAAAATGTGCCGCGTGATGTGATGCATCGCGCCGCCAGCGGCAATATGCGCCGCAATATAAGGGCGCAGCGCGGCAAGCGCCTGCGCACGGGAAATCACCGGCGCGGTGCTGCCGAACAGCTGCTGATCCACCTCGGCCAGCACATACGGATTGTGGTACGCCTCGCGGCCCAGCATCACACCGTCAAACACCTGCAAATGCGCCTGGCATTGCTCCAGTGTCTTGATCCCGCCATTGAGAATGATCTCCAGCTCCGGGAAGTCGGTTTTCAACTGCGCGGCGACGTCGTAGCGCAACGGCGGAATATCGCGATTCTCCTTCGGCGACAGCCCCTCAAGAATCGCAATGCGCGCATGCACCGTAAAACTCTGGCATCCCGCATCCTTCACCGTCCCCACAAAATCGCAGAGCTCAGCATAACTGTCGCGACCGTTAATCCCGATCCGGTGCTTGACCGTGACCGGAATCGACACCGCATCGCGCATCGCCTTCACGCACTCGGCCACCAACGCCGGATGTGCCATCAGGCAGGCGCCAATCATATTGTTCTGCACCCGATCACTCGGGCAACCGACATTAAGATTTACCTCATCATAGCCAGCTGCCTGCGCCATCCGCGCGCATGCCGCCAAATCAGCCGGCGTACTGCCGCCCAACTGCAACGCCAACGGATGCTCAGCCTCGTCATGCCGTAAAAAACGCTCGGCATCGCCATTCAGCAACGCCCCGGTCGTCACCATCTCGGTGTAAAGCAACGTATGACGGGACAACAGCCGCAGGAAAAACCGGCAATGCCGATCAGTCCAGTCCATCATAGGCGCCACGCTGAAGCGGCGGGAGGGCTCAGGCTTGGTATATAGCGGGTTTGAAGCTGTATTTAATGACATTTTGATCTGCGTGTTTTGTACCGTTTTCAGGCATGTTTGGGCGTTTGTACCCGGTCGTCAGCACACTGTACCAATCGAAATCTGGCGTGTACCACTGATGGCGACGATCAGAGCCCAAAGAGCGCGTGGCCCGGCCAGCGGCACCGCTCAAATCCGGATTAATCGTGAAAGGGCGCAAGTCTACCAAGAGCGCCGGGGTTTCGCCTGGAAACAGGTGGGGCGGGAGTGGCTGCATGGGCATGCCAACGCTTATGGCCAGCAACTGGCCACGAAGGAAGTCGCTCACCAAACCGGGCCTCAACATCAGCCAGTGCCAGCTCTGTGCAAGTCTGGTGGAGCAGGGCAAGCGTCTCGCCCTGGAGCAATGGCTGGCAGCCAGCGACCAATCCCATTACCGAGCCCTTACCGATGAGGAAACGAAACAGGCATGCCAGCGTGATCGCCTTGCAACTGCTGACCTGCGGTTGTCAGCCCAACTCGACGCCACCGCCGCATCTGGTTGTGACGGAATGTCAGCCACCACCAGCCCCGGCGGCGTGGTTCATGACGCCCCTAGAGCCCGACTTGACCCAGCGCATGCTCAACGAATTATCGGAATCACCGGCGACGGCGATCAAGGACTGATCGCGTTGCAGGCCTGTCAGGCTTATGTCAAAGAGATCTCTGCGCTGAAGTGAAGGCTGTCATGTGCTGGCAGGGTATCGTTTTCAAGCCACGCTATACCGCTCGATTTTTTGTATTTGAAAAGTAAGTAGTGCTCGTACTCACTAAAAATAAACGGCGTGTTTCCAGAGGTGAAACCGGATATCGACTCGCTCCATTTTTCAGATGATTCCCAGACTTTAAGCCCTTTGGAATTACACCAAGAAAGCGTAACGACGTACATAGGTGGTGGCGTTTCTAGATTCCAGCGCTCACGGCAGTATGACGGTATCTTGTGATCAATTAGCCGACGCATTCCTCCGTTGGTGCTATGTACCCGCTCAACTTGACTGTTCAGAGATTCTATTAAATATGTTGTATTGGAGTGGAATGTTGTTTTTCCTTCTACAAGCAAAATCCCTTCTGGTGAAACGATCAATAAATCAATTCGTCCATTGTCGATCATGACCTCATAGAATGCTGTTGCTTCTTTCCAAGTCTCAGCTGCTGCGCTTGCAAACCGAGCTAGTATGTTCATCTCATGCGGGGCAGAATTTTCGTTATACCAGTCTATAACTGTGTTGTATCTCCATGCTGTAGTTAGCTTTTCTGCAGTTTTTTCGATGATAGTACGAATCATTTTTTACCCTTTGGTTTAACTTGGCAGAAGGATGGGAGTACACGATTTCAGCTAGCACAATGAGTGATGTCGGATTGGGAGGTAAGGGGAGAAAGGTCTTGGAGTATCCGAGTCTCTGTGTTGCCAGCAAAGATAAGGCAAAACGCCATATCCGGATAGTCTCGGTAGAACCAGTATTACAGGTGTGCAGGCACACCTAAATGAAGCGGACAATTCTGTAATTTTTCACGGTTATGACTTCAGAAGCCTGATCAAGTCAGGCCCTTGATTTTTCACATTGCAGAAGCTGGGCATTGTCGCCTTCTCATCGAACTATGCGCTGTATGGCGACATGAGCGAGCGTGTCATGAGCTTGATCGAAGCGATGGTGCCGGCGGTGGAGGTCTACAGCATTGATGAGTCATTCGCTGGCCTGACCGGCATAGCTGACGTTTCGGCCATGGGCCGGAAAATACGCAGCCGCATATTTCAATGTACCGGCATCCCGGTCGGTGTAGGGATCGCACATACCAAAACCCTGGCCAAGCTAGCCAACCACACTGCGAAGCGATTACAGGCTCAAACCGGCGGGGTCGTGAATCTTTGCGGGGACTTTGAACGCGATTGGGTGCTGCGTAACACAGACGTCTCTGAGGTGTGGGGGGCTGGCGGAAAATGACTGTACACCTTGAAGCAATGGGCATTCGTACTGCCATGGACTTGGCCAGGGCTGATCCGTGGACGCTGCGCAAGAAATTCAGCATCGTTATTGAGAAGACCGCCCGGGAGTTAGCCGGGACCCCTTGTCTTGAGCTGGACGAGCCCGATCCGGCTAAGCAGGAAATCTGTTGCAGCCGCATGTTCGGCAAACGGCTGATTGAGCTGGCACCCATAAAAGAGGCGGTGGCCACATACATGATGCGCGCCTCGGAAAAGCTGCGGGCTCAGAAGTCCTACTGCAAAAAGGTTCGGGTCAGTATTCGCACCGGCATGTTCAACCCTGATGAGGCCAAATACGCCAAGGGAGTGGTCGTAACGCTTCCTTACCCCACTGACGATGTACGGCTGCTGACAAGGGCAGCAGTGGATGCACTCGACCATGTGTTTCAATCCGGATTTAAATACAGCAAGGCAGAGGTCTTGCTGCTGGACCTTAGGCAACCCGGAGAGTTTTCGGACGACCTGTTTGCCGTTAATCAGCCGGCAGAGGCATCCCGGGTTATGGCAGTGCTTGATGAAATCAATGGCCGCTGGGGCAGGGGTACGCTGCGGGCTGCGAGTGTGCCGAGCAATCCCGATTGGGGGATGAGGCGAGAGATGATGAGTCAGAGCTATACGACACAGATGCAGCAGCTTTGGCAGGTATCTTGTAGGTGAGATTGGCTTGTTATTCTGTCTGTCGACGCTTGGGGAGGGGCGGTGGGGGACGTATGATCGCTAGCAAAAAAAGGCCGCTTCTGTTGAAACAGTCTGTCTTTCTCAAAACACCAGAAAACCGCTAGCTAAAAGCACGATTTTTTGTACGCAGCTACGTGAAATCCAAGCATAAATACCTTTGCGGCGATGCAAGATTTCAATTTCATGCGCGTACTTTTCTGCCGTGAAAACCACATCCGGCTTTTTCAACTGAGTCGGCCAGAAGTGGCCCTTCGCTAATTTTCGGAGAAATGGATGTGGCTACAAACCATGTGGGCTGAAATATTGTTTATGATGAGCCGTTCAAGGTGACGTCAATCGGGGCTTGATCGCTAGCCTGAGTGAAGAGCTTGAGCACCCGCAGTAAGTATGTTAGGGCAGGTTGAAACGGATTTTTCAGATAATGGCTAGGAGTATCACGTGACTCAAGTTTCTTATGTTCTAGTTGTTCCTATCGAAAAGGGGCAAGATACTTTATTTCAAGGATGGCAACGAAGCGTTGCTTCTAATAATTTTATTCCTCTCCTGGCCAGCGCTGCTCTTGCACCAATAGATACTGCCGAAATCTTCATGTCTCAAGATGATCTTATCTCATACCGTACCAGCGGAGTGAGCAAAAATATAATCACTATTGGCTCCCACTTAATAGATGCAATACCAGAAGTAACTGAGGGTGACTTTATTGTAATAATAACGCCGTCAGAGTTTCTTGATGAAATAATGGCGTTAAATGTATCAAAACAAAAGTCATTGCTCGTAGCATCACCTAGCGAAGCCCCAGGCGTAATCAATCTTGCCGGAGTACATACTCCTGATTTAATGTATGTGTTCGACAATGCAATACATGAAGAAATCAAAAGAATATCACACAGATCCGGAAATCAGGAGGATGTACCAGCACAGACGCGCATCAAGTACACAGGCTCCGCTAAGTGTCCGAACTATGGGTCTGGAGCTACGTTGGCAAATGAAATTCTGCATCTCTCTCTTGGGCTTGATTTTACAAGCAGTGACAGAATTCGGCCAGATCAACTTGATAAGTTTTATAGCGCAATAAAAAAAGGAGTTGAATCTATAATTGAGATCGCTCCCAGTAACGATGCTGCCGAAGTGATCATTTACAGCCCGTCAATTATGGGGCTATTTTATAATACGAGCTCAAATTTCTGGAATCAACTCTTCAGAAATATCAAAGCCCCGTGGCAAAGAGAGTTTGTTAAAAATGGACTCATCAAGAATCCTGGGTACTCTGGTATTTCCATTTCGTCAGGCTTGGATGGCTTTGTGAATCCCTACAGTGTTCCATATGTAGGTGAAATACTTAAAGAAAGGCAGTCTGAGTTGGCTGCCACAAACTTTTCAATCGGGCTATTGGCCACCAATGAATGCATTCCAGCTATTAGACTGCCTAATGCTGTAAATTTGCATCAGGGAAAAATAAAGGACCTAGAGTTCACCCACAAAAGAACAGACGCAAAGTCACAGCTACAGCTTCAGTTGAAGTTCAAGTCGCTTTCCAGCGAGATCAAATTAAATATAAGTGACCAGCTGGCCGACTTGATAGTGACCAATTTTAATAGTTGTAAGATTTGCAGTGATGCTCCGATAGAATGGGTGTACTTGGGAAACTTGCCATTGATGATAAGTCATGAGGTAAGCAAGATCCCTATGACCCCGGGCAATATGCTTCTTCAGCTCGCTTCCCTTGGAGCTCCTACCATATTACCGGCTAAAGGCTTGCACAATGTACTAGTGATTCGCTCATTTTCCAAACAAGACAGAATTCAAAAATTTCTTGAGGTTGCCATAGATTGCTTCCCGTTGGAAAATGGTACCACTGTTGAATTTGTTGATGTTACCTCCATTGCTGAAGTTATTGCAGCCCTCAACACTTTCAAGGGGGCTATAGTCATCTTCGACTGCCACGGCGATCATGGCGGCATTACGGAGCCTGGTTGGCTTCAAGTCGGAAAGGAAAGATTAAATAGTTGGGAGCTGTCCGGAAAGGTCCGTGTACCCCCTATTGTTATGCTTAGCGCTTGTTCAACTTCTGCTGTAGGGGGATCCCATGTCTCAGTAGCTAACGGTTTCTTGCGCTCAGGAGCTCTAAGTATAATTGGAACAATGCTTCCAGTCGACGCTAGAAAATCATCAGCATTTATTGCCAGAATCATATATAGAGTGGATGCATTTCTGCCAGCAATACATAAGCTTGGTTATAATATAATATCTTGGCGCACACTTATATCGCTATTTTTTCGGATGTCTTATGCAACAGATGTACTGCGCCAATTTATGGATGTAGAGGGTATTATTAAGGTTGATCAGTATACCAGGATTCACTCTGACGCTAACCATAATATAAATAGTTTTAATCCTTCTTGGTACGAAACTATGCTTGAGCAAGTGTCCGAAGCTTCTGGGCTACCTGTCCCAGATATTCTTTCCAAGATTAAAGATGAGAACCCTTTTTTAGAGACAATGCTCTACTGTCAGTTGGGTCGCCCCGAACTTCTGAATATACTTATAAGTGGCGGCGAAGAGGGGGGCGTAGCCACTAAATCAAGTATACGTACTTCGGTGTCGGTCTAAACTGCGCGATTTGGATGTTTCGGAACGGTAGTGACATTGCGTGAGTGTCTACGTTTGGCCGATTTCTGCCTATAGTGAGTGACAGAAATTGGTCGATCGCTTTCACGCGGCACCTGGGTGCGACCTCTGCAGTTCTCCACTAAATACTATAGGTGAGCTTCCAGTCAGCTGCGTTGAAATCCGGAGGCTTTGTGCTCAGTGACTTTGATGAGCGCTTCTAGGGTTGGTATTTCGTTTTTCATGATTTGGCACCTAGATTTAATACTTGGAAAAACTTAAGCTTATGTAATGGCGATGTTTTTTGTTTAGGCTGCGTGAGGTTGTATATGGTGGAGACAGTTTTTTTTGGGAAAAGTCAGAATCTTGGAGACCTCAAGGCGCTGGAGATGAAGCTTGATGAGCTCTTGAAAGAAGGAGGGCAGGCTGGTGTTGATTATGATATGTATCGACTGATTAATTTTGCAGTGCGTCATATGGTTAGGTATCCTAACTATTTTGATGAGTTGTGTTCTTTTAATATAGCTGGAATAGGCGAGAAGTTTATAGAAGAAGTCAGACAGTTTAATTTTGACGATCGCCCCGGAGTTGAGATCGTTTTTTCAAGCTGTTATAGATTTCTGATGGAGTATCAAATTACTTCACCTGACAATATTTCTGATGAGTTTAGAACGGTTCTTTATAATATTGATTATAACTCATTAAGTCTGACGCCTTCTACGGCTAACCAGGTTCGGTACGCAGGGTACCAAATGATAGTGGGGGTGGTGAAAAACTATTTACATCATCCAGAAATGGTTGAACTTAAAAAGTTACCAGGTCTTCTCGAAAAAGCCAAATCCGAAAAGGAGGAGTTCAAAGAGGATTACAGTCAGCGGAAAACTAAAGTTGATGAACTAAAAGACGCTTTAGATAGCTATCAGGATGCTTTCAATTTTGTGGGCTTGCACAAAGGTTTTGGCGAGCTGAAGAAGCGTAAGGAGAAAGAAAAGGAGCGGGGAGCAGTCTTGATGGGAGCTTTGGTTGTATTAATGTTGCTTCCTTTTATAATTAAATTTGTAGTTTTGGTAGCTGTAGATGATGTGATAGCAATGGGGGTTGATTCTTATGTCTTGCTTGTTGGTTTTGAGTTGTTATTGATGTATTTTTTTAGAGTTATTCTCCATAATTTTAAATCCGTACAAGCCCAGTTACTTCAAATTGATCTTCGGATGACTCTCTGTCAATTTATACAGAGCTATACTAAGTATGCAAAAGAAATTAAGGGTCAGGATGCGGATTTGCTGGTAAGATTTGAGCAGGTTGTTTTTAGTGGCATAGTGAATAGCGATGATTTAATTCCCTCAAGTTTTGATGGGCTTGATCAGTTGTCGAAGATAATATCAAATTTTAAGAAGTCTTAGTTGGTGCGTATGTCAGATTGAACTGGGTTAGAGTGCTAGCTGAGCGTTGTTTGTATCGGTTTGGAAACTGCTATTTTTTGCAACAAAGATCTCCCGTAAAGTATCTTGGCTGTTATATGAGCGAAATCGGTCTTAAAGCCGCCTGTAATGTAACTGTGATATACGAGTGCCCGGACTTTAATGTCGCTACCATCCGGCTCGAAAAGCATCGAGTCTGGTGTCCTGATAAATTTCGATGTCAGCATGTCGCAATTCAGAGTGGCTGAGCACTCAATAATGCAATGAGGCATAATATTTTCAGCTATATCGGCCTATACCTGACCTTCCTACAGCACTGTCAGCTTAGGAGTGCCAGGATAAATTATCAGCTAGCAGAACCCTGTACGAAAAGACAAGAACTCGTACTGTCTTTGATTGGACGGATCGGGGGAGAGCTTTTAAGGACAGTTTCAATCAAGCCACACTGGCTGCTTGAATTTTGCTACAGCAACACTTGAATAAAATATAAACTATTGATTTGTAATGGTTTTTTATCTCAGTTGTTGCAATCCATCATCGGTGCCACGCTAAAGCGGCGGGAGGGCTCAGGCTTGGTATAAAGCGGGTTTGAAGCTGTATTTAATGACATTTTGATCTGCGTGTTTTGTACCGTTTTCAGGCATGTTTGGGCGTTTGTACCCGGTCGTCAGCACACTGTACCAATCGAAATCTGGCGTGTACCACTGATGGCGACGATCAGAGCCCAAAGAGCGCGTGGCCCGGCCAGCGGCACCGCTCAAATCCGGATTAATCGTGAAAGGGCGCAAGTCTACCAAGAGCGCCGGGGTTTCGCCTGGAAACAGGTGGTTCAAACGTGAGTAAGCAAGCGTGAAGCTGAGCTAGTTGAACGGGCAAAGCTCATCTACGCGAGGGTTAGAAAAAGGGCTGGTTCACCTTCGACACTGACGCCAAACGGTTTTTCTTCAACAGGGCCAAAGGCAAGCCGGATGCTCTCATCGTGGGCACGCCAGTGGCATATCCAACGCACGGTCGCTTTAAAGGGTTGGTCAACTACCTGAAGACCAGCATCCGGGAAGCCGATGGTATGACCCTGATCGTCGTCGGGAAGGCGGCTCAGGAGATTCCAGAGGACTCATCTACAACAGGCGACCTCAACACCCCGTTCTATGTGGGCAACTATCGTGGCGCGTCACTGACTGAAGGCGTGGTCGGCACTGCATACGGCAGTTCGCTCTACCATGTTAAGCCTAACTCCTTGACTGGCGGCGCTACTCGAATGACTGAAGCAGGCGCTGCCACGTCCTCTGTACGCAGCTTGGGTAACGGCGAGATCGCATCTGAGTGGGGGATTCGAGTAATGCGAGCGGCCTCTAACATGGCGCTCAAGGTACAGAACCTGACCAGAGGCACTGAGGCTCAAAGTACCGATGTGAACCCGCGTATGCTGGCTGATTCGTTGTTCCAGATCGGCAGCGGCACTGCAGTGTTTGGCGGAGAGGTGGACATCTCTGCAGTCGCCATCTACTCGCGTGTGCTGACCGACTTGGAACTCAACGACGTAGCGGCTGCCATGCGCAAGCGGATGCTACGTCTGGGCATCAACGTCTGAATGTGGAAAAACTTCAAACTTTAATGCACTGAGGCTACTTCCTTTACTCCAAGAAGGTTATTGGCTCATTGAGTCAGCTTAAGAGAAACCCGCCTGACGGCGGGTTTGTCATTTTGCGAGAGCACGTTTCGCGCTTTCCATCAGAGGCGCCATATAAGTATCTATGAACGGTACTATAGTTTGAGCGCCCTCATATCTGTCTGCAGCCGCTTCCAAGTCAAGTATGGCCTTGCCCGAAACTAGATAGTCTATTGTGAAGTGTGTCTTGTAAATCACATTAACTTTCGAAGGGGTCAACTCATAGCTACCGCCGCCCTTGTTATCAAGATTGCCACTATAAACCAACAAACTTACGAAGCACAGCTTGTCGAGAATGATAGGGATTGCAATTATGCATTCCGCTTCTGTTAAATCTGCACAGCCATCAGCGCAGGTAAAAACTATGCTTACTTTAGTTGGAGTGGTCAGTTTATTCAGGAGTGTGACGCAGCTTATAAGATTGTTCCCGTTGTGTGCAAACCAATTTGGAACAACCTCCAGTGCGTCATGATAGTTATGGAAGTTCTTGATATGATTCGCCGCTTCAAGTATTTCCAGCGAGATATCTAAATCACAGTCGAATCCTGCCCCATTAAACTTACCCGTCAAAACTTTACCCTCAATTTCCATGCTGAAATCTACGTTCGACGGGTTAGTCATCATTTTGATAAGTTTATAGTGTTTTAACAGCTCGTTCAGCTCGCATGCCACGTCTTCTTTAGCGTGAAAATACATTCTCATTGAGTTGTCATACATAGACATGTCAATAGAAAAGCGCTGGGATTTAAGTCTGACCACTCGATATTTCGATGGTACACAGGCTGACGCCCCGCCCCGATAGGTATCGAAAGAAAATTCAAGTGCTGTACCATCCCTTCGATTGCGGAACTGAGCCTTAGCCAAACCATCTGGCAATACATTGGACACATTCATAACGGCAGTGTGACTTTGTATTTCGTTCAGTTTTTCTGATATGCCAAATCGGGTAACTGTAGCCTCTAAATTTTTCACTTCCAGTGAATGATTATCTCCGAGCAAGATTCGGACAAGTTTGTCAGTATGGCCTATGTCAAGTTGAAAGCTGATTTTGTAGCTTCCCGGTTCGAAACCGCATGACTTTATAAAGGTTTGCTTCTTGATCACGTAATCAGCTTGAGAAGGGCCAATAAATTTAAGGATCTCGGATTTCAATCCTTCCCCGTTAAGCGACTGGATTTTAACACCCTCTTTGAAATCCAATGACATCGTTTTCAGATGCAAGTTAAGCTTGCCAGGCTTAGCTGTCTCACGCCTGATCCTTTCAAGTATTTTAGAACTAATGTTTTCGTCAATGTGTAATAGGTGAGCAGCCTGCACCTGTTGACCACCAGCCATCTCTATCAAGATATAAAAAGTGGGCAATGTAGATGTCGCCATACTAAGCAAGTTTGAAAGCTCAATTGACTTGGTTTTCTTCTTGGTATCCGTTGTTTTTACCTGGACCTTGCATTCAATGTTCGACTCATGTAGCCCACTTGCTAGATAGATATTTGCTAGGTGTGGTATCTCAAAGTGCAGGTCCCATCCATGGCGGTCAGTTGCTGATGGGTTCGCAGTGATACCTGAAAGCGCGCACCACTGTCTAATGATGAGCTCACCAGCTGTTCCGATATCCCTCCGCATACGACGTCCTCTTAGTGGTGTGCTATGAAAACGCCAGCATATCCAGAAATAATCCCTCGGGGAAAAAAATGATGTCCAAAAATCACTTGTCCCCCTCCCGCCGACGGGCCTTGTATCCTTTTTTTGTGCAAGTCCGGATGTAGTGCAAGCGAAGCTGCAGCCCAGGCTGGCCGTGGGGTTCTGCAGACGATCGGCAATTTCACAGAGTGCAAAGTTTTGAAGGGAAATGAAGTGCGGTTGCACAGCGGCGCTGGGTGCGGTCACGGAAGGGGGAGCGCTGGGGTGCCCTGTTTCATTGAGCGAAAACTTTGAAAACGTGGGTTTCGGTGGATTTCAAAAAACGCACCCGATCCTTTGTGGGCTGAGATTAGCTTTTTGCGGAGATAGGCTGAATTCCCTGCAAGCGACGTCTAACGGGGGCTCCGACCGATTTGGTAGGTTTCACAACACTGAAGGCGATGGATGATCAGATTCACCTTCCAGCAGTCAATACGACCCCATGAAAACAGCGTTTTTCTTGAGGTCCATTCTTAAAGACATGGAGGGCATTTCAGAAAGAGCGATATGAGTAATACGGGGTAGGTGATGGGGCTGGAATCCACGGTTTTACTGGGGGAAACGGTATTACATGGCAGAGTAATATTAAGCGATATGAAAAGTAATATTTCCGCCAACCCCTGGATTTATTGGGTTTTAAGGAATGGAAATATAGCTTTATAGAAAGGTAATACTATCGCCTTCCTATCGCTCAAATATCGCCTTTTCCTGAAATGGCTGGACGCCTTTATCCACACGGGCTGTAGCTGATTTTCGGAGGGGATATTACTAATATTACTTTTTTCTCGCCCCCCACGGGTTTTGGGCGTACCCCTTATGCGGGTGTCGGTACCAGGCTGTTACCATCGTTGTGAGTGGGAATCCCTACATTTGGAAAAGGATCTGGACTTATGGGAAACGTTGTTCCCGCGCTCATTGCTTTCACATCGACCGTCCTGGTGGGATATGGAGCTCACTTTTTAGCGGAGGACTACCGCCGGTTCAGAGACAGCACGGCTATAGCAGCCGCTCTAGCGGGCGAGATGGGTTCAATCGTGCTGTCGTTTCCTGGACTGCGCAACGTCCTTACCGAGATGAAAGATCTACTCGACGAGGAGAAAGCAATTGCCTTGCCGGAGATGCCTGATCAGTCCAGCCCCATATTCGAGGCAAACGCTGAAAAGGTCGGTATGTTGGGGGGGGAGGGGCGATTTCGCTAGAAGAGTCGCTTTTACCTATGACCAGATAAGAGCGTTCAGAACGTCATTTCAACTGCTCTCGAAACATCACAAAACGCTGGGCCCCCTTTGGAGCAGCGATCTTGCCGGTCGCTGCCTGTAACTCGTTAAAAGCAATCAGCCTGATGCAGAGATCCTTGTCGACAACCTCAAACTGTACTCGGAAACTTAGTGCGTCAGGGCGAAGTGGGTGCAGATGGCATTGCTTACTGGGATATCGGTTATTGGCCTGAGCAGCTTGATCGTTGCCATTTCCCGCGTACTACCTTCTTAACGACAGAAGGTAGACGGCTAATGCGAGGGTAATTCAACTCGATACCCCTAATGCGTATTTTTTACATTTCGCAGAAGGGGACAAGCTCAAGCTGGAAGGAGTGCTTGGCTGGGACTGCCTGTAAGATTTCTGCATGTGGGAAGAGGCGCCGGATAGTTAACGACAATGCAGTTTTTTGTTCAGGAGGCATGCGGCAGCCAAATATTGCACCTGTAAGCTCTCTGGCGCCAAACGGTTTGTCTTCATGAGGAGCAAACTTGTTGCGACCGTCCCCTGCGAAAATTCTCCACTCATTTTCATGCTTCCATGCGTCTGACTTGGTGTATATCAGCGAGTGGATTCGTTTCTGAGTATCGAAAGTAATTAATCTAGCCAAGAAATCCGAAAGTTCGCTTTCCTCAAATAGCATCGGAATGTCAGGCATGTAGGACATTTGCTTCGCCATTTGATATGGACTACCTGCCCCTGGCTCATCTTGGAAGCGTAATACCACCCCTCTATTGCTGTCGGCGTAATACGCCCACATAAGTTGATTAGTGGGTGAGTCTGTTAAGCATAATATTTTGGCGGTGGAAAGATGCTCTCTTGTAATTTGGTATGTCTTATGGATGCCTGTGTCAAGTGCTGCAAATGAATTTCTGATCCCTTCTTCCATTTTATTTATAAAGTGTTTTTTGGGCATTCTCTTAAGATGTGGTCTCAAGATGTTCATTGTGATTGACATTTGGCTATCTGCATGGCAGGTGAGTTCGCCAGTGAAAACCTTCCAAAGTTTGTCTAGTGCATGATGGAGCACTTTGTTACGGTCAAAGTCAACGCGAAGATCAAACTGGATGTCGTAGGGATCATTTAAAGTGGCTGGAGTGCTCCAGCGAAGCGTCTGGTTTTCAAGCACAATATTTGCGGTGCTATGAGTCATGTACTTATAAAAAGCTTCAGGCATTGTCATGCGCTCTAATGGACTGATGGTAATGATGCCATCATTTATCGTCCAATGAGTCACTGAGTACAGAAGTGAGCAATGTGAAATCACGCTGGCCTTCACAGACCAAGCCAACGGAATCCCTATGGTCTCGTACTGTGTGGGCTGTGAGTGGTAAAAAAATGGTACGAGCTTTCAAAAGGTTCTATGCAAACCATATAAAATAAGGGGAGCACCGAAAGTCGGTCCTATCCATCATCGGTGCCACGCTAAAGCGGCGGGAGGGCTCAGGCTTGGTATATAGCGGGTTTGAAGCTGTATTTAATGACATTTTGATCTGCGTGTTCTGTACCGTTTTCAGGCATGTTTGGGCGTCTGTACCCGGTCGTCAGCACACTGTACCAATCGAAATCTGGCGTGTACCACTGATGGCGACGATCAGAGCCCAAAGAGCGCGTGGCCCGGCCAGCGGCACTGCTCAAATCCGGATTAATCGTGAAAGGGCGCAAGTCTACCAAGAGCGCCGGGGTTTCGCCTGGAAACAGGTGGGGCGGGAGTGGCTGCATGGGCATGCCAACGCTTACGGCCAGCAACTGGCCACGAAGGAAGTCGCTCACCAAACCGGGTCTCAACATCAGCCAATGCCAGTTCCGTGCAAGTCTGGTGGAGCAGGGCAAGCGCTTTCACTGGAGCAGTGGCCGCCAGCGACCAGCCCATTACCGGGCGTGTAACCAGCTCGCTGAAGCTTCAAAAGTGATGGCGCTTCTGGATAAGATATTTCTTTGGGCGGCTGTGTTTGAAAAATCACCTTTCAGGCTGATCAAGAGGGTATGCATGACGATGGAGTGTTATACGACAATCATCCAGAGATTATGCGACAGTAAAGATCGCCTGTTTAATACTTGGGAGTAAGAATTGAAACGCCACATGCTCGCGATACTCGTGTCTATTTCGTCACTCACAGCTGCAGCCGATGACACGGTGACAATGCCAGGTCCAGCAATTTATTCGTGCACACAATGGAGCGATTCAGCCGCTAATTCATTAAGGACACCGCTCGCAATGTGGCTATTTGGTTTTGTCAGCGGTAGCAATGTACGCACAGCGCCAAATAACCTTCAGGCAGACATTTACGATAACGGTAAGGCGCTAGCATTTGCCGATAGCTACTGCAAAAGCAATCCTAATCACCATATGAGCCAGTTAGCACTGGCCATGGTAGAGAAATTTGGCGGCCCTAAAGCCAAGCATGAATGGTCGGAGTAATTCCGGATCATTATTTAAAATCGTTGGCTGCGCTCACTGGGACGACCTGCAAGTCCCTGTGCTTTGCCGTCTGGCTGATAGGGTGTCAATCAGTTCCGCATCTAAAAACGCAACCCTTTACGAGCAAAGGGTTTCGACTGATTTCATAGGCCTGGTAGCCTGCTTTCAGGCAATTGCTGATATCAAGCAGGAGCGGCGTCCCCTATGAGCGAATGAAGCTGATCAGTCAGCTCGCTTCAATCGCCGTTCGGATTTCGCAAGGTCTCGTGACCGGCAACTATCGACCCAACGCGTACGCTTACAGCGATAGGGGGTCATGTAGCAACGTAGACAAGAACCGGCTGCAGGCAAGTGAGCGGGGGTGCCGAATCAAACATGTCGGTAGATTCGCACCATGGATAGCTGCGACCTTGAAGCCAGTCCATTATTTCCCGCATATGCCGGGAAGGGCATTCCAGCATGTGTTCGATAGTAATGGAGAGTTGAATGGCCAGGCCGCTTTGCGGTGAAAAGACCCAATGATATTCCCCGCAGCCTACACGTAACTCTCCAGTCGCTTTTGTTGACATGCCAACCAGCCATTTGCACTTATGAACATTTGCCTCGGGCTTTGGAGGGGCTCCGAAGCAGAAGGTATAAACGTTCTCATATTGCAGGCTAAAGCTGCGCACGAGTACTTCAGCAATATCATCGCGCCCCTGGACGTTGGGAGGAAACAGGATGGTGTTTGTCTGCACCAGCATGTCAAGAGTGGCGTCTGGACTGAACGCATGCCGCAACAAGTCAGGCCGGTTGCCGTCTTTGCCGAAGATGTAGCTTTCAATCGCTTTGCTGGCATTTTTCATGCAAATATCCTGGTGCTGCTACAGGTGGGCTAATCGCAATTGCGCGCGAATTATGGGTTAACCGAAACTTCCCCCTTCGCGGAATTTGGTACATCAAACACCTTATCGAAGACCCACTGAAACGCCAACGCGTAAAAGAAGAAGAAAACGAACAGCCCCAGGTCGGTGACCAGTGCAGCCCACCAGGAAATCTCCAGCCACCATGCCACCAGGGGTACCAACATCAGTACTAGCCCCCCCTCAAAGCCCAGTGAGTGGATCAAACGCCTGCCCAACGTGCGAGCGCGCTGTGGCTGATGCGCTTCCCAGCACTCAAAAACGTAGTTAAACAGCACGTTCCACAGCAGCGCGCATACAGATAACATCAACGACAGCGCCCCCGCATGGGCCAGACCTTTGTCGTATATCAACGAGAGGCTGGGCGATAGCACCGCAACAGCGATTGATTCATAGAGGATGGCTTGAAGAATTTTTCGCGAAGGTCCTTGCATGGTATTTTCCGAAAGGTGGGTAGATCGAATACCTGCGACGGTATCGCGCCGTACACGCCAAGAAAAATGAGATAAATTGAATACTCATCAATTCAATTCATCCAGGGAACGTTGCGTGTTTTCGACTCTTCCGCTTAACGCGCTGCGCACCTTTGAGTCGGCTGCGCGAAGGGGCAGCTTTAAAGCGGCAGCTGAGGAGCTCTCAGTCACCCCCGCGGCCATTTCCCATCAGGTCAGGACGTTGGAGGCCCGCCTCGGAGCGATGCTGTTCAAGCGATCTGGACAAGGTGTCGCATTAACCGAGGAGGGCGAGTTGCTGTATCGCCAGACTCATCGCGCCTTGTTAGACATTCGCCGCAGCCTGGAGGCTTTTTATCCGGACGATGTTCCCCAAACCCTGACCATTTCCACTACGCCGGGCTTGGCCGCAGCCTGGCTGATTCCACGGCTGGGTGGTTTCTATCGGAGCTTTCCACAGGTCAATGTGCGGGTCGATACACGTAACGAACTAGTCGATCTGCTACGTGATTCCAGTATCGATCTTGCTATTCGCTCGGTCAGCCGCGATGACCCGAAGTTGTTCTGTCAGGAGCTAATGAACGAGCAATTCTCGGTTTACGGCGCCCCGGGCCTGGTGGCCTCGCTGAATCTCAATCAGATCGAACTGATCAACTTGCACTGGAAAATTCCGGGAGCCTTTTCAATCAACTGGGAAAGCTGGTGTGCGGCTGCACAATGCCAGGCCTGGCTTGAAACAGCGCAGATGCGTGAGTTCGACGATGAGCATTTTGCTCTGAGCGCAGCAATCGCGGGTCATGGGCTGGTGCTGGCAAGCAATGTACTGGTAGCCGACAGTCTCAGGAATGGAAAGTTGGTGGCCTATAGACCAGACGTCAGCCTGCCTGGCCCGCGTTACGTTGCGGTTTGCGTGCCAGGATGTGAGCGGCAGGTGCATGTGAATGCGTTCCTGATGTGGCTGGCCGGTGTCGCCCTGCAGGAAGGGTGACGACACCCGTTTGCTGCCCCTTGACTTGATCTTTTCAGCGCTTGTCATCCCTCCAAAAAATGGCGCTCGTTATAACTCCACCACGCTAGATGATGTTTTGCGCGGTGTCGTTACCTTGCTTGCCTCTGGAAATAGAGCGGTGGTGACGTAATCCACGAAGACTCTCAGCTTGGGTGAAAGGTGCCTGCTTGAAGGCCACAGCACCCGCAGGATAGTGTGGTCTCGATTGAATTCATCCAGTACGGACACCAGGCTGCCGATTTCCAGCTGCTGACGGATGGCAATGTCTGGCATACACGCGATGCCAAGGCCTGACTCTGCGAAGCAAACCAGCGGTTCAAGTGTATTGGCCGTCATTGAGCTGGCCAGATCAAAAATCAGTGTTTGGCCTCCGCGGCTGAGGGGCCACTGGTCGACCTTGCCACTACTGGGAAATCGGTATAGCAGACAGCGGTGCTGCATTAGATCCTCGGGGGTCTTCGGCACCCCATAGTGTTCGAAGTACTTCGGTGCCCCCACCATGATACGGCGATAGCTTCCGAGCTGACGTGCCATCAACCGGGAGTCACTCGGCTCTCCCGTGCGGATCACGGCATCAAATCCTTCCTCGATGACATCCACCAGACGATCAGAGCAGTCGATATCCAGTTCTATGTCGGGGTACTGACGTTTGAATTCGGCGAATTGCGGCATGAACAGTAGACCGACGGAAGGTAGGCTGATGCGAAGCTTGCCACGAGGTGTCTGGTTGGATTGCGCAAGTTCATTTTCCGCCGCCTCGACCTCACCCAGGATGCGCCTGCAGCGCTCCAGAAAGAGAGCACCTTCTGGAGTCAAAGTGACGGTTCGGGTCGACCGATGGAACAGTCGCGTCGCTAAGCGCTCCTCCAGGCGAGCGATAGCCTTGCTGACGGCGGAGGCTGAGATGCCTAGTTGTTGCCCGGCAGCCGTAAAGCTGCGCGACTCACCGACGCGAACAAAGACATCAAGGGAACCCAGGTTTTCCATGAACTTCCTTATTGATGACGAAGTAGTCATATATGTTGTGAACTATTGCCTATTTTTCTTCTTTTCGCCAACCAACACACTGCAGGGAAGGGCCAAGACAACTTCGATTTGAGGAATTTCATTAATGCACACGACGACTACACCTGCTTCTAACGCGGGCGCGCAGACCTTGCCGATCGCGGCACTGCTTGCCTTAGCAATGGCAGCCTTTATTACGCTGTTGACCGAAATCATGCCGGCTGGATTGCTTTCTTCCATCGCGGGGGGCTTGAACGTCTCCGAAAGCCTGGCGGGTCAGTTCATCACTGCCTATGCGGTGGGGGCACTGGTCGCTGCCATTCCAGTGACAACCCTTACCCAGGGCATGCGGCGACGCCCTCTGCTGTTGGTCGCGATCTTTGGGTTTTCGGTTGTCAACCTTGTCACCGCGCTTTCAGATAGCTACAGCATCTCATTGGTCGCGCGTTTCTTTGCCGGCGTCTTCGGTGGCATTGTCTGGTCGCTGCTAGCGGGCTATGCCGTCCGCATCTCACCGTCCCATCTCAGTGGGCGGGCGATTGCGATATCCGGCGCTGGCGCGACCATAGCTCTGGTGTTCGGCGTACCGCTCGGCACGTTGCTGGGTCGAGCCATTGGCTGGCAAGGTGCTTTTGGTCTGATGACTGTCCTGGCACTGGTGCTCATCGTGTGGGTCATCGCCGTCGTTCCGGACTTTCCCGGTCAGACCAAGGCGCTGCGCCAGCCTCTTACCGGAGTCTTTCTAAAAACGGGCATTCGTGCCGTGCTGTTTGTGGTGTTTACCTTCGTTGTCGCTCACAACATTCTCTATATCTACATTGAGCCGCTCCTCGAACCTTCGGGCTTGTCCGCGGATGTAGATGTTGTTCTGTTCGTGTTCGGAGTGGGCTCAATCATTGGTCTGTGGTTTGTCGGTTCAATGGTTGATCGCCGACTGCAACTCCTTGCTGTTGCAAGCATCGTGGTCTTCGCCTTTGCCTCCCTGCTACTTGTTTTTTGGGGGACTCTTCCAAGGATGGTTTTTGCTTCCGTCGTGATCTGGGGAATGGCCGTTGGTGGATTTGCCACAATCACCCAAACGGCATTGTCTCGTTTTGCCGGCGAATCGGTCGATGTCGCGCAATCTATGTATACGACTGGTTGGAACACTGCTGTTGCCGTCGGCGGCATTGTCGGAGGAGTGTTTCTTGATCGAGCAGGCCTGGCGTCCTTTGCATGGGGCGTTAGCGGGCTTCTCCTCCTCTCGTTGTTGGGGACGATCCTCGCCATGAACAGGGCGTTATTGCGAAAGGCTTAAGACGCCATTGCGCAGTTCGCAGGCTGTTTGCAGGTTAAGCCAGCAATGCTTAACGCTATTCGTTACGACGCAGTAAACGCCGGTCTTTTTTGTATTCAACGGCAGCTTGAATCATCAATTCATCCATGTGCTTGAGGTGGCATGAGCGTGAGAACCCACGCCACCTCAAGCCGCTCTGGATCAATCAGGCGATTGTCGCTCCCGGCCAGCCGGCCCGGCGCAAGGCGCTGAGCAATGTCCCGGCATCCAGGCCCGTGGCGGCATGGCCGTTGCCTTCCGCGGTGTCGGAGGCCAGCAAGGCGTTGATGATGGCTTCTTCCACCGCTTCGGTGGCGGCCAGGAACAGTTCGCTGATGTGGTCGTTATTGACCATGCTCAGATTATCGGTGGTCGGCGCACGTTTGCTCTCGTAAGCCGCTGGCGGCACATGCTGATTACCGGTGGCGAAGGCGATGAAGATGTCGCCGCTGTGGTCTTCATTGCCCCCTCCGGTGCGGGCCAGGCCGAGACTGGCACGTTGCGCCAGGCGCGTGCATTGGTGCGGCAGCAATGGGGCGTCGGTGGCGAGGCATACGACGATCGAGCCCATGCCCGGGTGGGGCAGCGCAGCCTTGAGGAACGGCGAGTCAGCCGGTTCCAGGTAGCGCCCCACGGGGTAACCGTCGACGCGCAGTTCATTGCGGATGCCGTGGTTGGCCTGAACGATAGCCCCCACGGTCCAACCGCCTTGAGCACTGCTCAGGCGCCGCGATGCGGTGCCGATGCCGCCCTTGAATTCATGGCAGATCATGCCGCTGCCCCCTCCGACGGCGCCTTCGGTTACCGGGCCGCTCTTGGCCGAATGCAGCGCCTCGGCCACATGCTCACGGTTTACATGGAAGCCGTTGATGTCGTTGAGCAAGCCGTCGAAGGTCTCCAGCACCACCGGCATGTTCCAGTAGAGGCGTCCGTCATCCGGCTGCTGTTCACGATCCAGCACCACCAGCGCATCACGCACCACGCCCAGGCTATGGGTGTTGGTGAAGGCGATGGGGCTCGTCAAAAGCCCAGCTTCGCGAATCCATTCCAGGCCGGTGGCGTCGCCGTTGCCGTTCAGCACATGTACGCCGGCAAAGCACGGTTGCTGGCTGGCGGAGCCTGCACGCGGCTCGATAACCGTCACACCGGTCAGGATGTCGCGGCCGTTGACGGTGCGTCCTCGCACATTGCTGTGGCCGACCCGTACGCCGGGTACGTCGGTGATGGCATTGAGTGGGCCGGGTTGCAGTTGGCCGAACTGGATATTCAGGTCGCGGGCACGCGCTTTCATCGTGTCTTTCATGATTGCTCACTTGTTTAATGTGTTGGGTTACGGGGCTTGGCGAGTCATCGGTCGAACCGGGGCTGCCAATCAGGTGCCGGTCTTGACCGTGTTCCACGTACGTGTCCGTACGCGCTCCATCTTCAACGGGAGGGGTTCCAGCGCAAACAGCGTGTCCATGACTTGCCTGGACGGGTACACCCCCGGGTTGTCGCGGACTTTCGTCTCGACAAGCGCGGTGGCGTCCTTGTTGGCGTTCGGATAACTCAGGTAGTTGGAGGACTGTGCGATGACGTCGGGGCGCAACAGGTAGTTGATGAAGGCCAGGCCTTGCTCCGGGTTCGGCGCGTCGTTGAGCTGCACCAGGCTTTCCACCCACACCGGGGCACCTTCGCGTGGAATGCTGTAGACGAGGTTGCGATGGTTGCCAGCCAGCTCGGAGGCCTTTTGTGCGTCGGAGACCCCGCCAGCCCAGCCCAGTGCGACACAGATATTGCCATTGGCCAGATCCGAGATGAACTTGGAAGAGTCGAAGTAAACAATATGGGGGCGCAGTTTCAGCAGCAGAGCCTGGGCTTTTTTGTAGTCTTCCGGGTTCTGGCTGTTGTAGGGCAGTCCCAGGTAGTGCAAGGCAATGGGAATGACCTCGCTCGGGGCGTCGAGCATGGCCACACCGCATTGACTCAGCCGGGCCAGGTTTTCTTCCTTGAATATCAGGTCCCAGGAATTGACCGGCGCATCCGGGCCGAGTATCGACTTAACCTTGTCCGCGTCATAGCCGATGCCTGTCGTACCCCACAGATAGGGGGCTGCATAGGCGTTTCCAGGATCGTTGCTCTGCAACTTGGCGAGGATTTCAGGGTCGAGGTGCGACCAGTTGGGCAGCTTTGAACGGTCCAGTTTTTTGAGCACGCCCGCCTTGATCAGGTTCGGAAGCAGGTCACCACTGGCAACCACGACGTCATAGCCGCTGCGGCCAGCCATCAGTTTGCTTTGCATGACGTCGCTGTTGTCGAACACATCGTAGACCGCGCTGATGCCTGTTTCTTTCTCGAAGTCCTTCATCGTGTTCGGTGCAATGTAGTCATACCAGTTGTAGATGTGCACGATGGGGGCGGCAGGCTCGCCGGCCTCGGCGCAGACCAGGCTGAAACTGAAAAGTGAGGTCAGCACGAATTGAAAGTAACGCGTGGTTTTCATCGGGATGCTCCAGAGCGTTAGCGTCGGATCCAGGGGCCCGAGCGCTGCTCCTGCTGGTGTGTGAATTATTGTTGTGCCAGGGCCTGAAGCGGAATCAGGACGGAGTAATCGCGGTGGCGGGTTGCACCTCTCGCTCCGGGTTCAGGGGATCAGAAGTTCACGTCGGCCATCAGCTTGTTCAATCTGTTCGCCGGTCAGGTGCAGGCGGCGGTCATTGAGGTAGTCATAGTCCCGTCGAGCGGTGCGCAACAGATCCAGGTCCAGCTCCACCACTTGACGGCACTCTGCGCGCCCGGCTTCGAATAACGTGCGTCCGAAGGGGTCGATCGCAGCACTCCCGCCGGCAAAAACGAGGCCTTCATCACCGTCGCCGACTCGATTCACCATCACCGCGAATGCCTGGTTTTCCTGAGCGCGCGCCATGATCGCGGTACGGTGGACCGGGCCGTAGGGGTCCATATTGCCGTTAGTGACCAGGATCAGCTCGACGCCGAGCTGGCCGAGGGCCCGGGCACTCTCCGGCAGCTCAATGTCGTAGCAAATCAGGATGCCGACACGCACGCCCTTCCAGAGTGCGGTGGCATAGCGGTCTCCCGGCTGGAACAGGCCGCGCTCCGACGGCCAGAGGTGAGTCTTGCGATAGTGCAAGGCAATCCCTTGTGGCGTTATCAGCAGGGAGGTGTTGTAGAAGGTGCCCGCGTCGTTTTCGGCGATGCCAACCACCACGGCGACGTCCCGTTCACGCGCTGCGCGCTGCACGGCCTGCACGCTCGGCCCGTTCAGCGGCTCGGCCACTTCGGCGAGCTGCTGCGCACTGGCGAACCCCATCAATTGGGTCTCCGGAAATATCAGCAGATCGGTATCCGCTGCGCAGGTAGCGATGGCCTGTAAGGTACGCTCCAGGTTATAAGCGGTGTCGCCATCGCGACCGGTAAGTTGTACGAGTTCAATCTTCATCGCTGATCCTTTCACGTGGTGTGGGCTCGCCATCAGCCCGACTGAACAGCACCTGCCAGGGCTGGATGGAGTATGGAGAGCCATACCGCCGAAAGTAATTACATCGATGGGGTAACCCCGTATGGGTAGAAGCGTGAGCATTACAGTGCAGGACATGGCCTGGCATCAGGCGATAGGCAGGCTGATCGAGACCCTCGACCGGCCGGGTTTCTGGCTGGCCCTGGTGCGTCTGGTGGACAGATACATCCCGGTGGACAGTTGGGTCGTGCTGATTTTCAGCAATGGCCGTCCGCAGGTACTTGCAGAATGCCCGGGCAAGGAGGGTGGCCCGGATCCGCTCTTTCAGGATTACCTCAAAGGACTGTACCTGCTCGATCCCTTTTATCTGGCCAACCGGGAAGCGCCCAGGAACGGGTTGTTTTGGCTGGCCGACGTAGCGCCTGAGTGCTTCGAGCAGACCGACTATTACCAACGCTACTTTCGGCTCAATATCGTGGCCGACGAAGTCCATATCAATGTTCAGCTCGACGCGCAACGCACCCTCAGCCTGTCGCTGGGCAGCGAGGCGCGCTTCACGCCAGAGCAGATCGCCTTGCTCACACTCATCCAGCCCTGGGTTGCTGCCCTGATGCGTCAGCGCATGGCATTTGAGCAGGAGGTGCTGGAACAGGTCGCTTCGCCGCCGCCCCGCTGGCAACGCTGGCTGGAGTCTACTGACCAGCAGTTGGACACGCCGCTCTCGGCCCGCGAACTGGAAGTTGGCCGGTTAATGCTCAGCGGCTGCTCGAACAAGGAAATCGCACGCAAACTGGCGATTTCCGCCGAGACCGTGAAGGTCCATCGCAAGCACATGTACAGCAAGCTCGGCATTAAATCTCAGTCCGAGCTGTTCTCTCTGTTTCTGAGCGCGCAGGGCTGAGTCGGCACGAGCCGCTTGCTACAACACAATCAGGGTGGCGGTGCCGTCTTGCAGTACGGGGCGAACCAGTATCTTGTAACAGTCGGCGTCGAATGCCTGGCCTGCCTGGATGGGGGCCTGCCGGGCTTCTGCTTCGCTGGCGTAGGTGCCGATGTAGCGCCAACTGTCGATGACGTGGAATGCCTCGGTTTCGCCGTGACGTTCGTGCAGGGCGATGGCGCCGGGAAAAGGCCAGTGATGCACGGTCCAGCGCGCCAAAGCACCCAGTAGGCGTCCGGTGTGGGCGGCATGACTTTCTTCGCCTCTGCAGGCGCCGGCGCATTTTCCGATTTGAGCCCTGAAGCAGCTGCGGCCTGTCGATTGTTCGAGGCCCAGCAGGCTGTGGCAAAGGCGGTGCTCGTCCGCCATCAGCATCAGCGCTTCGGTCGCCATGCGCTTGTTTCGAAAAAGCCCGTACAACTGAGGCCCGCCTGCAATTGAGGTGGTGTCGATGATCTCCAGCAGGCCGTCGCGGATGCGCAGGGAGCACAGTCGTTGCTGGCGCCGCAGCCGCTTGTTCTTCAACGGCTGCAGCTCTTTGATCAGTCGCGACTCCAGCAATAAGGCGCCGATTTCCCCGGCGGTTTGCTGGTATTCGATGCGTTGTGCCTGGCGCAGCATCCGGGCTTCTTCAGGTGTTCGGAGGTGCGCCAGCAGTCGGCTGCGAATATCGATACTTTTTCCGATGTAGAGCGGTATCGAGTCGCCCTCGGCGTAAAACATGTACACCCCGGGAGCGCGGGGAGCTGCCTCGACCTGAGCGCGTAGGTGTGCGGGATACTCATGGACCGGGTCGGGGCGAGCAGGGCGGATGGGCATTGTGGAACCTTCGTCGCTGATCATTGGGCGCATTGATCGCGCATGGCCAATCTGATACTCATCGACCTGGCAGGGTTCGATTGAAGTGCAATGACCCTGGCGGTAATTGCGCTCAACAGCCGCTGCAGGTCTGTTGCGTCAGCTCCAGATGCCACGCCGCACTTTCCCCGGTGGCGCGCCATAGACTTCCTTGAATTTTTTGCTGAATGCCGCCTGGGATTGGTAACCCGCCTGCAACGCAATATCGCTCAATCCCAGGTGAGAATGGCTAAGCAGGCTGAATGCCAACTCCATCCGGACTTGCGTGAGCAATACCCAGGGAGACACGCCAGACACGCGAACGAAGGTCCGCATAAAGGTCGCACGGGACATGTTGGCGGTTTTGGCCAGGGTCTCAATCGTCCATGGCTGGGCAGGGTCAGCCAGCATCGCCTGCCAAACGGGGCCCAGGCGCTTATCGCTGAGCAAGGCGAGCATGCCGGTCTCTTGACCGTGGGTGGCTAAATGGGCGCGAAGGATGAGGGTGAATAGCGCCTGAGACAGGGCGTCGAGCAGAAACCGGGCACCTGCCTGATCGGAGTCGGCCTCTGCGCGGAGTATTTCGATCAGGGCAGGCAAAGAGCCGTTTGCCGCAAAAGCACCTCGGGGGATCACCAGATATTCCGGCAACGAAGCAAACAGCAGTGAAGCCCGGTTGTAGTAAAAGCTGCCGCAGAGCATGTCCAGATCCACACTCGAACCGCCAATGCGCTGAACGGGTAAACCTCCGTGCGAGACAGGTTTCGGCGATGTGGGTGCAACGGTTTTACCGAGGCTATGCATCACATGTGGCAAGCCACCTGCCAGCAGCAGAATATCGCCGGCACGCATGGGTAGACGCTGGCCGCCCGGGAGCTCTACTCGGCACTCACCGGCCAGTACGATGTGGTAAGGCGCGGTACCCAAGGCTTCCTGTTCATGTTGCAGCGCCCAGTCACCCTGAAATTGACAGCGTACATCCAGGCTGCCGCGAACGTTGGCAAGGCTGATGAGTTTATCGATCGGGTTCATTTGAGCGTATCGGAGAAAAAACTCAGCCTATCGAACAAGCCCGTTGCGGGACATTGCATACACTCAATGAGTCGAAACATGATCACCAACTGCTCAGGAGTTAACGTAATGTTCAAAAACTGGTCCGAACTGCTGCCCAATATCCAGAAAGCGTTTGGTGCACTGGGCAAGAGCAATCCCAAGATGGTCAAGGCTTATATGGCCCTTGGTGAAGCCTCTGCCGAAAACGATGTGCTGGATGCCAAAACCCGCGAATTGATTTCGATAGCCGTTGCCGTTACCACCCGCTGCGACGGCTGTATTGCGGCTCACGCCGATGCGGCGATCAAGGCCGGTGCAAGCCGTGAAGAGGTAGCCGCGACCCTGGCCACGGCGATCTCGCTGAATGCCGGCGCGGCCTATATCTACTCGCTGCGTGCGCTTGAAGCATACGACACCTTGAAAAAATAACGCATCGCACATGACCGCAATGGCCCCGGACACCTCAGGGTGTCGGGGCTTTTTATTGCCCCCTCGTTCTTCAGCACGACAATAGCGCTGCGTTGTCCGCCGACACGTCCGGAATGGAATGGCTGTGGGGCCTCCGTTCGTCCAAAGCTCGGCACTTGCCGCTGAAATTAAACTCTTACAAGCAGGCACGGATATCCCGCGCTTCAGCAATGGAGAGTCAGCATGGACATCGACAAGAACGCGCCCGGGAACCTCTCTCAACAGGGGGTAACAAGGGGTACGGACAACGAAGCAGGGCTCGATCCCCGGACGGGAAAGCGTGAAGTTCCAGTGCCCGGGAAAGACAAGGCGCCTCATGAAGAAGACATGACGGACGTGGGTGCCGCCGACTCGGTAGCGAGTGAGCATCCTGAATCATGAGGCGAGCGACTGGCAGTCAAAAAGCCCGGCGAGCGTGTCGGGCTTTTTTGTGCGCAGCAGATAAAGCCCGGGCGTGCCGAATGCGTAGCCAATCCAGGCAGGCAACCTCGCGTTGAGCCTCTGCAGAGCGTTTGAGTTGGGTAAAACGTCGCCATACACCCGGATCATCAAAGCCATGGGCGATGATTATGCAGGCTGCCGCATCGAGTCGGTCTGCTTCGAAGAAGAGGCCCGCGTTCAGGATGAGTTGTGCATCCCAGTAGTCGTTTCCAGCGGATCTACAGCGTGAAATGTTCATGATGATTGACTCGCGCCGCTCCTCGGCATAGCCATTTCAGCGCCACTGAACGTCGGTGATGCCGTATTTTTCAGCCATTGGCCTGGAGAACAATTTGAGTGGCGGTTTGCCGGGTTTGGGAATGGGGGTCGCCCCCGCGTCACAGCCCGCCCACTGCCAGGCGTCCTCAGTGCTCATCCGTGCCGCTCGAACCGTGAGTTTCTTCGGAGCACCATGCAGTTTGTATTCGATGGTAAAGAGGTTTTGCTGACTCATGTCTGTTCCGGCTCCTTGCTGCCTTTCAGGGCAGATATTTATTGAAGGCTCTCAAAACGTCAGACAAACCGTGGTTGGCAAAATTCATTCATTTTTCGGCGGCGCTTTTTCGAGCGGCAAGGAAGCGCTGTTCAGCGTTGAAGGCGGGAAGGGCGTCGGGGAGTCAACCATGCGTTGTCGCAGTCAATCACTAACTCGCTGTTTTTAAATAAATTTATTTCAGGCTCGGGGTTCCCAAGCTGAATTAATGTTGATATATTTCCGCGCATTCCTGCACAGGCCACCCCGTTGGCCGCTACGAATCAACCTATTCGAAGTCAGCAGGATCGCAACAGCTACAGGGGCGTCGCCAAGCGGTAAGGCAGCAGGTTTTGATCCTGCCATGCGTTGGTTCGAATCCAGCCGCCCCTGCCATTTTCAAGATCTCATCCCGTTGATATCGAGCCGCATGCGGTCGTTGTCGTGGATGAGCGATTTGCTCAGAGCGCCTGCTCTGGCGCCCGTCCGGCCTGACGCTTCCTGCGTCAGTCGCCAGCTTCCAGACCCCTCTGCATTTCCGCGCACACTGCCGGGTAAACCCCTGTTCCAGTTCAGCCAGCCTTGGCCGAGACGATGCTCGCCACTTGGCGTGGCTGGCAGTTGAGGTAGGCCGAAGACTGCAGCCAGCGCTGGTCGGGGTACCAGGCGAACATGAATTGCCCATCCTTGAGTTTATCGACCACCTGACGCGCTACCTGCGGGCGGACGGCAGGGCAGCCCTGGCTTCTGCCGATGCGACCCTGACGCTCGCTCCACAGCGGGTTCACATAGTTGGCCGCATGAATCACGATGGCCCGGTCGCGGGCACTGTCATTGATGCCCGGCTCCAGGCCGTCCATGCGCAACGAGTAACCGTGAGCGCCCTGATAGCTTTCCTGGGTACGGAACAACCCCAGACTGGACTGGTGACTGCCTTCGGTGTTGGAAAACTGGGTGGCGAAATTTTCACCGGACTTTTGCCCGTGGGCGACCAGGTCGCGCAGTACCAGGGACTTTTTACGCAGGTCGAAGATCCACAGGCGGCGGGCCGTCGAGGGTTGCGAGTAGTCGATGACAGCCAGGTGCCGGGCTTGACTGGCGCCATTGTTGACGGCGCATTGCATGGCACTCAGGGCACTTTTTAACGCTTGGGGATTGAGTTCCGGGGCCGCGTGGGCGAGGCTGTTGAACAGCACCGGTTGAGAAGAGCTGGCGGCGAACGCAGGGCTGCACAGTGCGCCCAGGGTCGCGGCGGCCAGACAAAGCCGTCGCAAGAGTTTCAGCATAAGTAAAGAGTTTCCACTAATTGAGTTGGCTCCAGACGTTCCGTCGCTCCATGGCGGTCCTGTTTAGATGTTGGCTGAGGGGTGATAGGGTGCCCTTCAACGCGACGACCATGGATTGGAGTAAAGCAGTTGATCAAAAAACACGCATATTACTTGAGCATGGCTTTGTTCGCAGCGCCACTGGTCGCGCTGGCTGATGAGCCTTTGGTCGACGCTCTGCCGCCCTTGCAGGTGACCCTGGCCCAATTGCCGCAGGCGTGCCCGGCGCTGGCCGCTCGCTTGAACGCCCCGGCCCAGACGCTTTTGCAGGTGTTTTATCAGGGCCAGGCTTACCAGCCGGTGTGGGCCGATCACGCGCGTTTGCGCGAACTGCAAGGCGTATTGCCCACGCTGGCCGATGACGGGCTGGATCCGCAGAATTATCCGTTACCGGCCGCTGAAGGGGTGTGTGCCGACATCGAGATCAGCCATCAGTACCTGCAGGCCCTGCACGATCTGCATGACGGCCGGCTGTCTCAGGAGCGCTTCGAGCCGGTGTGGCATGCCGACTCGGTCGCCCCTGACCGCCAGGCCCCATTGCTGGCGATCGCCGGCCCCGGCCTGCACAACATCGAAGAGGCCTTTGCCCGGGCGCGTCCCGCGTTCGAGCCCTACCAGAACCTGCGCCGGGTATACGCCCGTCAGCGCCTGTTGCCGTTGCCGCAGTGGCAGCCCATTGCCGAAGGGCCGCTGCTGCGACCGGGCATGCAGGATGCGCGGGTGCCCGCCCTGGCGCAGCGTCTGCTCAATGAGGGCTACCTGAGCCAGCTTCCGGTGACCCCTGACAACACCTACAACGACGCCCTGGTGGCGGCCGTCAAGAGCTTCCAGCTTGATCACTCGTTGCAAAGCGACGGGGTGGTGGGGGCAGGCACCTTGAAGGAGTTCAACGTCAGCCCGGCGACGCGCCGTGAGCAACTGCGGATCAACCTCGAACGTTTTCGCTGGATGGCCCGGGATTTCGAGCCCACCAGCTTGTTGATCAATGTACCGGCGGCCTTGCTGATCGTTTATCAAAATGGCGAGCCGGTGTGGCAGACCCGTACCCAGGTAGGGCGTGCCGAGCGCCAGACGCCCTTGCTGAAATCCCGGGTGACGCGCCTGACACTCAATCCGACCTGGACCATCCCGCCGACCATCTTCAAAGAAGACAAACTGCCGCAGATCCGTCGCGATCAGTCGTTCCTGAGCCGCCATGACCTGCAGGTACTCGACAGCAGCGGACATCCGCTGGCGGCGCAGGACATCGACTGGGATCGCCCGGGCAACATTCTCCTGCGTCAGGGTGCCGGGCCGAGAAACCCGCTGGGCCGCATCGTCATCCGCTTTGCCAACCCCTTCGCCGTGTACCTGCACGACACGCCCAGCCAGGCGCTGTTCAGCAAGGGGCCGCGGGCGTTCAGTTCGGGTTGCGTAAGGGTCGAGGCGGTCTTTCAGTTGCGCGACCTGCTGGTGACTCCCGCCGAGAAAGCGCGCACCGAAGAGCTGCTGAGTACAGGATTGACCCACGAATTCAGACTGTCCTCGCCCATGCCGATCCTGCTCACTTACTGGACTGCACAAGCAGACAAAGAAGGGCGGGTGGTGTATGCCCCGGATATTTACAACTTCGACCCCGCCCTGATTGCGGCATTGACCGGCAAACGCTGACGCCGGCGTGACGTGGGGACGTTTACGATTCACTCCGATTATTGACTGTCGAGAGAGGGCTGCATGAACGATTGGCCGGATTCACGCATTATTGATTTGTTGGGTATCACCGCGCCCATTATCCAGGCGCCGATGCTCGGCGCGGGGGCGCAGATGATGGTGGGCGTTGCCAAGGCCGGCGGGCTCGGCTCGCTGGCCTGCGCCACGCTGAGTCTGGCGTCGATACGCAGCGAAGTGGCGGAATTTCGTGCCCAGTGCAACCAGCCCTTGAACCTGAATTTTTTCTGCCATCAGCCCGCCGAGCCCGACGAGGCCAGGGCGCAGCAGTGGAAGGCCCTGTTCAAGCCTTACTACGACGAACTGGGTGCCGACTACGATGCACCGACGCCGGTCTCCAGCCGTGCGCCGTTTGACGAGGCGACCTGCGCGCTGGTTGAGGAACTGCGCCCGCAGGTGGTCAGTTTTCATTTCGGTTTACCCGACGCGGCGTTGCTGGCCCGGGTCAAGGCCTGTGGTGCCAAGGTGCTCAGCTCGGCCACGACGGTTGAAGAGGCGCAGTGGCTGGAGCGTCACGGTTGCGACGCGATCATTGCCATGGGCTATGAGGCCGGTGGTCATCGGGCGATGTTTTTGAGCCGTGAACTGACCACCCAGATCGGTACGTTTGCCCTGGTACCGCAGATAGTCGATGCGGTGTCGGTGCCGGTGATTGCCGCAGGCGGCATTGCCGACGCGCGGGGTATCGCCGCAGCCTTTGCGTTAGGCGCGAGCGCGGTGCAAATCGGCACCGCGTATCTGTTTTGCCCGCAGGCAAAGCTGGCACAGGCCCACCGCCAGGCATTGCGTGAGGCCAGTTCCAGTGACACTGCGCTGACCAACCTGTTTACCGGCCGCCCGGCCCGGGGCATCGTCAATCGGGTGATGCGCGAGCTGGGGCCGATCAACCCCCAGGCGCCGGCCTTCCCGTTGGCCGGCGGCGTGCTGTTACCGCTGAAGGCCCTGACCGAGCCCGCCGGCTCCGGTGACTTCATCAACCTGTGGGCGGGGCAGGGGTTTGCCCTGAGTCCGGGGCGCACGGCCGAACTGTCGGCCTATGCGCTGACCCGGCACTGGATCGATGACTACATCGCCCGTTCCACATGCACATAGCGTGTTTGCGCGGCATGGCCTGAGGTGCGGATCAGCAACATGACCGCACCTGCCACCGGCAGACTCACCAGCAGCAACGCATAGCGCAATGACTCAATGCCATAGGCCGGTTGCAGGGCATCGCTGAACAGACCCGCCAGCAAGGGCCCGGCACCGACGCCCAGCAGGGTCGACAGGATGGTCTGCAAGGCCATCGCGGTTCCGCGACGGTTGGCCGGCACCAGCTGCGTGACCAGGTTATAGGACGGCGCCACCCACCACACCGCAAAAAAACTGTAGAGCGCGCACCACAGCATCGCGCTGGGGATCGGCACATCGCCCAGGTGCATCCACACGGTTTGCGGCCATAACAGATAGGCGAACAGCGCGCTGAGGGCGGCCAGGTGGCCGATGACCGGAATGCCTACTTGCCAGTGCGGGTTGCGCGGGGTCAGGTGGTCGCTGAGCCAGCCGCTGAACAACGCGCCGATCCCGGCCACACCGCCACAGATAAAACCGGCCAGCAGCCCGGCATGCTGCAGTGACATGCCATGGGAGCGCACCAGAAAACTGGTGTTCCACATCGCGATGGCATAGGAGCTGAGCGTGGTCAGCCCACCGGCCAGTATCAGGCAGCGATAGGCCGGGAGCGCCCAGAGTTTGCGTGCGTCACTGCCCAGGCTTTGCAGGGGATGCGCGGCATGCGCAGGGGCCAGGTCCCATCGGCCGCGGGCCGGGTCCTTGACCAGGAAAGCCAGCAGTGTAGAAAACAGCAAGGCCGGCATTCCGATCAGGATAAATGCGCTGCGCCAGCCGTACTGCTCAACCACCCAGGCGCCGAGGCTCAGGCCGATGACGGCGGAGAAGGTCGGGGCTGCCGTGAAGCAACTGATGGCAAACGAGCGGCGATGGGGCGGATACAGATCGGCAATGATCGACATCGAAGCCGAGGTGGTGGGTGATTCACTCACCGCGACGGCCATGCGTGCGACCGCCAGTATCCAGAAGCTGGTGGCCAGGCCACAAAGCATGGTGGCGACGGCCCACAGCAAGCAGGCCATCGCCAGTAAGCGGGTGCGTGACATGCGATCGGCCAGGCGTCCGGCAGGCAGGGCGAGCAGGGCGTAGACCCCGGCAAACGCCAGACCGGAAATCAGCCCCAGGGCGGTATCGCCGACCCCGAATTCACGTTTGATCGGTTCGATCATCACCGCCAGGATCTGACGCCCGACAAAGTTGTCGGCAAACACTGCAGCCAGCAATAACAGCAAACCGTGGCTGCGCCAGCCGACGTGAGCGTTGGACATAGTCGATTCCCAATCCGGTAAGAACGACAAAGGCGCGAACGCATCACGCGACCGCGCCTTTGATCAGTACACGCCTCAGGCCCGCTGGCGGGCCAGGGTCATGGCGGTGTCTTCAATCATGTCTTCCTGGCCGCCGACCATTCCGCGGCGACCCATTTCCACGAGGATTTCCCGTGCCGGTACGCCGTATTTCTTCTCGGCGCGCTTGGCGAACAGCAGGAACGAGCCATACACCCCGGCGTAACCCATGGTCAGGGCATCGCGATCGCTGCGGATCGGGAAGTCCATGATCGGCACGACCAGGTCTTCGGCCACGTCCTGAATCCCGAATACGCTGACCCCGGTGTCGATGCCCATGCGGTCACACACCGCCACCAGGATTTCCATCGGTGTATTGCCTGCGCCCGCGCCCAGGCCCGCGGCTGCCGCGTCAATCCGGGTGGCCCCGGCTTCGATGGCGGCGATGGAGTTGGACACGCCCATCGACAGGTTGTGGTGGCCGTGAAAACCGATTTCGGTGTCCGGGTGCAACGCTGCACGCATCGCCGCCACCCGCGCCTTGATGTCGTGGGGCAGCATGTAGCCCGCCGAATCGGTGAGGTAGATGCAATTCGCGCCGTAGCTCTCCATCAGCTTGCCTTGCTTGACCAGCCCTTCAGGGCTGTTCATGTGCGCCATCATCAGGAAGCCCACCGTGTCCATGCCCAGCTTGCGGGCATAGGAAATGTGCTGTTCCGAGACATCGGCTTCAGTGCAATGGGTGGCGACGCGTATGGTGTTGACCCCCAGTTCGTGGGCCATCTGCAGATGATCCACGGTGCCGATGCCAGGCAATAGCAGGGCAGACACCCTGGCCTGTTTCATCATCGGAATGACCGCCGACAGGTACTGCTCGTCGGTGTGCGCCGGGAAGCCATAGTTCACCGAGCTGCCGCCCAGGCCATCACCGTGGGTCACTTCAATCAGTGGTACGCCGGCCGCATCCAGGCCGCAGGCGATGTCTTTCATCTGTTGCAGGCTGATCTGGTGACGCTTGGGGTGCATGCCGTCGCGCAGGCACATGTCATGCACGGTAATTTTTTTGCCGCGAAGGTCCATGGATAGCTCCTAAATGAAAGGCAAGGCTTAAGCGAGGGCAGGTTGTGGAGTGCTGGCCTTGAGTTGCAGCTCGCCCTTGAGGATTTCCTCGGCAAACATCTCCGCTGTGCGTGCTGCCGCAGCGGTCATGATGTCGAGGTTGCCGGCGTACTTGGGCAGGTAGTCGCCCAGGCCTTCGACTTCCATGAAAATCGACACCCGGTTGCCATCGAACACCGGGCCGTTGACCAGTTTGTAGCCCGGTACGTACTGCTGTACCTGCTCGATCATGTTGGCGATGGCCAGGCTGATCGCCGCTTGATCCGGCTCGGTTTCCGTCAGGCAGTGCACGGTGTCGCGCATGATCAGCGGTGGCTCGGCCGGGTTGACGATGATGATCGCCTTGCCCTTTTTCGCGCCGCCCACCTGCTCGATGGCACTGGCTGTGGTGCGGGTGAATTCATCGATGTTCTTGCGCGTGCCGGGGCCGACTGACTTGGACGCTGCCGTCGCCACGATCTCGGCGTAGGCCACGGGCTGCACGCTGGACACGGCCGCGACCAGCGGGATGGTCGCCTGGCCACCGCAGGTGACCATGTTGACGTTCATGGCGCCGCGCTTGAGGTTGGCCTTGAGGTTGACCGGAGGCACGCAATACGGGCCGATGGCGGCCGGGGTCAGGTCGATCATCAGCACGCCGAGCGCATTGAGTTTGCGGCTGTTTTCGGCGTGTACGTAGGCCGAGGTGGCATCGAAAGCAATCTGGATGTTGTCGGCCAGCACGTGTTCCAGCAGCCCGTCGACGCCGTCACTGGTGGTTTTCAGGCCCATCTCGCGGGCGCGGCTCAGGCCTTCGGAAGTGGCATCGATCCCCACCATCCAGACCGGCTCCAGCACTTCGCTGCGCAACAGTTTGTAGAGCAGGTCGGTGCCGATGTTGCCCGGCCCGATCAGGGCGCATTTAATCTTTTTGCTCATGGGAAGGCTCTCGAACGGGGGGTTAGGACACAAAGCGCAGGCGGGCAGTACCCAGGCCGCTGAGGCTCAGGCTGACTTCATCGCCAGGTTGTACCGGCACCAGCGGCGCCAGCGCTCCGGAAAGAATGATTTCGCCCTTGCGAAACGGAATGTCGAACTTGCCCAGGGTGTTGGCCAGCCATGCCACCGCTTCACACGGATGGCCCTGAACGGCCGAGCCGAAACCATGCCCGGCTGGCTGACCGTTTTTCTGCAGGTGCAACTCAACCTTGGTCAGGTCCAGTGTGCGCGGGTCAATGCGCTGCTCGCCGAGGGCGAACACTCCGCATGAGGCGTTGTCGGCCACGGTGTCCTGAATGCGGATTTGCCAGTCGGCGATGCGCGAGTCGACAATCTCGAAGCACGGCACCACCCATTGGCTGGCGGCCATGACGTCTTCGGCAGTGATGCCCGGTCCATGCAGATCCTCGCCGAGAATAAAGGCAATTTCGCCTTCGGCCCGGGGCTGAACAAGATGGTGGGCGCTGAAGCTCACATCGCTGTCATCGGCCACTTGCATGCGGTGGGTCAGAAAACCGAAATCCGGTTGATGCACATCGAGCATGTCTTGAACGGCGCGGCTGGTGACGCCGATTTTCTTGCCGATCACCTGTTCGCCCAGTGCCTGGCGTCGCTGCAAAAAACGCAGCGAGATCTGATAAGCCATGTCCAGGGTCAAGTCCGGATAACGCTGG
Organism: Pseudomonas sp. D1HM; assembly: GCF_019266105.1. Classification (NCBI taxonomy): domain Bacteria; kingdom Pseudomonadati; phylum Pseudomonadota; class Gammaproteobacteria; order Pseudomonadales; family Pseudomonadaceae; genus Pseudomonas; species Pseudomonas sp. D1HM. The sequence goes on along the minus strand of NZ_LRMN01000006.1, from coordinate 533,853 downwards.
GTCAACGGTTGCAGGCTGCGGCGCTCAAGCAGGGCATGAAACAGCTCGTCGCCCAGGGCTTCAATCAACTGTGTGTCCATATACAACTCCATAAGCCAGAAATACCGCTGTAGCCACGGTTACCGGCAGCGGCTACAGCCTTCGCGTGTGCTGGGTCAGCCCGGCCACACGCTGGATTCAGCGCCGCCGTCGACTTCGAGGATCTTGCCGGTGACCCAGCGCGAGGCCGGGGTGGCGAGGTACAGCGCTGCCGCCGCAATGTCCTCGGTCTCGCCCAGGCTTTGCAGCGGTGTGGCCTTGATCATGCCCTCGCGCATGGCCACCGGCAGCACCCGGTTCAGGGCATCGGTGAGGATCGGGCCGGGAGCAATCGCGTTGACGCGCACCAGCGGGGCAAAGTCCTGGGCCAGCAGCCGGGTCAGGTGGCTCAACGCAGCTTTGGCGCTGCCATAGGCGCTGAACTGGGTTTGTGCGTAGCGGGCGGCACCCGAGGTGATGTTGATGATGTTGCCTGTCCCGGCTTCACGCATGTGCGGCACACTGAGCTGGCACAAGTGGTAGGCCGAAGACACGTTGAAACGCAGGATTTCTTCAAAGCGTTCGACGCTCAGGGTCAAGGGATCATTCGGCCCCGCGCCACCGGCGTTGTTTACCAGGTGGGTGATGCGGCCCATGTGCTCACGGGCCTGGGTGATCAGCGCTGTACGCTGCTCGGCATCATTCACGTCACAGGTCACGGCGAGCGCGCGCCGGCCCAGACGACGTACTTCTTCAGCCACCGCTTCGACATCGCTGAGGGTGCGTGCAGCCAGCACCACGTCGGCGCCTGCTTCGGCATAGGCCAACGCAATACCGCGCCCGATGCCCCGGCCACCGCCGGTGATCACCGCCACGCTGCCGGTCAGATTGAAGCGCTGAATAATGTTCATAAACAGACTGTTCCTTGTAGTCGTGAAAAACCTCGGGCTTTACCGCCGCGTCAGCGCGGGGCCCACAGATCAGGCAGGCCCGGATCGCTGGCGGCAATCAGGCGCTTGAGCAGGACTTTAAGGGCCTGGGCATCGCCCGGCCCCAGTTTGGCCGACACGTTCTCTTCCACAGCCTTGGCCAGGGCCAGCTGCTGCAACGATGCTTCGCGGCCGGTTGCGGTCAGCACATAGCGCGGTGCATGGCTGTTGCCTTCCAGCGCCACCAGGTTCTGTTTTTCCAGAAAGCGCATGCTGGCGACCGACACCACATGCCCGGTGTAGCTCACGAACGTGTTGATTTCGTTGAGGGTCATGTTGTCGCGGATACACAGCACGGACAGGATGAAAAACGCGTGCTCGTCCAATTGCTGATTGCTCAGCAGGCGATGCAAGGCATCCAGCAGTTGGTAATGGGCCCGGCCCAGCAAATACCCGAGCAGGTCTTCGGTGTAGCTGCACTCGGGCGGCGGCGGGGTGGTCGCCAGGCGCAGTTCACTGCGTGGCTTGCGGGTGGCCAGTGCGTATTGCCCGCTCTGAAACGCCAGCGGCGCCCGGTCGCTGTGATCGAATGCGAGCACCTCACCGACAAAAATGACGTGATCGCCCCCTTCATACTGGAACGCCGTGCGGCACTGGAACCGAGCGGTGCAGTCCTGCAACAGCGGGGCTTCGCTGATGCCGTTGTCGAGCTCGATTTCAGCGAACTTGTTTTCGCCCTGCATGGCAAAACGGCCGGACAGAGGCTCCTGTTCGGTCGACAGCACGTGCACGTTCCAGTGCTTGCCCGAGCTGAACACAGGCAGGCTGCGGGCCGACTTGGCCAGACTCCAGAGCACCAGTGGCGGGTTGAGCGACACCGAGTTGAAACTGTTGGCGGTGATCCCGATCGGCGAGCCGTCTTCAGCCTGGGTGGTGATGATCGTCACCCCGGTGGTGAAGGTGCCCAGCGCGGTACGGAATGCCTGCGGATCAAAACTGCTTTGCATTGCCATGACGAACCTCATGGATTGAATTTTCGTGCTGGCAGTATTCGCCTCCGCAAAGCGCGCTACATCGTCTTAATGGACTAACGGATTCGGCCGATTATCGTCCGATTGGACGAGGTAATCCGCCGTGCTATTCGCTAGCGTCGGCTCATCGAACCGGTGTATCAGAGGACTCCTCCATGACGTTCAGCAGCACTGCTCCAGAACAGCTGTCCAGCCTGTTGCAGGCGCAAAAAAAAGCTTTCATCGAAGCGGGCCCTGTGAGCGCCGAGCAACGCCGTGAGCGTATTCAGCGGGTGATCGAGTTGCTGGTGCATTACCAGCAGCCTCTGGTGGAGGCGATGGATGCGGACTTTGGCGGCAGGCCGCAGGGTTTCTCGCTGATGAACGATGTACTGGGTTCGCTGGCCTCGCTCAAATATGCGCGTGATCACCTGGCGCACTGGGTCGCGGACGAGCCCCGAGAAGTATTCGCCCCTTATGACCAGTTGGGTGGCAAGGCCTGGGTCATGTATCAGCCCAAAGGCTCGATCGGCATCATCGGTACCTGGAACGCGCCGTTGTTTACCCTGCTGAGCCCATTGGCCTGTGCGCTGGCTGCCGGTAACCGGGCAATTCTCAAGCCTTCGGAAGTGGTGCCGCGTACCGCACAGGTCGTGGCGCAAGCCTTTGCCGAGCGGTTCGACCCGCTGGAAGTGGCGGTGGTCACCGGTGAGGCTGACCTGGCCCAGGTCTTTACCGCGCAACCGTTTGACCACCTGGTATTCACCGGCAGCACCGCAGTCGCCCGCTCGGTGATGCGCAATGCCGCCGAAAACCTGGTGCCGTTGACCCTGGAACTGGGCGGCAAGTCGCCGGTGATTATTTCCCGCAGCGCAGACCTGGCCAAGGCGGCATTCAGCATTGCCGCGGCCAAAGGCAATAACGGCGGGCAGATTTGCATCAACCCGGACGTGGTGTACGTGCCTCGCGAACAACTTGAAGACTTTATCGGAGTATTGGGGACGGCCTATGGCGAGCTGTTCCCGAGCATCGAAGGCAACCCGGATGTGGTGGCCGTGGTCAATGCCCGGCACTTGCAGCGCATTGAAGGTTATGTGCAGGACGCCCGCACCCGCGGGGCCCGGATCGAGAGCTTTCCTCAGGCGCTGCCGGCCGACGACCAGGCGCGCCGTCGTCCGTTGCAGGTGGTGGTCAACCCGCCTCGCGAAAGCCAGATTCTGCACGAGGAAATCTTTGGTCCGGCGCTGGTATTGCTGCCTTATGATGCGCTGGATCAGGCGCTGGCCGATATCCATTCCCGTGAGCGGCCACTGGCGTTGTACTACTTTGGCCAGAATGAAGAAGAGCAGCGGCATGTGCTGCAACACACGATTTCAGGCGGTGTGACCATCAACGACGTGATGATGCATGCCGCCTTGCACGATGCACCGTTCGGCGGTATCGGTGCATCCGGCATGGGGCATTATCACGGCCGTGAAGGCTTCCTTGAGTTCAGCCACTTGCGCAGCGTATTCAAGGCGCCGGCCCATGATCCTCGCCGCGAATGGGGCCTGTTACCGCCTTATGGCGAGCATTTCCTGCCTGCCATGCAGGCGATGGTCACTGCCGACTGATCTTCGCCCGTCCTCTGCAGGCGCGAGTTGTAGAGGGCGTTGCGTCAATAAAAACAAGATTTGACTGGAGATTGACCTTGCAAAACCCTGCCGTGACACCTGAAGAACCGCAAACCCCGGCTGGCTGGCCGCGTCGCCATGTCCTCAAGGCCGGCGCCCTGGCGGTCGGCGCCGGCTTGCTGGGGCGCTTTGCCAATGCGGCGAGCGTGAATGGCTTAACGCCTGACGAGTACCTGAACCTGGATGCCTGGGACATGGCCACGGCCGTGCGCAAAGGCGAACTCAGCCCGGAAAACCTGCTGGCAGCTGCCATGGCCCGCTGTGACGCGGTCAACCCCAAGGTCAAGGCGGTCAATATGCGCCATGACGCGTATGCCGATGCGCTGCTCAAGGTCCGCCGGGCGCAGGGGGCCTCGGCGTCCGGCGTATTGGCCGGTGTACCGATCCTGATCAAGGACCTCAACACCTACCTTGAAGGCACGCCGACCTCCAATGGCTGCCGCCTGTTCAAAGATGCACCGCCAGCGCCTCATACCAGCACCTTGATTGCCCGGTATCAGGCTGCAGGTGCCGTGCCGTTCGGCAAAACTACCTGCCCGGAATTCGGTCTGACCACAACCACCGAGTCCTTGTTGTGGGGGCAGACCCGCAACCCGTGGAACCTGGCGATGAGCGCCGGAGGATCGTCCGGCGGGGCCGCTGCAGCAGTGGCTGCGGGGATCGTACCGGTGGCGCATGCCACGGACGGTGGCGGCTCCATCCGGATTCCGGCCTCCTATTGCGGTCTGGTCGGGCTCAAGCCCAGCCGCTATCGCACCCCGAGCGGACCCGGCAAATACGAGGGCTGGTTTGGTGCCAGCGTGGGCAATGTGGTGTCGCGCAATGTGCGGGACATGGCGTTGTTCATGGATGTGGGCCAGGGGCATGAGGCTGGCAGTCCGTACTGGACCAAGCCGCTGGTGCGCCCGTATGTGGACGAGTTGAATGCGGCTCCCGGGCGCTTGCGGATCGGCCTGGTGCGAGACTCGCTGACCGGCTCGCCACTGGACCCGGCGGTGGCCAAGGTGCTGGACGATACGGCCAGGCGTCTGGGCGGGCTGGGGCACAACGTTGAAGAGTTGCGCCTGAATATTGATCCGCGCCAACTGTTCGGTGCCCACGGCGCAGTGATTGGCGACGCTTTGCTGACCCTGGTGCACGACCGCGAACAAGTCCTGGGTCGCAGCGGCACTCCTGAAGACTTCGAGCGCATCACCCAGGTGGTGCTGGGCAATGCCCGCAAAGTCACGGGGGAGGGCTTGTACCGGGCCCGCCAATCGTTTGAAAGCATTGGTGGCTACATGGAGCAGCAGTTCGACAACTATGACGTGATCCTGTCGCCGGTCACCGCCAACGTCACGCCGGAGCTGGGGCTGCTGAGCCTGAACCAGCCCTGGGAAAGCTATGCCCACAACGCCATGGGCAGTGCTGCGTTTACCGTGCTGGCCAACGTCAGCGGGCAGCCGGCCATTTCGTTGCCGATTGGCATGAGTGACAGCGGTCTGCCGATCGGCATGATGTTTACCGGCCCGCTGGGGGGCGAGGACGTGTTGCTGCGCCTGGCTGCGCAACTCGAGCAAGACCGTGCGTGGGCCCGCCTGCCAACGGTATAGGTCCCGTGCAAGCCGCGATCGTTGGCAGGTGCTGAAGATCGCGGGCTTGATCCGCCCTGTGGGGTTGATTGCCGGACACCGACTAGTCCGCTTTGACGATGATACGCAGCCTTCCAGACGGGATTATTCGTCATACACCGCCCGCGCATTCGCGCAGCGAGAGACTGACGGAGAACAGACGGATGGATCAGATGCGAGAGAAAAGTCCGATAGAACTTGAGCTGCTGCAGCGCGCACGGGACCTGATACCGGCGCTCAAAAGCCGCTCGGCGCAGGCGGACAAAGACTGCAAACTCCCCGATGAAACAGTTCGCGACCTGCAGCAAGCCGGCTTGCTGCGCGCCTTGCAACCCAAGATGTGGGGCGGGCATGAAGTCGATCTGCGGACTTTCTTTGAAATTCAGATGACCCTGGCCGAAGGCTGTATGTCCACCGCCTGGGTGTTCGGCGTGGTCGGGGTTCACCCCTGGCAACTGGCGCGCTATCCGGTTGAAGCCCAGCGCGATGTATGGGGGGAGGACAGCTCGGTGCTGGTGGCCTCGACGTACATGCCGGTGGCCAGGGTTACGCCGGTCAAGGGCGGCTATCAGGTCAGCGGTCGCTGGAGCTTCTCCAGTGGCAGCCAGCATGCGCAGTGGTGCCTGCTCGGCGGTATTGTGCCGCAGGACGAAACGGGCCCGACCGAGCACGGCACCTTCCTGATCCCGGCCAGTGATTACCGGATCGAGCAGAACTGGGACGTCGTGGGCCTTCGCGGCAGCGGTAGCCACGACATCATTGTCGAGGATGTGTTTGTGCCGGCGCATCGCGTCCAGCGCACCAACAACTACAGCATCGAAGCCACGCCGGGGCGCCTGACCAACACCAACCCGATGTATTCGATCCCGTTTGCCCAGGTGTTTGCCCGTGCCGTGTCGACGTCGGCCATCGGTGCGTTGCAAGGGGCGATCAATGAGTTCTGCGACAACGCTGCCAAGCACATTGGCAAGCACGGTGCCAAAACCGCCGAAGACCCGGCGGCCCAGGCGGCCGTTGCCGAAGCCATCATCACTGTCGATGCCCTCAAGCTGGTGTTGATGCGCAACTACGGGAACCTGATGGCCCTGGCCAGCGCCGGTGAATACCCGGATGTCGAAACCCGCTTGCTGTATCGCTACCAGTCCTCCCACGTGACCAATGTCTGCGCGGACCGGGTCAGCGACCTGTTGCGTTGCATGGCGGCCTCGGGCTTGTACAACACCAATCCGGTGGCGCGTTACTTCCGTGACCTGCACCAGGCACGCGGACACATCGCCAACAACGAAGCGGCCTACCGCCGCAGCTACGGGCTCGTACAGCTGGGCCTGCCCAACGCAGACCCTTTTGTTTGATCAGGCAACAGTGATCAAGCGGCGTTGATCGAATCGCGCCACACGGTGTTCGCAGCTGTTTAACGACAGAGGGCTGCGCGCACCGTTGGCCGTTCTGTCAGGCCAAATTTCTGACCTCAACGGATGGCATAACAATAATGACAACTCACGTTCAGTCTCAGTCCAGCTATGACGTTATCGTGGTCGGCTCCGGTGCCGGTGCCATGACCTCGGCCCTGTTTGCTGCCGATCAGGGCCTGTCGGTGCTGATCGTCGAAAAAAGCGACAAGTACGGCGGTACCTCGGCGATTTCCGGTGGCGGGATCTGGATCCCGAACAACCATTACTTCGCGGCCATGGGTGGGCAGGACAGCGCTGAGTTGTCGATGCAGTACCTCAAGGCCGCCACGGGCGAGCACGGTGATCCGGTGCGCTTGCAAGCCTATCTGGACAATGCTGCAGCGATGATCAAAAAGCTGACCGACAGCAGTCGTGTGCGCTATGCCGTGGCCGCCAAATACCCGGATTACTACCCGCAACTGCCAGGTGCGCTGGCCGGAGGTCGCACCCTCGACCCCGAATTGTTCGACACCAGCCTGCTGGCTGAAGAATTGCCCAACCTGCGCAAGCCGTCACCTTCGACCTTGCTCATGGGGCGCATTGCGTGGACTGCCCGCGATGCGCACAAAGCGATGGCCCGCAGTTTTGGCTGGCAATGGCTGATTTTCAAACTGATGGCCCGCTACAAGCTGGACTTCAAATGGCGGCGCAAAAGCAAGTACGACCGCCGTGCCGCCCTCGGCAGCTCGCTGGTGGCGTCCTTGCGCCGTTCGTTGATGGACCGCAATGTGCCGCTGTGGCTCAACACCGATTTTCAGGACGTGCTGCTCGACGGCGATCGGGTGTGCGGGATCAAGGTCGCCACCGGCGGCAAAGTCCTCGAACTCAAGGCCCGGCGCGGGGTGATTTTTAGCGCTGGCGGCTTTGAGCAGAACCAGACCCTGCGTGAAAAATTCCTGCCGCAACCGACCCGCGCCAGTTGGAGCGCTACTCCACCGGGCAACAACACCGGGGCTGCGCTGGAAGCCGGGCTCAAAATCGGCGCCGCCACGGCACTGATGGACTGGGCGTGGTGGGCCCCGACGATTGCCGTTCCCGGGGAAGAAAAACCCCGTGGTGTCTTTGCCGAACGGGCGTTTCCGGGCGCCATCGTGGTCAACGGCCAGGGCCGGCGTTTCGTCAACGAGGCGGCGCCGTACCTGGAATTCGTCGACGCCATGTACCGCGACAACCAGAAAACCGGCGGTCAGTCGGTGCCATCGTGGGTGATCTTCGACGGTCATTTCCGCTTCCATTACGCCATGGGCCCGCTCATGCCGGCGCAGGTCGCCCCTGACAGCCGTTTGCGCAAAGAATGGCTCAACACCGTGTACTGGAAGGCTGACAGCCTTGACGCCCTGGCGGCGCAAATTGGCGTCGATGCCCAGGGCCTGAACGGCACCGTGCAGAAAATGAATGAGTATGCGCAGACCGGTGTCGATCTGGAGTTTGATCGTGGCGGCAACGTGTTTGACCGCTATTACGGCGACTGCAATATCAAGCCCAACCCCTGCCTGGCCCCGCTGCGCAAAGGGCCGTACTACGCCATGCGCCTGGATGCCGGCGACATCGGCACCAAAGGCGGTCTGCTGACCAACCAGCATGGGCAAGTGGTTCGCGAGGACGGGCAGCCCATCAGTGGCCTGTACGCCATCGGCAACTGCTCCGCTTCGGTGATGGGCACCAGCTACCCGGGCGCGGGCGGCACACTGGGGCCTGCGATGACCTTTGGTTACATCGCGGCCAATCACATTGCGGCTCAAGCGCCGGTAGCGTCCAGCGTCCAGCAGGAGGCCCTGGTATGAGCCGGCCCCGTCGCGACAGCAACACACCGATTCTTGCGCCGTTGGCAGAAGAACAACTGGGCGACCGGACGTGGAGTGACACCTGTGATGTGCTGGTGATTGGCTGGGGGGCGGCGGGTGCCTGTGCGGCGCTGGAAGCCCGCAGTCATGGCGCACAGGTGATCATTGCCGATCGTTTTACCGGCGGTGGCGCCAGCGCCAAAAGTGGCGGCGTGGTGTATGCCGGTGGCGGCACACGGCAGCAGCAGGCGGCCGGTTTCAGTGACAGCCCGCAGGCGATGTTTGACTACCTCAAGCACGAAACCCAGGGTGTGGTCAGCGATGCGACCTTGCGCAAGTTTTGTGCTGACAGCGTGAGCAACCTGAGCTGGCTGGAAGGCCACGGTGCGCGTTACGCCCACAGTGTGCCGCCCGGGGGCAAAACCTCTTATCCATCTGATGGCTACTTTCTGTATTACTCGGGTAACGAGCTGGTGCCTTCCCATGCCGGTGAGCAGGCGCCGGCCCCGCGAGGGCATCGAACCGTGGGCAAGGGCCAGTGCGGCGCAGTGCTTTACCGTCATTTGAAGGACGCCTGCCTGAAGGCCGGGGTTCAGCCGTTATTGCAATCTGCCGCCCGGCGCCTGGTGATCGATGCCAGCGGACGGGTGATTGGCGCCGAACTTTGGTGCCTGCCCGCGGGCAGTCGCGAGGCGATCCTGCATGCGCGCCTGGCCGCCCGGGCAGAGCGCTTGCAAAATTTTGCGCCGGGTTACTGCGACCGCTTGCGCCAGAAAATCACTCAACTGGAACATGACCACGCGCGGCCGACCCTGGTGCGGGCGCGACGCGGGGTCATTCTCAGTACGGGCGGTTTCATCTTCAACCGCGAGCTGATCCAGGATCACGCGCCGAAATTCCGCCGTAATTTCAAGGTCGGTGCCACCGGTTGTGACGGTAGCGGCCTGCGCCTGGGGCAGTCGGTCGGGGCCTGCAGCGAACGGCTGAGCCGGGTGTCGGCCTGGCGCTTTATCAATCCACCGTATTGCTGGCCCAAAGGCATTGTGGTTAACACCGATGGCCAGCGGTTTTGCAATGAAGAAGTCTACGGGGCCACCCTGGGGCAGCCTTTGTGTGAAGAGCAGGGCGGCAAGGCCTGGCTGATCCTGGATGCGCGGCTGCGCAAGCAGGCCATTCGCCAGGCGCTGTTTGGTGGCTACTGGTGGTTCCAGAGCGTGCCGGCCTTGGCGCTGATGCTGCTCAAGGTCCGCAAGGGACAAACACCTGAACAATTGGCGAGTACCTGCGGCATGCAACCTGCCGAGCTGAGTGCGGCGTTGCAGGCATACAACGCAGGGGCCCGTGGCGTCACGGAAGACGCCTTTGGCAAATCGACAGGCAGTCGCCAGGTGCTTGATCAGGGGCCGTTCTACGCCTGTGACATCAGCGTCGGCAATCCGGTCTTTCCGCTGGGGGCACTGACCCTGGGTGGCCTGAAGGTGGATGAAGACAACGGCGCCGTACTGGATGACAACGGCGAACCCGTGGCCGGTCTGTTCAGTGCCGGGCGTACCGCCATTGGCGTGGCTTCCCATCTCTACATCAGCGGTCTGTCGCTGGCTGACTGCGTGTTTTCCGGACGCCGTGCCGGGTATGCGGTGAGTGCGGCGACAGCACCGGTTTCTGAAAACCTGGCCCTTGAGCCTCTTTAAAAGGACGACGACATGAGTGCACGGGTTGCAGGCAAAGTGGCTTTGATCACTGGCGGCGCCAGTGGTGTCGGCCGGGCCAGCGCCATGCTGCTGGCGCGAGAAGGCGCCCGGGTGGTCATCAGTGATATCGATGTGGCCGCCGGGTTGGCCCTGGCCGAAGAGATCGGTTCCCAGGCGCTGTTCATTGAGCACGATGCCGCCAGCGAAGCAGACTGGGCGCGGGTCATCGAGCGCATCCGTCAGGACTACGGGCGCCTGGACATCGTGTTCAACAACGCCGGGATCTTGCTCAAAGGCGGCATTGAAGACACGGACTATGCCGACTGGCAGCGGGTGCAACGGGTCAACTCCGACAGCGTGTTCCTGGGGTGTCGCGCCGCCATCAGCCTGATGAAAGAGGGCGAGGGCGGTTCGATCATCAATATGTCTTCCATCGCCGGGGTTGCCGGCCGTGACGATTACGTGGCCTACAGCGCCTCGAAAGGGGCGGTTGCGGCAATGACCCGCTCGGTGGCGGCGCTGTGCCGTCGACGCAAATACCGGATCCGCTGCAACTCCTTGCACCCGGACGGCATCCTCACCCCCATGACCACATCGACGTTACCGGCCGGGGTCGATCCCTGGAGCCTGAGCATCGATGCCGACCCCATGGGGCGCATGTGCTTGCCCGAAGATGTGGCCGCCAGCGTGTTGTTTTTGGCCAGTGACGAGTCACGGGCCATCAACGGCATCGAATTGCGGATCGACAGTGGTCAGTTTGTGATGAGTATTTGAGATGAATCCACCGGCCTATATTTCCCTGCGCGTGGCGCAGATCGTCACGGAAACCGCGGATGCCAAATCGTTGGTGTTCGAGGTTCCCGAGGCATTGCGCGAACAGTTTACTTACAAGAGCGGTCAGTTCCTGACCTTGCGTGTGCCTTTCGAGAGTGGCTGGTTGCCGCGGTGTTACTCGCTGTCCAGCACCCCGCTGGAGAACGAGCCGCTACGGGTCACGATCAAGCAGGTACGCGACGGCCGCGCTTCCAATTGGTTGTGCGAGCAGTTGCGCGAGGGGGACCACCTTGAAGTGCTGGCCCCGGCCGGGGTGTTTGTGCCCCGGCATTTTGATGATGATTTCGTGTTGTTCGGCGGTGGCAGCGGGGTGACGCCGGTGCTGTCGATCCTGCGCTCGGCCTTGATCGCCGGCACAGGCCGCATCCTGTTGATTTACGCCAACCGCGATGAGGCTTCGGTGATCTTTGCCAGCGAGCTTAAAACCCTGGCCAGCGCTTACCCGCAGCGCCTGCAAATCATTCACTGGCTGGACTCGGTACAAGGGATTCCGGCCGTGGCGCAACTGGCGGAACTGGCCCGGCCGTTTACCCGGGCCCAGGCATTCATCTGTGGCCCCGGGCCGTTCATGGATGCCGCCGTCAGCGCCTTGCACCTGATCGGCATGGAGCATGGACGGATCCACGTCGAGCGTTTCGTCTCGTTGCCCGAAGAAGGCAGCGTGGCAGCGCCTGCCGCCGTCGACACGGATGTCATCGGCAGCCAGCTGTCGGTACGTCTCGATGGCGAGGAGTTCGAAGTGCCGTGCGCCGAAGGTGAAACCCTGCTCAACGCCATGCAGCGTGCCGGCCTGAAACCGCCCAGTTCATGCCTGGTGGGCTCTTGCGCCACCTGCATGTGTACCGTGGAGCGGGGCAGTGTCGAGATGCTGCGCAACGATGCCCTGGACCAGCAGGAACTGAATGACGGCTGGGTGCTGGCGTGCCAATCGGTGCCCAACAGTGAACACCTGCGCGTGTGTTTTCCCGAATAATCAGCCAGACGAGCGACCGATGACTTCCAGCCTGCAAGCAATGCCCCGCGCGGCCCTCAACCTGCCGCGTTCGATTCCCGACCTGCTGCTCAACGCCGCGCAGCAACATGCCGGGCGTACAGCGATTGAAGAAAATGGCGAGTGCACCGACTACCGGGATTTGCCGCAACTGGCGCTGGCCGTGACCCGCAGCCTGATGGCCCGGGGCGTTGGCAAGGGTGACCGGGTGGCAATCTGGGCACCCAATGGCCGGGCATGGATCATCGCCGCCCTGGGTATCCACTGTGCAGGGGCGGTGATGGTTCCCGTCAACACCCGCATGAAAGGCAACGAGGCGGCAGATATCCTGCTGCGTAGCGGCGCGCGTTTACTGTTTGTGCAGCCGACATTCCTGGGGACCGACTACCTGGCGTTACTGGCGCCGCACCGCCCGGCCAGCCTTGAGCATCAAGTGCTGCTGGGTGAGGTGTCAGGCCACGACCCGGCAGACATGACCTGGGATCAATTTCTGGCCCAGGGCAGCGTAATCAGTGAAGCGGCTGCCCGCCAACGTGCCGCCGGTGTGGGCGCTGATGACCTCAGTGATCTGCTGTTTACCTCCGGCACCACGGGCAAGCCCAAAGGCGTGATGAGCGCTCACGGGCAAAACATCCGGGCCTTCAGCGAGTACGTCAATGTCATCGGGCTGGAGGCTGGCGATCGCTATCTGGTGATCAACCCGTTTTTTCATGCCTTCGGCTACAAGGCCGGCTGGCTGACCTGCCTGTTGGCCGGTGCGACGATCTTGCCGCATCCGGTGTTCGATGCCGAAGCTGTGTTCCAGCGCATTGCTGCCGAACGCATCAATGTGCTGCCGGGGCCGCCGACCCTTTACCTGTCGATGCTGGCCCACCCGAAACTGGCTGAAACCGACCTGTCGAGCCTGCGGATTGCGGTCACGGGGGCGGCGACCATTCCGCCGATCCTGATCGAGCGCATGCGCCGGGAACTGGGGTTCTCGGTGGTGACAACCGCCTACGGCCTGACCGAATGCGGTGGCCTGGCGACTATCTGCGACCCGGCCGACCCGGCCACCACCATCGCCGGTACCAGTGGCCGGGCGATCCCGGGCACCGAAGTGAGCATTCGCGATCCGCAAAACCGCGCGTTGGCGGCGGGCATGACCGGCGAGATCTGCCTGCGCGGTTTTCATGTGATGAAGGGGTACTTCGAAGACCCCGCCGCCACTGCTGAAACCATCGACAGTGATGGCTGGCTGCACACCGGCGACATTGGCGAACTGGACGCAGCGGGAAACCTGCGGATCACGGATCGCCTGAAAGACATGTTCATCGTCGGGGGCTTCAATTGCTATCCGGCCGAAATTGAAGCCGGCTTGATCGAGCACCCGGCCATTGCCCAGGTGGCCGTGATCGGCGTGCCTGACGAGCGCATGGGTGAGGTGGGGTGTGCGTGCGTGGTCTTGCGCCATGACCAGCAACTGGACGAAGCCGGATTGATTCAATGGGCACGCGAGCACATGGCCAACTACAAAGTACCGCGTCGGGTGCGGTTCTATGACGCTTTGCCGGTGAATGCCTCAAACAAAGTGGCGAAGAACGAACTGCGCGCGAGCGTGATGTAGTTCACCCGAAAAGCCCCTCCCGGACGGTGAGGGGCTTTTGCTTCCTGGGGCTCAGTGCCCTTCAAACACGGCCGGGCGTTTTTCGATGAATGCCTGCATCCCTTCTTTCTGATCGCGGGACGCAAATAACAGGGCATTGGCTTTGCGTTCCAAAGCCAGGCCTGTTTCGAGGGGGGCGTCCACCCCGGCCAGTATCACTTCCTTGATCTGCTCAGCGGCGAGCGGTGGCATGGCGGCAATCAGGCTGGCCATTTCCAGGGCGTGCGCCTGGACTTTTTCATCGGCCACAACATCGCTCACCAGCCCGGCCACCCACGCTTCTTCAGCGGTAATCGGTTGCCCGGTCAGGGCCATGCGCATGGCCTTGGCCTTGCCGACGGCGCGGACCAGGCGCTGGGTGCCGCCGATGCCGGGCATGATCCCGATCCGGATCTCCGGCTGGCAAAATTTGGCGCTGTGCCCGGCCACGATGATGTCGGCCAGCATCGCCAGCTCACAGCCACCGCCATAGGCGTAACCGCACACTGCGGCAATCACCGGCTTGGGGCAGTGCTGGATCGGTGCCCAGACCCGCTCGGTATGCCGCTGGTAGATGTCGATCGGGCCGACCCCCGCCATGCTGTTGATGTCACCCCCGGCGGCAAACACCTTGTCGCCGCCCGTGAGCAGGATGCAACGAACCTCGGGGTTTTGCGCCAGTTCAACGAAATAGCGCGACAACAGCGCCTGTAATTCCAGGCTCAGGGCATTGGTCGCCTGTGGGCGGTTAAGGCGCAGCAGGGCCACGCCCGGGGTCGGGAATTCAAGCAATACCGGCGCGGCAGATGGGTCTGACATGGGGTTCCTCATTAACAGGGGCTGTCACCACAGCGTGCGCTGGATTGTTGCGTTGGTACGCCAGTGCTTCATCGTCCATTCAGACGACGAGCAGCCCCGGGAATGTCCCTAGAGTGGCTCCATCAGTAGAAAAGGAGCACGTCATGGGGCAACTCTCAGGGCTGGACTACAGCGGCAAGGTGGTGCTGGTCACCGGCGGTACCAAAGGCATCGGCGCAGGTATTGCCTGCAGTTTTCTGGAAGCCGGGGCACAGGTGATCGTGTGTGGCAGGACGGCACCTGACGTGTTGCCCCGGGCGGGTTCGGCGCAGGCCGTGTTCATGGCTGCGGATGTGCGCGACCTGGATTCGCTCAAGGCGTTGTTCGATGGCATTCGTGCTGACTTCGGTCGCCTCGATGTGCTGATCAACAATGCGGGGGGCAGCCCTGCGGCCGAGGCTGGCAGCGCTTCACCCCGTTTTCATGAAGGCATTATCCGCCTCAATCTGATTGCCCCTTTGAATGCCGCGCAGCAGGCCAACGCCTTGATGCAGCAACAGGTCGAAGGCGGCTGCATTGTGTTTATCGGCAGCATCAGCGCCTTGCGTGCATCGCCCGGTACGGCGGCGTACGGCGCGGCCAAGGCCGGCGTGCTGGCGCTGGTGCAATCGCTGGCCGTTGAGTGGGCACCCAAGGTGCGTGTGGTTGCGGTCAGCCCCGGGTTGGTCCGTACCGAACAGTCGCACCTGCATTACGGCGACGAACACGGGGTTGCGGCGGTCAGCGCAGGGATTCCGGCTGGCCGGATGGCGCTGCCGGAGGACATCGGCAACGCCTGCCTGTTTATCGCTTCACCGATGGCGGGTTATGCCAGCGGCTGCAATTTGTTGTTACACGGTGGCGGTGAACGCCCGGCATTTCTGGGTGCGGCGCAGAGCGCAGGGCACTGATCGACCTTCAGCGGCGACCAGTGGGTTGCCGCTCTCAAGACGCAGGAGACGAACTTGGCTGATTCTCAATTGCTAACCGACATACGCGCCCTGGTGGGGCGTGAATATGGTCGCGTGTACGCCTGGGACGAAGTCAACGCCCCGATGATTCGCCAGTGGTGCGAGATCATGGGCGTGGACAATCCGCTGTACACCGATCCGGCCTTTGCCGCCAACAGCCCGCAGGACGGTCTGGTCGCACCCGCATCGATGTTGCAGGTGTGGTGCATGGAAGGTTTCCACGCGAACAACTACCCGCCTGGCTCAACCGCTGAAAACCCCTACGAAGTGCTCAAGCTGATTGAGTCGTACGGCTATGCCTCAGTGGTCGCGGTCAACTCCGAGCTGACTTTCAACCGCAACCTGCGTCCCGGTGAAAAGCTCTACTACACCACGCGCCTGGACTCGGTGGGCGACGAGAAAACCACGGGGCTCGGCACCGGGTTCTTTGTCACGCTGGTGATGAGCTACTTCGTCGAGCACAAAAGTGGCGACGAAGCGGTCGGGGAGCTGTTGTTTCGCGTGTTCAAGTTCCGTCCGGCTACCCGGCACGGGGTGGAAGCGGCACCGGCCAAGGTCGAGGCAGCACCTGCCGTCAAGCGGCCCAAGCCGGGCATCAGCGATGACACCCGTTTCTTCTGGGATGGCTGCGATGCCGGCAAGTTGCTGATCCAGCGCTGCACGCAATGCCAGACCCTGCGCCATCCTCCGGCGCCGGTCTGCATCGACTGCCATTCCTTCGATTGGGACACGGTCGAAGCCAGCGGGCGTGCCAGTTTGTATTCGTTCGTGATCATGCATTACCCCGAAGTGGCCCCGTTCGATCACCCCAACCCGATCGGCCTGATCGAGCTGGAGGAGGGCGTACGACTGGTGGCCGGGCTGGTGGGGATCGAGCGCGAGGCGTTGAGCATCGGTCAGCCCCTGCAGCTTGAGTTCCAGACTTTCGACGGTGAGTTGACCTTGCCAATGTTCCGGCCTGCAGCCGAGTAAGGGGGCAGCATGGACTTTGAATTGACCGAGGATCAGAGCGCCATCGCGCAAATGGCCGGCAGCGTGTTTGCCGACTATTGCACGGATGATCGCCTGCGCCAGTTCGATACCAGCGAGGCGGCATTTATGCAGCCGCTGTGGCAACTGTGCGTGGAGACCGGCCTGCTAGCCCTGGCCATCCCGCAAGCGCAGGGCGGCAGCGGGCTGGGCATGACTGAGCTGCTGCAGGTGTTGCAGGCACAGGGCAGCGCGCTGGGTCAGGTGCCGCTGTGGCGGCATCAACTGGCAGCGGCCACGCTGGCACACGGTGCCGATCCGGCATTGCTGACGTGGGCGAGCGAGGCGGCGGCAGGGAATGCGCTGTTGACCCTGGACCTCAATGGTTTGAGCAGCGCCCGGGGTATCGAGCTGCACGCCACGGCCCATGAGGGCGGTTGGCAGCTGGAAGGGCGGGTGGCGGCATTGCCGCTGGCCGAGGAATCGCAAGCGGCTTTGCTGCTGGTCAGCGTTGACGGTCAGCCGCGTTTGGCGCTGGTCGAACTGGGGGCAAAAGCGATCACTTGCGTGCCAGGAAGGATGACTCACGGCGAAGCGATCGCTGATGTGCACATTGATGGCCTGCACATTCCCTCCAGCCATTTGCTGGCGCCAACGGCCCTGAGCTGGCTGGAACCGCGCAGCATCGCGGCCCTGGCCGCCCTGCAACTGGGCGTGAGCAGCGAGCAGATTCGCCGCACCGTGGAATACGTCACCGACCGCCGCCAGTTCGATCGCAGCATTGGCAGTTTCCAGGCGGTGCAGATGAGCATGGCCAACGCCCAGATCGCGCTCGAAGCCTTGCGCAGTTGCCTGTGGCAGTTGTGCTATCGCCTGGATGCCGGCTTGCCTGCGCCCTCCGAAGCATTGGCCACGGCGTGGCAGGCCTGTGAAGCGGGCCACTTGATCGGGCACAACGCCCAGCACGTACACGGCGGTATCGGCGTCGACCTGACGTACCCGATGCATCGCTATCTCTACTGGAGCCGCGCCCTGGGCAGTGCCTTGGGCGGTTCGGCAGCAAGCCTGGAACGCCTCGGCGATTGGCTGAGCCACAACGACAAGCTGGGATGGAAATATGACCTCGAAGAACACCAAGCGCTTTGATGACGTGCGCCCCGGCGAAACCCTGCCGGCGCTTGCGATCCCGATTACCGTGGGCCTGGTGACAGGCGGCGCGATTGCCACCCGCGATTATTTTCCGGGCCACCATGATCTGAACGCTGCCCAGGCCCTCGGCTCGCCGCACATCTTCATGAACATCCTCACCACCAACGGGCTGGTGCAACGGTATGTCGAAGCATGGGCCGGCCCTGAAGCGCGATTCGCTTCGCTGAAGATCAAGCTCGGCGCACCGAACTACCCGGGTGACTGCATGACGTTCAATGGCGCCGTCACCCATCAGGATCCTGCCACCCGCACGGTGGAAATAACCCTCAGCGGCAAAAATTCGATGGGCAACCACGTGACCGGTACGGTCGCGCTGGTTCTGCCCTGATAGCGGGAGACAGCACACATGACGCAATCGTCACTTTCCGGCAGTGCCGCCATTGTTGGCCTGGGCGCGACCGAATTCTCGAAAAACTCCGGACGCACCGAACTGCGCCTGGCGCTGGAAGCTACGCTGGCGGCCCTCAAGGATGCCGGCATCGATCCGTCCGAAGTCGAAGGCTTCAGCTCGTACTCCGTGGACAAAGTCCCGGAGTATGAGATCGCTCGCTTGCTGGGCTGCAAGGACGTCAAGTTCTTCTCCCAGGTGCCTCACGGCGGCGGTGCTGCCTGTGCTCCGATCATGCATGCGGCAATGGCCGTCGCCACGGGTGTGGCCAAAGTCGTGGTGGTGTACCGCGCCATGAACGAACGCTCGTGGTATCGCTTCGGCAGCGGCAGCTATGGCTTTGCCTCGACGCCGATTTTCGAGAACGTCAACTACGGCTGGTACATGCCGCACGGCCTGCATACCCCGGCATCCTGGGTCGGCATGTTCGCCCAGCGCTACATGCACACCTATGGCGCTACGTCCGAAGACTTCGGTCGTGTTGCCGTGGCCGTGCGGGACTTTGCCGCCACCAACCCGGCGGCGTTCTTCTACGGCAAGCCGATCACTCTGGAAGAACATCAGGCTTCGCGCTGGATCTGTGAGCCTTTGCACCTACTCGATTGCTGCCAGGAATCCGACGGCGCAGTGGCCATGGTGATTACCTCGGCCGAACGCGCCAAGGACCTGCGCCAAAAGCCGGTGACGATCAAGGCCGGTTCCCAGGGCATCACCTCGGGTCAGCAAATCATGACCTCGTTCTACCGCGACGATATCACCGGCTTGCCGGAGATGGGCGTGGTGGCCAAAGAACTGTATCGCCAGTCGGGCCTGGGCCCGCAAGCCCTGCAGACGGCGATCATCTATGACCACTTCACACCGTTTGTGCTGCCGCAACTGGAAGAGTTCGGCTTGTGCGAGCGCGGAGAAGCCAAGGAATTCATTCGCGCCGGGCATCACGCGCGGGGCGGCAAGTTCCCGATCAATACCCACGGCGGGCAATTGGGCGAGGCCTATATCCACGGCATGAACGGTGTGGCTGAAGCGGTGCGCCAGGTACGTGGCACGGCGGTCAACCAGGTGGACAACGTGGAAAACGTTCTGGTAACCGCCGGCACTGGTGTACCTACCAGCGGCCTGATTCTTGGCACAGCCTGAGGGGATTCCCATGTTCGTCGACCTCACACCCGAACAACATGCCCTGCGCCATAAGGTGCGGGACTATTTCCAAAACCTGATGACCCCGCAGCTGCGTGAACAATTGCGCGGTAAAGAGGGCGGCGAACTCTATCGCGACACCATTCGCCAGATGGGACGCGATGGCTGGCTGGCCGTGGGTTGGCCCAAGGAACACGGGGGGCAGGGTTACGGCCCGACCGAGCAGTTCATCTTCTTTGAAGAAGCCAATATTGCCGGTGCTCCGCTGCCGTTTGTGACGATCAGCACCGTGGGGCCGGCCCTGATGGCCTACGGCACCGAACTGCAAAAGGCCAAGTTCCTGCCGGGCATTGCTGCCGGTGAAATCATCTTCGCCATTGGCTATTCCGAGCCCGATGCCGGCAGCGACCTGGCGGTTCTGAAAACCACAGCCCGGCCCGAAGGCGATCACTTTGTGGTCAATGGCAACAAACTCTGGACCTCCGGCGCGGAGTCCGCCGACTACATCTGGCTGGCCGCGCGTACCGATCCGGAGCGACCTCGGCACAAGGGCGTGTCGATCCTGATTCTGGATACCCGGGCCGAAGGTTTCTCGACCACGGTCATCCCGACCACCAGCAACCCGACAGCGGCCACCTACTACGACAACGTGCGCGTACCTGCAGAGATGCTGGTGGGTGAGTTGAACGCGGGCTGGAAGCTGATCACCGCACAACTCAACCATGAGCGGCTGGGCCTGGGGGCCTGGTCGGACAAAGTAGTGGGGTTGTTCCGGCGGGTTTTGCTGTGGGCCCGTGAAGCGGATGAACACGGGGTTCGTGCCACTGACAAAGCCTGGGTGCGTGCTGGTCTGGCGCAGTGTTACGCCCGGCTCGAAGCCATGCGCCTGATCAACTTGCGCATCGCCGCCGACCTGGAGCGCGAGCGCATGGACGTGGCGCTGGCCTCGACCACCAAGGTGTACGGCTCTGAGTCGGCGATCGAGATCCTGCGGGTACTGAGTTCTATCGTCGGTGCCAACGGGCTGGTACGCGGCGGTTCGGCAGCGTCATTGCTGCAAGGGGATCTGGAGTACGAAGTGCGCGCTTCGGTGACATTGACCTTTGGCGGCGGGACCAACGAAATCCAGCGCGAGCTGATTGCCCAGTTCGGCCTGGGCATGCCCCGTACCCAACGCTGATAACGCTGAATACGGTAGCCGCTGCCGAGGTACGAGGCTGCGATAAGGGCCGCAGGCCCTTCAACCCCGGGGGCCGCTTCGCAGCCCATCGCAGCCTCGTGCCTCGGCAGCGGCTACACGAACCGACAGGTGAAAGAACATGAGCACGACTGATTCGTTCAGAGAGCAAACCCGCAGCTGGCTCGAGGCCAACTGCCCGCCGTCGCAGCGCAAGGCCATACCGGAAGGCGAGTTGGTCTGGGGAGCGAGCGCTGTTGAGTTCCCGAGTGCGGACGCCCGGCTGTGGTTCGAGCGTATGCGTGACAAGGGCTGGTTTTGCCCGGACTGGCCGCAAGCCTATGGCGGTGCAGGGTTGAGTCCGGAGCACAACGCGGTGCTGGAGAGCGAGCTGCGTCGCCTCAAATGCCGTCCGCCACAAATCAACCTGGGGATCTGGATGCTGGGCCCGGTGCTGCTGGAATTCGGCACCGAAGAGCAGAAACAAAACCTGCTGACCCCCATGACCCGTGGCGAAGTGCGCTGGTGCCAGGGGTTCTCCGAGCCCAATGCCGGTTCTGACCTGGCCAGCCTGAAAACGTCAGCCCGCGATGCCGGCGATCATTTTGTCGTGGACGGCAGCAAGATATGGACCTCCTACGGCGACAAGTCCGACTGGATGTACGCGCTGGTACGCACCGATCCCAAGGCCAGCAAACACGCAGGTATCAGCCTGATTGTGCTCGACATGAACAGCCCGGGCGTGAGCGTGGCACCGATTGATTTGATCAGCGGCAAATCGGCCTTTTGCCAGGTGTTTTTTGATGGCGTCAAAGTGCCGAAAAGCCAGTTGATCGGCCCGCTGCATGGCGGTTGGAACCTGGCCAAGCGCCTGTTGCAGCACGAACGCAAAGCCATGTCCAAGTTCGGTGAGTTCAGTTTGCCGACGCATTTCCATCTGTTGCCGCTGGTTCAAGAGTTCTTGCCTGAACCGGCCGGTGCGGGTGAATCGGCGCTGGTGGCGCGTGCCGTGGCCAGCGCAATGAATGAGCAGGCCTACAACCTGACCGTGCAGCGCATGGGCGAAGAAGCCC
Source organism: Pseudomonas sp. D1HM (assembly GCF_019266105.1). NCBI lineage: Bacteria > Pseudomonadati > Pseudomonadota > Gammaproteobacteria > Pseudomonadales > Pseudomonadaceae > Pseudomonas > Pseudomonas sp. D1HM. The sequence continues at coordinate 512,477 of NZ_LRMN01000006.1, read as the reverse complement.
GTGCCGGGCAGGACGTCAGCGGGCTGATGTCGATCATGAAACTGGTGCACACCGAACAGGAACGCGACAAGTTCGAAGTGCTGCTGGACGTCATGGGTTACCACGCGCTGGGCTGGGGCAAGGAAGCTTTCAGCTCCCGGGAGCAAGCCATTACCCGTGGCTGGCTGAACAGTTTTGCCCTGACGATTTCCGGCGGCGCGTCGGAAATCCAGCTCAATGTCATCGCCAAGCGGGTCCTCGGCCTGCCTGAAGCGAAGTAAGGAACCTCACCATGAACCTGCTTTATAGCGAAGAACAACGGCTGTTGGCCGACAGCGCCCGCGAGTTCCTGGCGGCGCGCAGCCCGGTGTCCCGTCAACGCGCTTTGCGTGATGAGCACGCGGCGAACGGTTTTGACCGCCAGCTGTGGCAAGACGCGGTGGCGTTGGGCTGGAGCGCGATTCCATTTCCAGAGAACCTTGGCGGGCTGGACTTCGGCTGCATGGGCCTGGGCCCTGTTTTTGAGTCCATCGGCAGCAACCTGAGCGCCTCGCCGTTGTTGTCGAGCGTGGTTCTCAGCGGTTCGCTGTTGCACTTGCAAGGCAACGCACAGCAACAGGACCGCTGGTTGTCGGCCACCATCAGTGGCGAACAGCGGCTGGCATTGGCCCTTGACGAGCAGCCCCGGCATGCGCCGTCGAATCTGGCCTTGCAGGCCGTACCCAATGCCTCGGGCTACAGCCTGAGCGGAGAGAAGTTTTTTGTCATCGACGGCATGGGGGCCGACGCTTATCTGGTGGCTGCGCGCACCTCGTCGCACCGGCACTCTGAAACGGGCATTAGCCTGTTCCTGATCCCTGCCGATGCCCAAGGCCTGACGGTCAGTGAATTGCCGCTGATTGACTCGCGCAATCATGCGCGCTTGCAACTGGACCAGGTGCAGGTCGGTCCCGACGCGCTGCTGGGAGAGGCCGGTTCTGCCTGGTCTGCCTTGAATACGGCGCTGGATCGCGCGCGCGTGTGCCTGGCGGCAGAAATGCTGGGCATGGCTGAAAAACTGTTCGACATGACCCTCGACTACCTCAAGACCCGTGTTCAGTTCGATGTGGCCATCGGCACCTTTCAATCACTGCAACACCGGGCGGCCCAGCTCTATGTGGAGCTGGCTCTGGCGCGCAGCGCAGTCATGGCCGGGTTGGCGGCGCTCGACGATGCCAGCCTGAGTGAGGCTGAGCGTCAGCGCCTGGCCAGTCTGGCGAAGTGGAAGGCGGGCGGCATGGCGCTCAAGGTGGCCAATGAAGCGGTGCAAATGCACGGCGGCATCGGCGTCACCGACGAGCTCGATGTCGGCCTGTATCTCAAGCGTATTCGTGTGGCGCAGGCGTGTCTCGGCGATACCGATTACCACTGCGAGCGCTATGGCGCCCTTGAGCTCGCGCACGCTTGAGCCTGTGACGAATGGTTTGGGTCAGGAGAATAACAAGATGAAACTTGAGCAATGGCAGAGTGCCTGGCAACAACTGATTGGTGCCGGCTCGCCTTTTGAAGTGCTGACGCCAGCCGATGGCGGGCCGAAGCGCTTCCGGCATTGTGCGCCGAGTGTGTGGGCGGCAATTGACAGTGGTCGCGTACATGGCGATCGGGAGTTTCTGGTCTGGGAGCAGCAGCGTCTTACCTTCAGCGAGTTTTTTGACCAGGTGGATCGACTGGCCGGGCAACTGGTACAGCGTTTCGGTGTGCGCAAAGGTGATCGCGTGGCCATTGCCATGCGCAACCAGCCGTCCTGGCTGGTGGCATTTGCGGCCATTCAGCGTTGCGCCGGGGTGTGTGTACCGCTGAACAGCTGGGGGCTGCGCGACGAGTTGTTCCACGGCCTGCAGGACAGCGGTGCGCACTTGTTGCTGTGTGATGAACCGCGCCTGCAATTGCTGAGCAATGACCTGCACGCCAAAGGCCTGGCAACCCTCGTCGTCGGCATGGCTGCGGATCAGCCGCTGGATGAGCATTGCCAGCGCCTGGAAGACCTGCTGGCCGCGCCTGCGCTGAGTGCCCCGCACTTGAACGTCAGTGCAGACGACCCGGCGATGATTCTCTACACCTCAGGCACCACCAGCCTGGCCAAAGGCGTGCTGTCGACCCATGGCGCGGTGTGTCAGGCCCTGGCGGCCCTGGAGTTTCAAGGCGCGTTCTGCGCGGTCAGTTCACCGGAGCGCATCAGCGTGGTGATCAACAGCGGCTATGCACCGACCACCTTGATGGCGGTGCCGCTGTTCCATGTCAGCGGTTTGCATGCGCAATTCTTGCTGGCCCTGCGCAGCGGCCGCCGTTTGTTGCTGATGTACAAGTGGGATGTTGAAAAAGCCTTCGACATGATCCGCGACGAGCAGTGCACGCAATTCAACGGCGCGCCCGTGATGATGCAGCAACTGCTGACTTCACCGCGCTTTGGTACGGCCGACACGGTAAGCCTGTTCGGTTTGGGACTTGGCGGAGCGGCGCCCTCCAGCAGCTTGCTGGCGCACCTGACGCAACGCAAACCGCAAGCCATCGGTGGCAGCGGTTATGGCCTGACCGAAAGCAACGGCATTTGCGCGGCCATCGGCGGTGACCAGTTCGTCTACAAGCCGGCATCGGCCGGTTGGCCCTTGCCCATCGTTGATGTGCGCATTGGCGATGATCCCCATCGGCCGGTGGCCAGTGGTGTCAGCGGGCTGATCTGGTTGCGTTCGCCGACCCTGATGAGTGGCTACTGGAACCTGCCTGAAGCCAGCAGCCAGACCTTGCGCGACGGTTGGCTCGACACCGGTGACATTGGTCATCTGGATGAAGAAGGCTTTCTCTACATCACTGACCGGGCCAAAGACCTGATCAACCGGGGTGGCGAAAAAATCTCCGCTGCCGAAGTTGAATCCTGTGCCTGTGAAATGCCGGGCGTGATCGAGGCCGCGGCCTTCGCCATGCCTGACGACGTACTGGGCGAGGTGGTGTATCTCGTGGTCCGCGGCAACCCGGGCGATACCCCGGACAGCGAGGCGGTGCGCACCTTTATTGGCCAGCGCCTGGCGAGCTTCAAGGTGCCGGCGCAGATCCATGTCCAGCACACGCCTTTCGTGCGCAATGCCTCCGGCAAGATGCTTAAAAATGTACTCAAGGACGTGTTGCTAACGGCCTGATTAGTCTTTGTGGACGATGTACTCGCCGGTAGATGGCGAAGAATGGACGCATCCCCCAGCTAGCCTTATTCGCGTAGGAGGCAATACATGAAAATAACAAGAACAGGCGTAATGCTCGTCACCGCCCTGGCCGTCAATGTGGTTGCAGTCAGTACGGTATCCGCTCAGGTATCTCCCGCAGAAGCGGCCAAACTGGGCAAAGAGCTGACCTGTGTGGGCGCTGAACAGGCGGGTAATGCCGCGGGTACCATCCCGCCGTACACCGGCAAATACCTCGGCGAAGTCCCGGGCTGGAATCACGTCAAGTTCTCGGGCGATCAGCCGGTGGATCCTTACGCCGCTGAAAAGCCGATTCTGGTCATCACCGCGCAAAACATGGCTGAGCACGCAGATAAACTCACAGAAGGGCAGAAAGCGCTGCTCAAGCGCTATCCAACCACCTACAAGATGAACATCTATCCGGGTCACCGTGATTACCGCTACCCCGATTACGTGTGCAAACGGGCGATGAGCAACGCCTTGAACGCCAAACTGGTTGACGATGGCATGGGCGTTGAAGGGTTGGGCCAGGTGCCGTTCCCGATTCCGAAAAACGGTATGGAACTGCTGTGGAACCACCAGTTGCCGGCACGCGCCTGGACCGAAGAGAAAACCAGCGATCTGGCGTCGGTACTGCCCAATGGCAGCATTGGCTGGGGCCGCGCTTATGGGCGAGGCCTGTCACAAGCCAACTCGCCGACGGTCGAGCCCAAAACCGAAGACAAAATCCAGGCCATGGGCAACAACACCACGCTCAAACCGGCCCGTGACAACGGTGTGATCAGCATTTCGCACGAACCCTACAACTTCCTGACCAACCCGCGTCAGGCCTGGAGCTACAGCCCTTCGACCCGTCGTGTGCGGCTGTTGCCGGGGTACGGCTATGACCAGCCGATGATCGGCACCAACGGCACCATGACCGTGGACGAAGACCGTTTGTTCAACGGTTCGCCGGAGCGGTTTTCCTGGAAACTGGTGGGCAAGCGTGAAATCTACATTCCGGCCAACACCTACAAGGCGAACGCTGGCACGGTCAAATATGCCGACATGCTGACCCCGAACCACCCGAACCCGGATTTGATGCGCTATGAACTGCGTCGGGTGTGGGTGCTGGAAGCTGATCTCAAGGAAGGCTACCGCCACGTCTACGGCAAACGCGTAATGTTCATCGACGAAGACACCTGGCACAGCGTGATGGCGGACAACTACGATGCCCGTGGGCAGTTGTGGAAGCACGCGATGGTCAACTACTACTACCACCCGGACATGAGTGCCTGGCAAGCGGGTTCCCAGTTCTTCATGGACTTGAACTCGGGGCAGTACACCGGTTACGGCATGACCAACGAAGCGAAAAAAGGCCCGATCCTGAACGAAGGCAAATTCACCCCGGATCAATACACCGCCGATGCTGCAAGGGCGAAGGGGCGCTAAGCGTTTCAACCCGAGTTTGACCTGAAGCCCCGTCGGCCAACGACGGGGCTTTTTTTTGTCGCCGCTGGCGAAGGCTGCGATGGATGCAGCAGCGGCGGACGCAGCCTCGCTCCGCTCGTCAGCTGCTACGAGGTTGGGGTGGTTGCCTTTTCGCAGCCTGCGGCAGCGGCTACAGGTTTGGATGTTTCTGTAGCAGCGGTCGAGTAGCACGAGGCCGCGTCCGGCGGCGGACGCAGCGAGGTTGGGGTGGTTGCCTTTTCGCAGCCTGCGTCAGCGGCTACAGGTTTGGGGTGTTTCTGTAGCAGCGGTCGAGTAGCACGAGGCCGCGTCTGGCGGCGGACGCAGCCTCGCTCCGCTCGTCAGCTGCTACAGGTTTGGGATGTTTCTGTAGCCGCTGCCGAAGGCTGCGATGGGGATTAGTCGGAGGTCTGCGCTTCGGTCCAGACGGCCCATTCGTATCCGTCGAGGTCGGTAAAGTGAAAGCGTGTTCCGCCGGGGAAGGGGAATTCCGGGCGGATGATCTGTCCGCCGGCGTTGGTAATCGCGTGTGCTACCGGTGTGAGGTTGTCGGCGTAGATGATGATCAGCGGCCCGCCGGAACGGACCGGTTCGCAGGTGGTGAAACCGCCGGTCAGTTGGCCGTCGCTGAATTCGCTGTAGGTCGGGCCGTAGTCAGTGAATGTCCAGCCAAATACAGCGCCGAAGAAGGCCTTGCTGCGGCTGATGTCGCTGACGTTGAATTCGATGTTGTCGATTTTGAAGTGGCGCTGGTCTGTTTTCACGAGGATCTCCTGATGTGCGTGAAATATAGTCAAGCCGCTCCGTGATCGCCAATGCACCAGCTTCACAGGGCGTGCCGTTGCTGGCCACGCCCTGTTTTCAAGCGGGTGTCAGGCTTCGCGCCCGGCTTTGTGTCCTGCACTGATGGCGCCTTCGATGTAACCGATGCTGTGGCAATCACCCAGGCTGAGGGCGTTGATGCCGGCACGGGTCAAGGCGTCGAGCAGGTCGGTGTTGGGCTGGGCGCCGATGGCCAGGACCACCGAGTCCGCCTGGCTTTCACCCACCTGGCCATCGGCCAGTTGGTAGTGCACGCGCTGGCCGTCAATGGCGGTCACGCTGGCACCGGTGATCAACTCGCCTCCGTGTACGCGAATCTCATGCAGCACGCGCCAGCGGCGTACGATGGCCAGTTCGCGGCCCAGGTGGGTGCCGCTTTCCAGGACGCACACCTGACGACCACGGGCGATGAGGAATTCAGCCAGCTCCAGGCCGACCAGTCCCCCTCCGATGATGGTGACGCGCTTGCCCAGGGGCATCCAGACCCGCGACAGTTTTTGCATGGCTTCGCTGCTGTCGGTGATGCCCGCCAGGCTGCCGGCTTTCATCAATGTGCGCTGGGTAAATGACAACTTGCGCTTGGCCACTTCGTCGGCGCGGTCGCCGGTCATCAGGCGGCGCAGTTCGTCGCCGCTCCAGACGTGATCCTGATCCGCACCGGGGATGGCTGGCGCTGCGCGCTCGGCGCCGACGGCCACCAGTACTTGATCGGCCCCCAGGTCACGCAGCAGGGCAGGGCTGGCCTCGGTGTTCAAGCGAATATCAATTGTCGATTGCTGCACCTGTACCCGCAGGTTGTCCAGCAGGCGGGCGTTTTCGGCATAGGCCAAACCGGCGAAGAACAACGTGCCGCCAAGGCGGTCGCTGCGTTCCAGCAGGGTGACGCGATGCCCGCGCAGGGCGGCCATCCGGGCCGCTTCCATGCCGGCTGGGCCTGCGCCGACCACCACGATGTGTTTCGCGGTGACGGCCGGGGTGATGACGTATTCGAACTCATGACCGGTCATGGGGTTGACCGCGCATTTGACGCGCTCGTTGACGAAAATCTGACTGACGCAGACGTAGCAGTAGATGCAGGGCCGAATACTCGACTCCTGCTCGTTGAGCAGTTTATTCGGCAGGTCCGGGTCGGCCAGAAGCTTGCGGCCCATGGCAATGAAATCGCAGTCGCCGCGTTTCAAGGCGCTTTCACCAACGTCGGGCTCGATGCGACCCACCGCGATCACGGGCAGATTCACGCTGCGTTTGAACGCGGCGGTCCACTCCATAAATCCACCGGGCTTGTGTACCAGGGGCGCCTCGGTAAATACCACGCCGCTGATGATGCGGGCACTGGCCGAAACACTGACGGCGTCGACCCCGGCCGCCTCGGCCATGCGCGCCACGGCGATGGCATCGTCAAGGCTGATGCCGCCCGGGGTGTGCAGTTCTTCGGCATCAAGGCGTAGCCATACAGGAAACTCGCGGCCGACCCTGGCCCGTACCGCGGCGATAATCTCCAGCAGCAGCCGGGCCCGGTTTTCCAGGTTGCCCCCATAGGCGTCTTCGCGGTGGTTGTAATAGGACGACAGGAAACCGGCGATGATGTAGCCGTGGGCCGCGTGCAGTTCCACCCCGTCGAAACCGGCGCGTTTGGCGCGGTCGGCGGCGCAGGCGAACCAGTCGGTCATCTGTGCGATGTCTGCGCTGTCCATCACCCGGATCGGCGCCCCTTCGGCACGGCGCTTCATGGAACTGACGAAGTTGGACAGCTCCTCGGGCGTCAGCGCGCTCATCATGTCGCTCTGCAGCACAGGTGGTACGGACGGCACCCAGAGTTGCCGGCCTTCGGCCATGTCCCGCACGGAGGTCTTGCCGGCATGCTGCAATTGCATGGCGATTTTGGCGCCGTGGCGGTGGACGCGTTCGGCGAGGCGGCTCAGGCCGGGAATAAAGTCATCGCTGGACACACCGACCTGGAACGGTTCGGCGGTACCGGCGGGAAAGGCAATCGAGCACACACCCATGATCAGCAGGCCGGCGCCACCCCGGGCGCGGGCTTCGTAATAGGCTTGAATCCGTTCGCCGCACTGGCCGTCCGCTTCTGCGAAGTTAGAGCCCATGGGCGCCATGACGATGCGGTTGCGCAGCTCAAGTGAGCCGATACGGCCGGGGGCCAGTAATTGAGGAAATTTTGTCATTGTTATTTCAGCCCGAGCGGGAATTCAGAAGGGGAAACGGCCGCCCGCAGGCAGCCGTCGGTCATGCGTTGACGCGTGGCGGACTCAGGCTTTCAAGAACTCCAGGCACGCCTTGTTGAACAGCTCGCGGTGTTCCACCTGAACCCAATGGCCGCAGCGGTTGAGCATGATGAAGCGTGCATTGGGTGCATGGGTCAGCACTTTCAGCGCGCCGCTGGCGGGGTTGAAGTTGTCGTCGGTGCCCCAAAAACCGAGGATCGGCGCGCGCAGTTCTTCAAGGCGCTCGGTCATGTTCGGCACCATCATGGTGGTAAACAGATTGCGCGGTTGAAGCACCGCCACGGCCACACGTTCGGCCAGCAGCTTGTCATCCAGTTGTGAACTGTCGAACAGTTGCAGGCTCATGATCCGGCGCATGTGTTCGATGCCCAGCGGGCCTGCGTTGTACAGCTCGACCATGCGCTGAATGCCGATCATCTTGAAATAGGTTTCGCGGTCTTCAACGCCGCCGGGGGCCATCAGAATCAGCTTTTCGACACACTCGGGCTCGGCCAGCGCCATGCCCAGCGCAATGGCGCCCCCCAGCGAGTTGCCCAGCAGGGTGGCGCGCTTGACGCCCACGGCCTTGAGGAAACCCGACATGGCGCTGACGAAGAAGTCCAGGTTGTACTGCGCGTCTTCGGGCTTGTCGGAGCGGCCGAACCCCGGCAAATCCACCACCAGGTTACGGAAGCCGGAGGCTGCAAACTGTGGGTAGTTGCCCTTGAAGTTGCTGAAGCCGCTGGCGCCCGGCCCACTGCCGTGCAGCCACAGCACCACCGGGCCGCTGCCCTCGTCGAGAAAGTGCAGGCGCAGTCCGCTGTCCAGGGTCACGAAATGGCCGATAGGCAGCGGAAGGTCTTGTTCTGTCATCACTCAGTCTCCGAAAATCAGGCAGTGACCGCTTTGGCCGAAGGCGTTGCGGCTAGGGTTGGTTGGGTGAGGTAGTTGCGGTAGCGCGGCAAGGCCATGGCCAGGAACACCGATGCCAGCACCAGCAGCGAGACGCAGGAGGCCAGGGCATAGCGCAGCCCCTCGTTGCCCAGGCTATGAGCAAAACCGTCACTGAGCATGCCGATGAGCAAGGGACCGACACCGACACCGAGCAAGGTCATGGACATCACGAATATCGCTGTGGCCTGGGCCAGGCGTGTGGCCGGGAACAGGTGCGAGATAGCGCCCAGGCACGGTGTTGCCCACCAGGTGCCGAAGAAACTGAACACCGAATAAAACAGGAATGCGGTGGGCACCGGCGTGCTGCCGACGTAAAACGCGGTGCCGGTGGGCATCAGGAAGTAGGCGAGTGCAAAAGGGATGCTGATAAGCGTCCCCAGCAGTGGCACGCCAATTTGCCAGCCTTTGTCACGACGCACCATGCGATCACACAATATGCCGCAGGTGAGGGTGCCCAGCGTCGCGCCGACACCTCCGGCCACGCCGGCCAGCAGCCCCGCGTCCTGCAGGCTCAGGCCATGGGAGCGGATCAGGAAGCTTGGGCTCCAGGTTCCGATGGCGTACCCGGCAATCGCCGCGGAACCGCCGGTCAGCACCAGCCACAGAAAGGACGGTGTTTGAAACAGCTGGCGCACAGTGACCGCCCAATGGTCCTGGATCAGGTCCGCGGCCTTGACCAGTTGTGCGGGCTTCGGGGCGCGCACGGTCAGCATCAGCAACAGACCGAGAAAAATCCCGGGGGCGCCGATGATCAAAAAGGCGAAACGCCAGCCGTAATGCTGGGCGATCCAGCCGCCCAGGCCCAGGCCGAAAATCGCCCCCAGGCTTGATCCGAGCATCAGTACCGAGAGGGCGGTCGAGCGGCGCTCCGGTGGATACAGGTCAGACACCATCGCCATGGATGGCGCGGTGCCGCCAGCCTCACCAATGGCCACCCCGATACGGGCGACCACCAGCATCGAGAAGCTGGCCGCCAGCCCGCAGAACATGGTCATCACGCTCCAGGCGATACAACTGAGCCCGATGACGGTCTTGCGTCCTATACGGTCGGACAGGCGACCCAGCGGAAAGCCGAACAGGGTGTAAAACACCGCGAAGGTTACGCCTGAAAGCAGGCCGATGCCGGTGTCGGAAATTCCGAATTCGGCCTTCACCGGTTCGATCAGAATCGCCATCAACAGACGGTCGATGTAGTTGAAGACATAAATGGCTGCCAGTACGCCCAATGCGTAATGGGTTCGCCAGGTGGGACGCGAGGGTATGGACACGACGGGTTCTCCCGGTTTTGTTCTAGTGAGAGTGTTATTCCATAGGCGCACAGGGTCTACATCGTCCGTTTAGACCAGCAGGTCAGCACTCCATCGATAACCTTCAGCCCGGGATAGAGCTATCTACAGTATTTCTTGTGGATGTCGAGTTTTGCGCAGGCCGAGTTGTTTTTCGGTGGCCCCTGACGATTGTCTTCATGCCGCGCGAAGGCTTAGTCCCATCGGACGATGTTCTGCTTTTTCGTGCAGTCAATGATGGTTCCCGTATCCCGCCGTCAGCCTTCAGTGCTGCAGTCGGGCGTCATTCTGGCAGGCGGGAGGCTCCATGAAATTGATGAATAAGGTTGCGTTTGTAACGGGTGCAGGCCAAGGCATGGGACGGGCGATCGTTCGTCATTTCGCCGAGCAAGGTGCATGGGTGGTGGCGGCTGATATCAACCTTGAGGCAGCTCGGGAAACGATTGAGGGCCTGGGTGACAAGGCGTTGGCCGTCAGTTGCAACGTGGCCGACAGCGACTCTGTCGCGACGGCAATGGCCGCTGTGCAAGCACGCTTCGGTCGTTTCGATGTGCTGGTCAATAACGCCGGCATCGGCTCGATCGATGCTTTCGCACAAACCCCGGACGAACACTGGCAACGGGTGATCGGCGTCAACCTGACCGGCACTTTCTTTTGTAGCCGCGAGGCCGTGAAGTTGATGCTCGCTGCCGGCACCCCGGGTGTAGTGATCAATATCTCCAGTACTTCAGCCCTGACCGGTGAAGGTCCAAGCCATTACTGCGCCGCCAAAGCCGGCGTGATGGGGCTGACCCGCAGCATGGCGCGCGAATTGGCGGCCAATGGCATTCGCGTCAACACCATCGTCCCTGGCCCGACCAACACGCCAATGATGGCTGACATCCCCGACGACTGGATGCAAAGCATGCTCAAGGCCATCCCGTTGGGCCGCATGGGCGAAACCGATGAAATTGCGCGGGTCGCGGCCTTTCTGGCCAGTGATGACGCGGCGTTTATCACCGGGCAAAACCTCGCGGTCAACGGCGGCATGGCGTTTATCTAATCGTTGGGCACTGGATGGGGGAACAGGGTATGAGCATTCGTTTACAGGGCAAGGTCGCATTCATCACCGGCGCCGGATCGGGCATCGGTGCCGCCACGGCGCTGCGGTTTGCCGAGGAGGGCGCGCTGGTGGTGTTGTGCGGTCGCCGTATCGAACCGCTGGAAGCGGTGGCGGCACAGATTCGTGATGTCGGGGGGCGTGCCGAATGTGCGGTGGCCGATGTCAGCAATGAAGCGGCTTATGTCGGCGCCATTGAAGCGGCTGCCAACCGCAATGGGCGACTGGACATTCTGGTGAACAACGCCATGGCCTACAGCTGGGGCGCGATTGACAGCACCTCGACGGCTGACTGGCACTCGAACTTCGCCACTACGGTGGACGGTACGTTCTGGGGCACGCGCACGGCCATGAGCCTGATGCGTGCACAGGGCAGCGGCTCGATCATCAATATTGCCTCGATCTGCGGCCTGTTCGGCACACCGTGGATGGCCGGCTACTCAGCGGCCAAGGCGGCTGTCATCAACTTCAGTCGTGCAGCGGCCAGCGAAGGCGCGAGCCATAACATCCGCTGCAACGTGGTGATCCCGGGCGTGGTAGCGACCCCGGCCACCGCGGGCATGCTGACTGACGACAAGACCCGTCTCAACACCGAAAAACTGATTCCCCTCAAACGCGTCGGCCTGCCGGTAGAAGTGGCCAACGCCATTCTGTTCCTGGCCAGCGACGAAGCGTCTTACATCACCGGTGCGAGCTTGCCGGTCGACGGTGGCCGCAGTAGCGAACTGTACACCGTACTGGAATAACCCCACGTATCGCAGGGGCCGGGGCGGCTGTGGCCGCTCGGGAACAGACCGTCAGAGATTGTTTAAGGACACCGCTTATGGAACAGAACGCCTTGCTTGCCCGCCTTGATCGGCTGGAGTCGATTGAAGAGATTCGTCAACTGGCCGGCAAATACTCATTGTCGCTGGACATGCGCGACCTGGATGCCCACGTCAATTTGTTTGCTGAAGATATTCGTGTCGGGCGTGAAAAAGTCGGGCGTGCTCACCTTAAGGCCTGGGTCGATGACACCCTGCGCGATCAGTTTCATGGCACCTCGCATCACCTGGGCCAGCACTTGATCGAGTTTACCGACCCGGATCATGCGGTCGGGGTGGTGTATTCCAAGAACGAGCATGAGACCGGCCCTGAGTGGGTGAACATGCAAATGCTCTATTGGGATGACTACGAGCGCATGCAGGGCCGCTGGTATTTCCGCCGTCGCCTGCCGTGCTACTGGTACGCCAGCGACCTCAACAAACCGCCGATCGGCACGCAGAAAATGCGCTGGCCGGGACGCGAGCCCTATGCGGGCACTTTCCATGATCTGTTTCCGTCCTGGACCGAATTCTGGGCCCAGCGTCCGGATAAAGAACATCTGCCACAGGTCGCGGCAGCTGCACCGGTCGAACGCTTTCTGGCCACCCTGCGCCGCGGGGCCGGCGCTCCGAAAATTCGCGTGCGCTGAGGAGCCACTATGAGCATTTTGTTTGAACCTGTGCGGTTGGGCGAGCTGGAGCTGGCCAACCGTATTGTCATGGCACCCATGACCCGTAGCCGGGCCGATCAGCAGGGCGTGCCGACCACCGAAATGGTTGAGTATTACCGGCAACGGGCGTCAGCGGGGTTGATCGTCGCGGAAGGCACGGCGCCCTCGGCCGATGGTCTCGGTTATTGCCGCACCCCGGCCATCTACAGCGCCGGACAGATCGCTGCCTGGAAAGCCGTAACCGATGCCGTGCATGCCGAAGGCGGGCTGATCGTGCTGCAACTGATGCACGTGGGGCGGGCATCGAGTGTTCTCAACAAGCCGGCAGGTGCGGCAACGGTCGCCCCGTCTGCCTTGCGCGCGCGCACCCAACTGTTTACCGATGCCGCCGGCATGGTCGACACCGATGAGCCGCAGGCCCTGTCGCTGGACGACATCGCGCAGGTGATCGAAGAGTATCGTCAGGCGGCGTTGAATGCCCGCGAGGCAGGATTCGACGGCGTGGAACTGCACTGCACCAGCGGCTATTTGCCCATGCAGTTCATGGCCTCGGGCAGCAACCTGCGCACTGACCGTTATGGTGGCAGTGTCGAGAACCGCGTGCGCTTCCCGGTGGAGGTTCTCAGCGCCATGGCGCAGGCCATTGGCGCCGGTCGGGTCGGGATGCGCCTGTGCCCGGGCAACCCGTTCAATGACATTCAGGACGACGATCCGCTGGCAACGGCCGAGGCCTTGTGCAAGGCGGCCGAGCCGCTGGATCTGGCCTATGTGCACATCATGCGTTCGCCGCTGGCCGAGCTCGATGCGTTTGCCCTGGCGCAACGTCATTGCAGCAGCGGCTTGATCCTCAATGACGGTTTTGACGGTGCCGGAGCTGAAGCCGCGCTGCAGGCCGGGCAGGGCGAGGCGGTGTCGTTTGCGCGGCACTTTATCGCCAACCCGGATCTGGTCGAGCGTCTGCGACGCGGCTTGCCACTGGCACGCTTTGACCGCAAAACCCTGTATTCCCCTGGTCCGGAAGGCTACAGCGATTACCCGCTGTGCGAGGCGGTGGCGCAATGAACGATATGTCCCGGATCAACGTCCCTGTGGCGTCTCGACAACTCCCGGTGCCCCGCGAGCAGACCCAGGCCTTGCTGGACCTGCGTTCTGCGGCCAGTGCCCAGATCAAACCGGCTGACCTGTACACCCTGGCGGATCGCCTTGAGGCTCAGGCACAAAGCGCCCCCGAACGTACGTTCTTGATCTATGGCACGCAGACGTTCAGCTATGGCGAAGTGGATGCCCAGGCTCACCGCATGGCTCACGTGTTTTACAGCAAGGGCCTGCGTCCCGGTGATGTTTGCGCGATCGCCATGGAGAACCGCCCGGGCTTTTTCTTCAGCTGGTTCGGCCTGGTGAAGCTGGGTGTCGTGGTGGCATTTATCAATACCCAGGTCAGCGGCAAGCCACTGGTGCATGCCCTGGCATCCACTGCCGCCAAAGCCGTGGTGGTCGGGGAAGAATGCCTGGCTAATCTGCTGGCCACCGAAGGCTTGCCGGACGTGCCGTGGTGGTTGATTCCTGACCCTGAAAACCCCTGCGACGATGAACTGCCGGCCTGCGTTGATGGCGGCTTTGCTGCGCAGCTTGCCCAGGCCCCGGCCACGCCATTCCCGCGGGACGTCCGGGCAGCGGTCACGGCAGAAAGCACGACCTTGCTGATTTTTACCTCGGGTACAACCGGCCTGCCCAAGGCTGCCCGTTACAGCCATATGCGCTGGATGTCGTCGGGTGACGTGATGGAAGTCACCCTGGGGGCCACCTGCGACGACGTGTTTTATTGCTGTCTGCCGCTGTATCACGGTGCCGCGGCCACCTCGGTGACGTCCACCGCCTTGCGCGTCGGGGCCAGTATTGTGGTGCGACGCAAGTTCAGCGTGCGTGAGTTCTGGCAGGACGTGCGGCGCAACCAGATCACGGTTTTTCAGTACATCGGTGAAATCTGCCGTTACTTGCTTAATCAGCCGCCGGTGGCCGGGGAGCGCGAGCACAGCTTGCGCTACATGCTCGGGGCCGGGTTGACGCCCGAGTCCTGGCAACGCTGGCTGGAACGTTTCGGGCCGATCCAGGTGTTCGAGGGATGGGGAGCGACCGAGGCCAATGCCAACCTGATCAACGTCGACAATTATGTCGGCTCGTGCGGGCGTGTGCCGGACTGGAGCCGCACCAACCTGCGGCTGGTGCGTTACGACGTCGAAAGCGACACCCATCCACGGGATGAACAGGGCTTTTACCAGCTCTGCCAACCGGGGGAAGTGGGGGAAGCCATGGGCTTTATCGTCAATCATCCGCAGATGGGCGGCGGGCGTTTTGAGGGCTATACCAGCGACGCTGCGACTGAAAGCAAGATCCGCCGCGATGTCTTCCAGCCCGGCGATGCCTACTGGAGTTCGGGCGACCTGCTGCGCTATGACGACGATGGCTATTTCTATTTCGTAGACCGTATCGGTGACACCTTCCGCTGGAAAAGCGAAAACGTCTCCACCCTGGAAGTGGCGGACACCCTGAGTGATTTGCCGGGGCTTGAACTGATCAACGTCTACGGCGTGCAGGTGCCGGAACATGAAGGCCGGGCCGGTATGGCGGCCATATTGATGCAGCCGGGGCAGGACTTTGATCCCAAGGCGTTCTATGACCTGACCGAAGCCCGCTTGCCGCGATATGCGGCGCCGATGTTTGTCCGGGTCTCGGCAGCGGCAGACCTGACCAGCACGTTCAAGCTGCGCAAGGTTGATTTACAGCGCCAGGGCTACGCGCCGGGGCTGTTTGCCGATCCGTTGTTTGTGCGGGACGACAGCACGCGCACCTATCAGCCGTATTCGTTGCAGGTGTTGGCCCGTGCCGGTTTGCCACCCTTTGTGAGCTCCGGCCATGAGTGAATTCGACGCCCGGGGTCACGAATGGCGTGACGGTCTGCGATATCCATGGCCGCTGGCTCCGGCCAATGGTCAGGTGCAGGAAGTGGCCGAGGGCGTGTTATGGCTACGGATGCCGCTGCCGTTCGGTCTGGATCACATCAATCTGTATCTGTTGCGTCATGGCGACGGTTGGGTGGCGGTCGATACCGGCCTCAACAGCGACCAATGCCGGGAGGTATGGGAGCAGGTTTTTGTCGAGGTCATGGCCGGCTTGCCGCTCAAAGCGGTGATTTGCACGCATTTTCACAGTGACCATACCGGCGTGGTGGGGTGGCTGGCCGAGCGTTTTCGGTGTCCGGTGCTGATGACGCTCGGCGAGTTCGACGCGCTGCATCATGGACCGCCGAGGGCTGCATCACCGGATTGGGCCTTTCTCGATTTTTATCAAAAGGCCGGCTTCAGCGCGGAGCGCGCCACGTCTTTGCTGCCGTTGATCCAGGGTGAACATTTTCGGCCGCAGACCGCGGCGGGCTTCACCCGTTTGGCAAACGGCAGCGAACTGATCATTGGCGGCCGCCGCTGGCAGGTCGTGACCGGCAACGGGCATTCGCCGGAGCATGCGTGCCTGTATGCCGCCGACGATGGCCTGCTGATTTCGGGCGATCAGGTGTTGCCGCGCATCACGTCGACCATTGCGGTTTACGTCATCGAGCCTGAAGCCAACCCGTTGCGCGACTGGCTGGACTCCATCGAACACCTGCGGGTGATCCCCGACAGTGTGCTGGTGCTGCCGGCGCACGAGCGACCGTTTTTCAATTTGCACCTGCGCCTCGATCAATTGCGCGACCACCACCGGGCCCACTTGCAGCAACTGCTGGAGGCTTGCGAGGAACCGCGTACGGCGCTGGAAATGATGGCGGTGCTGTTCAAAAAGCTGTCAGGTCGTTTTGACGAGCTGATGGCTGTTGGCGAAACGTTGGCTCACGCCAATTACCTCATGGCCGAGGGGGCGCTCGTCCGTGAGGAACAAGGAGGGCTGCATCGTTATCGACGGCCCCGGACAGGAGTCTCGAAGTTCAATCCGCTCGAGCAGTTTTGAGCGCAGGCCTGCGCGCAGTCGGTAGAACGCAATGACGCTTGAACCCATCGATGCGGCCAACGGGTCGCGAATCAGGAGAGGCAGAGTGATCAATAAAAACAACAATAAATGTCTGGGACCACGACCGCACAGCTTTCAGGTCACCGGCCTGGCCGCTGCCGTCGCGCTGATGTCCAGCCCGGTGTGGGCGGGGGAAACCATCGAGTTCGATAACGGAGCGACCATCGATTGGTCGGTCACCACCAGCTACGGCATCGGCATGCGCCTGGGTGATCCCAGCGACAAGTTAATGGGGGTTAACGCCGACGATGCCAACCGCAACTTTGACCGCCACAGCCTTACCACTAACCGGGTGGGTGCGCTGGGCGAGATGATCTTGCGCAAGGACAACTACGGCGCCGTGGTGCGCGCCAGTACCTTCTATGACGACATTTACCACCGCTCCAACGACAACGACTCCCCTTCAACCGTCAACAAGTACGGGAGCAATGACGAGTTCACCAGCGACACCCGCAAATTCAGCGGTGGCCGCACGCGCTTGCTGGACGCCTATGTGTTTGGCGGCTGGCGCTTTGACAACGACACCATGCTCGACGTCAAGGCCGGTCGTCACATCGAGTCATGGGGCGAGAGCTTGTATTACCCCGGTGTTAACGGCGTGCAGAACCCGTCCGATGCGGTGAAGGCTGCGCAGCCAGGGGTTGAGGTCAAGGAGGTGCTGTTGCCGGTAGGACAATTCTCGGCGTCCTATCGGATCAATCCGCAAATCACCCTGGGTGCTTACGTTCAGTACGAGTGGAAAGGCACCGAGTTGCCGCCAGTAGGCAGCTACCTGTCAACCACCGACGTGATCGGCCCGGGCCGCGACTTCATCATCAGCCCGACGGGCAACATTCCGTATCGCGGCACCGACGAGCCTCGCGACAGCGGGCAGTGGGGCGCCCAGATCCGCTTCCGCCCAATGCCTGAGCTGGAAATGTCGCTGTTCCATGTGGTTTACCACGACAAAAACCCGGCCACCGGCCTGGTGGGCTACGACCCGCTGCCCGTGGGCAATGGTCAGTATGCATTCAAGAGCAATGGTTACCGCATCAAGTATTTTGAAGACATCAAACTGACGGGGATCAGCGCCACCACCAAGCTGGGCGAGACCCAGGTCGGGGCGGAATGGTCGTACCGTGACGGTGCTCCGGTCATGGTCAATACCGGCCTGGGCGCGGTGCCGGCCAAAGGTCGCGGGCAGCAGTTGCAATTGTCGGCGATGCGCATTCTGGGTGACCGCCCGTGGGCCAGCCAGACCACATTGACCGGTGAAATTATTACCGTACGGGCCGACCACGCGGATGAAACCTCCGGGGCACCGAACCTGCAGGGCTTGCCGTTGTTGCCGTCGCTGGCGCCGTCCGTCGAGCCGTCCAACGATTACGCCTACAAAACGTCGTCTGCATGGCGTACGCGCTCTTCCAGCGCTTACACCCTCGGCGCGTCGTTCAGTTACCCGGGCGTGTTCCAGGGCTGGGACCTGGAGGTTCCGTTTACCTTTTCTAACGTGTTCAGCGGTGCCGCGCCCATGGCCGGGAGCATTGCCGGGGTTGCCGGTGACCGCCGCCTGAGTGCCGGGACCACCTTCAAATACCTGAGCAACTTTGAAGTGTCGCTCAAGTACATCGGTTACCTGGGCTCGGCTGATCCGATCAAGCGTCCGCTGGCAGACCGTGACTACGCCACGTTCTCCATGAAATACACCTTCTGAGTAAAGGCTGTCGCCGCCGGCCGCGGCTGCGACCTGATGCCAAGGTCGCCCGGGCCGGCGCAACACGCCTTTACGGTGCAACTGATTAAAGAGAGATACCTATGGGTCTTAAAGGTCATGCGGCCATTGTTGGCAGCGCACAGTACAAACCGGAAAAATATGCCACGGCCCCGCGCATGTTCCACCTGGAACAAGTCGCGGACCTGGCTGCCCAGGCGTTGCGTGATGCAGGCTTGCAGGCTTCGGATCTCGATGGGCTGGTGATCAATGGCCCGCAGTTTCATGAGGCTTCGGTATTCGTGCCCGCGATGGCGGCCGAATACCTGGGCTTGCGCCTGAACTTTGCCGAGGTGGTCGACCTCGGTGGCTGCACCTCGGTGGGGATGGTCTGGCGGGCTGCCGCGGCTATCGAATTGGGACTGTGCCAGGCCGTGCTGTGTGTACTGCCGGCGCGGATGGCGCCATTTGGACCGGACGAAGACCAGAGCTGGATGGCGCGCGCCATGCGTTTTGGCGGGCACAGCACCGCCTTCGGCGCCCCGGAAGCCGAGTTCGATTTGCCGTACGGCCACATGGGCCAGAACACCGGTTACGCGATGATTGCCCAGCGCTATGCCGCGCAATATGGCTACGACCCGCGAGCGATGGCCAAGATTGCCGTGGATCAGCGCACCAACGCGCAATACAACCCGCAGGCGATGTTTTACGGTCAACCGTTGACCATCGAGCAAGTGCTGGCGAGTAAAAAAGTCGCCGACCCGCTGCATGTGCTGGAAATTGTGATGCCTGTGGCCGGGGGCGCGGCGATGATCATCGCTTCCAAAGAGGTTGCGGCCCGGGCCCGCAAGCGTCCGTCGTGGATCACCGGTTTTGGCGAACACCTGGCCTTCAAGTCGCCGTCGTATGCCGCCGATATGCTGCACACCCCGATTGGCCCTGCCTCCAGCCGGGCGTTCGACATGGCCGGGCTCAAACCGACCGATGTCGATGCCGCCCAGATTTACGACTGCTACACCATCACGGCATTGCTGACCCTGGAAGACGCAGGCTTCTGCGCCAAGGGCGAGGGCATGAGCTTTGTCCGCGAGCACGACCTTACCTGGCGTGGCGACTTCCCGATGAACACCCACGGCGGCCAGCTCAGTTTTGGCCAGGCCGGCTCGGCGGGAGGGATGTCCCAGGTGATCGAGGCCGTGACGCAAATTGCCGGAGAGGCCGGTGAACGTCAGCTCAAGCGTTGCGACACCGTGTACGTTTCCGGCACGGGTGGCGTGATGAGTGAGCAGGGCGCGTTGATACTTCAGGGAGCATGAATCCAATGTCGAATAACAAACCAATGCCGGTTCCGACCGAGATTTCAGCTCCGTTCTGGGAAGGCCTGAAGGCTGAGCGGTTGCTGATCCAGCAGTGCAATCAATGCAACGACTGGGTGTTCTACCCGCGTCGCCACTGCCCGCAATGCTTTGCCCATGACCTGAGCTGGCGCGAAGTCAGCGGCGGGGCGACGCTGTACAGCTTTACTGTCACGCGCATCGCTACCTTGCCGGACTTTGCCGATGAAATGCCACAAATGCTGGCCGTGATCGAGCTCGATCAAGGGGTGCGCATCAACAGCAATCTGGTGGGGCTGGATGAGTCCGAAGTGAAGATCGGCATGCGTCTGCAACCGGTGTTTGCCGAGGTCGACGCCAAGGGGAACCGGCTATTGCGCTTTACCGGGCTGGATAAAGACCCGGCGCGGCTGAAAACCCTGCGTGCCGAGCAGCAACCTGCTGTGCCGGTGGCTGAGGCTGCCGCGGTACGTCAGGTCGCACTGGACGACGAAGCGGCGCTGCAGTCACTGGTGAGCGAAACCTTCGGCCCGTGGAGCAACCAGGTGGTGGTGGATCAGGCGCTGATCGACAGTTTTGCCCAGTTGTCGGGGGATGATTACTGGATTCACACCGACCCTGAGCGTGCACGTAAGCAAAGCCCGTTTGGCGGCACCATCGCCCACGGTGCGCTGGTGCAGATTCTGCAATCGCGCATGAAGCTCAACCTGGGGTATGAGATCACCGGTTTCAGCAACATGATCAACTACGGTTCGGACCGCCTGCGCTTTCCCTCGCCGGTGCCCGCCGGCGCCACGATCCATGCCCGTGCGCGGGTCAAGCGTGTGGAGCGGGTCAAAAGCGGCACCCAACTGACCCTGGAACTCAACACCCACGTGCTGGGCAGCGAACGGCCGTCCGTGATCAATGAACTGGTGATTTTGTATATGTAACCCCAGGGCGTAGCCGCATTGCCTGGTTTTGAAGGCCCTTCGGGCCTTATCGCAGCCTGCGGCAGCGGCTACAAATGCTGCAGGTCGTGAGGAATCTGTAGCCGCTGCCGAAGGCTGCGATGGGGTGCGCAGCGCCCCCCGGTTTTCCGCGACCCGTCGTAAAGCCGGTGAACCCATCTATCGCTGGATGTCGCCTCGTTGCACTCGACAACTGCTACGGATGCGCAGCGCCCCCCGGTCTTAGTCTCAACGGACGATGAGTCCCGCAACCAACCTTCCCATACTGCCCTCAGCCAATAAATACAGGCATTAGAGGAGCAGGCACATGATCGACATTCGTGGTTTGAGCTACTTCGTTGCAGAGTCCGCCGATCCGGTTCAATGGCAGCGTTATGCCGAAGACGTGCTCGGAATGATGGTCTGTGCGGCACCCGCTGGCGGTTTGTACGTGAAGATGGATGAGCGTCCGTTCCGGATGTTGATCGTGCCTGGCGGTGAGTCGCGTTATCTGGCTTCCGGCTGGGAGCTGGCCAGCGAAGGTGCGTTCAACGCGGCCATCGAAACCCTGGAGCAGGCTGATGTCAGTTGGCGTCCAGGTACGCCCGAACAGTGTGATCAGCGCGGCGTGCAAGCGCTGGTGCACGTGACCGACCCATCGGGCAATCGCCATGAGCTGAGCTGGGGCCATCGTTCCGATTGCCAGCCATTTGTGTCGCCACAAGGCGTGCCGGGGTTTGTCACCGGTGACATGGGGTTGGGGCACACCGTGCTGCCGGCACCGAACTTTGATGCCACCCTGGCCTTTGCCAAAGACGTACTCGGGTTTGAGCTGTCGGACATTTTCAACTTCCGCCCCGACCCCTCGGCACCGCCAATCCGCATCCACTTTTTGCATTGCAAAAACAGTCGCCATCACAGCCTGGCGCTGGCCGAGTATCCGGTGCCGTCAGGTTGCGTTCACGTAATGGTCGAGGTCGAGTCCATGACCGAAGTGGGCCGCGCCCACGATCGTCACATTGCCCATAACGTCCAGCTGTCCGCCACGCTCGGCCAGCACCTGAACGACCGCATGACTTCGTTCTACATGAAAACCCCTTCGGGCTTCGACCTGGAGTACGGCTATGGCGGCTTGCTGGTGGACTGGCAAGCGCACAGCGCATTTGAGTTCACCCGGGTGAGCCTGTGGGGACACGACTTTTCCGTTGGCCAGCCATAGGGCTCAGCCTCGATGGTTCAGCAGTAAGGAGCAACACATGAACAAGCAAATGACAGCGGCGGACGTGGTCGGCCAATTGCGTGACGGCATGACCATCGGCTTCGGCGGCTGGGGGCCTCGGCGCAAGCCGATGGCAATTGTGCGCGAGATCCTGCGTTCGGACGTCAAGGACCTGACGGTGGTCGCGTATGGCGGCCCGGAAGTCGGCATGCTGTGCGCGGCCGGCAAGGTCAAAAAGCTGATATTCGGCTTTGCCACTCTGGATGCGATCCCGCTGGAAGCCCACTTTCGCAAGGCACGTGAAGCCGGCGGGCTGGAGCTTATGGAACTGGACGAGGGCATGCTGCAGTGGGGCCTGCGTGCCGCGGGCATGCGGTTGCCGTTTTTGCCGACACGCTGCGGTCTGGCGACAGATGTCAGCCGCCTGAACCCCGAGATCAAGCAGGTGCAATCGCCTTATGCCGATGGCGAGGTGCTGCTGGCCATGCCCGCGCTGAACCTGGACATCGCCTTTTTGCACGTCAACGTCGCCGATCGTCTGGGCAATACGTTGGTGACCGGGCCGGATCCGTATTTTGATCATCTTTACGCCCGTGCGGCGAAGCAGTGCTTCGTGTCATGCGAGCGTATTGAAGAGCGTTTGAATCTCGATGCCACCCAAGCCCGCTTCAACACTTTCGAGCGCTACCTGGTCAGCGGTGTGGTGCATGCGCCGTTTGGTGCGCATCCGACATCGTGCCCGTCCGATTACGGCTGGGACATGAGCCACCTCAAGCGCTACAGCGCCAGTGCTGCAGAAGACGGCGGCTGGGATGCCTACGTCGCGGAATTTGTGACCCCGGGCGAAACCGCCTATCAGGCCAGCAATGGCGGGACCGAACGCCTGGGCGCTTTGCCGCTGCCCGTGTTTTAAGGAGTATGAACATGACTGCTACTTGTGAATTCACCCTGGCTGAACTGTTGATCGTGGCCGCCAGCGAAGCCTGGCGCGATAACGGTGAAGTCATCGCCTCCGGCCTGGGTGTGATCCCGCGCCTGGGTGCAAGCCTGGCCAAGATGACCCATAGCCCTGAACTGTTGATGACCGACAGCGAAGCGTTTCTGGTGGAAGAGCCGATTCCGTTGGGCCCGCGTGGCGATTATGTGCCGGGCTACTCGGGCTACCTGTCGTTCGAGCGGGTATTCGAGTGTGTCTGGGGCGGACGCCGCCACGCGATGATCGGGCCGACCCAGGTCGACCGCTGGGGCCAGACCAACCTGTCCTGCATTGGTGATTACCAAAAGCCCAAGGTCGCGATGCTCGGCGTGCGCGGTTTGCCGGGTAACAGCATCAACCACATCAACTCGCTGTTCGTGCCGTCCCATAACACCCGTGCGTTTGTCTCGGGGGAAGTGGACATGGTCTCGGGAGTCGGCTTCAACGATGAGCGCTGGGAAGAGGGCATGCGTCGCGACCTGATGGACATTCGACTGGTCGTCACCGACGTGTGCGTCATGGACTTCGGTGGCCCGGACCGTGCGCCGCAGGTGCGTTCGTTGCACCCGGGTGTGACGTTTGAGGAGGTACAGGAAAAGACCGGTTTTGCGCTGCTCAAGGCCGCTGACCTCAAGCAAACCGTGGCGCCTACACCGGAGCAACTGGCACTCATTCGCCGGCTGGATCCGCATGACTACCGCGCCGCCGCGCTCAAGGGCAACCCGCCCGGCATTCGTCAGGCCTAAGGCAAGGACTCCAGATGAACAGCGACAGCGAATTTGTGCAGCGGGCTGATACCGCTGTGTACGAAACCGAAGAACCGGTGCTGTATGCGGTGGCCGATGGCATTGCCACGCTGACCCTCAATCGGCCCACGGTCAACAATGCCCAGAACTCGCAAATGACCTATGCGCTGGACGATGCCTTTCGCCGGGCGGTAAATGACGATGAGGTGAAAGTCATCGTGTTGCGCGGCAATGGCAAACACTTTTCGGCAGGGCATGACATCGGCACCCCGGGACGCGACATCAACAAGTCGTTCGACCGGGCGCATTTGTGGTGGGACCACACCAATAAACCGGGGGGAGAATACCTCTACGCCCGGGAGCAGGAGGTGTACCTGGGCATGTGCCGGCGCTGGCGTGAAGTGCCCAAGCCAACCATCGCCATGGTTCAGGGGGCCTGCATTGCCGGGGGGCTGATGCTGGCCTGGGTGTGCGACCTGATCGTCGCCAGCGACGATGCGTTTTTCCAGGACCCGGTGGTGCGCATGGGGATTCCTGGGGTGGAGTACTTTGCTCACCCCTACGAACTCAACCCGCGCATTGCCAAGGAGTTCCTGTTCACCGGAGACCGGATGAGCGCCGGGCGCGCTTATCAAATGGGCATGGTCAACCGTCTGTTTGCCCGGGAGGAGCTGGAGGCGGGGACCTATGCGCTGGCGGCAGCGATTGCCAAACAGCCACGCATGGGCCTGGCCCTGACCAAGCAGGCGATCAACCACGTGGAGGATTTGCAGGGCAAGCGGACCGCGATGGACGCGGTTTTTGCCTGGCACCATTTCGCCCATAGCCATAATGAATTGCTCTCGGGTGACAAGCTTGGCGGCTATGACGCCAAGGGCATGGCCGAGGCCAACAAAGCGGCTGCGGGAGAGCGTCGATGAGTGTGTATTTGCAAACAGCGCTGACCGAGGCGCTGGGTTGCCGCTATCCCATCGTGCAAACCGCGATGGGTTGGGTGGCGGATGCCAATCTGGTGGTTGCCAGCACACACGCCGGAGCCTTTGGCTTTTTGGCCGGAGCCACGATTGCTGCCGATGCGCTGGAGGCAGAAATCCAGCGTGTGATTGAAGCCACCGGCAGCAGCAATTTCGGCCTGAATTTCCATATGTTCCAGGAGAACGCAGCGCAATGCGTCGACCTGGCCATTGAATACCGTTTGCGTGCCGTGAGTTATGGCCGCGGCCCGGATCGTCAGACCATCGACCGCTTTAAAAAGGCCGGGGTGCTGTGTATTCCGACCGTGGGCGCGGTCAAGCATGCGGTCAAGGCGGTTGAGCTGGGGGCCGACATGATCACCGTGCAGGGGGGCGAAGGGGGCGGCCATACCGGCGGCGTGCCGAGCACCATTTTGCTGCCGCAGGTGCTGGATGCCGTAGGCGTCCCGGTGATCGCGGCCGGTGGATATTCCACTGGTCGTGGTCTGGCCGGGGCGTTGGCCACCGGGGCTGCCGGGATTGCCATGGGGACGCGATTCCTGATGACCCGCGAATCGCCCACGCCCCTTGCCACCCTGGAGCGTTACGTCAAGGTCGCCGACCCGCAGCAGATCCGGGTGACTACAGCGGTGGATGGCATGCGCCATCGAATGATCGAGAACGCGTTTATCAATCGCCTGGAAAAAGCCAGCGCCTTTGGCCGCCTGCGCATTGCCCTGGGGAGTGCCTGGCAATGGAAGCAACAGACCGGCATGAGCCTGGGCCACATGCTCAGCGTGTTTGCGCAGTCGGTGAAGGAAGATCCGGGGGCGTTGTCGCAGACCGTAATGGCGGCCAACCAGCCGGTGTTATTACAGCGTTCGATGGTGGACGGTGTCCCTGACGAAGGGATTTTGCCTTGCGGCCAGGTGGCGGCGGCGATTGGCGAACTGAAAAGCTGCCAGGCACTGATCGAAGACATGGTGCAAGAGGCTGAACGGTGTTTGCGGGCGGTCGCTGCCCGCCACGCCGTGTAGCGCCCTCAGCATGCTCGCGATGACGCGCTGTCACCGCGAGCCAAGGCCAGGTTACAGCGTTACCCAGCGCTGCTCCTGCGCCGCTACGCGAATGGCGCTGGCCAGGCGTTCCACCTGCCAGGCTTCTTCAAAGTCCGGGCCTGGTGCCGGTTGGCCGGCACAGGCCTGGATCACCGCGTGGACTTCCAGGGTTTTCAGTTCGTTGTAGCCCAGTTGATGACCTGCGGCCGGACTGAACGCGGCATAGCCGGGCAATGCCGGCCCCGCCAGCAGTCGCTCGAAGCCGGCTTGCCCCTGTTTGCACAGTTGCAGTTCATTCAAGCGCTCCTGGTCGAATTTCAGGGTGCCCAGCGTGCCGCTGATTTCAAAGCTCAAATGATTTTTATAGCCGTGCTTGAGCCAGCTGCTGCTGAACGTGCCGCGTGCGCCATTGCCAAAGCGCAACAGGGCGTGGGTCTGGTCATCCACTGCAATGTCGCGCAGCTCGCTGCTGTTGAGGGTGGCGGGGCGCTGCGGGTGAACAGTCTGGCTGTCGGCGCACACGGCTTCAATGTCCCCCACCAGATAACGCGCCATGGCCAGCAAGTGGCTGCCCAGATCCGCCAATGCTCCCCCGGCGTGACCGGGCTCGCAGCGCCATGACCAGGGCAGGTTCGCACCGGCCATGAAGTCCTCGCTGAACTCCCCTTGAAAACTGATGATGCGACCCAGATCACCGCGCTCGATCATCTGCCTGGCCAGCACCAGCATCGGGTTGTGCTGGTAGTTGTAGCCGACCCGGGTGACCACGCCTGCGGCCCGGGCCGCCAGGCGCATCTGATCGGCCTGCTCAAGGCTTACGGCCAGGGGCTTTTCACAGTACACGGCCTTGCCTGCGGCGAGGGCCGCCATGGCCATGGGGAAGTGCAGGTGATTGGGGGTGGTGATGGCGACCAGATCAACCTGGGGGTCGGCAATCAGCTGTTGCCAGTCATTGTGGGCGCGCTCAAAACCCCAGGCGGTCGCGCAGTGCCGGGCACGTTCGGCATCGGCATCGGACACCGCGGCAAGATGCAGCTGCACCGGGAGTTCGAATGCCGCGCTGACGTTGCGAAACGCCAGCGCGTGGGCACGGCCCATAAAACCGGTGCCGATCAAGCCTATTCCAAGTTGACGCATCGCCAGGATCCTTTGGATTATTATTTTCAGGAAGGCTATTTATGGAATAAATATTCCGTATTTGCAATGCCTGGAAATTAATATTCATCGGAGCCGGGTCACTGCCGCAGATTGCCGGATCAGGAGAGGTATCCGCCGTCCACATTCAACGAAACGCCAGTGGTATAGCTCGACGCCTCGCTGGCCAGGTACAACACCGCACCGGCCATTTCTTCGGGAGCGGCGACGCGTTTCAGCGGGATGTGTTGCAGCGCGGCATTGAGGATGGCGTCATTCTTGACCAGCGCCGAAGCGAAGCGGGTGTCGGTCAGGCCCGGAAGCAAAGCGTTGCAGCGGATACCGAAGGGCGCGCATTCCTTGGCGAACACCTTGGTCATGTTGATGACCGCCGCCTTGGTCATCGAGTACACGCCCTGAAATTCCCCGGGTGAAACGCCGTTGATCGAGGCCACGTTGATGATGCTGCCGCCCTGATGTTCACGCATCAGCTTGCCGGCTTCGACGGACATAAAGAAATAGCCGCGAATATTCACATCCACGGTCTTCTGGAATGCGCCGGGATCAGTGTCCAGTACGTTACAGAACTGCGGGTTGGTGGCGGCGTTATTGACCAGAATATCGAGGCGGCCAAAGTCCTGGCGAATCCGTGAAAAGGCCTGGGTGATGTGTTCCATTTCGCCGATATGGCAAGCAATGGCCGTGGCTTTTCCACCTTCGGCGATGATGGCGTCGGCCACGGCCTGGCAGCCTTCGAGCTTGCGGCTGGAGACAATGACATGGGCACCTTGCTGGGCCAGCAGTTTGGCGATGGCTTCACCGATACCGCGACTGGCACCGGAAACCAAGACAACTTTGCCTTCCAGATCGAACAGTTGGGTCTTGGACATGCTGACTCCTGGGTGAGCGGGTTTAACGGCCAATGACCTTGAGGCTCATCTGCTCCAGCAGCGCGTTCATCTGCACGAACGATGCGAAGCGCGGATCCCGGGTCTGGCCGTGGTAGTAGCGGTAGTAAATTTGCTGAACGATGCCGGCCAGACGGAACAGGCCGTAGGTGTAATAAAAATCGTAGTTATCGATCCGGATGCCTGAACGTTCGGCGTAATAGTCGACGAATTCGCGGCGGGTCAACATGCCCGGGGCATTGCTCGGTTGACGCCGCAGTAGCTGGAACGGCGCCGGGTCGCCTGCCTCGACCCAGTAGGCGAGGGTGTTGCCCAGATCCATCAGCGGGTCGCCCAGGGTGGTCAGCTCCCAGTCCAGGACCCCGATGATGCGCATCGGATCCTGCGGGTCCAGGATCACGTTATCGAAGCGGAAATCGTTGTGCACCAGGGCGGGGTTCGGGTGATCGGCCGGCATATTCGACCTGAGCCAGTCCTTGACGGCTTGCCAATGGGGCGCATCCGGGGTCCGGGCCTGTTCATAGCGCTCGCACCAGCCATTGATCTGGCGCTGCACATAGCCTTGGGGCTTGCCCAGGTCGCCCAGGCCGCAGGCGTGGTAGTCAACCTGATGCAGCTCAACCAGGGTGTCGATAAATCCCCGGCACAGATCGCGGGTAGCTGCGGGCCCGAGGTCAAGTTCGGGCGGCAGGTCGGCGCGCAAGATAATGCCTTTGACCCGCTCCATGACATAGAACTCGCTGCCGATCAGGGTGTCATCGGTGCAATGGAGGTAGGTCTGCGGGCAGTAGGGGAACGCCTGCTTGAGTTGATTCAGAATGCGGAACTCGCGGCCCATGTCGTGGGCCGACCTGGCTTTATGGCCGAAGGGCGGGCGGCGCAGCACCAGTTCACGATCCGGGTATTCAAGCAGGTAGGTCAGGTTGGATGCACCGCCGGGGAACTGGCTGATCACGGGCTCGCCCGCCAGCATCGGGATGTGGGCCTTGAGGTACGGGTCTATCCGGGCGGCGTCGAGCTCTTCACCTGTGCGGATGTGGGTAGACGAATCGGTAAGCGCCATGTCTATCTCTTCTGCTTATTCTTGGGGCCTGACAACATTCGCTAATCTAATGGGCCTCCCGAACCTCGACAAGCCGGCGCCGGCCTTAATAGGCCGGGGTGTTAGTGGTCGATCAACCTCCTTGATAGCCCCTCAGTGAAGCACAGGCAAAAAAAAACCGAAGCGCGTGGGCCTCGGTTTTGGGTGCTGCGTGTGGCTTAGGCCGGGAACAGGTCGCTCAGCTTCATTGCCAGCATCATGTCGCCTTCAGCGCGCAGTTTGCCGCCCATGAAGGCCTGCATGCCGTCGGTCTCGCCGCTGACGATATCTTTCAGGGTGTCGCCGTCCATGACCAGAGTCACTTGTGCGTCCGGGTTTTCACCTTCTTGCAGTTCGCAGGTGTTGTCTTTGACGATCAGCGAGAAGTGCTTGGAATCATCGATGCGAAAACCGAATACCAGGTCCAGACCCGCAGCAGCGGCTGGGTTGAATTTGGCTTTCATTGCTTGAACGGCATCAGCTACAGAAGTCATGGTTCGATCCTTTATAGGGTGAGTTACAGCGACCCGAAGGGCGCATTTGCCATCGCTTATCGGTAGGTGATCAGTGATGGCGTCTTCAACAGTTGCAAATGCAAATGACTGTTGAAGGAAGCCAGGGTGACCTCGCTGCCGTTGTACTTGAGGTGGCTGAGCGAGGTGTTTGCGATTTGCCAGGTCAGCTTGAAGGCCTCGCTGGCGGGAATTCGGGTCAACAGGTGAAGCAGGGCCGTGATGGTGCCGCCAGAGGTGAACACGGCAATGGATTGCCCGGTGCCCGCCTGTGCGAGAAGGCGCGTGAGCCCGGACTGGACCCGTTCGACAAACCCCGCCCAGCTTTCCAGCCCGGGCGTGTCCCATTCGCCACTGATCCAGCGCGCGATGATCAGTTCAAAGATACGCTGGAACTCCATCGGGTCATGAACAGCGTTGCTCATGGCGGTCAGGGCTTCGGGCTCATCCGGCAACAATCCTGGCAGCAGACCTTCGAGCACGCCATAGGCGTCAAATTCGTTGAAAGCAGCATCGAGCTCCAGTTCGGGTGCGGGCAGCCCCGCAGCACTGAACCGGGCCAGGGCATGTCGCGCGGTATCCTGCTGGCGCGACAGATCACCGGACAGGCAGCGATCGAAGCTCAGGCCAAGGTCCAGCAGATGCTGGCCCACGACTTGCGCCTGGCGCACACCCAGCGGCGACAGCACATCATAGTCGTCTGCACCGAAGGAGGCCTGGCCATGTCTTATCAGATAGATGCTGCCCACGTCCGCTTCATCCCGGCACGTTGAAAGTCTGGCGAGGTTAGGAGCATGGCAAGACACTGTCAATAAAAAAACATACGCTTGTTTGAATTGTGCCGATGGCCTTGCGCACAGGCGTTTGCCGGCTGGCCGGCAGCAGGTCGCGCCGGTATGCTTGAGCCCATTGCGCAGCCCTGTCCCTGGGGCTGCTTTAGTTTGAAGGAGAGGGTGTGGAATTTCTTGCCGAGTACGCCAGTTTTTTGGCTAAAACCGTGACCCTGGTGGTCGCGATCCTGGTGGTGCTGGTGACCCTTGCGGCCTTGCGCGGCAAAGGGCGTCGCCGCTCTGCGGGGCAGTTGCAGATCAGCAACCTGAATGACTTCTACAAAGGCTTGCGCGAACGCCTGGAGCAATCGCTGCTGAGCAAGGACCAGCTCAAGACGCTGCGCAAGCAAACCGCCAAGGCTGACAAGAAGCTGAAAAAACAACCCGAAGAAAAGCCACGGGTATTCGTGCTGGACTTCGACGGTGACATCAAGGCTTCGGCGACCGAGAGCCTGCGTCACGAAATCACCAGCCTGCTGACCCTGGCCACCCCGGCGGATGAAGTGGTGCTGCGTCTCGAAAGCGGTGGCGGCATGGTCCACAGCTATGGCCTCGCCTCGTCGCAACTGGCACGTATTCGCCAGGCCGGTATCCCGTTGACGGTGTGCATCGATAAAGTGGCTGCCAGTGGCGGTTACATGATGGCCTGCATCGGTCAAAAGATTATCAGCGCACCTTTTGCCATTCTGGGTTCTATCGGAGTCGTGGCGCAGTTGCCCAACGTTAACCGCTTGCTGAAGAAACACGACATCGATTACGAAGTGCTCACGGCCGGTGAATACAAACGCACCTTGACGGTGTTTGGCGAAAACACCGAGAAAGGCCGCGAGAAGTTTCAACAGGATCTGGACATCACCCACCAGCTGTTCAAGAACTTCGTGGCCAAGTACCGTCCGCAGCTGGCCATTGATGAAGTGGCCACCGGTGAAGTCTGGCTGGGGGTTGCTGCGGTTGACATGAAACTGGTCGATGAGCTGAAAACCAGCGACGAGTATCTGGCTGAACGGGCCAGGGACGCTCAACTGTTCCACTTGCACTATGCCCAGCGTAAAAGCCTGCAGGAGCGGGTAGGGCTGGCTGCCAGCCAGTCTGCCGAGCGGGTGGCGGACTCGCTGTGGAGCCGTTTGACCCAACAGCGCTTCTGGTGATCCGTGATCGGCGCCCTTGCGACACTTGACGCAAGGGCTGCCGATTGACGTTGTTAGCGGGGGAACTTGCTAATGGGCAACGGATATTCAAAGTTCCCTGAATGGCATGTTTAACTCAGGTGTTACTTATATAGACGATGGCCTTCAATTACAGGTGAGTTGCCCGCTGACTTGATCGGGTATTCAATTAAATCTCTTTGAACACTGCGTATACGCTAAAGCCTCGACATTATTCAGGTTTTAGTCATGACACTTTTCACGGACTTACCGACTCCTGTTAATGGGCAGGTGTCGACCGAACACCCACCATTGTTGCCCACGACAGTGGCCGAGTACCTTCACGATGATTTGATTGCCGCTCAGTTGCCCGCCTGGTTCAAAGAGGCGTCTCTCGGTGTGCGCGACGCGCTGCGCGAAACCCTTCAACAGTGGCACCACACACAAACCGAAGTCGATGCAGTTTTTGCCGGGATGCAGCCGATCAGGCAATTTGCCGAACCGCGTTTGCAGGCTGCCCTGGCTGCACACGGCTGGGGCCATGTTGACCCCCACGTTTATGGTTTGAAACAGGTTCGTCTGTTACATAATGCATTGATATTCATCACCAATCAGCAACTCAAGATTGTCGATACCCTGGTGCGGCAGACGTTGCCCGACATATTGGTTCCGGAATCTTTCGAAATAGATCTGATTTCCAGTATCAGTCAGCACAGCCTGTTACATGCCGCACTGCAGAACTTTGAGGTTGACGAAACACAGCCAGGAGGCTTCGACCCTGGCACGGCCATTTTCAGTCTGCAGAACAACCGGCTGATCGAGCATCCGGAGTTGCCCCCCGATACGTTTGCCGCCATCAGCCGTAACCTGAATCTGGGTGAACAGTACCAGGCGCATCTCAGTAACCTGTTCAACCCTGTCGACGATGTTTATGAACCTGAAGATCCCCGTTCCAGGTCATACCGGATCAACGCCAGTTTCGTTGCCAACAAGCAGCATGAGTTCATTGCTGAACTACACATGGCGTACATGAAAGGACAACTCACCTACGCGAACTACCACGCCATTCTGCAAGGGGTATGGCCTGGCAAGACAGGACAGGACGTGACAGCAGGTCACAGCACGCTCGAAGTGATGGGCTTTGAAGTGCCGGGGATCATGGTGCTTTGGCCCGAGCGTACAACCTCCGGGACGCAGACGCCTTGCGTGGTGTATTTACCGCAGTCGCCTTACAAGGTATTCAACGAGTTTCGGAGTTTCGACCTGTTCAAGGAGCAGTTGCGCAACTGGTTGAAGGAGCCGGAATTTTCCCGGTATTTTGTCCAGCGTGTGCCCTTGCGCCATCGTGCTCAGTTCATGCAACGCAGCGATATAAAACATGTCGCCTGGGATTCGCTGCTGCTGTTGAGCCCGCAAGTCATTACCGAGTCGGTCATTATGGTCGAGACGCGCCCTGTCGATCAGTCCGGTAATCCCTTCGAAGTTGCCTGGCAATTGCAGCGCGCGCAGATCATGGACGATGCGCGGCTATTGGCCGTGCCGACCGCTGATGAAGACTCGAAGAGCCGGCTAAAGCGTCAGGTCGAATATTTGAATGCCGGTTTAAGTGTGCTGACACTGGTGCTGGGCTTTGTACCCGTGCTGGGTGAGATCCTGCTGGCCTTCAGCCTGATCCAGGTGGGACTGAATGTGTTCAAGGGCATTCAGGCCTGGCAACGCAATGATCGCGTGAAAGCCCTCGACTATTTGTTCGATGTGGCCCAGAACCTTGCTCTGGTGGCTGTTCCGGCAGCGGCCAAGGGCTTGCGCTCATCCCCCGAACCGGTGGTCGACAAGCTGGTCAGGGTGACCCTGGGCAACGGCGAAAAGCGTTTGTGGAAACCCGACCTCACTCCGTACGAGGAAGACCCGGCACGTTTGTGGGGGCTTGAGCCCGACGCGCAGGGTATTTATAGCCGTGATGACAAAGCCTATATACGTCTCGATTCAGCGGTGTACCGGATCAAGGCTGACCGGACCACCGGGCAAGGCGTCATTTTGCACCCTGACGATCCTTCGGCGTATACCCCCAAAGTGCGCGGCAATGCAGGCGGGCAATGGGCCCACGAACTTGAAGAGCCCCTGCGCTGGCCGCGCATGCAATTGTTTCGGCGGCTGGGGCCGGCTGCCGAGGCGCTGTCCGAGGTGAACGCAGAGCACGTGCTGCAGATCACCGGCACCTCCGGGGACATTTTGCGCAAAGTGCACATGGACCCGCTGCCGATGCCCGCGTTGCTGGCTGACTGTCTCAAGCGGGTGAGTCTGGTCGATCAGGTCGAATCCTTTGTCGCCCACATGAAAGCCGGGCTGGATGGGCGTGCGGAGTTTGCCCCCCTGCAACTGGAAGTACTGACACGATTGCCCGGCTGGCCTGCCGACCGGGTGTTGCGCGTGGTGGACAAGTGGGGCGGGATAGTCCGGGAGTATGGGTACCTGCAGATTGCATCCGGGCCTCGCCTGCAAATCGCCGAATCGCAAATCAGGAATGGCGATTTGCTCAAGGTCACGCTTGAGAGTTTGTCCCAGCGTCAAATCGAGCACTTGCTCGGCGAGCCGGTGACCGGGCTTGAGCAACAGCGCCAGGCATTGGCCCGACTGATAGGCCGGGAGTCCGAGGCAGAGCAGGCGCAGCTTGTCTCACGGCTCTACACCCTGAGTGAAAAGGCCCGGCCGGAGCTGATGGGCATCCAGCATGCTTTGCCAGGCTTGCCGGTGGGGGTGCTCGAAGAACTTTCCAGTCACCTGACACCCCGGGAAGCGCAGACATTCGCCGAAAACGGACGATTGCCGCTGCGCATCCTGGAGGAGGGACGGGTCTACAGGCAAATGCTGCGCTTGAATCGCGCACTGGAAGGGTTGTTCTATCCCGTATTGAGCAATGCGGACAGCCACAGCCTGGTGTGGCACACATTGCCTTTGCTGCGTGGATGGTCGGCGCAGTCCAACCTTGAGTTGTACAGCACCGTCACGGGCAAGAAGCTGGGCGGCATCATCGGTGACCCGTCGGGGTACAGCACCAAGCTGTACAAAACGGAAAACGCGTATGAGGCGGTAGATGGCCGCAGTGGTGAAGTGGTCACTGACCCCGATCTCTTGCCCGTGCTGTACAAGGCATTGAATTTGACTCAGCGCTACGCACTGGACCTGCCTTTGGACGAGGGCGTGTCGGTGTTGCGCAGTCGCCTGTGCCGCCTCGCGGCACAGCAACGCGCCGCGTCCGCCCAAGGGCTGGGGATGCAAAAGATAAAGCCCTGGTTCAAATCACCGATGCGCCTGGCCGAGGGGCGTCTGGGGTATCCCATGGGAGGGCGTGTCGGGCGTTTGCCCAGTGAAAATGACCCGCGTCTGCTCAAAGACCTGGTGCACGAACTGTATCCATTGCTGTCCGAGGCTGAAACAGAGCGTTTTTTGCTGGGTTTGCGACGCCCGTCGGCGCAGGCGACGCGTGAGCTTGTCAGGCGCAAGGCCGAGCTGGATAAGTTGCGTCGCGTTCTGGACGACTGGGAGGCGTCGCCGTCATGGACTCAGTCACTGTCCGGTGCACGGGTCAAGGTATCAACTGCCCATAAACAGCAGATGAAACAGGCCATCATCAGCGCCTGGCGCAGACAGACGCCGACGCTGGTCGTGGACAATCACCTTGGCCATGAGCTCAACCTCAATGGCTGGCCGGTGGACAGCCTGCCAGCCCTGAACGCTGATTTCAGCCATGTCAGTGCCTTGCATTTGGCCCATGCCACCGGTGGCATTTCATCGACGTTTCTGGAAAATTTTCCGGGCCTGCGGGTGTTGTCACTGATCGATAACGGCCTGACCGAAGTACCCGCTGCACTGTCAGCGATGCCCGATCTGATCGACCTGAACCTGCAAGGCAATCGGATCGTGCTGAGCGGTACAACGAGCGGGACTCTGTCGGGCTTGACCCGTCTCAGATCCTTGAACCTGACCGGCAACCCTCTGGGGCGTACGTTTTCAGTCCGCCAAATGGCGCATCTACAGGATCTGATGCTGCGGTACACGGGCTTGAGCGCGTGGCCCGAAGGGGTGGAGGCACTCACGCAGATACGCGTGATGGATCTTCGCAACAACGCGATCACCCAGGTACCGGCACAGGTCCTGACGCCGGAGCGGTACGCAATCAACCAGGTGACGTCACTGCATGACAACCCGCTGGATCCTGACTCGTTGCGCCGCCTTGAGCTGTATCGTCGCGAACACGGGATCAACTTCGGTATCTCTGCCCAGCGCCAGCATGTTGCCGAGGAGGGTGGCATTTACCACTGGGCGGTGTCCCCCAGCCGCGAGCAAACACGTCAATGGCAGGCCCTTAGCGAGCATGGAGAGTCCGGTGATTTCTTCCGGATCCTGGAAGACCTGAGCGCTTCGTCACAGTTCACCCATACCCGACAAGACCTGACACAACGCGTCTGGAAGTTGATAGGCGCTGCACATGACAACCAGGAGGTGCGCGAGCGACTGTTCGCCATGGCCGGACATCAGCGTACCTGCGCCGACGGCATTGCCATGGTATTTGCCGACATGGAGTTGAACTACAGCATTTTCCAGGCCGAATCTTCGCTTAACACCGAGCAGCAACTGCTGCATCTGGCCCGTGGGTTGTTCCGTATCGAAAAGCTCAATGCGTATGTGTCGAGGGTGCTCGATGACCGGATCATCCGCATCATGAACAAACAACAGGAATATGTGGAGCGGTTGCAGGTGCTGGCCGACGAGCACGCCGGTGTCGCATCCAGGCCTGTAAGTGAAATGGCGCCTGTGGAGCAACAGGGCGTGGCTTATCGCCTGGGTTCGCCGGAGGCCACGCGACTGGCGAGTTACCTGAGCCCGCTCTGGGTGCAGCAAGAGGTTGCTCGGCTTGATCCGCTGGAGGTGCAAATGTTTTATCAGGTCAACCTGGCGCGTGCGCTTGAGTTACCCGCGCGGCCCAAGAGCATGCAGTTCGGGAACGTGGCCGAAGTGACTCCGCAGGAGCTGTCAGCGGCCAGGCAGTTTGTGCTGCAGCAAGAAACACAGCCAGCGTTGCAGGCTTTCATTGAGACGCAAGTGTTTTGGGGAGAGTACTTGCGAAAGAAATACCCGGAGGCTTTTAACGGCATGTCGGCCAATCACCAGAGCCGCATGGACACGGTGTATTCGGAGCGAGGCGAGGGGACCGATGAGGAGTACATGGATAAAATCAGCGTGGTTGTCGAGAACCGCGAACACGCGATGGATCTGGTCATCAGTGAACTGACCCGGCAGGAACTCGAGCAGCATCCTTTTGCCCTGGCCGAATCCAGGCCGTCTACGTCAAGGGACGCCTGATACCCGCAGCACCGGGCTGAGCCCCGAGTCACGCACAACGGTGCGGCCCAGGGCTCAGAGCACCGGCTTATCGCCGACGGAACAGTGGCATGGGCTCGTCAGATGACGATTGATAGGTCACTGAAAAGTCTTTCAGACCCTGCAAGGCCTCGTACGGGTCCTTGTCGGGGCGAATGGCAAATGCATCGAAGCCACAGCGATGCAGGTAGAACAGTTGATCGCGCAGCACGTCGCCAATGGCCCGCAGTTCGCCTTTGTAACCGTAGCGGTCACGCAGCAGGCGGGCATTGGAGTAGCTGCGGCCGTCGGTGAAGGCCGGGAAGTTCAAGGCGATCACCTGGAAACTGGCCACGTCGTCGCCAATTTCTTCGGCTTCTTCATCGCTGTCCAGCCATACGCCAAGGCCGCCATCACGGGCCTTGAGTGCATGCCCGTGTTCACGCCACAGCGCCAGCGGCACGATCAGGTCGTCGCAGTTGGAGATTTCGTCAAAGCTCGCGTCTTTTGGCAGCAAGTGCCAGGTTTCGTCGATGACTTCGTTGTTCTTAATGATTCGCTGCATAGACGCGCTCCTTGAAGGGATCGATGCCAATACGTTGATAAGTGTCGATGAAACGCTCGTTTTCGATACGTTTTTCAACGTAGACATCAATCAGCTTTTCAATCACATCCGGCATCGCATCCTGTGCGAACGAAGGACCGAGAATCTTGCCCAGGCTGGCATCGCGACTGGCGCTGCCGCCCAGGGAAACCTGGTAGAACTCGGCGCCTTTTTTGTCGACGCCCAGAATACCGATATGACCGACGTGGTGGTGACCGCAGGCGTTCATGCAACCGGAAATGTTCAGGTCCAGTTCGCCGATGTCGAACAGGTAGTCGAGGTCGTCGAAGCGGCGCTGGATCGATTCGGCAATCGGGATCGACTTGGCGTTGGCCAGGGAGCAGAAGTCGCCGCCGGGGCAGCAGATAATGTCCGTCAGCAAACCGATGTTGGGCGTGGCAAATCCTTGCTCGCGCAGCTCGCCCCACATGGCGAACAGCTGGCTTTGCTCAACATCGGCCAGGATGATGTTTTGCTCGTGGGAGGTGCGCAACTGGCCAAAGCTGTAGCGATCGGCCATGTCGGCAATGCCGTCCCATTGCTTGTCGGTCACATCGCCTGGTGCTACGCCAGTCGGCTTGAGCGACAGGGTAACAGCGACATAGCCCGGCTTTTTGTGGGCCAGGGTATTGCGCGTGCGCCAGCGGGCAAAGCCCGGGTGCTGCTGGTCGAGCTCAGCCAGTTCAGCGCTGAAATCCGGCAGGGTCTTGTAGTCAGGGTCGACGAAGTGCCGGGCAATACGCTGGACTTCGGCTTCGGTCAGGGTGTTCGAGCCGCCGCGCAAGTGAACCATTTCGGATTCGACACGTTCGGCGAACACTTCAGGCGTGAGTGCCTTGACCAGAATCTTGATCCGCGCCTTGTACTTGTTGTCCCGGCGGCCATAGCGGTTGTAAACCCGCAGGATCGCTTCGAGGTAGCTCAGCAAGTCTTGCCACGGCAGGAATTCATTGATGAAAGCACCGATGACCGGGGTACGGCCCAGACCGCCACCGACCAGGACGCGGAAGCCCAGCTCGCCGGCTTCGTTGTGCACCGGCTCTAGGCCGATGTCATGCACTTCAATGGCGGCGCGGTCAGAGGAAGAACCGTTGATCGCGATTTTGAATTTGCGAGGCAGGTAGGCGAATTCGGGGTGGAAGGTCGTCCATTGACGGACGATTTCGCACCAAGGGCGCGAGTCGATCGCTTCATC
Source organism: Pseudomonas sp. D1HM (assembly GCF_019266105.1). Taxonomy (NCBI): domain Bacteria; kingdom Pseudomonadati; phylum Pseudomonadota; class Gammaproteobacteria; order Pseudomonadales; family Pseudomonadaceae; genus Pseudomonas; species Pseudomonas sp. D1HM. The sequence goes on along the minus strand of NZ_LRMN01000006.1, from coordinate 474,249 downwards.
GGCTGCAACGCCCGCGAACTGGTCGGTGGTGACGTTGCGCAGGCAGTTGCCGCTGGTTTGAATGGCGTGCATTTGCACGGTCGCCAATTCTTCCAGGATGTCCGGAATGTCTTCCAGTGCCGGCCAGTTGAATTGCACGTTCTGGCGGGTACTGATGTGGGCATAGCCCTTGTCATAATCGCGAGCGATCTTTGCCATCATTCGCGCCTGGCGCGAGGTCAGTTGACCATATGGCACAGCCACGCGCAGCATGGGCGCAAAGCGCTGGACATAAAGGCCATTTTGCAGGCGCAGGGGGCGGAACTCTTCTTCGCTCAGCTCACCGGCCAGATAGCGTCGGGTCTGATCCCGGAACTGCTTGACGCGGTCCTCGATGATCCGCTGATCGTACTCGTCATATACGTACATATAGGTCCTGTTCTCAGGCTGCTAACAGCTTATCTGCGCGCACGGCCGCGCACTCCCCACGGAGCGAGGCACGATACCAGTTTGTAGTTATGCGCAAAAGTGATGTTTAAGCATATGCAAAGAACAAAAACGACTAAAAAACCAGGTGACTCAAACACTTACTTGTCGAAAGGTCATTGCTGGACTTTACTGGTTTGAAGTCTTCAAGCAATCACCCATAAAACCGAAAAGAGGCGATGCGATGAGTACTCCCGTCAAGGCGCGTAAAAGCGACAGCAAGGTCGATGCATGGGCCATCCTTTTATTGATCATTCTGGTGGTGTCGACTGCGGTGTTTTGGGTCAGCCATCAATAACCCTTTCATGACCGCCTGATTCACAGAAAACCGGGTTCCCCGGGGAGTCAGGCACTGACCTGCATCCTGCGGGTTGTTTCGCGTGCCTGTGGCAAAGCGTTTATACGCCTGCCAGGTGCAGGATCAGCTTGACGATGGCGAACAGTGTCAACGCGAAGAGGGTTGTGAACACAAGGCCCAGGATCAGGAAGTGCCCGGGTTTGCCGTGTGTAAAATCGCGGGTGCGGTTTTTCGCGCTTTGCACACCAAACGCAGCAGCCACCACGCTGTGGAGCATTTGCCAGAACGTAGGCGGCTTGTTCTCTGGATCGTCCATGGAGCGCTTGAGCCTTGTGCCGTAACGAGGGTCTCCTCAGGATAGTCAACTTTTCGTGCGGCGCTGTCCGCATCGGCTGTCTGCGATAACCCAGTACCTCTTTTCGCACCTCCAATCATGATGAATTGGTGTTCCTTCTCATGTCATAAGGAACATGCATCATGTCGGAACCCTCCCGAGCCTCTCACCAGGGGCTCCATGCCACCTTTATCAAGCAGCGCTTGCCCGACTGGGTGGAACACCTCTCGGCTCCCCACATCAAGGCAATGACCCGTGTGCGCGACCCTGTACAGGGTTTCATGGCGGCCAACCCCGAGCTGTTTACCCGCGCCACCCTCGAGTTGCGCCAGGCCTTGCTCGACAGTCAGGCCCGCCGCGCGGCCTCCCATCACAGGCTGGCGGTGACGCTGAAGGGGCTCAAGGGCATTACCGAGTTTGCCAGGCCGTTGCTGACCGAGGCACTGCAAAAGCATTTCGGTCTGGACGTAGATGTCATTCAGACCCGCCTCTATCACCTGCATGCACCCAACCGCAAAGAGGAACAGACACTGCTGCAGGCCGCCTTGCGCAACTTTGAGGCCGGTGAGCGCTTCGATGAAGTCGCCTTGCAGGAAACCAGTGCGCTGGCGCCTGCCGGGGCCCTTGAAAAACAGTACCTCGGTGAACCTGACCGCTCCGGTACCGGGCCAGTGCGTTACCGCATTCGCGACAAGCTGGCGATCAAGCCCGAGGCCTTTGCGCAACTGTGCCGCGAGCTGGATCTGGGGCGCCAGTATCAGGATCATTTGCGCAGCGTGTTCGAGGCCCCCACCACTGCCGGGCGTGTGCGCGAGCAAATGGTGACGGCAAACAAGGACAACCTTCGGCTCCAGACGCACATGGCCCGCCTGCGATCGAATATCAGCGACTCGGCCCGGGCCACCTTGCTGGAGATTCTCGACGGCGCCCCGGCGCCCCTGTTCGATGGTCACCCGGTGGTCTTCAGCCAGCTACAACTGCTGGGGGCGGATTTGAGCGAGATTCTGATCATTGGATCGTCGGTGCGTAACCTGGACACGGTGTGGTACGGCCTGGGCAGCCTGGCCGTGCCGCTGCCGCCGCCTTTTATCGGGCAGAGCGAGGATGACACGCGGATCATCGTTTACATTCCGGGCGATCCCTTGAACCCGGTCAAGGAGCACGCCTCACTCAGCGCTTTTGTTGCGGATCTGGCGCGCAATCTGCGCAGGGCGGACTATCAGCGATTCTTCTCCGGGTTTGTGGCCCAGGACCAATCGGCTGATTTTTTTCGTCGGCTCAAGGCGCAACTCAAGATCCGGCAATGGAACCCCAACCCGGTGTATCCAGGGCCCCCTTATAACCCGGACGCATTTGCGGGCGGGATCTATGAAGAAGTCTGGAATCCGCAGGTCGATCTGCGGGCCGTTGAGAACTTTCTGAGTACCGAGGCCTTTCATGAGGTGTACGACCGCCACCTTTCCCGGATGAAAGCCAACGCGCGCTTGCTGGCCGTGCCCGTGGCCGAAGTCGACCACAAGGCGTGGATCGCGCGGCTCGAACATTTTGCCCAGTGGGGGCTGAACGTACTGAATGTGGCGGCCTTCTTCGTCCCGGGGCTGGGGGAGGTAATGTTGGCGGTGACGGCGGTTCAGCTGTCGCTTGAGGTCTATCACGGCATTCAGGCCTGGCAGGTCGGGGATGCCGCACAGGCCTGGGACTACCTGGAGTCGTTCATGCTCAACGCGGCCTTCATGGCTGCGCTGGCCGGGGCGGGGGCCGCGACAAGAGCACCGGAAATCAAGCCCGACAGCCTGGTCAACCGTTTTGTCCGGGTGGAGCTGCCCAACGGTCAGTCGCGGCTATGGAAGCCAGACCTGACCCCTTATCGCAGCGACGTGGTGCTGGATGAACGTCGCGTCCCCAATGCCCTGGGGCAGTACGAAATCGAGGGCAGGGTGTTTATCCGCCAGGAGGGCCATGTTTACGAAAAGACCTGGGACCCGGCCATTGACGCGTGGCGGATCAAGCACCCGACCGATCCGGCTGCGTACCAACCGGTGCTGGAGCACAATCACGCCGGTGCCTGGCGTCATGCATTCGAGCGCCCGCTGGAATGGGATCGTCCGACCTTGCTGCGGCGTCTGGGGCCTGTGGCAGAGCCTTATACCGACCTTGAGCTGGCGCAAATCGCCGATATCAGCGGGATCGATGATGACGCTCTGCGCAAGATGCACGTTGAGCATGAGGCGCCGCCGCCATTGCTGGCGGAAGCTTTTCGCCTGTTCAACACCGACCGGCAGGTCAACCAGTTGGTCGAGCTGGCACGCAGCGCAGAGCCGGTGTCGGACAACCGCTACAACTATGTCCTGCCGATGGTGATCGACATGCCGGGCTGGCCCTTCGGTCGGGTGATCGAGGTCTTCGAGGATGCGGCCCTGACGGTCAAGCTCGATCAGTACGGGCTGGCGCCAGGCCTGGCCAGGCCTGCGATCAGGGTAACAAGGGCCCAGGTTGCCAGCAGCCAGTTACCCCGTCTGATTCTGGCCGCGCTGGATGAGCAGGAGATTATCGGCTTGCTCGGGGAAGAGGGGGCTCGGGTCGAGGGTGAGCGCACTGACGTATTCAGGGCGAATATCGCGGATTTTCTGCAGGCGCAAAAAACCTCGATTTTCGACAGCATTCATTTGGGGACGGAGCCTTCGATACCGGAAATGAGCGTACTGCGGCGCAACATGCCCGGGCTGTGCGTCGACGCGGCCCAGGCGTTGCTGAATGACGCATCGGAGGTTGAGCGTACGAGCCTGCGTGACCATCGGCGCATTCCGTTGCGCCTGGCCGAGCAGGCTCGCGTGCTGGTGCAGCAGGGCCGCTTGAACCGGGCCTTTGCCGGTCTGTACCTGGACAATCTGCATTCAGCCGACACGGACCGTCTGGTGCTGCATGCCCTGGAAAAGCTGCCGGGTTGGTCAAACAACCTGCGTCTGGAGGTGCGTGAGGCCCATGTGGACGGACGTTTGCTCGACAGCATCGGCAGCGAAACCGCGCCCGCCCGCAAATACCTGGTCCGGCGCGGCAATCAGTTCCAGGCTTATGACGATGACAGCAACACACTGAACAGCGTGCCACGCACCGGTCGAAATCTGTTCGCCTCGGTGATGCACGCATTGCCCGATGATGTCCGCCAGGGGTTGGCGCTGCCCCATGTCGGCCAGACGGCGCAGTTGCGTATCGCCGTGCGCGACTATGCCGTCGGGCACCGCACTGAAATGTCCCGGGTGTTGGGCCAGCAACCGATCAAGCCCCGCTTCAAGGCGCCACAGCCTGGCTATAAGGGCTACTTGCTCAGCGGCCGGGGCAGCGGGGTGCCGCGACTGGATGCCTCGCTGGTTGCCAGGGTACGGGACACCTACCCGAACCTGAGTGACGAGGTGGCCAGCGAATTTGTACATGATCAGTTTCTTTCAGGCAAAACCGATCAACAGGTGTACACCCTTTTAAACAACCGGGCTCGTGAACTGCAGGCGCTGAGCGACACACTCGAGACATGGGTGGGCGGCTCGGGACGGTCGCAGGCATCACGCCGCGTGCTGGCCAACAGGCTGATCGACTGCTGGCGTTCGACCCCCTGGCGCGGACGGCCTGCCGACGCTTACCTGGACCTGTCCGGGGCCGACGGCCTGGCGCCGCTGGCGGCAGATTTTTCCCATGTCAGGGCCCTTAACCTGAACCTCGCCGAACTGAGCGGTCCTTCAGTGGCAGGGCTGCTACGGCAGTTCCCCGAGGCCAGCCGCCTCGATCTGTGGCTGGGCCCTGACATGGCGCTGCCCGAGTCGATCACCGGCCAGCGGCACATCACCGAGCTGCGCCTCGAAGGCATGTTCTCCCCGGCGTTGCAGGCTTCATTGAGTGCCATGCCGCACCTGGAGAAACTCAGCATCCATGCCCGGATGCAGGCTCTCGATGTGAGCGGTCTGCCTCAACTGCGCAGCCTGACGCTCAAGCATCTGATGCAGTGGCCGGACGGGGTTCTGCAATTGGAACACCTGCAAAGCCTGGATCTGCGCGCCAGCCCGATCAGTACGCTGCCGGAACCCTTGCTCGGCGGCCATGAACAGGTGTGGCGAGGGCTGAGGATGGACTGGGCGACGCTGGATCATCCATCGTTCATGTCGGCTTATCGCTTCCTGCGCGGTAACCCTGCGCATCTCGCTGACATTGAGCAGGTGGCGCAGGCCTATTGGCAGAATGCCTTGAAGCATCTGGTGCTTGAACCTGACCAGCTCGACCAGGTTTTTTTCAGGCGCCCCCGGACCCGTATCGTCGAAGGGTTTGCCCCGCGCGCCCTGGACGAGGGCATGTCCACCGAGTCGATGCTCGAGCGCGTCAGGCAACTGCGGGAGGAAAAACAGGCACTGGTCCGGCAATTGACCGAGTGGTGGCCGAGGGAGGTTCGGGTTGATCGCCAACGGGTTGACATTGAACACCGCCTCGAAGTTGCCAGTCGGCTCCTCAGCGGTTGGCGCGATGGTGTCCGCCTGCGCTTTGGTCCGGAGCAGGAGCTGTCGACGCAATCGGCATCACGGAGCAGGCTGTACCTGTCAGGAGGACGACTGGGAGATCTGCCCGAGCTGTCCGCGGCGACGTATTCGCATATCCGGCACCTGGAACTGTCCGGTGCGCGAGTACCGGAGCCTGTGCTCAGCGCCTTCTTGCGCAACTTCCCACAGCTTCGGCAGCTGAATCTGGACTTTAACGGGCTGGTTGAACTGCCATCGGTCATCGATGAACTGCCTCAGCTGACCGAGCTGTTCGTGAATGTCAACGAGCTGCGCTACACCCCGGCCCTGCAGGCTCGCCTGAACCGGCTGAACTCGCTTGAGGTGCTGTGCTTGCGCGGCAATCCGCTGGAACAGCTCGACGTCAGTGCGATGACCCGCCTGCGGGTACTGGATCTCGGGGCCACGGCCTTGCACGAATGGCCTGCGGGTGTTGAAGCACTGTCATCGCTGCGCCGGCTCGATCTGGAGCGCAGTTCGATTACCTCGATTCCGCCGGCGCTGCGCAACGGGCATGACGCCTTGCTGGCCATGACCAGCTTGCGCGGCTGCCCGCTGACAGAGGAGGCGTTCATGCTCCGCCAGCAAATCCTTGAGCGTTACTATGGCCGGTCGTTAACGTCCGATCGAAGCAACTGGGGAACGCCACAGTATTACCCCCCCGTCGACAGCGAGTCGATGATCGAGTCGCATCTGCTGCCGGCATTGCCCAAGCCGGAGCTGGGGCAAGCCCTGACCGCCATTGAGCGCTTGAGCGAACTTGACCCCGTCATGGGCCGGGAGGAGGCGACCCGTATCATCGACAGGTTGCGGGGGCAGGGCCTGGACGCGGCAGGTATCGAGGCTCAGCTCAGCGCCTGGCGTGAAGCGCATGAGGCCCTGACCGGTACGCTCAATCAATGGATCCTGATCAATGCCCACGACGTCGCGGGCGTCAGGGTTTCGGCGCTGAGTCGCCGACGTGCCGCAGACGCCATTCTGGGTTGTTGGCGGCAGGAGATTCGCGCCGGGCTGCCCGAGGCCGCGGATGTGCTCGATCTGGCCGATATGCCGCTGGGGGACTTGCCAGCCTTGCCCTGGGTGTTCAATCAGGTTGGCACCTTGAATCTGCGCGCCGTGAAACTGAGCGAGCAGGGCTCCGATGGGTTTATCAGTGCGTTTCCCGCGGTGCGGCGGCTGGTGCTCGACAAGAACGATCTCGACAGCTTGCCTGCCGCGATAAACGGTCTGCAGCGCCTTGAGCAACTGGACGCCGGCGGCAATGACCTGTTGATGAGCGAGGCCTTGCAGCAGCAGCTCGACAGCCTGTCCGGTCTTATCTCCCTCAATTTGTCGGACAACGCCTTGAACGCACTGGATGTGCGCGCCCTGTCCCGGCTCGAGAGCCTTGACCTGAAGAACAACAACCTGACTGACTGGCCCGTCGGTGCCTTGCAGTCGACGACCCTCAAGACCCTGAACCTGTCGGGTAACCGCTTCACCACGATCCACGAAGAAACCCTGTGGGCCAATGAAACCCGGATCCGGGCGCAGGCCATTGATCTGTCCGATAACCCTTTGACCCAAGCGTCGTTTGTGGCAATGCGCAACGTATTGATCGACGCCGACATCAACCTGGGTTATCGGCAGGATGAACTGGACCTGAATGTCTGGACGTCGTCCGAAGGGGAGATTTCCTCTGATGAAGACCTCGATACTTCGGGCGACGAAGAAGGGCTCAGTGAAGAACACCCCGGCCTGTGGTTGTCCGGCAAGGAAGCGGACCTGGCTGAAAAAACGGCCCAGTGGAATGCGCTCAAGGCACAGGACGACAGCCGGGCATTTTTCCACTTGCTCTCGCAACTGCAAGTCACCAAGGACTTTGCCGTGGCGCGGGATGACCTGACACGACGTGTCTGGAAAGTGATCGAAGCTGCTGGTAGCGATGAACAACTGCGCAATGAGCTGTTTATCCGCGCCCGCTCGGGCTACACCTGCGGCGACGGGCGCATCCTGTTGTTCAGTGATCTGGAGGTCAAGGTGCTTGAGTTCAACGCCTTGAAGGCAGCCCCGAAGGAGGAGCAAGGTCGAGAGCTGTTGAAACTGGCGCGCGGCATGTTTCGTCTGGGCAAGGTCGAAGAGATTGCCTTGGCTGCGAGCCGTCGCAACCCGAGGGTTGACCCGGCGGAGATTCGTCTGGCGTATCGCATCGGCTTGACCGAGCGCCTTGAATTGCCCGGTCAGCCCGCCGACATGCTGTACCAGAACCTGTCGCGGGTAATGCCGGAAGACATCAACGCGGCTTACGCTGAAGTGATCGAAGCCGAGCACACGCCCGATTTCATGACTCAGCTGCTGGGCCGGGAGTATTGGGTGAGGTACCTGAAGCGAAAATACCCCACGGAGTTTGAAGCGGTGCAGCGGCGTCGGGATGTGAAGTTCGAAGCTCTGGAAGCGCGGCATCCTGAGTTCGATGAAGGGCATTTCAATGCGCTGACAGCGCTCAAGCAAGAAACCACTGCCGAGGAAGGGCAACTGGTGCTGACGCTTTCACAGAGGGAGCGCGCCGAGATTGGTATCTAAACACTGAAACGAAGCGCGGGTTTGTGTGCGCGTGCACACAAACCCGCAGTCCGCGGTTTAGTTGTCGTAGCCCAGGTTCGGGGCCAGCCAGCGTTCGGTGATGCTCAGGTCCTGGCCTTTGCGTGCCGTGTAGCTGTCGATCTGGTCCTTGTCGACCTTGCCCACTGCAAAGTATTGCGCTTGCGGGTGAGCAAAGTACCAGCCGCTGACGGCGGCGGCCGGGAACATGGCGTAGTGCTCGGTGAGGAATACGCCGCTTTTGCCGGCACGCATTTCTTCGGCTTGCGGGTCGAGCAGCTTGAACAGCGTGCCTTTTTCGGTGTGATCCGGGCAGGCCGGGTAGCCCGGGGCAGGGCGGATACCGCTGTATTGCTCCTTGATCAGTTCTTCATTGCCCAACTGCTCGTCTTTGGCGTAGCCCCAGTACTGCGTACGGACTTGTTGGTGCAGCCACTCGGCACAGGCTTCAGCCAGGCGGTCGGCCAGGGCCTTGACCATGATCGAGTTGTAATCGTCGCCGGCATCCTGATAGGCCTTGGCCACTTCTTCGGCACCGATCCCGGCGGTGGTGATAAAACCACCCACGTAATCGGTCACGCCGCTGTCTTTGGGCGCCACAAAGTCGGCCAGCGAGAAGTTCGGCTTGCCATCGGTCTTGATGATTTGCTGGCGCAGGTGATGCAGTTTGGCCAATGGCTGGCCATCATCTGCGTACAGCTCCAGATCGTCATGGTTGACCTGATTGGCTGGCCAGAAACCGAAGACGGCCCGGGCACTGATCAGCTTCTCGTCGATCAGCTTGGCGAGCATTTCCTGTGCATCGGCATACAGCGCTGTGGCGGCTTCACCCACCACTTCGTCGGTGAGAATGCGCGGGAATTTGCCCGCCAGGTCCCACGAGATGAAGAACGGAGTCCAGTCGATGTATTCGGCCAATACCTTGAGGTCGATATTGTCCAGCACCTTGGCTCCGGTGAAGGTCGGCTTGACCGGCTGGTAGGTGCTCCAGTCAAACTGCGGCTTTTTCGCCACCGCAGCCGCGTAGCTCAAGCGCTCGGTGCGGGCGCTGCGGTTGGCGGTACGCTCGCGGACTTCAATGTACTCAAGGCGGGTTTTCTCGACGAAGCCGGCCTTCAGCTCTTTGGACAGCAACTGCGTGGCAACCCCCACGGCGCGCGAGGCGTCGGTGACGTAGATCACGGCATCGTTCTGGTACTTGGGTTCGATCTTGACCGCGGTGTGGGCCTTGGATGTGGTTGCGCCGCCGATCATCAGGGGCAGGTGGAAGTCCTGGCGCTGCATTTCGCGGGCGACGTGGACCATTTCATCCAGCGACGGTGTGATCAGGCCCGACAGGCCGATGATGTCGCACTTTTGCTCCTTGGCGACCTGGAGGATTTTTTCCGCCGGGACCATTACGCCGAGGTCAACGATGTCGTAGCCATTACAGCCCAGCACCACGCCGACGATGTTCTTGCCGATGTCGTGCACGTCGCCTTTGACCGTGGCCATCAGGATCTTGCCTTTGGCTTCCGGCTTGTCGCCTTTTTCCAGTTCGATGAACGGAATCAGGTGGGCCACGGCCTGTTTCATCACGCGGGCGGACTTGACCACCTGCGGCAGGAACATTTTGCCGGCACCAAACAGGTCGCCGACGATGTTCATGCCCGCCATCAGCGGCCCTTCGATCACTTCGATCGGGCGGGCGAAAGACAGGCGCGATTCTTCGGTGTCTTCAACGATATGGGTGGTGATGCCCTTGACCAGAGCATGCTCCAGGCGCTTGTTGACTTCCCAGCCACGCCACTCTTCGGTCTCGGCTTCCTTGACGCTGCCGTCGCCCTTGTACTTGTCGGCAATGGCCAGCAGGTTGTCGGTGGCGTCCGGGGTGCGGTTGAGTACCACGTCTTCCACGGCGTCGCGCAGTTCGGCGGGGATCTGGTCGTAAATTTCCAGCTGGCCGGCGTTAACGATACCCATGGTCAGGCCATTGCGGATCGCATACAGCAAAAACACCGAGTGGATCGCTTCGCGTACCGGGTTGTTGCCACGGAACGAGAACGAGACGTTGGACACGCCGCCCGACGTCAGGGCATACGGCAGCTCTTCGCGGATGTAGGCACAGGCGTTGATGAAGTCCACAGCGTAGTTGTTGTGCTCTTCAATGCCGGTGGCCACAGCGAAGATGTTCGGGTCGAAAATGATGTCTTCCGGGGGGAAGCCCACTTCGTTGACCAGAATGTCGTACGAGCGTTTGCAGATTTCTTTTTTACGCGCTTCGGTGTCGGCCTGGCCGGCTTCGTCGAAGGCCATCACCACCACCGCAGCGCCATAGCGCTTGCACAGTTTGGCGTGATAGATGAACTGCTCGACGCCTTCTTTCATGCTGATCGAGTTGACGATGCCCTTGCCCTGGATGCACTTGAGGCCGGCTTCGATCACTTCCCACTTGGAGGAGTCGATCATGATCGGCACCCGGGAGATGTCCGGTTCGCCGGCAATCAGGTTGAGGAAGGTGACCATGGCCTTCTTCGAGTCGAGCATGCCCTCGTCCATGTTGATGTCGATGATTTGCGCACCGGCTTCAACCTGTTGCAACGCGACTTCAAGGGCTTCGGTGTAGTTGTCCTCACGGATCAGGCGGGCAAAACGCGCCGAGCCGGTGATGTTGGTACGTTCACCGACGTTAACGAACAGAGACGATCGATCGATGGTGAATGGTTCCAGGCCTGAAAGACGGCAGGCCTTGGGGATATCCGGGATCTGGCGCGGCGCATAACCGGCCACGGCCTTGGCAATGGCCTCGATGTGGCCTGGCGTGGTGCCGCAGCAGCCACCAACGATATTGAGGAAGCCGCTTTGGGCGAACTCTTCAATGACCTTGGCGGTTTCGGCAGGCAGTTCGTCGTATTCGCCAAACTCGTTCGGCAGGCCCGCGTTGGGGTGAGCCGACACGTAGGTGCTGGCCTTGTTCGACAGTTCTTCGAGGTAGGGACGCAACTCCCGGGCACCGAGGGCGCAGTTCAGGCCGACCGAGATCGGCTTGGCGTGGGCGATGGAGTTCCAGAAGGCTTCGGTGGTCTGGCCCGACAGTGTGCGGCCGGAAGCATCGGTAATGGTGCCGGAGATCATGATCGGCAACTCGACACCCAGCGCTTCAAATACGCCCTGCACCGCGAAAATGGCGGCCTTGGCGTTAAGCGTATCGAAAATGGTTTCGATCAGGATCAGGTCGGCGCCGCCTTCGATGAGGCCTTTGGTGGCTTCGGTGTAGTTGTCCACCAGTTCATCGAACGTGACGTTGCGATAGCCCGGGTTGTTCACATCCGGCGACAACGAGCAGGTTCGGCTGGTCGGGCCGAGCACACCGGCGACAAAACGCGGCTTGTCCGGGGTTTCCAGGGTTTTGGCGTCGGCCACCTTGCGGGCCAGGCGTGCGCCTTCTACGTTGAGTTCGTAGGCAAGCGACTGCATGCCGTAGTCGGCCTGGGAAACCTGGGTGGCGTTGAAGGTGTTGGTTTCGAGAATGTCGGCACCGGCATCCAGGTACGCCTTCTCAATGGCGCCGATGACATCGGGGCGGCTGAGGATCAAAAGGTCGTTGTTGCCTTTGACATCGCTCGGCCAGTCGGCAAAGCGTGTGCCACGATAGTCGTGTTCCTCTAGACGGTAGCTTTGGATCATAGTGCCCATGCCGCCATCGAGAATCAGAATGCGCTCTTTGAGGGCGTGCTGAAGTGCTTGGAGACGAGCGCTGCGGTCAGACATAGGACTACCTGTTAGAGCCATGCAAAAGATGCCAAATCATAACAAACCTGCGTGGGATTTGATCGTTTGTCGTTTTACATGAATTCCATTCACGTTGCGGCAGTCGTTCCATGGGTAGAATTGCGACATATTTAATATCAGGACAATGGCACATGTTTTTTCGCCTCCTCGCCAGCGCCGTGACGCTGGTGGTGTGCAGTACAGCGCAGGGCCAAACCCCGCTGGTCAGTTCCGCGATCTCTTACACGCGGGACATCCAGCCAATCCTCACTGAAAAGTGTGTGGCCTGCCATGCGTGCAACGATGCGGCTTGCCAGCTCAATCTCGGTAGCGCCGAGGGTGCAACCCGCGGTGCCAGTAAGGTGCCTGTCTACAAGGGTGACCGCACTACGGCGGTGCAACCGACGCGGATCTTCTACGATGCCAGCGGCCCACAGGCATGGCAGCGCAAAGGGTTTTATTCGGTGCTCGATGCCCAGGGCGGTCAGGCGGCCTTGATGGCGCGGATGCTGGAGCTGGGGCACAGCGCACCGCTGACCCCCAACGCCAAACTGCCGGAGGAGATTGTGCTGGGGCTGAACCGTGAGAATTCCTGCCCGGCCCCTGGCGAGTTCAACGCCTACGCCCAGCGCCACCCCAAGGAAGGCATGCCGCTGGCGGTCACCGGGCTGACCGACGAGCAATACCTGACGGTGCAAACCTGGTTGGCACAAGGCGCGCCGGTGGATCAAAACGCAATCAAGCCCAGCCCTGTCGAAGCGGCGCAGATTGCACAATGGGAAGAGCTGCTCAACCGCCCGGGCTCCACGGAGGCGCTTGTCGGCCGCTGGTTGTATGAGCACCTGTTCCTGGCTCACGCCTATTTCGACAATGGCGTGCCGGGGCATTTCTTTCAGTGGGTGCGTTCGCGCACGCCCAGCGGGCAGCCCATCGACCTGATCGCAACCCGGCGTCCGAACGATGACCCGGGCACCAGCTTTTACTACCGGATGATGCCGGTGCAAGGCGTGATCGTGCATAAAACCCACATCACCTATCCGATGGGCGCGCGCAAGCTGGCACGGGTCAAACAATTGTTTTACAGCGGTGACTGGCATGCCACGCGGTTGCCGGGTTATGGCCCGCGTAGCCGGGCCAATCCGTTCGAGACGTTCGAAGCCATTCCGGCAGTGGCGCGTTATCAGTTCATGCTCGACAACGCCGAATACTTCGTGCGCACCTTTATTCGCGGCCCCGTCTGCCGCGGGCAGATTGCTACTGACGTGATTCGCGATAACTTCTGGGCCGTATTCCAGGAACCGGCGCACGACCGTTACGTGACCGATGCGGCTTACCGCGGCGAAGCCACGCCATTGTTGGCAATGCCCGGGCAGATCGACGATGTGGGCAGCATCATTTCCCTGTGGCACAACTACCGCGACAAGCGCAATGACTACGAACAGTTGCGGCAGGACGCCTATGCCGACATGCCGCCACCCGGCTGGTCAACGCTGTGGGCGGGCAACGACAACGCCTTGTTGACGATCTTCCGTCACTTCGACAGTGCCAGCGTCAGCAAGGGCCTGATCGGTGATGTACCGAAGACCCTGTGGCTGTTCGATTACCCGTTGCTGGAGCGGACCTATTACCAGTTGGCGGTCAATTTCGATGTGTACGGCAACGTTGCCCATCAGGCCCAGACCCGCTTGTACTTTGACTTGATCCGCAACGGTGCCGAGGTCAACTTTTTGCGCCTGATGCCTGCCGGGCAGAGAGCCGGGATTCTGGGTGACTGGTACCAGAACAGCGGCAAGCTGAAAATGTGGATGGACTACCAGAAAATCGATGCCGATACCCCGACCGGAATCAAGCTCGATCCAGCCGATCCCAAGCGTGACTTTGCGCTCAAGCTGATCGAGCGTACCGGCACCTTGAATGCGCGTCCCGATCCGATCAACCGTTGCACGGGCGCGTATTGTTCTCGCTCGGGCATTGATCAGGCGTTCCAGTACGCCGAGCAGGCCCTGAGCCGTCTGGCATCACGGCCTGCGGCCGGGCTGGCAGTGATCAACCGCATGCCTGAAGCCAGCATGTTGAGGATCGAAGGGGCCAATGGCAAACGGGTGTTCTACAGCGCGCTGCGCAATCGGGCGCACACCAACGTGGCCTTCATGATGGGCGAGGAGTACCGACTGCAACCCGGGCTGGACACCTTGACCCTGTATCCGGGCGTGCTCAGCAGTTACCCGAACTTCATGTTCAACATTCCGGCGTCAGAGGTTGAAGCGTTCGTTGAGGCGATGGAGGCATCCCGTGATCAGGCAAGCTTCGACGCCATCGTTGAACGCTGGGGCATTCGCCGCAGCCATCCGCAGTTCTGGCAGTACTTCCATGATATTGGCGAGTACATTAATGAAACGGATCCGGTCGAGGCGGGCGTGCTGGACATGAACCGCTACGAGAACCTGTAAAGGTCCGGTTATTTTGAATACCTGGGGTGCTGCTTTCCTGACAAAAATACTAGGACTTTGTCAGGCGCGCCGATTGGCGTAAACTGCGCCCCATGTCTGCGAGGAGATTCCATGAGCGCCATAACGATTACCGACGCCGCCCACGATTACCTGGCTGATCTGCTGTCCAAGCAGAACACCCCGGGCATCGGCATCCGCGTCTTTATCACCCAGCCCGGCACCCAGTACGCTGAAACCTGTATTGCTTACTGCAAGCCGGCTGAAGTCAAACCTGAAGATACGGCCATTGGCCTGAAAACCTTTACCGCCTGGATCGATTCGTTCAGCGAACCGTTCCTGGACGATGCCGTGGTGGATTACGCCACTGATCGCATGGGTGGCCAGCTGACCATCAAGGCGCCAAACGCCAAAGTGCCGATGGTCAATGCCGACAGCCCGATTAACGAACGCATCAACTACTACCTGCAAACCGAGATCAACCCGGGCCTGGCCAGTCATGGCGGTCAGGTCAGCCTGATCGAAGTGGTTGAAGACGGTATCGCGGTGCTCAAGTTCGGTGGCGGTTGCCAGGGCTGCGGCCAGGCGGACGTGACCCTGCGTGAAGGCATCGAGCGAACCCTGCTTGAGCGAGTCCCGGAGCTCAAGGGTGTACGTGATGTGACCGACCACTCGCAGAAAGAAAACGCCTACTACTGAGTCATCGGTAACAGGGTGTTCGCTGCAAGGCAGATGAAAAAACGGTGCCCCGTGAGCACCGTTTTTTTATGCCCGCGAAACAGGGCGGCTGTGTCGTGCGGGGTGATTCAGGGCCGGTACAAATGCGCATGGCCTGCGCGGTACAGTGAAGAAGCCGAGAAGCTGTCGTTGGCCAGAACCCGGCCCACCAGAATCAGCGCTGTACGCTTGAAACCCTTGGCTTGGACCTTCCCCAAAATGTCTTCCAGGGTGCCTTGTACCCAGTCCTGATCGGGCCAGCTGGCACGGTGGATGACGGCAATCGGGCAGTCGCTGCCGTAATGCGGCGTCAGTTCGGCGACGATCGCCTCAAGGTTCTTCACCCCCAGATGAATCGCCATGGTTGCCTTGTGCTGTGCCAGGCTGGCCAGTTCTTCGCCAGCCGGCATCACGGTTTTTTCCGCGTAGCGGGTCAGGATTACGGTCTGCGAGATATCCGGAAGGGTCAATTCTGCGCCGAGTATCGCGGCGCAGGCGGCGGTGGCGGTGACCCCGGGAATGATCTCGAAGGCGATGCCCAGCTCACGCAGGCAGCGAATCTGTTCGCCAATCGCGCCATACAGCGAAGGATCGCCGGAGTGTACCCGGGCTACATCCTGGCCCTTGGCGTCTGCGGCCTGGATCAGGGCGATGATTTGCTCAAGGTGCAACTCGGCGCTATTGATCACCTGTTCAGCCTGATGGCCTTCAAGTACTGCGGCCGGCACCAGCGAGCCCGCGTAAATGATCACTGGGCAGCTGCGGATAAGGCGCTGGCCCTTGACGGTAATCAGCTCTGGATCGCCGGGCCCGGCACCGATGAAATAAACAGTCATGGCAGTCTCTGGAAAAGGTCGAGATAGAGCTGTTCTTGAACAACGCTCATAGTGAGGCAGGGGATTATCGCGGTTTTTACCCGGCGCAGGCCAATGCAAAGGTTGCCACTGGCGAATGCTTGCGGGTGATCAACAGGCGTGCCGGGGTGCCAGCCAGTTGCCCGGCCAGGGCCAGTGCTGAACTTTCCGCAACGCCAAAGCAACCGGTTTGTTCGAATGCAACGGCCGAGCGCTGGCTGAGCTGTGGTGCATAAGGCGCTAGCCGCTCGGCACTGAACACGGTCAATGGCAAGGCCAGCCGTGCCCCCAACTCGATCAGCCCCGGTTCTGCGCGTTTGTGTTCGATACTGGCCAGGCCGCAGATCGCGCTCAGGGCGATCCCGGCCTCCCTGAGTGACGCTTCGATCAATGCCCATAAATCATCAGCACTGCAGCCCTGGCGGCAGCCCAGGCCCATCACCAGGACGGGCGCCGAGGCGGGCCGCATCATGCCGGGTACTGATCCTGCGGATTACGCCGGAACAACCAGGTGCTGATAACACCCAGGGCCAGCCAGAACGCCAGGTTGGTCAATTGCGAGGCGATCTTGAACTGCGACTCCAGTTCCTGCGGGGCCAGACTGGAATGCACCAGCGGTTGAGGCGCGCCAAAGACGTGGGGTACCAGCACGATGGCCACCGCCAGTAGCTTCAACGCCCAATGTTTGCCAAAGGCCAGCAGTGCAATGCCGACAGCGGTCGAGGCGGCCGTAGTGATCCACCAGATCTGCCGTTGCAGCAAGTCAGCCGCCGCCGTGCCTGGCAACTCGGGTGGCAGGCCCAGGGTTGGCGCCAGGCAGAACGTGGCATAACCGGCCAGACCCCAGAGCAAACCCTGGGCGGTACGGGTGGGGCTGCGCAAGGTGTACAGACCGGCGAGCATCAGGGCAAAACCCACCGCAACCACCAGATTGCCACCTGTGGTCGACAGCACGCGCTGCCAGCCATCTTCCGGTTCCCAGGCTTCAGCGTCGTGGGCATGGCCGGCTACGCTGCTGTTTGCATGTTCATGTACTGCGCTGGCAGCCGGTGTTTCGTAGGTTTCTGCCTGGAGAATCAGCGGGGAGACCCACAGGCTTTGCAGCACCGTCAGCAACAACGCGGCCAGCAAGCCGGTGAACCCGGCGGTTTGAGCAATACGCTTGATCATGGCAGGCAGTCTCAATGGCACGGAAAGGCCGCGCTGTGACGGGTGTCATGCGCTGCATTGTGAACGGCCTCGATATGCGAGAAGCCTGCAAAATAGACGAGGAAAGCTCCCAGCACCGTGGCACCGATGGCGACGGCAAGGCGCTGGCTGCGGGTGGACGTGGCGGCTGTGGCTGAGTGCGTGTGGCGGGTGCTGATGGACATGGCGCTGGCCTCGGGTCAGGCAGCGGGCATCAGAGCGCAACAAACCCGCGAACGAAGCTCGCAGGGTTCAACAGCGCCCGCCCACCGCGGGTTTGTTATTCAACGTGACCAGGCCGGTCTCCGGGCTTGCGAGGGGCTCATGCCATCTGAGCCTGCAACATCACCTTCCCATGCCTGAGCACAGTGGATTAGATGTTTCTCTCGCTTACCGTTGCGGGGGCAGCGCCGGACTTGCCAGGGCGATTAACGCCTGACGCACCGGTTTCCCGTTTCACCCAGTGAAGGGCACCTGATACAAGATGTGTAGAAAAGCACAGCAGCGAGCAACCGTCAATTCGCGGCGTTCGGCGAACGCTTGAGTCAACGCTCAAGCATGCTTTTGACCTTGTCCCTCAGTTGATCAATCGAGAACGGTTTGCCAATCATTGCCATGCCGTCGGTGACTTCAACGCTGTCTGCGTAGCCACTGGCAAACAGGATGGGCAAGCTGTGGCGCAGCTCACGGGCTTTTTGCGCCAGTGCCTGGCCGTCCATGCCGGGCAGCCCTACATCGGTCATCAGCAAGTCGATGTGCTGATGCGTGTCTTCCAGCAATTCAATCGCCCGCGCGCTGCCGTCAGCTTCAAGCACGCTGAACTCCAGCTCTTCCAATACGTCGACAATCAGCATGCGCACGATGTCGTCGTCTTCGACCACCAGGATGGTGGAGGGTGTTGCAGGCATAGTGGTTACCCCAAGAAAATATTGAGCGCGGGTGAAGGGGGCCAGTGAGTGCTGGCAGGCAGCGCCAGGAAGCCGCCCGGACACGTATCCGCGCCTGTACAAAAGTTGCCGCTGTACAAGTTCTGCCAGAATAGCGCTTAGCGATAGGTGTAGGCAGATTTATGTAAGAAATTTAGCGATTTCGCGTAAGAAAATAGCTTATGCCGGGGGTTATCCGGCAAACTTGCGGTTTTTTATGACTGTCCACGGGCCAGAAAAAATGAAATCACCTGCAGCAGTTGATGAGAAAAGCTTTCGCAAACTCCTGAGTCGCAACGTCGGTTTGCCCTTGGGTGTGGGCGTGCTTAGCGCCGTGCTGTTTGTGGCGATGATCAGCTACTTGTTGACCGTGATTCAGTGGCTCGAGCACACCGACCGGGTGATCAGCAATGCCAATGAGGCCGTCAGACTGACAGTCGATCTGGAAACCGGCATGCGCGGTTATCTGATTACCGGTGATGAGCATTTCCTTGACCCGTATGAAGTGGCAAAACCGCAAATCAAGGCTCAACTGCTGACTCTGCAAGACATGGTCAGTGACAACCCGCAGCAGGTCGATCGCCTCAAGCGCCTGGAAGCCTTGCAGGCCGACTGGAGTGAATACGCCCAGTCGATGATTGATATGCGCCGTAATCACGGCAACTACAGCGCTGCCGTGCAGGCCGGGCGGGGCAAGCAACTGAGTGATCAGGTGCGTAAGGAGTTCGACAGCTTCATTGAGATGGAACAACAGTTGCGCGTAGCGCGCAGCACGGACGTGAGCCGCACGACGTTTATCAGCATCGGCCTGTATTTGCTCTTTGTCCTGGGTGTCAGTGGTCTTCTCGCCTACATTGGCCGCCGTGATTTGCTTGACCTGTCAAACAGTTACAGTGCGACGTTGGCGTCGCAACTGCAAACGGCCGAACGCCTGGAGCATCAGGGCTGGCTGCGTAACGGGCAAACCGAGCTGGCCGAACAGGTGCTGGGGCGCCTGACCCTCAACATGTTGGGGCGCAACATTTTGCAGTTCTGCGCCCAATACCTGGGCTCGGTGGTCGGCGCCGTGTATGTGCGTGAAGACCATGGCGGTCTGAAGCGTGTGGCCAGCTATGGTTTTTCCCGGGAGCAGGAAGCCCGGGACCAATTGATCCACAACGATGAAGGCCTGGTCGGTCAGGCCGCGCAGCAGGATCAACTGATCCGTCTGGACAATGTCCCCGCGGATTATTTCAAGGTCAGTTCAGGGCTGGGCGAAGGCACGCCGGGTAGCGTGATTGTTGTGCCGACCAGTGACGATGACCGGGTCAACGGGGTCGTTGAGCTGGGCTTCCTGCGGCCACTGGCTCAGCGCGATATCGAGCTGTTCGAGTTGATTGCCGACAACATCGGCATGTCCATCGAAGCCGCGCGCTATCGCCAGCGTCTGCAGGAAGTGCTGGCCGAGACCCAGCAGTTGAATGAAGAACTGCAAGTGCAGCAGGAAGAGCTCAAGACCGCCAATGAAGAGCTGGAAGAGCAGTCGCGTATCCTCAAGGAGTCGCAGACCCACCTCGAAACCCAGCAGGCAGAGCTGGAACAGACCAACGAGCAACTGGCAGACCAGGCCCTGGCGCTGGCCGGTCAGCGTGATGCGATGGACCAGAAGAACAATGAACTGAATCGGGCCCAGATCCAGCTCGAGGAGCGGGCCGACGAGTTGCTGCGCTCCAGCAAGTACAAGTCCGAATTCCTGGCCAACATGTCTCATGAGCTGAGGACACCGCTCAATAGCTCATTGATTCTGGCCAAACTCCTGTCGGAAAACCCTCAGGGCAACCTTTCGCCCGAGCAGGTCAAGTTTTCCGAATCGATCTACTCCGCCGGTAATGACTTGCTCAACCTGATCAACGACATCCTGGATATTTCCAAAGTGGAAGCCGGCAAGCTCGAAGTCCGCCCCGAAAATACCGGTGTGGCGCGGGTGGTGGAAGGTCTGCGCGGTATGTTCGAGCCGCTGGCCGCGGACAAATCCCTGAACTTCCAGGTTGAGCTGCAGCCCGGCACGCCGGCGATGATTTATACCGACAGCCAGCGACTGGAGCAGATCCTGAAAAACCTGCTGTCGAATGCGATCAAGTTCACCGAGAAAGGTCAGGTCAGCCTGACCGTAGCGGGCCAGCCGGGCCACGGCATTGTCTTTGCCGTGCGCGACTCGGGTATCGGCATTGCCCCGGAGCAGCAGGAAAGTATCTTCGAGGCCTTCCGTCAGGCGGATGGCACTACCAACCGGCGCTATGGCGGCACTGGCCTGGGGTTGTCGATTTCCCGCGATCTGGCGAGCTTGCTCGGTGGGTCCATCAGCGTTGTCAGCGAACCGGGGCAGGGCAGTACCTTTACTCTGGTGTTGCCTGAACAGTTCGTTGAGCACGATGACCAACAGCCACTGATTGTGCTGAGTGCGCCGGTGCGGGTGGCTCCGGTGATGCCAAGGCCCGTGCCGGCGCCGATAGCCGTGCCGGTGGTCGAGATCCCGCGATTCATGGATGACCGGGAAAAGGCCCCGTTCGCCACGCGTTGCATTCTGGTGATCGAAGATGAGCCCAACTTTGCGCACATCCTCTTCGATCTGGCGCATGAGCTGGGTTATCACTGCCTGGTGGCCCATGGGGCGGACGAAGGTTTCAACCTCGCGGCGCAATTCCTGCCCGATGCCATTCTGCTCGACATGCGCCTGCCGGATCACTCCGGCCTGACCGTGTTGCAGCGGCTCAAGGCTCTGGCGCCCACCCGGCACATCCCGGTGCACGTGATCTCGGTGGAAGACCGCATCGAAGCCGCAATGCACATGGGAGCCATCGGTTACGCAATCAAACCGACATCCCGTGAAGAATTGAAAACCGTGTTCGCCCGCCTCGAGGCCAAGCTTGCGCAGAAGGTCAAGCGCGTGTTGCTGGTCGAGGATGATGACCTGCAGCGCGACAGCATTGCGCGCCTGATCGGCGATGAAGACATCGAGATTACCGCCGTGGGCTTTGCCCATGAGGCACTCGAACTGCTGCGCACGAATATTTACGACTGCATGATCATCGACCTCAAGTTGCCCGACATGCTGGGCAATGACCTGCTCAAGCGCATGTCCACCGAGGACATCTGTTCGTTCCCGCCGGTGATCGTCTACACCGGGCGCAACCTGACCCGCGATGAAGAGGCCGAGCTGCGCAAGTACTCGCGCTCGATCATTATCAAGGGCGCCCGCTCGCCTGAGCGTTTGCTGGATGAAGTGACATTATTTCTGCACAAAGTCGAATCTCAGCTGTCCCATGAACGGCAAACGATGCTCAAGACCGCCCGCAGCCGCGACAAGGTGTTTGAAGGGCGCAAGATCCTGTTGGTGGACGACGACGTGCGCAATATCTTCGCCCTCACCAGCGCCCTTGAGCAAAAAGGCGCGATTGTCGTGATCGGACGCAACGGCCGTGAGGCCATTGAACGGCTGAACGAGGTCGAGGACATCGATCTGGTGCTGATGGACGTGATGATGCCGGAAATGGATGGCTATGAAGCCACCATTGAAATCCGCAAGAATCCGCGCTGGCGCAAGCTGCCGATCATTGCGGTTACGGCCAAGGCCATGAAGGACGATCAGGAGCGGTGCCTGCAGGCAGGCACTAACGATTACCTGGCAAAACCCATTGATCTGGATCGGTTGTTTTCGTTGATCCGGGTGTGGCTACCGAAAATGGAACGTATATAAGTGCAACGAAGCACAGACATCGAGTTGCGGTTGTTGATCGAGGCGATTTACCTCAAATACAGCTACGACTTTCGTGACTACTCCGGCGCGTCGGTGAAGCGCCGGGTACACCATGCCATGCGCCAGTTCGAGTGCAGCACCATCTCCGCCCTCCAGGCGCGGGTGCTGCATGACCCGACAGCCTTCATGCAGCTGCTGCAGTACCTGACGATTCCGGTCAGTGAGATGTTTCGTGATCCTGAGCACTTTCTGGCGATCCGCCAGGAGGTGGTGCCGTTTCTCAAGACCTATCCGTCGCTCAAGATCTGGATCGCGGGCTGCAGCACCGGCGAGGAGGTCTATTCGATGGCTATCTTGCTGCGCGAAGAGGGCTTGCTGGATCGCACCATCATCTACGCCACGGATATCAACCCGCGCTCACTGGAAAAAGCCAAGCAAGGCATTTTCTCGATGGAGAATATCCGGGCCTATACCCTCAATTACCAGAAATCAGGCGGGCAACGCGCTTTCTCGGATTACTACACAGCGGCCTACGATTACGCGATTTTTGACAAGTCCCTGTGCGAGAACGTGACCTTTGCCGATCACAGCCTGGCGACGGACAGCGTATTCTCAGAAACTCATTTAATTTCATGTCGTAACGTATTGATTTACTTCAATAAAAACTTACAAAACAGAGCCTTTGGCTTGTTTCACGAGTCGCTGTGCCACCGCGGTTTCCTGATGCTGGGCAGTAAGGAAACCCTGGATTTCTCGGACTACAGCAAGCAGTTCACGCCCTTACTCAAACATGAACGGATCTACCGCAAATTATGAAGGCAGATACCGCGAGCCTGCGTCCAGTGCAGGCCATTGTTGTTGGCGCTTCTGCGGGGGGCGTTGAGGCGCTGCTGAGCATATTTTCCGGATTGAAGACGGGCTTCAGGCTGCCGATCATCGTGGTCTTGCACGTTCCGGATGAGCGCCGCAGTCAATTGGCCGAGGTCTTTTCCCGGCGGGTCTGCCTTCCGGTCAAAGAGGTAGACGACAAGGAGTCGATCGTGCCGGGCACCTTGTATTTCGCAGCACCCGGCTATCATGTATCGGTGGAGCGGGACCGCAGTTTTTCGTTAAGCCGTGAGGAGCGCGTGCATTACTCGCGCCCCTCGATTGATTACCTGTTCGAGTCTGCCGCTGATGTATACCAACATGCCCTGGTCGCAATTTTACTGACGGGGGCCAATCAGGATGGGGCTCAAGGGTTGGAAATGGTCAGCCAGCAAGGCGGCCTGACGATCGTCCAGGACCCTGACGAAGCACTGGCTTCCACCATGCCGAATGCGGCACTGGCGCGTATCAAGCCGGATTACATCCTTCCATTGCACGGCATCGGCCGTCTGCTAGTCGAGCTGGAACGAATCGAATGCTACTAAGTGATATTCAAGCCAAGCTATTGATCGTTGATGATCTGCCGGAGAACCTGCTGGCGCTCGAAGCGTTGATCAAGCGCGAGGATCGGGCGGTCTACAAGGCGTTGTCCGCGGACGAGGCTTTGTCATTGCTGCTGCAACACGAGTTCGCGATCGCCATTCTTGACGTACAAATGCCAGGGATGAATGGCTTTGAGCTGGCCGAACTGATGCGCGGCACGGAAAAAACCAAAAACATCCCGATTGTTTTTGTCAGCGCTGCCGGGCGTGAGATGAACTATGCCTTCAAGGGCTATGAAACCGGCGCCGTCGACTTTTTGCACAAGCCGCTGGATATCCATGCGGTCAAGAGCAAGGTCAATGTGTTCGTCGACCTTTATCGGCAGAGCAAGGCTTTGAAGCAACAACTCGAAGCTCTGGAACAAAGCCGCCGTGAGCAGGAAACCCTGCTCGCGCAATTGCAGGTAACCCAGGGCGAACTCGAGCATGCCATCCGCATGCGCGATGACTTCATGTCGATTGTCTCCCATGAGGTCCGCACCCCGCTCAATGGGTTGATCCTGGAAACGCAACTGCGCAAGATGCATCTGGCGCGGGACAATGCGGCTGCGTTTACCCTGGACAAGATGCAGGCGATGGTCGATCGCGACGAACGCCAGATCCAGAGCCTGATCCGCTTGATCGAAGACATGCTCGACGTGTCGCGCATTCGTACCGGTAAACTGTCGATCCGCCCGGTCGAGTTTGACTTGTCGCGTGCAGTCGGTCATTTGCTGGAAAGCTTTGCCCCGCAGATCAGTGCGGCGCACTCCAGCGTCAACTTCACGGCCGAACAGCCGGTGATCGGGCGCTGGGACGAATTTCGCATTGAGCAGGTGGTGTCGAACCTGCTGACCAACGCCTTGCGTTATGGTGCGAACAAGCCAATCGAGGTGTCGGTGTATACCGAGGGTGATTGCGCGGTGATCGATGTGCGCGACCAGGGTATCGGCATCAGCGAAGAGAACCAGCAGCGGGTCTTTCAGCAGTTCGAGCGGGTTTCGGCCAGTCATGTGACTGCCGGGCTAGGGCTGGGGCTGTTTATCTCCGAGCAGATCATTGCCGCTCACAGCGGCACGATCTCTGTGCAGAGCGCCCTGGGCGAGGGGGCCTTGTTCAAGGTTCGCCTGCCCCGGGTGCAAGCGAGCGCAACCAATGACCACGGCCACGGTCGTATGGGCAGCAATGATACCGATTAAGGTTTTCCCATGAGTGAAGATGCACAAGATGTTGTTCTGATTGTCGAAGACGATGCCTCGATCCTGATGGTATTGAGCGCGTATCTGGCAGGTGAGGGCTACCGTGTTCTCCAGGCCGAAAACGGTGAGCAGGCGTTCGAGATTCTGGCGAGCAAGCCGCATCTGGACTTGATGATCACCGATTTTCGTTTGCCCGGTGGCATTTCCGGGGTACAGATCGCCGAACCCGCACTGAAGTTGCGGCCGGACCTGAAGGTGATCTTTATCAGTGGCTACCCGGCAGAGATTCGCGACACGGGTAGTCCGATTACCCTCACCGCGCCTATTTTGGCCAAGCCTTTCGACCTCGATACCCTGCAGGCGAAGATCCGCAAGCTACTGGCCTGAGGTCACTGCCGGGGGAGCATTTCGTTCACCTTGGCCGTTAGCCGTTCGAGGGTGAACGGCTTGCTCAGCAATTGCATGCCGGGCGCCAGGAACCCACCGTGCACAGTCGCTTGCCGGGCGTAGCCAGTGATGAACAGGATGGTCAGCTCCGGCCGAACCTGGCGGCTGATCTCTGCCAGCTGTCGGCCATTGATTCCGGGCAGGCCGACATCGCTGATCATCAGGTCAATCGGCTGAGCGGACTCGATCACGGGCAGTGCGCTGTCGGCATCCATGGCGCTGAGCACCTTGAATCCCTGATCGCACAGCTCTTGCGTCACCACTTCCCGCACGGCGGTATCGTCTTCTACCAGCAGCACTGTTTTTTCGGCGCCGCGGGCAGGCGGTGCTGGCAGCGGACTGTCCGCCGCGGTGTGTTGCGCGGCGCTCTTGAGCCGGGGCAGGTACAGCATGACCGTAGTCCCCAGCGACTCCTGGCTTTCGATGCTGACATGGCCACGCGATTGCTTGCAGAATCCGTAAATCATGGACAGCCCCAGCCCGGTGCCCTGACCGATGGCTTTTGTGGTGAAAAAGGGGTCAAAAGCGCGCTTGAGGACATTCGGTGGCATCCCGTGACCATTGTCAGACACGTTCAGCACAATGTAATCGCCGGGGATGAGGTGCGCGCTGCTCTCGCAAAAGGCAGGGGCCAGGTGTTGATTGCACGCCTTGATGCTCAGCTGCCCTCCGTGAGGCATCGCATCGCATGCGTTCGATACCAGGTGCAACAGCGAATTTTCAAGTTGCACCGGATCAATGTCAGCCGTCCACAGCTGCTCGGAGTTTCCCAGGCACAGCTCGATATTGGCTGCCAGGTGATCCTGCAGGGGGGCACGCATCGCCTGGAGCCAGTCATGCATGGCGACGGGCTTTGAGTCCAGCGGCTGGCGCCGTGAAAATGCCAGGAGGCGATGGGTCAAGCCTGCGGCCCGGTTGGCCGAGGAAATACCCAGATCGATCAATTTGTCGAGGTCATCGGTTTTTCCCCGCGCCAAGCGCCTGCGTAACAACTCAAGGCTGCCGATGATGCCTGCCAGCATATTGTTGAAATCGTGGGCAATGCCTCCTGTCAGTTGACCGACCGCTTCGAGATTCGAGTGCAGCAGGTTTTCATTGATGCTCAGTAGTGTTTTTTCTTTTTCATCAATGTCTTGCAGTATGTTCTTAAGCCTTTTTCTCTGATCGGTGAATGCCATGCAACTGTCTCTGGCGGCATATTGCCTGCGACGAGCGCGCACTGCGCTCTGCACCAGACTGCTGAAGGTAGTTCGGGACCACGGCGCCTCAATGATGGTCAGATTCCCCAATTGCTCACTTAAGGCCACGGCTTGAGCGGGACTCAGGCCTTGTTGCGGGGCGAGTACGATGACAGGCAAATCTGACCAGGCAGGCTGCTGTTTGAGGAAGGTGAGCAGCGGTTCAAGCACCGAGGCCTGAGCCGGCATCACGGCGATGACCAGCACACCCGCGCCAATGTCGAGTTCGTGGAGCAAAGGCTCCATGGCCGTCAGGCAATGGCTGCTCTCGCCGTCCGCTTCGAGCCATTGCAGATGAACGGCACTGTCCGGGCCGGGAGGCGCAAACACCAGCGCGCGCTCTTCGATAGGGCCACATGCAATCACAGAATCTACCGCCTTTTGTCACGGGTTTATAACCTGAAGCCACGCACACGTGGTTATAGGTCTTGACCGTGGGGCCCGACAGCGGTTCAACCGGGGTTAAAAAATATTCAAATGGCTGTGCAAATCTTTTTTTATGTATTTATTTGAGTGTTAAAGGTTGGCTAAAGCCCTTGTTGCAAGGCAGGGTCATCCGGATTCTGTTGTTCCAGTTGCGCCAGCAACACCTGAACATTTTGCAACTGCCCGGCTTGTTTCCAGTAGTTGATCAACAACACCCGCGCCTTGCGATTGGCAGGCTGACGCAGCAGCAGCTCTTCCAGTTGGCGCTGAGCAGCTTCCAGTTGTTCGAGGTCATGCAGCGCGACCGCCAGTTTGTAGCGATAGTCACTGTTATCGGGTTCCAGCTCGACGGCTTTGGCCAACCCCAGCAATGCATATTCTGTCTGGTCATGGTTAAGCAGCCAGAGACCGAGTGCATGCTGTAGATAAGCCGAGTCCGGATGCTTCTCCAATTGCCTGGCCAGCAACTGGCGCGCCTGCTCGGGCTGGCCGCGTTTTTCCAGCAGTTCGACCTGAGCCACCACCGCCTTGAGGTTATCCGGTTCCAGGGCTGTGACCTTCTCCAGGGCGTCCTGGGCTTTGTCCAGCTGACCTTCATGCAGATACAAGCGAGCGAGCTGACCTTGTGCCTGAGGGTTGTCCGGCTGGGTGATCAGCGCGCGCTCGTACTCATCGATCACTTGCTGCAAGGGGGCGAAATAAAGCCCTTGTTCATCAGGGGAAAGCCCTAGCAAGGCGTTGGCGGCGGCAAAGCGTACGCGTTGTTCGGCATCATCGAGCAATGGCCCAAGCAGCAGCGTGCGCTGAGCGTTGGGCACCAGGCCGACAATGCTCTGAATGGCGGCTTCGCGCACCAGCGGCGAGGGGTGCAGTAAATCGGCATCCGCCAGTTTCAGCGCCTGCGGGCTCGGATAATTGGGCAGCTCTGCATGCAGGCCGGCCCGGCGAATGTCGGAAAGATCAGTGCGTGCCAGTTGCTGATACAGCACGCGGGCAGCCCCTGGCTGGCCGTTGTGCGCGAGCTCCAGGGCCTGGGCATAGTTGTGGCTGACGGTCGGGGAGGTGGCTGAAGGGTCCGGCCGCATCCCATACCACAGGCCAGCCGCGACCAGCGCAGACAGAAGACTTAGAACCAGATAGCGGCGAGGCTGGGTCATGCAATATCCAGAAACAGGCGAGCCTAAAGACAGCAAGCTTCGACCAGCGGGAAGGTTGAAGCAAGCCTTATGTACTCGGTGGGTGTCACCGCGGACGCGGTACAGACAGCCCGCCCCATAACAGCACTTCGTGGATTACCGGAAAACACGCTGGCAATCTCGACTTCGAAGATTTGATGAAAGGGGGGGGGTGAACAGGTCTCTGGCGGTTGTCCTTGCTCGGCTTTTCCACGAAAGGCACAAGGCTTTCTCGTTGTCGGAAGCGCCTTAAAGATACATGAGTGGGCGGGATTTCAAGGGGCGTTACAGCGTCGAAGTGCTTGTCTCGATAACGGGAAACTCAGTATCCATGATGTTGATAAACGCCCGGCGTCACTCAAGTTTAAGACGGTCATAACACAGGCGTGTTCAAGGGTGTTATTGGGGGGGGGTTAAGAAGTCAGGGGAGCGATAATAGCGCGTGTGTGGTTTTCTAATCGTCAATATCAAGATTGACCTCGATCACCTCAGCCCCCTCTTGATTGTTTGAACCATCGTCATGGGTATATATAAAAAAAGCCCCCGTTAAACGAGGGCCTGGCGCGGGTGTTGCTGTCGGGCCGGGTTTTAGCCATTGGAGCAGCCGTTGCCCATGATGCGGTATTCGAGTATGTGGCGCTGGCCCTGGTGGTCTTCGTAGGTCATTTGTGCGGGTACCACGTCGCATACATCGGCGGCCGGCGACACGCTGATCACTTTGGCAATGTCGAGGTCAGTGGCATAAGTGTAGTGTTCAACTTCAAGTTGCTCGGCAACTTTAAGTTCATCGGCGGCGGCCAGAGTTGAAAAACCAATCAATGCAAGTGCAATCAAACATTTCATCTTGGATGACCTTAAAACAATCACGAATCACTGACTTCAATTGCCGGGCGGGCGGGAGAAGTTGTTGCACTGTTTGGCGCTGTGGTGCAACACGAAGTACCGTGCCCTGTTTCAATGCAGTAGCGAGGGATGAACATAGAATACCCTTCAAAAACATTGATTAAAGTCAAAAGATCGCCAAGCAGTCTTTCCGGATTGGTAACAATGCGCGTTGTTGGCAAGACAAGAGCGGGTAAGCGCCATAAAAAAAGCCCCGCGACCGAATGAGCGCGGGGCTAAAAATGGTTGGTTGCGGCCAACCAAAGGAGCTCTTTACATCAATGGGCGGTGGCTACCGCCTCAGGCTGCCAGCCGCCGCCCAAGGCTTTGTAGATGGCGACGACGCCGCGATACAACTCGACCTCGGCCTGGGCCTGACTGTCTTCGGCCGCCAGGCGCTCGCGCTGGGCATCCAGCAGAACCAGAAAGTCCACCGTGCCCTCACGGTAGCGAATAGCCGCCAAATCGGCCGCCGTGCGGCTGGATTCACTTTGGCGGATCAACGAAACCAGCCGTTGCTGGCGTTTGCCATAGTCACTGAAGGCGTTCTCTGACTCTTCAAGGGCCAGCAATACCTGCTGCTCGTAACTGGCCAGCGCGCCTTCAGCCTCGGCATCAGCCCCACGCAGACGGGCACGCACGCTGCCCAGGTCGAACGCCGGCCAGGTGATGCGCGGGCCGAGAGCCCAGGCATTGGCCGCAGCCGAACCGATTTGCGAGCCGCGGCCGGCAGTGAAACCAAGGAAGCCGCTCAGGCTGACCCGCGGGAACAAGTCGGCTTTGGCCACCCCGATGCGCGCAGTGGCTGCAGCCAGTTTGCGTTCGGCGCTGAGGATGTCCGGACGCCGTTGCAGCAAGTCACCCGGGTTACCGATATTCAATGCCTTGGCGATGGCCGGCAGTTGAGCCGGGCTCAAGTCCACGCTCAGTTTTTCGGGACGCTCACCGAGCAAGGTGGCGATACGGTTGCGCTGGCGTACCTGTACCGCTTGCAGTTGCGGCACGCTGGCTTCAACGGCAGCCAGACGAGCATCCGCCCGCATCACATCCAATTGATCGCCGACGCCCGCATCACGCAGGCTTTCGGTGATGGTTTTGGAGTCTTGCTGGTTTTTCAGGTTGGCCAGGGCAATTTGCTCGCGCAATTGCGCACCCCGCAGTTCACCGTAGGCATCCACCAGTTCGGCAATCATCGTGACTTGCAGCTGGTACAAATCCGCTGCGGCCACTTGCTCATCGGCGTCGCTGGCTTCCAGTTGGCGCTGGATACGGCCGAACAGGTCGATTTCCCATGCCATGTCCAGGCCCAGATCGTAGCGCTCACTGTTGACACGCTGTTCGGTCTGGCCCGGAATCTGGCCTTTGCCCACATCGCTGCTTACACGGCTGGTAATGGTCGGCATGATGTCATTGCTGACGTCGTCGCGAATTGCCCGGGCAGCCCGCAGACGGGCAAAGGCCACACGCAACTCGCGGTTACCGGTCAGCGAACGGGTCACCAACTGGTTGAGGGTCGGGTCGTCGAACTGCTGCCACCAGATCCCTTCAAAATGCGCCCGGTCAAAGCCCTTGAGGTTGTCGGCGCTGATCTGCGCCGGTTCCGTCTTGGGCGTTGTGTAGTCCGGGCCGACGACGCAGGCACTCAAGGCCAGCACCAACAGGCTCGGGAGGAAGACTTTAGGGATCATTGCTGCGACTCCAACTTCAAGTGCCTGGCCGCTTTGCGGGCTTCGTTGCGCTCCACGTAGCGGCGGATCAATACATAGAACACCGGGGTCAGCATCAGGCCGAAGAAGGTTACCCCGAGCATCCCGGAGAACACCGCAACACCCATCGCATGGCGCATCTCAGCACCGGCACCGCTGGAGAACACCAGAGGAACCACGCCCATGATGAAGGCGAAGGAGGTCATCAGGATCGGCCGCAGACGCAGGCGGCAGGCTTCCAGCACCGCTGCCAGCGGGTCGAGGCCTTCCTCTTGTTTATCCTTGGCGAACTCGACAATCAAAATCGCGTTCTTGCACGCCAACCCCACCAGTACGATCAAGCCGATCTGGGTGAAGATGTTGTTGTCTCCCCCCGACAGGATGACCCCGGTAATCGCCGACAACAGGGTCATCGGTACGATCAGGATGACCGCCAGCGGCAGGCTCCAGCTCTCGTATTGAGCCGCCAGTACCAGGAATGCCAGCAGCACGCACAGCGGGAACACGAACAGCGCAGTGTTGCCCGAGAGGATTTGCTGGTATGTCAGCTCCGTCCACTCGTAGGTCATGCCGTTGGGCAGCTCTTCCTTCAGCAGTTTTTCAATGGCGGCTTCTGCCTGGCCCGAGCTGTAGCCCGGTGCTGCGGCACCGTTGATTTCAGCGGTCACGAAGCCGTTGTAGTGCATCACCCGATCCGGACCGGCGGTGTCGCTGATCTTGATAAAGGTGGCCAGCGGGATCATCTCGCCCTTGTTGTTGCGCACTTTCAGTTGGCCAATCTGCTCAGGCTCCAGGCGGAACTGCTGCTCGGCTTGAACATTGACCTGATAAGTACGCCCGAAACGGTTGAAATCGTTGGCATACAGCGAACCCAGGTAGATCTGCAGGGTGTCGAAGATGTCACTGATTGCGACGCCGTGGGTCTTGGCCTTTTCACGGTCGATAGCGGCATCGACCTGAGGCACGTTGACCTGATAACTGGTGAACAACCCGGCCAGTTCCGGCACGTTGTGGCTCTTGGCGATGACGTTCTGCACTTCTTTGTACAGGGCGTCATAACCCAGGCCAGCCCGGTCTTCGACCTGCAGGCGGAAACCGCCAATGGTGCCCAGGCCTTGTACCGGCGGTGGCGGGAAGATCGCGATGTAGGCTTCCTGAATGTCCGCGTACTGGGCATTCAGCGTGGCCGCAATCGCCGCGGCAGACTGGCTCGGGTCTTTACGCTGATCGAAGTCCTTGAGGGCCACGAACACGATGCCGCTGTTCGGGCTGTTGGTGAAACCGTTGATCGACAGCCCCGGGAAGGCGATGGAGTTGGCCACCCCCGGTTGCTTGAGGGCGAGCTCGGACATGCGCTTGATCACGTCTTCGCTGCGGTCCAGGCTCGCGGCGTCCGGCAGTTGGGCAAAGGCCACCAGGTATTGCTTGTCTTGGGGCGGCACGAAACCGGTCGGGGTGTTGGCAAAGCCGAGCCAGGTCAGGGCCATCAAGCCCGCGTACAGCAGCATGGCGATGCCGCTGCCGCGAATGATCCGGCGAACGGCACCGACGTAGCCGTGGCTGGCTTTTTCGAAGAAACGGTTGAACGGGCGGAACAACCAGCCGCCGAACAGGCGATCGAGCAGGCGGGTGAAACGGTCCTTGGGCGCGTGATGGCCTTTGAGCAGGACGGCCGCCAGTGCCGGGGACAAGGTCAGCGAGTTGAATGCTGAAATCACGGTGGAAATGGCAATGGTCAGCGCGAACTGCTTATAGAACTGCCCGGTGAGGCCCGAGATGAACGCCGCCGGAATAAATACGGCGCACAGCACCAGCGCCGTGGCGATGATCGGCCCGGTCACTTCCCGCATTGCCCGCTTGGTGGCATCCACCGGGTTGAGTCCCAGCTCGATGTTTCGCTCGACGTTTTCCACCACCACGATCGCATCGTCGACCACGATCCCGATGGCCAGCACCAGGCCGAACAACGACAGGGCATTGAGCGAGAAGCCGAACATGTGCATCACGGCGAACGTACCGATCAACGAAACCGGAACCGCAACCAACGGAATAATCGAGGCACGCCAGGTCTGCAGGAACAGGATGACAACCAGTACCACCAGGATCAGCGCTTCAAACAGCGTATGAATCACAGCTTCGATCGAGCCCCGGACAAAGATGGTCGGGTCATAGACGATCTCGAAATCCATGCCTTCCGGGAAGTTCTGCTTGAGCTCGGTCATTTTTGCCCGGACATCGTTAGAGATGTCGATGGCATTGGAACCCGGACGCTGGAAGATCGGAATCGCCACGGCTGGCTGGTTGTTGAGCAAGGAACGCAGTGCGTACTGGCTGGAACCCAGCTCAACCCGGGCAATGTCCTTCAGGCGAGTGATCTGGCCATCATCCCCGGAGCGGATGATGATGTTTTCAAATTCCTCCTCAGACACCAGTCGGCCCTGGGTGTTTACTGACAACTGGAAGCTGGTGGCGCTGGGGGCAGGGGGCGCGCCCAGGGCACCGGCAGCCACCTGGCGGTTCTGCTCGCGAATGGCGGTGACCACATCGGTTGCGGTCAGGTTGCGTGAAGCGGTTTTGTTCGGATCGAGCCATACCCGCAACGAGTAGTCGCCCATGCCGAACAGCTGCACGTCGCCCACGCCACCGAGTCGCGCCAGTTCATCCTTGATGTTGAGAATGGCGTAGTTCGACAGGTACAGCATGTCGTAGCGCTGATCCGGCGAGGTCAAGTGCACCACCATGGTCAGGTCGGGGGAGGCCTTGTCCACGGTAATGCCGATGCGCGTCACTTCTTCCGGCAGCTTGGGCTGGGTCCGGGTGACACGGTTTTGCACCTGTACCTGGGCGTTGTCCAGGTCGGTACCCAGAGCAAAGGTGATGGTCAGGGTGATTTTGCCGTCAGCGGTGGACTGCGAAGACATGTACAGCATGTTTTCGACACCGGTGATGGCCTGTTCCAGCGGTGCGGCGACGGTTTCGCCGATCACTTTGGGGTTGGCACCCGGGAAGTTGGCACGCACCACCACAGTGGGCGGCACGACTTCGGGGTATTCGCTGATCGGCAATTGGAACAGCGAAATGCTGCCCGCAATCAGGATCAATAACGAAAGCACGGCGGCGAAAATCGGCCGCTGAATGAAGAACTGGGAAAAATTCATCGGTTTTATCGTCCCTTAACCGCGCGGAGCCGCGACGCTGGCCAGTTTTGGCGCGCCGGCAGCGGGCTTGTCCTGAGGCTGGTTGTTGGCTTCCAGGGCTTGTCGTTGCTGTGCCAGTGCAGCAAGCGTTTGTTCGCTGGCCATCGGGATCACTTCAGGGGTGACCGGCGAGCCCGGACGAACCCGCTGCAAGCCCTTGACGATAATGGTGTCGTCCTTGTTCAGGCCGCTGCGGACAATGCGCAGGCCTTCGATTTTCGGCCCCAGATCCACCGCGCGGTACACCGACGTGTTGTCCGGGCCCATCACCAGCACGAACTTCTTGCCCAGATCGGTGCCGACCGCTTCGTCATTGATCAGCACCGCGGAGTAGGTGCCGCTGCCCACCAGCTTCAAACGGGCGTAAAGCCCCGGGGTGAAGCTGCCATCGGCGTTGTCAAAGACCGCACGCCCACGGATGGTGCCGGTTTTCGGGTTGACCTGGTTGTCGACGAAGTTCATGTGCCCCAGGTGCGGGTTGCCGTCTTCGTTGGACAGACCGAGGTAAACCGGTGTGGTTTGACCGCGCTGGCCCTGGCGAGCCAGTTGGGTGTACTTGAGGTAGACCCGTTCATCGGCATCGAAGTAGGCATAAACCTTGTCGGTCGAGACCACGCTGGTCAGCGGCGTGATATCGGCGGTGACGATGTTGCCGGCGGTGATTTCCGCACGGCTGACGCGACCACTGATGGGCGAGGTCACGCGGGTAAAGCTCAGGTTGAGCTTGGCCAGGTCCAGTTCGGCCTGCATCGCCGCCACAGCCGCGCGGGCTTGCTGCGAGGCCGTGCTGCGCGAATCGGCCAGTTCAGCGGAAATGGCGTTGCTCTCGCGCAGGCGCTCACCACGGCGTGCTTCGTTCTCGCTGCGGGTCGCATTGGCGCGGGCTTGCTGGACCTGGGCTTCCAGGCGTCGGACTTCGGCCTGGAATGGACGCGGGTCGATCTGGAACAGGATGTCGCCCTTTTTCACCAGGGCGCCCTCGGTAAAGGCGACCTGATCAATCTGGCCCGACACGCGAGGACGGATCTCTACGGTTTCCGGTGCTTCAAGACGCCCCGTGAATTCGTCCCATTCATTGACCGGTTGTTCAAGCACTTTGGCCACGCTGACTTTAGCGGCGGGCGCCTGAGCGGTGGCTTCTGGCGTTTTCCCGCATGCACTCATCACCACGATGGCCAAGGCAGCCAGTGGGAAGCGCAAATGTTTAAGTGACTGTTCCATGGGGGGCGTCCGCCAATCTATTGAGATGGGCGGATAATGCTGGCGTGCGTGCTGGCGCACGAATCGAACCCAGCGAAGGTCATTATCATCAAGAATGATAGAAAGCCGGGGCAAGCCCTCTAGCCTGCACCTTTGTTAGGACGCTATCAATTAAATTCTGCTCTGGCCGGATAGCAGGCGTTTACCTGCAAGCGCACGGGCGCCTGCAAGCCGGGAGGGTCAGAAGTTGATGGAAGCGCTCAGTCGTGCGGTCAGCGGCGCGCCCTGGAACAGGTAGTTGTCGCCCATGTATTCCCCCGCGTCGCGCCAGTAACGCTTGTCGAACAGATTGTCGACGCTCAGGCGGAACACCGTGTCGAAGCCATCGATACGGGTGGTATAGCGGCTGCCGATGTTGAAGATGGCGTATGAGCCGACCTCAACTTCGCCCTGCTGGTTGGCATACTTTTTACCGCTGTATTGCACCCCGCCCAGCACGGCCAGACCGTCGAACCAGGGCAGGGCGTAGTCGCCATAGAGACTGGCGCGCACAGTGGGCACGTTGAGGGTCTGGTGGTCCTCATAGGCCGGCGTGCCGCTGCCGCTGACCCGCGCCCGGATCGCCGCGACACTGGCCGATACCTGCAGGCGCTGGGTGGCCCAGCCGTTAGCCGCGAGTTCGAGCCCGGTGTTTTTCTGCTCGCCCTGTTGCGCGAAGGTGAATGAGCCATCGTCATTCGGGCGGCTGTACTGGTACGCCTGGCGAATCTGGAACAGCGTGGCGCTGTAGGTCATGCGCTGCCAGTCGTACTTGATCCCGGCCTCGATCTGGCGCGACACGGTGGGCGCGAGGATCTCAAAGGCATTATCGGCAAACCACGGCGCCTCGCCGCCCAAGGACAGGCCCTTGCTGTACGAGGTGTAGAGCGTCAGGTCGGACACCGGCTTGTAGATCAGCGCGGCCTGGGGCAGGAACTCGTAACGTTGGGTGTGGCGGGTGGTGGCGTGCTGATCGTCGAAGGTCTTTTCATCCAGCCGCACTTCACGGCCGCCGAGCACGGTTTGCCATTGCTCGTTGAAGGTGATGCGGTCGCTGAAAAACAGCCCGTATTGACGACTGTCGAGTCGGCGATAGCTGTCGTTGACCGGGCCGTCGTAGCGCGTAAAGTCTGGCGGCTCACGATCGATAGTGCCGCTGCCGATCCACGCGTTGATCAACTCGCGCTGGTCCACCACACGGCGAAAGGCGCTGGTGCCCACCGTCAGTTCATGGCCAAGACCGCCGGTATCGAACTGGCCGTTGAGCGCAGCCTGCACTTCGTCGTTGCGCCGGGTGTCGTCAGGGCTGCGAAAGTCATAGATGTCGTACTCGCCCTCAGGGCTGAAATAGTTGGGCACCGCGGTGCCAGCACAACCGGAGGCACCGTAACAGCCCCAGGCAAACGAGCTGTAATCATCGATCACGACCCGGCTGCGGGAAGCGCTGAGGTTGCCTTTCCAGGTGTCGCTGAACCGGTACTCGAAGTTGCCGTTGATATTCAGTGCATCAATGGTCACCGGTTTGGAGCCGCTCTGGTGCGCCAACAGTTTTTTCGGTGAAGCGTGGTGTGGCAGCTGCGTACCGCCGAGCAACTGATAGCCCGGCACCGAGCGCTGTTCCTTGTTCTGGTATTCAATGTCCAGTTGCAGGAGTGCATCGGGGCTGATGTTCCAGTCGAAGGCCACCGCGGCGAAATCGCGCTGGCCATTGGCATGCTCGACATAGGAGTGAATGTCTTCATGGGCGAAGTTGGCGCGCAAGCCGAACTGTTGTTCGCTGCCGAACCAGCCTCCGACATCGGTAGCCAGGTAGCCGCTGCCCCGGTCATCGGTGGAGACCGTGACGGAGCGGACATCGGCGGCGCGCTTGGTGACGTAATTGACCACGCCGCCCGGCTCCGAAACACCGCTTTGCAGGCCCGACAGGCCTTTGAGCAGTTCTACCTGCTGTTTGTTTTCGAGGCCGACGTTTTGCTCGCCGGTCACGGTGCGGCCATTGATTTTGTAGCTGCTGGCCGAGTTCAGCGAAAAACCGCGCACCACAAAGTTTTCGTAGTAGCCAATCGGCGCATAACTTTCGCCCACCGACGCGTCGTTTCTGAGCACTTCGCTGAGCAGGCGGGCCTGTTGGTCCTTGAGCAGCGCTTCGGTAAACACCGACACCGAGGCCGGCGTGTCGAGCAAGGGGGCCGCGCCGAAGCCGCCGACCCAGGCGCTGTCAGCCCGGTAGCCGGTGCTGTCGTCGGCGGTCACGGCGGTGGCGGGCAGCTCGGTGGAGGCGGCCAGGGCATCGGGCACTGCGCTGGCCAGCAACAAGCCGAGGGTCAGTGAATTGAGCGCGAACCTCGGGGCGGACGCTCCCATGCTGAGAGTCCGGTAAAGCATGTTCATGCAAAGCTCCTAAACGATGGCCGACCCGGGCTGGCTTTAAGCCGTGGCCTGTTTTTCAAGTGCGCCATCATACAGTTGACCGGGCATGCTGGCCGCTAACCTTGAGTGAATAGTGCACTATGACCCTTCGGACTTTTGAGGAGTGATTCATGGCTTTTTCTAAATGCCTGCGTTCATGCATGGCCCTGGCCTGCACCTTGCCCTTGCTGGCAGTCGCCGCGCCTTCAGCCCCAGGCCCGGTTTATGGCGAGGAACTTCAAGGCTTTGAGTATCCGTATCCGCTGCATCGGTTTGAGTTCAACTCCCAGGGGCAGCCCGTGCAGATGGGCTATATGGACATCGCGCCCAGCGGACAGGCCAATGGCAGCACGGCGGTGTTGATGCACGGCAAAAATTTCTGCGCCGCCACGTGGGGCGACAGTATCAAGGCCTTGAGTGCGGCGGGCTATCGCGTGGTGGCGGCCGATCAGATCGGTTTTTGCACCTCAAGCAAACCCGAGCATTATCAGTACAGTTTCCAGCAATTAGCCGACAATACCCACGCGTTGCTGACTAGTTTAGGTATTGACAAGGCCAGTGTCATTGGTCACTCCACGGGCGGCATGCTGGCCACCCGTTACGCCTTGATGTACGCGCCAGAGACCGAAAAACTGGTGCTGGTCAACCCGATTGGCCTGGAGGACTGGAAAGCCCTGGGCGTACCTTGGCGCACGGTCGATCAATGGTATGAGCGCGAGCTCAAGTTGAGCGCTGAAGGCATTCGCAAGTACGAACAGAGCACCTATTACGGCGGGCGCTGGAAGCCTGAGTACGATCGCTGGGTCGATATGCTGGCCGGGCTGAACAAGGGCCCCGGGCACAAGCGTGTGGCCTGGAACTCGGCCTTGATCTACGACATGATTTTTACTCAGCCGGTGTTCTACGAGCTGCCGGCGCTCAAGGTGCCGACGGTGTTGCTGATTGGTGATGCCGACACCACGGCCATCGGCAGCGATATTGCCTCGCCCGAAGTCAAAGCCCGGATCGGCGATTACACGGTACTGGGCAAACAGGCTGCCAAGTTGATTCCCGGGGCTACCCTGGTGGAGTTTCCGGGCATGGGTCACGCGCCGCAAATGGAAGACCCACCCGGTTTCAACAAGGTCTTGATCGAGCAATTGAAACGGGGCTGATGCTCCCCCCTGAAACGCGTACAGGGCAGGGCTTTCGACTGCCGGCGGTAAGGTCTTTGGACGGGTCCGGCGGTCGATTATGTCGGCCTTGTGCCCGTCCAACCCTTGATTCAGACGCTTTGTGTGGGGTATAGCTAAAAAGGAAACCCGCCACTGCACAGGAAATACCAACGCACTATGGATGGAATCACACGTATCAATCGCCCGGTCGGCTCACGCTTCGCATCCCTGATTGCGCCGTGTGGGCCTCACGTCAAACACTGCGATCACGCAGTTACAGGGTTTGTTGCCAGCTTCTTTGTTCACTTCGCTTTATCCCGCCTGCGACTCAGTTTGCCGGGCCGCTGCGCCGACAGGCGCCATTGCTACGTCCCCCCGCCTGATTTTTTCTGACCGCTAGCCGAACCGGCCGGTCCGCTCCCGTGTTTAACGGTGGCGGGTGTTGCCCGGTATTTTTATTTGATCTCTTCACATTCTGACTCGACACACTCCGAACGGCCTCGCACCACGCGAACGGCCGATCAGCGTCAAGTTACGATAGCGTCAGTTCGCCTGAACACGATGGTGCGACCTGATGCTCGCGGTACAAGGAGCTGCACCCATGATCTATTTCCAGGGTAAAAGAATACTCAGTGCCATCTTCGACATGGATGGCACCATGTTTGACACCGAACGCCTGCGCTTTAAAACCCTCAAGCAGGCCGCACTCGAAATTTTCGGCAC
Organism: Pseudomonas sp. D1HM; assembly: GCF_019266105.1. Classification (NCBI taxonomy): domain Bacteria; kingdom Pseudomonadati; phylum Pseudomonadota; class Gammaproteobacteria; order Pseudomonadales; family Pseudomonadaceae; genus Pseudomonas; species Pseudomonas sp. D1HM. The sequence continues at coordinate 435,173 of NZ_LRMN01000006.1, read as the reverse complement.
GCCGCTGAGCGAAGAAACGCTGATGGGGTCATTGGGCCTGAGTGCCAAGAAAGCCGAGGCGCTGGCGAAGGCCAATCATGGTGAAGACTTCCCTTATGCCCAGGTCAGGCAGCGGGCTGACGAACTGGAACTGCTGCATGTACGCAATCATGGGGTGCCGATCAAGGATGGCTTGCTGGAAGTGCTGGAGCGTTTGCGCAAGTACGGTCTGACCATGGCCGTAGCGACCTCGAGCCGCCGGGCCATTGCCGAGGAATATTTGATCAACGCCAATGTGCTCAAATATTTCGACATCACGGTGTGTGGTGACGAGGTCACTCAGGGCAAACCGCATCCCGAAATCTTCCTCGCAGCGGCAAGTGCCTTGAACTGCCTGCCACAGCATTGCCTGATGCTCGAAGACTCGGAAAACGGTTTGCTGTCGGCGATCCGCGCCGAGGGGCAGCCGATTCTGATTGAAGATATCAAGGCCCCGGCGCCCGAGGTCAAGGCCGGGGCGCTGAAGGCCTACCCGAACATGCATGAGTTTCTGGGTGATCTGAACGCGTGCATGCCTGACCTCGGTACCCCCGAACTGACCGAGAGCTTTCCTCAGGCCCTCAATCAGTTCAGCGTGGGCATCCATGGCTTTGGTGCGATGGGCGGCGGGTACCTGACGCAGATTTTTTCTCACTGGGATGGCTACACCCGGCCCTGCGAGATTATTGCCGCGACCCGTTCGCGCATGCTGCGCGACACGGTGGAAGCCTTCGGCAGGTTCAGCGTGCGCTATGGGGCCACCTCGTTCGATCAGACCATCGAAAACCTCAGAATGATCGACATGGACGACGCTGAAGCGGTCATCAAGATGTATGACGTGGCCGAAATCGTCGGGCTGAGCCTCCCGGAGCCAGCAATTCGCAAACAGGCGGATGTCATTGCCGAGGGCCTCATCCGCCGTTATCAGCGGCGCGGTCGCGAGCTGACGATTCTCATTGTGTTGAACAAAGTCGGCGGTGCGGACTTTGTTCGGCGGCATGTGCAGGCGCAGCTTGAACAGCGGGTTGCACCCGCGCTGTGCCAGAAAATCCTGGACAATACTCACTTCGTCGAAACGGTGGTCAGCCGTATTGTCTCGAAGATTTCCAATGAGGCGCTGGTGCGCCAGTTGCGGATCAAGTCGAAGATTTTCCAGAACAGTCTGGACGATGAAATCGTCGCGCCGGCCCGATCCCCCAGGATTCCGACGCCCGAATATGAGCGGCTTATTTCCCGTTTTCGGCCCTTTGCCCAGTCCAGCAACGCCCTGAGCCAATTGCACTTGATCCTGTTCAACAGCGAATCGGACATGCCGTTGTATGCCGAACGCAGCAGCCATCTTCTGGAGCGTCTGCGCCAGGTCAAAACGGTGGATGACATCACTCAGACCCAAGTGATGAAGAACCTGCTGTGGAACGGCCCGCACGCGATCATTGCCTGGTACGCCAGCCTGTTGGGTTATTCCTGGTTGGGGCAGGGCATGGGCGATCCGCGGGTCAGTGCCCTGGCCGAACGCCTGATCCGTCAGACGGTCGGACCGGCGCTGGTAGCCGAACACCCGCATATGGCAGAAGCCGTCGTCGATTTTTCGAAGACATTCCTGGAGCGTTGCAACACCTCGTTCAAGGACCCTTGCGCCCGTGTCGGGCGTGATCCGTTGCGCAAGTTGCAACGCAATGAGCGCATTCTGCGCAGCATTGATCTGGCACAAAAACACGGGATAGACGCCGACGCCCTGGCGTTCGGCATTGCCCTGGCACTGCACTATGCGCTGCGCTCCAAAGACAGCAAGGACCAGGAATCACGCCTGATCCGTACGCTGTACCAGGAGGGTGGCCGCATCGAAGAGGTGCTGACGTATGCGGGGAGCTACAACGCCCAACCGTATCCGGGGCTGGACCCGATCAAGGATGCGCAATTGATCGAGAGCATTGGCGGGCACTTTGAGCGTTTACAGGACCCGGATTCAAACCATTGGGACTGGCCTTTGCAAGTGCAGGGCGTTCAACCTGCTCAGGCGCGTCGAGTGGGGTGATGGGGATAGTCGCCAATCCGCGCGCCAATCACCATTTCGCCCACCCACGCATTGATCAGGGCGGTATAGGCCTCTTGCTGGCTGTCCGTCGACAGCGCGTGATCCGCGCCGTCGATAATGCGATGGCTCAGGGAGTGCGAGCGCATGAAGGCATGCCGGTAACTCATGATGGTGGTATGCGGGACATAGTCGTCATGCTCTGACTCGACCAGCAGCACATCGCCTGTAAACGTGCTGCAGGCCGCCAGCGCCCGGTTGCTGTCCGGGCTCTGCAGCGCGTGGCGATACTGGCTCAGGCGGTTGCGGTCGAGTTGCGTCTTGGGCAGTTCCCAGTCCTGGTCCCAGTACAGCGCTGGCACGCGTAATGCCAGCCAGCGCACGGCACGCTGCTGGGTCAGGATGGTCGCAAGGTAACCCCCGTAACTGCTGCCGATCACCGCGATGGCATCGGTGTCGGTGGAGGGATGGCTCACCAGCCGGTCGTAGGCGGCGATGATATCGTCCAGGTTGTGCTTGCGGGTGATGTGATCACGCTGGGACAGGGTTTTCTCATGTCCGCGCAGGTCAAAGGTCAGACAAACACAGCCCAGCCCGGCAAGGCCCTTGGCCCGTGCAAGGTCCCGGTGCTGGCTGCCCCCCCAGCCATGGACAAACAGAATGCCCGGCATTTTCGCGCCCGGTGTCAGCACGGTCCCGGCCAAACGCGCGTCGTTGACTTCAATTTCGATCAGTTCACTGCGAGCAGTCATACGCCAGGATTCTCGCGCTTTTATTGATGAAACCGACATCTTCATCGTGTCCTTGGAACAGCAGGATGGCATCGTGGGGCAATTGGGGTTTGCCATAGGTTTCGAGGGTACAGGCGTCCACGCGCTGCAGCGTGGTATCGCCAGCAAAGGCACGCAGCGCCAGCACCTCGGCACCGCTGGCGCCGCCAATGCGCCAGGACTGCTCCAGTACCCCAGAGCGGAAGTGCCCGCGGCTATCGGTGCCTTGGGCAACATCGTAGTTGCGCCGCGACGCGAACAGCGACGGGTAGGCATAGCAGGCCGCCGACTCGTAACTCTTCGCCTGCTTCACGGCCAGGCGCGCCCGATCATCCAGTGGCAGACGGTCGAGGCTGTCATAGTCGCCGCGCACCAGCTTCAGGTCAGAACCGCCGTACACCTCTTCGCCGTTGTTGTCATGTGTCAGGCGCTGGGTGCCGTAGTAACTCACAATCAGGTCCGCCACCCTGACCTGGCCCACACTGCAGGTGACGACCGAGGTCAGGTTTTCTTCCAGCACCAGGCCCCACACAGCCAGTTCAGCGCGATCAACGTCGGCGAGGTAGCGTTCCAGCGCCTTGCGGTTGCGGATCATGACCTGGCCGCGCCCGGCTTTGCCCCGCACCGGTTTCAGGCGGATATCTCCGAGCTCGAGCAACAGGCACCCGGCATTCAGCGCATCCTCGACGTCGAACACGGTAAAGCCCGTCAATACCGCCCCGTGTACCTGTTCGGCGAACAGCGAACACCATCCCGCAGGGGCAGTGGTACCGGCTGTGAGCAAGCCGTGGGTGATCGCTTTGGTGGCCATGAACGGATGACCCACTGCACCGCCGAACAAGTCATTGATGCCCGTGATGCCGAGCGCCTTTGACTCATCACCGATGAGGGTATCGGTGGGGACGAAATACAGCGGGCTGCGGTCCTGAGGCGGGTAATCACCCAGAAAACCGATACCCAGCACCTCGGCAAGCATCGTTGCGATCACCCTGTGACTGGCCTGCTCGTGCGAGGGCGGTGGGGGAGTGGCCGGAAGCAAGACAACGCCGGTTTTAGGGGGCATGTGCAACTCCTTGAATGCGGGCAGAGGGCTTCCTGCCAGGCGCAACCCGTCTGGGTCAGGACACCTTGCTCAGGGCTTCGACCAACTCATGCTTATGCATGGTCGAGCGCCCCGGGATATTGTTCGCCCGGGCCATTTTCATCAGTTCGGCCTTGGTTTCTGTGGCCAGGGATTCGCGAGATGAGCGCGCAAGGCCGTGCTTGCTGGCCACCGCACGCCGGGCTGAACTCCTGCGCGAGCTGGCCTTGTCGGCGGGGGATTTGTCCTGCCCCGAGCCGCCGGCACGCTCACCGCCACCCGATTGCTTGTTCACCGTCGCCCAGGCACGGGCTTCAGCATCTTCGGGGGACAGGCCTTTTTCTTCATACGCCTCTTCTATATGTTCGGCCTGGCGTTTCTGCTTGAGGGTGTATTTGTCTTTGCTGCCTCGCGTCATGACAAGCACTCCTGTTTGGTGGATCTTGAACGTGTGAGTCGCGCTCGCTTTGCCGGGTTCAGGCTGGCTGATGAATGGTCGCGTGCCACCGCGCATGAGGGCTGTAGCGCTCAGGTCTTTGGCCTGGCCACGCTCTTTTCTGTGCCTTGGCGTAATGTCCTTGCCTGCTTTTCCAGCACGGCATAGACCGCGCAGGCCAGCAGCAGAGGAATCAGAAAGTAGATCACCCGGTAGCTGATCAGCGCCGCCACCAGGGTGCCGTGGCTGAATTGGTGCTGCAGCAGGGCGATGAAGACCGCTTCGAGCACACCGAGTCCGGCCGGTATGTGGGTGATGACGCCAGCAATGCTGCTGATCAGCAATACGCCCAGGATTGTCGGGTAAAAGGCTTTTTCCGGGAGCAGGAGGAAGATCAGCAACGCCATCAGTGACCAGTTCAAGACCCCCAGAACGGCTTGCGCCAGGGCTATCTTCGCCCCGGGCAGGATGATTTCCTGCTCGCGCCAGCGCCACTCGCGGCGTTTGCAGAAACGACAGGCAAGCAGATAGGTGCAGGCGGCTGCCAGCAGCCCGAAACCGATCCACTGCAAGGTGGTGGTGCCGATTTCCCAGGTTGGGGGCAAACGGATCAGGCGCAACGAGAACACCCCTCCGGCGAGCAGCATGTAGCCCAGCCAATTGGTGATCAGGCTCAGGGTGAGGATGCGGGTAATGGTGGGCAGGTCCAGGCCAAGTCGCGAGTACAGGCGAAAACGCAAGGCGATGCCACCCACCCAGGCGCTGAGGTTAAGGGTGAAGGCGTAGCAGACGAAGGTCACCGGCACCACCTGGCGCACGGGTAATTGATGCCCGGTATAGCGCCGGCCGAGCAGGTCGAAGCCGACATACACGGCATAACTGGCCAACGCCACGGCGCCACCAAGGGCAAGCGTCGTGCCTTTGTAGGCGAGCAATGCGTGGCTGACGTCCTGCCAGTCCAGATTCTTGACCAGTAAGAACAGCAGCACCGACACCAGGATGAAGAAAAACAGGGTCACCAGGCGATTGATCATGGGATGTTCTCCTGGTCATAGCTCAACTCACCGTCATCCAGTGTGCGCAACGATCTCAACCGGGGGGTATGGGCGGGCAACAAACCGGCAATCGCCGGAAAACGGCGGGTAAGGTGAAAACCGATGAAGATCAATGGCGCCCGCCACCAGTAACCGCGGGTCACCCGGGCCAGGGTGATGCGCGTGCAGTGCTCGGTGGCCAGACCCAGCAAGTGATCATGCAACTGCCGGTTGAGGGCGCGGTCGCGGATGAACAGGTTGGCTTCCAGATTCAATGCCAGGCTCAGCGGGTCAAGGTTGCTCGAACCCACGGTCGACCACTCATGGTCCATCAATGCCACTTTGCCGTGGAACGGTCGCTGGCAATACTCGAAAATCCTGACCCCGTCGCGCAGCAGGTAGTTGTACAACAGCCGGGACGCGGAGCGAACCCAGGGCATATCCGGCTGACCCTGAAGGATCAGGGTCACTTCGACCCCGCGCCGGGACGCATTGCGCAACTCGCGCAGCAGGCGATAGCCGGGAAAGAAATAAGCATTGGCAATCACCAGCCGATGGACCGCGGCCCGGATGGCGAGCAGGTATTGCTCTTCGATATCGGTACTGTGGTCCGCGTTGTCGCGTATCGACAGCAACAGGCGAGCGTCGCCGACCCGGCACCGGCCCGGGCACACATCGCTTGGCGCTTTGATCACAGGCTTGAGCATGCGCAGTACGTCGCGATGGATATCGGCAACCACCGGACCCTGTACTTCAAGGGCGTAATCCTGTTTGGCCATGGGGCCGTAGTCGCCCAGGTGGTCGGCTGAGTAGTTGATGCCGCCGATGAACGCGCACTCGCCATCGATCAGCAGAATCTTGCGATGCATGCGGCGAAACAGGTTGGAGCGCAGGCCGAACACACGCCGCGCCGGGTCGAAGACGTGGATGTTGATCCCGGCTTCGGTCAGCTCACCGATGTACCGGGGGCTGAGTTCTGCCGTACCGTAACCGTCCACGGTCAGCTCGATATGCACGCCACGGCGGGCAGCGGCAACCAGAACATTCTTGAAGGCGCGGCCCACCTTGTCCTCGAAAATGATGAAGGTTTCGATCAGGATTTCCCTGCGTGCTGCACGCACCGCCTTGAACACGCGGGGGTAATAGTCCTCGCCGTTGATCAGCAAGTTCACGCGGTTCCCGTCTCGCCAGGGGTAATTCATAACAGCACCTCCACGGCTAACGGCACATGGTCGGAGAGGTGCGACCACGGACGCATGGACAGCACCCGTGGCGCCTTGGCCATTGCGTTGCGCAGGTAGATACGGTCCAGGCGCAACAATGGCCAGAATGCCGGAAAGCTGCGCGCCGGTTTTCCGTACGCAGCGGTGAATACTTCACCCATGGCTTGAGTCTGAAGCTTGGCATCGGCCCGCAAGCGCCAGTCGTTGAAGTCCCCGGCGACGATCACCGGGGCTGCATCGTCAATCCCCCCGAGCAGCTCGCAGAGCAGATGCAATTGGCGTCGACGATGGTCTTCGGCCAACCCCAGATGAACGCAGATCACGTGTACTGCATGCGGGCCGGGCACATCGAGGATGGCGTACAACAGGCCGCGCTTTTCAGTGCCGCTCAGGGACACATCGTAATTGGCGTGCTCGCGGATCGGGTACTTGGACAGCAGTGCATTGCCGTGCTCGCCCTCGGGATACAGCGCATTGCGGCCATAGGCGAACTGCGGCCACATGCTCTCGGCGAGAAACTCATACTGCGGAACCTGCGGCCAATTACTGAAGCGACGGGCATGTCCTTTATGCGCGCCGAGCACCTCCTGCAGAAACACCACGTCGGCGCTGGCCTCACGCACGGCTTCGCGCAGCTCAGGGAGAATGAAACGCCGGTTGAGCGCGGTAAACCCCTTGTGGGTGTTCACCGTCAGCACATGCAGCGAATGGACTGCAGGCGCCCCGGTGGAGGGAGCATCGGTATTGCGGACAGTCGCCATCAATGAGCACCTTGCCGTCGAACCCCGGGCTGGCAGTCATCATGATTGCCGGCATCGGTGGAGACAAAGAGGGCCAGATTCCAGTGGGCCTACTAGATCCGACTGAGAGGGGGGCGCAGGGTTCAGGTTATTTGCGGTGTGATCCGTTCAAGCCTGAGCCCATCAGCAGCCCCCGGTGGCGGGAGCAAGGCCCACGCGGGTGAAGCCAACCCTTCACCTTTGCGCCATCAGTGTCTCGACGTATTTCAGATCGTCGAGGGTGTCGACATCCTGGACAATGCCCTGGTCATCGAGCGCCAGCCTGAGCACATTGCCGCACGCATCCTGCGCCGCGACAATACTCGCCGCGCCATGCTCTCCGGTCAGTTGCAGCAGGTCATTGAAACACTGGGCAGAGAAGCCTACCGGATGGCCTTTTTGCCGGTGCCAGGTGGGCACCACGATTGCTGCCGAGGCCAGTGCCTGCGCCACCTTGCGCAGGCTGTCGGCCGTGATGAGGGGCAGGTCGCCGGGTAGCACCAGCCAGCCCGAAGCGTTCGCAGTGGCCCGTACGCCTGCGGCAATGGAGTCGCCCATGCCATCGCCCTGCGCGGAGCGCACCACGTGCCACGGCAACCCGCAGGCCTGGACTGCACGGATCACATGTTCGAGCACCGGCAGCCCGCAAAGGGGCATTTCAAGCTTGTGGCACGGCCCTCCGGAGGCCAGAAAACGGCTTGAGCGGCCGGCAGCCAGGAGGAGGACGACCGGATCATGGGTTTCGCTCATGGGCGCACCTTGCTGTAGAAGGGCTTAATGTACGCTGTTGTAGCTGCCATAACGCCGCGCACCCTGCCATTCAGGGTGCGAGCGATTGGCAAGGTGAAGCGGATCATGCCCATTCCGCCCGGGTGGCCAGCCCGAACAGCTCGCGCAGCCCGTTGATACCTAGCTTTCGGTACAGGCGTTTGACATAGGTGGCCGCACTCAGCGGACGCACCCCCAGCCGTTCGGCAATCTCTTCCACCCCGTGACCGGTCATGATCAGGCGCAGCAGTTCCTGCTCACGCAGGGTCAGTTCAATGTGTTGTTGCCTGATAACCCGCTCGGTCAGCAGCAAGGGCATTTCGTTGGCTTGCAAGTAGGCGTGGTAGTGCAGGCGCACCGCCTGGATCAGCAGCGGGGCAACGGTTTCCAGGAAATTCATCTCTGTTTCCGAAAAATGCCCGTGTTCTCGGCCACGGTAAAAATTCACCGATAGCCAGCAATTGCTTTCGCAGTGGGTCAGTAACGCCACACGTTCGGAAATTTGCGGCTGCTCATAGCAAATGCGCCGGTAATCGTTATGGGTAATGTCGTCGATGGACTGGCGATGGACGATCGTGCTTTCGCCAACGGCGGCCTTGTTCATGGCCTGCCGGTTACCGTCCTGATCATGGAAACGCTGGATATAGGTGTTGGAAATTGCCGGCAGTGAGACGTCCCGGGCCCGGTCCGCGAAGGAAAAGACCTGCGGGTTGCGCCGTTGCGGGTAGGCGAAGATGGTGCATTGGGCCAGAGGCACGCCGGGCCCGATAACCTGCAACAGGTCGGCCGCCAGGTACTTGCTGCGATTATGACCAATCCTGGCCAGCAGGTTGGCGGTGTGGGCAATATTGAGGCTGTGTTCACTACGGCAGGAACGCAAGGGCCAGTACTGCATGGCGAATTCCTTCTGGGTGCCGGGCTGTTGTTGTTGTTTTGTCGAGAATGCCACGGCAGGAGCCCGCCACTCCAGCATTCAATCGGCGGGCTCTGAGCGGGACTATGGGGCAGCGCCGACAGAACGCTCCGGAGTAGGCAGGCGCAGTGCCAGAAGCGCGCCGACGATCATCAGGACCGCGGCATAGGCAAAGCCGGAGCCGAAGCTGTGTGTCAGGTCTTTCAGCCAGCCGATGACCAGCGGATTGAGCGCCGAACCGATATTGCCCACCGCGTTGATGACGGCAATGCCCACAGCACGGGCGCCAAAGCTCAAGGACAGGTCGGGAAGGGTCCAGAATATCGACATGGCGCTGTAGGAGCCGCTTGCGGCCATGCACACGCCCATCAGTTGCAGCACGGCATGGTTCGAGAGCGCCGTGAGTATCCAGCCGCAGGCGGCCAGCATCATGGGCAGCACCAAATGCCAGCGCCGCTCGCGGGTGCGATCCGAATGCAGGCCCCAGACGATCATCAGGACAATGGTGCAGACTTGCGGGATGGCGGCCAGCAAGCCGATGGACTGGTTACTGTCGGTGCTGTTGAAGCTTTTCACGATCAGCGGGGTCCAGACCGCGATCATCGCCAGGGTATTGACCAGGCAAAAGTAGACCAGGCAGAACAACAGAATGCGCGGAGAGACCAGCTCGGCCAGCAGGCCGCGACGTTGCTCGCTGGCGGGCGCCTGGCCGCTCGCGGCTTCGGCATCGAGGGCCTGCTGGAGCAGGGCCTGTTCATCGTGGTTCAGCCACCTGGCCTGTTGCGGGCGATCATCCAGGTAATAGAACACCACGAACCCCATGAGCACCGAGGGCAGTCCTTCGAGCAGAAACAGCCATTGCCAGCCCTTGAGTCCCCACAGGCCATCCAGCCCCAGAATAAGCCCGGACAGTGCCGAACTGAAGCCGGCGGTAAAGGGCATGGCGATCATGAACAGGGCGTTGGCCCGCGCACGGTAGGCCGTGGGAAACCAGAAGGTCATGTACAACAACACACCGGGCAAGAAGCCCGCCTCGGTAATCCCCACCAGAATCCGCAGCAGGTACAGGGAATTGGCATCCGTAGCGAACAGGGTGCAAGTCGAGGCCAGCCCCCATGCAATCATCAGGCTGCCGATCCAGCGCCGGGCACCGACACGCGCCAGGGCGATATTGCTGGGAATGCCGCAGGCGATATAGGCAATGTAAAAGAAGGTAGACGCCAGGCCGAACTGGGTTCCGCTCAGGCCCAGGTCGGCCATCATGGTCAGTCCGGCGAAACCGATGTTGATGCGATCAAGGAACGACAGCACAAAGCAGACGAACAAGAAGCCGATCAGTCGCCTGGAGACTTTGTTGCACACGCGCTGATAGCTGTCCTGAGACCAAGCAGCCACCGTGATGGTTGCACTGGCAGGGGTGTTTGGAGTCATCGGGGACTTCCTGATTATTGTTATAGGAAGGCTCGCCGGCCTGTTACCGCAGGCCGGCGGCAAACTGCATGCAGGGTACGGCGTTACAGGTCTTTTAAGGCGATGTCGCTCAACATGCGGAATTGCCCGGCATCCCCTAGCTCCTGGGCGCAGAGCAGGGCCAGTTTTACCAGGAACAATTCGCGCTTGTCCGCCATGGCCTGATCCAGGGCATCAGCCAGCCGGTCGTAGACCTGCTCAAGTTCGCAGGTGGTCAGTTGCTTGTGTGTCATGGTCATGCCCTCACTCATTGCCCAAGGCTGTTTCGATGGCGCAGCCCAGGGCCGGACCGCTGAGTTGCTGCCAGCGTGCACAGACATGCTGATCCGGTCGCACAAGGTAGGCACTGCCGCTGACGGCGCCGTATTTGCTGTGCAAATGGCCGTTGCTGTCGTCGATCAGTTCGTCTGCGCCGCTGATGCGGGCTCGCGGCTGAGCGCTGATGGCCAGGACGCGCAGCGGCACACCTCGTTCATGCAACGCCTGTACCCGGGCCTGGATCGCGTCGGGCACCTCAGCGGCATCGGTGAAATACAGCAGGTAGAACGATGCGCCCAGCCTGTCGAACAGAAATTGGTCCTCGCCCAGCTTGATGTTCAACAACGGCGCTCCCTGGCGCGGCCCACAGGTGAAGAGGGCGTTGTCGTCGCCCGGGCAGTTCAAGGAGGAGTTGACGTAGTCATGAGCCCGGGACGTACGCCAGTGATAGAGCGGGCGGACGAACGCCTGAGTCAGTGACAGCGACAGCACCGCATCGCGCACCAGGCAATGCCCGGGGGTGGGCGGCGTCATGAACCGCGTGCTTTTACCGGCTTCGGCGATGATCTCGCGGGCTGCCGCCACCCGCTCCGCAGTATACGAACCGAGCAGGCCCGGGCCGGCCACGCCCTTGAGGGTCAGGGCCAGCTTCCAGCCCAGATCGTGGCAGTCCTGGAAGCCGGTATTGGCCCCGCGCACCCCAAAGATCGGCAGCAGGTGAGCCGCGTCGCCGGTGAAAATCACTCGACCGTGGATGTAGTCAGGCAGGGTCAAGGCCCGTGCCGAGTACACCGAGCACCAGTCCAGCTGCCATTGGGGGTTGTCGACCCCGACAATCGCCAGTTGCGCATTGATCCGCTCGCGCAAGGATTCGGCCGACAGGGCCTGCTCGGGGGTTTCATCCCGTGGCAACTGGTAGTCGATCCGCCAGATATTGCCCGGTTCCCGGTGCATCAGCACGGTATTGCCGGGGTTCCAGTGCGGGTCGAAGTAAGCCAGGCGCTCGGTGGGCAAATCAAGATCGATCTTGATATCGGCAATCACGAAGCGACCTTCATAGGAGGCGCCTTCAAGTTTCAGCTCCAGCAGGCTGCGAATCGCCGAGCGTGCACCGTCTGCGGCCACCACCCAGTTGGCTTGCAATTGATAGTCACCCTGAGGGGTGTCCACGGTCAGGGTGGCGTGATCCTCGGCCTGGGCCAGTTGTTCCACCTTATTGCCCCAACGCAGCTCGATCAGCGGATTGGCCTGGCAGGCATCCACCAGGAATTGCTCCAGGCACGGCTGCTGCAAATTGGTCATCGGCGCAAAACGGTCATCCGGGTCATGGGGGGCCTCCATGCGAAAGACCCGTTGGTTACGGTAGAAGGAGTTGCCAAAGCGCCAACTCAGACCCGCCGCAGTGACGCGATCGGCCACCCCGACCTGCTGCAGGATTTCCAGCGAGCGCCGGGTGAAGACAATGGCGCGGCTGCCCTCGCTGACCTGGCGTTCGGACTCAAGCACGATCGAGGCGATGCCGTATCGGGCCAGGTCCAGAGCGGTGGTCAGGCCAATGGGGCCGGCGCCGACAATCACCACCGGGTGGCGTTTGACCGCACTGGCCCCCACGCTGGCGGTATGGGCAGGGTAGACCTGATAGTCGAAATAAATTGATCGACGGGGTTCAGCGAGCGGTGTGTGCATCGCAAGGCGTCTCCGGAAACGTTTTTATGGTTATTGGCCTGGGCCGGTTCGCAGAGGTCGACTTTAAGGCGCCCGCGACAAAGGGATGTCCCCTTATGGGGACAACTTGCAGCGGGTTTGGCGAGAGGCAGTGCAGGTGCGGGGATGAACGATGTGCTGGCCCGGGCTCAGGCCGTTAACGCCCGGGCCCGGACTTTATGTGAGGGGGCGGAGGGGGAGTGGGGCTTGAGCGCTCGTGTGTCAGCCAAGGCCGTGGCGTTGTTTCCAGTCACCGGGGTAGACCACATAGCCGAACAATGCATGGCCGGCGTAAACCAGTTCGGTTCCTTCGGGAATCCACAGCATCTGGCCAGGTTCAACCTTGTACAGGTTGCCGTTAGCCTTAAGCTCGAAACACCCCTCTATGACGAAGATGACTTCGTCATAGAGCAGGGTCCAGCTCACTTCGGCGCCTTCCCAACGAGCGAAGCCGACGCCTAGATGGGGTGATATTTCATTGCTCAACGCGCGGGCAACAGAGGCTCCGCCGGGAGGACCACCCCGATGGACAAACTCAAGATCCCGGTGGTCGACCAGACGCACCGGTCCTTTGCCGTAGATCCGTTTCATAGTTCACCTCTGCTGTTCCAGGATGCCAGTCGAATCCGCGTGCGCACCCCGAGTCCCAGCAACGGCTCGGGCGGGTTGCGTGAGGGCATACCGGTGACGGCGCGAATATCCTGCAAGTGCTGTGAATCGGCACCTGTGGCCATGTCGGCCAGCAATGTCCCGGACACAGTGCCCCAGGCTGCGCCGACCCCATTATCGCAAGCGGTGGCATAGACACCGCTCTCCAGTTCACCAAAGAAATTGGTGAAGTTGCGCGAGATCGCATAAACGCCACCCCAAGTGTGGGTAAACTCAACGTTCTCCAGTTGCGGATAGCGTGCCAGGAGGGCCTTGCGATGACCCGCGCGAATGTCCCGGCGTGTGTTGTCATTGACGCTCTTGCCATAGCGCGGCACGTGCTTGTAGGTGTTGCGAATCATCAGGCGGTTATCCTGGGTCATGCGCACGGTGGTGCCGGCATGGTCGGCCGGGGTCAGCCCCCAGTCGGGCTGGATGCCGAGGCTCTGCATTTCTGCCTGCGCCAATGGCCGGGTCCAGCTGGCGAAGGTCATTACCGGTAGCAGACGGCTGCGCAGGTAACCGAATTCCTGGGTAAAAATGCTGGTGCCCAGCAGCAGCTGTGGCGTGCGTACCTGACCTTCGGTGCCTTGCAGTAACCATTGACCCTGACTGTCGCGCTGCAGGCCTTGAATCGGCGACTGTTCGAGCAGTTCGACGTTTTCCGGCAGCGAGTCGGCCAGACCGCGCACCAGCGCCGCCGGCTGCATTAACCACGAGCCCTGAGTGAACACGGCGCGGCTGTAATAGCGGGTTCCGAGTACGTTGGCCAGTTCGTCGCCTTCGACACTGCGAAAAGGTTCGCCCAAGTCCCGCAGCAACCCTTCAAAATGTTCCAGATACGCCAGTCCCCGCGGCCCCACTGCGCCCTGATACTTCCCGGCAGGGGACCACTGGCAGTCGATCCGGTGTTGACCGATCAGCCGTTGCAGTTGGTCGATGGCTGAGCGATTCAAGCCGAGCAGGCGTTGCTTGTGTGCTGCATCAGGATGCTCAAGAGCCATTTTGTGTGGCAGGTCTATGACAAAACCCGAGTTGCGGCCAGAGGCGCCTTCCCCAACCCTTTGCGCATCGATCAGCGCGATGCGTGCATGGGGATGATGTTCGGCCAAGCGGCGGGCGGCTGCCAGACCGGCAAAGCCGGCACCAATCACCGCATAGTCAACCTGGTGTCGGCCCACCAGGCGTCGAGGGGCTACGGCGGGGGGCAGGGCGGCATACCAGCCGCAGTCCTGATCATCGTGCGGCAAATGAATAGCGCGATTGTTCATAAGGTTCTTCTTAAGCCACGTGGGTTTGAAGGGGCTGACAGTTCTGCAGCCAGACGCCGCGTTTTTGCTGGGCCTGACGGCCGATCAGGGCGAAGCCGCGCAAGACACCGGAGGTATCGTTGAACGCCGCGCAGAGTCCGTCGGCTGTAGGTTCGATCTGCCACTGGCCACTGCACCCGAATGGCGCGGGCAACAGGCATAACGGGGCCGCCGGGGTCTTGACGGTGATCGGCATCAGCGGGTATTGCACGGCCGTCGGGTAGCCCGAAAGCGTGCGCGCCAATGCTTCAATTCCCTGGTTGATCGGTGCCAGATAAGGCATCAGTTGACCATTGATTTCGATGCAGTCACCCAGTGCAAAAATGCCGGGGATTGACGTCTGCAGGCACTCATTGACCTGGATGCCACGGCCGCACTCCAATCCGCAGGACAGGGCCAGCACCTGATCCGGCCGCAGGCCGATGGCCGAGAGCACCAGATCGGCCTGATGCTGTTCACCGTTGGCGAGCGTCAAGTCGAATCCCTCGGCGCTGCGCTCGATCCGCTGCAGAGTGGTTTGCAAGCTCCAGCTCACTCCCAGCTCTGTGAGAGCCGCTTGAAGGTGCTGCCCGGCAGGTTCGGGTAACAGTCGCTCCATAGGCCAGGCGCCCAGGCCGATAACCTGAACCTGGTAACCGCTGCTGGCCAGGTCGTTGGCAAATTCGCAGCCAATCAAGCCGTCGCCCAGGATTGCGATGCGACGCTTGCCTTCCAGTTGGGTGCGAAAGGCCTGGTAGTCCGACAGGTTGTTAACGCTCACCAGTGCCTCGGCACACCCCTCGACGGGTACGCGCACCGGGGTTGCACCGCTGGCCAGCACCAGTTGACCGTAGGGCATTTCACCGAGGCTGGTGTGGAGGCGCCGGTTCTGGGCATCAATGCGCTCTACCTGACAATGCGGATAGACCCGAATACCCAAGCGTTGCTCGATGGCCAGCGGGGTTTCATTGACCAGCACCGCAGCGCTGCGCCCCTGGGCCAGGGCTATGGACAGGGCAGGTTTGGAGTAGACATGCCCGCTTTCTCGCGTCAGCACGTAAATCTCGCGCAGTGGATCCTGTTTGCGCAGTGCCTGGGCCAGGCCATAGCCGGCGTGACCGCTGCCAATAATCACCACCGGGCCGACGGCTGCACTGGTCGGCTGAGGTGCAACCACCGGAACACCCGCTCCAGTCGGAGCGACGCTGACGATGCACACCACCGGTGCGGCGGTCTGCGGCTCGCTGATTTCGATCATTTCGAAATCCCCTTTGCCGACCTTGCATTCCGGGCACAACCAATCCTGTGGTACATCTTCCCAGCGGGTGCCGGCGGCTATCCCATCGTCGGGCCAGCCCAAGGCTTCGTCGTAGATCAAACCACAAATAATGCATAGCCACTTTTTCATGGAGTCAGCCTCACTCGCCTTGAATTCGCACAGCCAGGTTTTTGGTGCGCACATAGCTGTACAGCGCTTCCTGACCCTTTTCACGGCCATAACCAGACAGGCCGACTCCCCCAAACGGTGTCTCGATCCCACCGGCGAACCACTCGTTGACGAAGACCTGGCCGGCCCGCAGTCGACGGGCACAGCGCAGGGCGCGGTTCAAATCCTGAGTGAAGACACCCGCTACCAGGCCGAAGTCGGTCCCATTGGCCAGGCCAATGGCCTGTTCTTCCGTGTCGAAAGGCAAAATGGCCAGCACCGGGCCAAATACTTCCTGGCTGGCAATTTCCATCTCCGGGGTCACATCACAGAAAACTGTCGGCTGCATGTAATTGCCGCTCAGGCCGCTGACGGCATCGCCACCTGCGACTACGCGCGCACCTTGTTCCTGGGCTCGTCGACACATCGCCTGGATACCGTGCAATTGGCCGGCAGATATCACCGGGGTCAACTCGGCGTTCTCTGCCCCGGGGCCGATGTGCAGGCTGTTCGCCAAGCTGGCCACCTGTTCGACTACTTCGTCGTAGATCGAGCGCTCCACCAGCAGCCTCGACAGCGCCGAACACACTTGCCCGGCATTGAAAAAGATGCCGCTGCGCACGCTGGACAGCAGTTGCTCCCGGTCGGCATCAGCGAAGACCAGTGCCGCGGATTTGCCACCAAGCTCCATCACGCTGGGCACCGCATTTTCGGCGGCAGCGCGCAAGATGCTTTGCCCGGTTGGCACAGAGCCGGTGAAAACGATCTGATCAACGTGTTTATGGCCCGCCAGATAGGCGCCGACCTCACGCCCGCGGCCGCACAGCAAATTGACCGCGCCGGTTGGCAGTCCAGCGCGCTCGATGGCCTGCATCAGTATGCATAGACCCAGCGGCGACAACTCCGGGGACTTGATTACGACGGCGTTGCCGGCAGCGAGTGCCGGGGCCAGGGAGCGGGCGCAGATGGAGACCGGGAAGTTCCAGGGCACTATCTGCAGGGACACGCCCATGGGTTCATACAGCGTGAAGTCCATGTAACCGTTGCCCAACGGCACGGAAATGCCTTCAATTTTGTCCGCCATGCCGGCGTAGTACTCGAAATACCTCGCCGCTTCGATGAACTCGTCTCGGGCATCGTTGAAGGTCTTACCGTTCTCCGCGCAGAGCAGGTGGGCGCCGTCATCGACAACCAGGCGGATCTGTCGTGCTATTTCCAGCAGCCAGGTCACGCGCCGGGCCGGGCGTACAGCGATCAATTCGCCGCTGTCCGCACAGCGTCGTGCGGCTTGCAGGGCGCACTCGGCATCGGCAATGCTGGCCTGTGCGATGGTCGCCACCGGTTGATTGCTGGCCGGGTTGAGGATGGTCAGGTGTTGATCACTGTCGACCCATTGACCATTTATATGGTTTCGCCAATGAACAAGGCTCATACGGCTTCTCCGCCGTGGGCCTGATCGACACTGTCGAGCAACTCCCGGGCTGCCCACTTGTGGAAGTAGTGCGTCGGCAAGTCCATTTCCGGAGAAAAAGCGCCGCCTCTGTAGCCTGGTGAGCTGCGGCCTTTTTGCATGCCTTCCACCGAGGCAATGTCCTCGGCAAATACCACGCGCCAGGACTCCATGACAGCCTTGCGAGCGGCATCGTAGAGCGGGTCGAGGGCTTCGTCACCGACATAGAACAAACGCAGGTGCTCAATGGTTTTCCCGGGTGCGACCGGCTCCAGCATCATGGCGAAGGCATGATCGGCCTGTATCCCCAGCAACACGTTGGGGAAGAACGACACATATTCAGCGGTGCGCATGCGGTCAGCCGGCCAGGACGGGAATGTCGGCAGGTGGGTGCCGGCAACGTCAGACAGGTTGTAGGCGTAACTGCCTTGCCCGGCGAATTGGTCAAAAAGAATGTTGTAGTGGTCTTCCAGCTTGGAATAACTGTTCAGGCTTGGGTGAATCCAGGGCAGGTGATAAGCCTCGCAGTAGTTCTCGACCGCCAGCTTCCAGTTGCAGTTGACCTCAATGGCCATTGCACCGCTGTTGGATTCACGACGCAGTAATGACATGCCGTCATGTCCCAGGAATTGCGTCCAGCGCTGGGTTAACGGAGCCAGAGCCTCTTCCAGTGCAGGGGCATCACCCGACAAGTTGATGAACACCATGTCCATCCAGATGGCACTGCGCAGTGGTTTCAAACCGTGCTTTTCGCAGGCGAAGCGCTCGTCCTTGTGCTGGTTGATACCCCCGACATGGGGCGTGCCGCGCAGCGCACCGTTCAGGTCGTAAGTCCAGGAATGGTAAGGGCAACGGATCATGCCCTGAACGGTGCCGGCTTCCTGCACCAACTTGACCCCGCGATGGCTGCACACGTTATGGAACACCTGCACCTGGCCTTCACGGTTGCGCATGATCAACAGCGGCAGCCCCATGAAGTCCACCGGTTTGACGTAGGCATTGGTGGGCAGGTCGGAGGCAAAACCAATGCACGCCCAGTTGCGGCCCATGATCTGGTCGCGGTCCAGCTCGAAGTAGGGCTGCTCGGTGTAAAAATCATTGGTCAGGCCATGGGCTTGCTCGATAGGAGCCAGCACGGTTTCCAGAATGTGTACGGGGATAAGGTTGGCGATGCCCATTATTGTTGTCTCCAGATCGCACGGTTGGTCGGCCTTGTTGGCTTTTGGCTGGAGTGATTCTTCAGGGTGGGGATGAGGCGGGACAAACCATATTTCGACGTCGATTGATGAGAAAAAGTCATTCATGAGGTGCATCGCCATCGGCAGGCAATTCCCCGGCATTTACGGGGAGGGCTCATTCCTTTAACTCATTAATTCATGAGATTAAATGGTTTGTTGCGAACAGGGCGCTCACTCATTGTGAGCCGCGCAATCACTGCATTGCATAACAAAAAATCCCGTATAGCGCTGTACTACAACAACAAGGGAGATAGCCGATGCGTGCTAAAAGTGGCCTTTTCAAAGGCCTCAATCCAACCGTGACAGTGGTGTCGGTCGCCCTGGTCCTCGCTTTCGTCTTGCTCTGCGCCTTTAAGGGCGACCAGGCCACGTTGGTGTTCAAGACCGCTTCCGACGCCATCCTGCATAACTTCAAATGGTTTTATCTGGCCCTGGTGAGCGGCCTGTTGTGTGTGCTGCTGATGCTGGCATGGAGCCCTTACGGTGCGCTCAAGCTGGGCCGGGCACAGGACACACCTGAATTCAGTTTCGGTGCCTGGATCGCTATGTTGTTCAGTGCCGGCATGGGCATTGGCCTGATCTTCTGGTCGGTCGCCGAGCCGGTCCTGCACTATGCCAATAACCCGTTCGCACCGGGCCTGACTGACGAGGCAGCCACGGTCGCGATGCGGCTCACGCTGTTTCATTGGGGCCTGCATCCCTGGGCCATTTTCACCATGATCGGCGTCAGCCTGGCCTACTTCGCGTATTGCAAAGGCCTGCCGCTGGCCTTGCGTTCCATTCTCTATCCCCTGATCGGTAATCGTATCTACGGGCCTATCGGCCATGTGGTAGACATTCTTGGGGTGGCGATTACCGCCTTTGGCGTATCACAATCGCTGGGGCTGGGGGTGGTGCAGATCAATACCGGTCTAAATCAGGTGTTCCAGGTACCGGTCAGTATCGGTCTGCAGCTATCGATCATCGCCTTCGTCAGCCTTATTGCGGCGGTTTCGCTGGTGGCCGGGTTGTCCAAGGGCATGAAGCGGCTTTCGACACTGAACATGTGGCTGTCTTTTGGGCTGATGCTGGTGGTGCTGTGGTTGGGACCGACCCGTTACATACTCAATTTTTTCTTCGAAGCCACCGGTGATTATGTGCAGCACGTCGTTGGTCTGAGTTTCTGGACAGACACTCAGGGCGACAGTGAATGGCAAAATAGCTGGACGGCCTTTTACTGGCCCTGGTGGATGACTTGGGGCCCCTTCGTGGGCTTGTTCATTGCGCGCATTTCCCGCGGTCGAACCATTCGTGAACTGATCGTCGGAGCCCTTGCCGTGCCGACGCTGGTAACCATCTTGTGGATGTCGGTGTTTGGCGGGGCGGCACTCAAGGACGAGCAGCAGGCCCGTCACGCCCATGCACAACTGCCTGTCGCCGAACAGGTTGTGGCTGCACCGTTTGTGGGAGGGGCTGTGCTTCAGGCCACCCAGAAAGAAACCACGGCTGCCATGTTTACCTTGCTTCAGCGCCTGGATGGTCCCGCCATCGGTGGGGTATTGTGCCTCATTGTCTGTTTGCTGCTGGCCGTGCATTTTGTGACGGCCGCCGATGCCGGGACGCAGGTGCTGTGCATGCTCAACTCCGTGGGCAGCATCAATCCGCCCAACTGGATCCGGGTGCTTTGGTGCTTTCTGGAAGGCGCGATTGCCGCCGGTTTATTACTGGCGGGCGGACTGGTGGCGATCCAGATGGCAAGCATCATCATCGGCCTGCCTATTGCCTTCTTTCTGCTGGTGACCTGCTTCAGCCTGTTACGCAGTTTGCGTGCCGATACCCAGGCTACCGCCGAGGGTTGGATGATGCGCGCGACCGCCAATGACTCACTGAACCATCCCGAGGAAGCCGCCTCTGAAAGGATGGCAATGCTGAGGCCTCCCGGCGAACTCGCCTGATGACACAACCTCCGGCATTGGCCTTCCTTGGCTGATAGCCTTCACTCAGCGTCAATCGTCTCCGCCAGATGGGTTAACAACCATTGGCGAAAGCGGTTGACGCTTTGTCGATTGGCAGCCCGGCCTTGGGGTTCCAGCAGGCAGAACTGGGCATCCGTGCGCAAGTAAGTCCCGGTCGGACGCACCAGTTTGCCGGTCTGTAAGTGGTCGCTCAGCAGGTTTGACCAGGCCAGGGCGATCCCCTGACCTGCAAGGGCTGACTGGATCAGCATCGAATAGCTATTGATATTGATGCGTCGCCGGGGCTCCGGAGGGCGCTGGCCCAGCCGCTCGAACCACTCCCGCCAGCCAATCCAGTCCCGTTGCGGGTCCTCAAGCCATAGCCACGTGCATTCACCAAGGCGTTCCAACGCAGTGATGCCCGGGTTCTGCGCCAGGTATTGTGGACTGCATACCGGGAACATTTCTTCGCTGAATAGCGGCGTGACCTGCATGTTTTTGGGGGGCGAACTGCAGTAATAAAGCGCCAGATCACAATCCAGGCGGGAAAAGTCATTGACCTGGTCCGTGGCGATGATGCGCAGGTCAATCTCTTCATTCTGGCGCTGGAATTCTGAGACCAATGGCAGCAGCCACAGAGATGCCATGGCGGTACTGGTGACCACCGTGACCTGCTGGGCTCCACGCCAGTGGCGAACTCCGGCGGTGGCATGGGCCAGTTGCTGCAGCGTTTCACGCACGGTTTCACAATACTGATTGCCAGTGGCGGTCAGGTTGATTTCCCGAGTGGTTCGTACAAACAGAGCAGTGCCCAGATAGTCTTCAAGCACACGAATCTGGCGGCTGATTGCACCTTGAGTGACATTCAGTTCGCGCGCGGCCAGAGTGAAGCTCATATGACGGGCAGCGGCCTCGAATACCACCAGACTGTTAAGAGGCGGCAAGGGTTGCAGTTTCATCAGTTCATCACTTTTTATAATTTTTGTGTCGCGTGCGCAGAGTGTGCAGAAGGCCGTGAACAGTGGCTAGCCTTTTAAAGGAATCCTCATGCGAATTTTCTCTAGAGATATAAATATCTTTAATCCATTCACTGTTTGATATAGCCGCCCGAGTGTTTCGGGTATGGAATCAGCCCCTCAACCACCGCTGACTTTCCAGTGTTTGATGTCATCGCCGAAGACCACTTGCTTCACTTCGTGGGCAATGCCGTAGACCAGTGAGTCCTGGGCGGCTATGACTTTTTCTTCGGCTGACAGGCATTTGAATATATCCAGTCGGGTCGCGGCATTAGCGGTCTCGATCTCGTAGATTTTGACATAGCGCGCCAGGTCGTTGTCCAGGCTCGACAGGTACTCGCGCAGACGCTGATGGTCTACAGAGCTTTGATTGAAATACCAGTTCATGGGATGGATAAGAAAGCGCGAGTGAGGCGTTGTGATCCTCTGTTGAGCCGCGAGAAACATGATGATGCCCATGGACTCGATATTCCCCGCGTTAATCGCGCAAATCGGCACCGGTAACGATTTGATAAAGGTGTACAGGGTAAAGCCGAAGTTGGTGCTGCCGCCTGTGGTAGAGAGGTTCAGCAGCAGCGAGCTGGCGCCTTGCTCCAGAGCTTCAAGGCAGCTGTCACGGAAGCGTTCAGTGGTGCCCTGATCGATCTGGCAATGAAAGTGCACGATGTGCTCGGACATTGAACCACCTCCTGTCGAGGACAAGGGCCGAAGCCCTTGCCCTGTGGCTCAACAATCAGCTGCGGCCTGCGCCGCCGGGTTGTCCGCCTTTTTTGCCCTGAGAGGGCGTTTTGTTCCGGTCATTATTTGCGCCTGAGGCATGACCGCCCTTTTTCCCGGCTTCAGATGCTTTCTCTCGATCGTTCGCAAAATTCCCGGGGTTAGAACGTCCGGTGTTAGCCATGATTCGATACCTCTTGGTTAATTGAATTTTGCTCGCCATAGAAGCAAGCATTAATTAGGAGTTGAGTGGGTTTTTGGAAGTTTTATAAAGTTCGATCCCGTGCGATAAGCGGTCAAATGCTGTGGGCTGATAAGGTTTTTTCAAACTTTTCCATCTAAGCAAACGGTGGAAAATCAGCGGAAATAGCTAATGCGGGTTATCGATTCAGCTCCCGGCGGAGATTGTTCACCGGGTGAAACATTCAAGGCCTCGACACAACACTATTCATCAACGGTGAATGTTAGCCAGCCAGGGCCGTCTGTCGGTCTTTGGTGCTCGACAATCACGCCGCCAGTTGAAGAGCCGTCGGGCAGGAGCACCGTTACATAATTGGGGTTTGCGGGCCAGTCGAGGGGTTGGCTGAAGCGCATGTGGGCGGTTGTCGGCCCCAGGGTCAGCTGGATATCGACCGCCTCGTTAAGGCATTCATCAGAATGAACCCCTAAACGACGTGAAGCGATAATGATGTTTGCAGGTCCGTGATGGTCATAAGACATGGCTTTTACCTTTAGCAAGGGATGCCGCACTGCTTCCGGTCGATGGATTTCAACCGGTGATGTCTGATCAGCCTGCGCTGTGCAGACCGGTGCAAGCGTCAGGGTCACAATGTCTATCCCGTGATCATGGGCTCCAGTTCCATTGTCCACCCCCTTTGAGGCAGTCGAGCCTGGCTTGCTTGAAGTCTTGTGCCGCATAGAAAAAGGTCACTATCCGGGCCTTCTCGGGTAACAGGAGGGCTTCCCGATCAGGGTCCAGAGAGGTCGCATGAGGGTTGGCCAGGGCCTCTTGAGTCAATGTGGCCTGGCAAGTGGCGACATAACCGTTGGCGCACCGCAACACTCTGTTTTTTATCGTGGTCAGCATTTCCTTGTTTTCATTACTGCATGACCAACTGATGGCATCCGCGGGCATGCCTTTATAGTGATAACAGGTGTGTTGTTCGACCAGAGGAACCTCTTCGCTCTGCGAGCGGGTGATGACATTGCAGGCATCGGCCAGAAGAACTGGAGAGCTGAAACTGAGCAGCATGAATATAAACATTCGCGAAATCATGAGCGGTAGCCCCGAATCGGATGACTTATAACGTCTGGACTCCCGAGAGGTGCCTGACATTGCATCAACCCGACCACCGGCAATACAGCCATTGCCAGTCCAGAACCGAACGTACGTGTGAGCGCGTCTTGCTGCACACCTGTTTACTCATTATGGCGGCGCGAAATGCGTTGAACTCCCGGTCATACACAGTGTTCCCACCTATATATGTGCAGCTGCAGCGCACAGGCGAGTGCGTCACTGACGCATGACGCCAGAAGGCTAACCACCCACGGGAGATCAACATGCCTCGGGCGATTTGGAAAGGTGCCATCAGTTTTGGACTGGTACATATCCCGGTGTCATTGAACGCTGCTGTCACCCAGGAACGGCTGGATTTCGACTGGCTGGACAAACGCAGCATGGAACCGGTGGGCTACAAGCGCATCAACAAAGTCAGCGGCAAAGACATCAGCACGGAGTTTGTCGTCAAAGGCATCGAATACGAAAAGGGCCGGTACGTGATCATCAGCGAAGATGAGATCCATAAGGCCCGGCCAGAGACCACCCAGACCATCGACATTTTTTCCTTTGTCGCTGCCGAGGAAATTCCCCAGCAGCATTTTGATACGCCTTACTACCTCAGCCCCGATCGGCGGGGTGGCAAGGTCTATGCGCTGCTGCGCGAGGCGTTGAAGAGCACCGGCAAGGTGGCTTTGGCGCGGGTCGTGTTGCATACCCGCCAGCACTTGGCGCTGTTACGGCCCATCGAAGATGCACTGATGATCATCACGCTGCGCTGGCCTCAGGGGGTACGTAGCCCGGATGTGCTGGAGCTGGACAGCAGCGTGACCAAGCCCCGGTTCGAGAAGCAGGAACTGCAAATGGCCAAACGGCTTGTAGACGACATGAGCGGGCATTGGGAGCCGGAGCAATACCACGACGAATTCAAGGACACGATCTTGTCGCTTGTGGAGGAAAAGGCCAGCAAAGGCAAGATTGCCCAAGTGAAATCGACAGAGACCTCTGCTGAACAGAGAGACACCAACATTCTCGATCTGACTGAACTCCTGAAACGTAGCCTGGGCGGCAGCAAGGCGACCTCGCCGGGCAAAGGCTCGCACAGAAAGACATCATGATGGAGCACGGCAATGGCCAAACCTCTATTGGAGTACCGGAACAAACGTGACTTCGACGCCTCTCCCGAACCTTCGGGCAGGGCTGCGCGCGGCGGCCAGGACAATGCGTTGCAATTCTGTATCCAGAAACATGATGCCAGCCATTTGCATTACGACTTTCGCCTTGAGCTCGACGGCACCCTGAAAAGCTGGGCCATCCCCAAGGGGCCTTCTCTGGACCCCAAGGTTCGTCGTCTGGCGGTGCACGTTGAAGATCACCCCCTGGATTACGCCACGTTTGAAGGGCATATCCCTGAAGGCCATTACGGAGCCGGGGATGTGATTGTCTGGGATCGGGGTATCTGGTGGGCCGACGGTGATCCGCATGAAGGCTATGCCAAGGGCAAGCTGCGATTCCGTCTCCAGGGAGAGAAGCTGTCAGGCGGGTGGCATCTGTTTCGCACTCGCCTTGCCGGGAAAAAGGAGCAGTGGTTGCTGGTCAAGTCAGACGACGATGAGGCCCGTGCAGCGGCGGATTACGATGTCCTGGAAGCACAACCTGACAGTGTGCTCAGTGATCGCACCCTGACGGTGAAAAAACCGAATGCGAAGGCCAGTGGACAGCCAGTTAAAAAAAAGGCGCGTACGGCCCGGTCAAAAGCAGCGTTGCCCGACTCACTCAGGCCCCAACTGGCAACCCTGGTCGACTCGCCTCCAGAAGGTGATTGGTGCTACGAAATCAAGTTTGACGGTTATCGGATACTGGCCCGCATCGACCGCGATGAGGTGCGGCTGTATACCCGCAACGGGCTGGACTGGACCGCAAAAATGCCTCGGCAGGCCCGCGCCATCAAGGGGCTTGGATTAGAGTCGGGGTGGCTGGACGGGGAAATGGTGCTGATCGACAAAGACGGGGTCGCGGACTTCCAGGCGTTGCAGAACGCCTTCGAGACGGACCGTGACGAACACCTCATTTATTACCTGTTCGATGCTCCCTTTCTGAACGGTACAGACTTGCGTGATTCGCCCCTGCAGATGCGTCGAGCAGCCTTGCAAGCTTTGCTCCGCGACAACCCGGCCCCCGAGCTCCGGTTTTCCGAAGCCTTCGACGAACCTGTTGAGTCGCTGTTCGACAGTGCCTGTCGCATGAAACTCGAAGGCCTGATCGGCAAGCGTGCGGACAGTGTCTATGTCAGTCGCCGAAGCAACAGCTGGATCAAGCTCAAGTGCCAGCAGCGCCAGGAGTTTGCCATCGTCGGTTATACCGATCCCAAGGGCAGCCGCAGTGCCCTGGGAGCACTGTTGCTGGCGCTGCACGACAAGGACAGTGGCGCATTGCGTTATGCGGGCAAGGTGGGCAGCGGTTTCAGCAGCACAACGTTGCGTACGATTCACACCAGGTTAGAACCGTTGACGGTGGCCAGCCCGCAGATGACCCATGCGCCGACAGGAACAGCGGCATCTGGCGCCCACTGGGTCAAACCGCAGTTGCTCGCAGAGGTGTCCTACGCCCGGATGACCCGGGATGGAAAGGTGCGCCATGCGGTATTTCACGGCGTGCGCGATGACAAGCCCGCCAACACTGTCGAACTCGAGCAGGCAGCGCAAGCCTATGCCCCCGGGCCTGAGGCCGGTAAGCGCTGGCACCTCACTCACCCGGACCGGGTCATCGACCCCGGGAGCGGTGCCACAAAGCGCCAGGTGGCCGAATACTATGCACACGTGGCGACATGGCTAGTGCCCTGTCTCAGGCAGCGCCCGGTGGCTTTGGTGCGTGCGCCACAGGGGCTGGGCGGTGAGCTGTTTTTCCAGAAGCATGCCGCACACCTCGATATCCCGGGCCTGCAACAGTACACAAAAGCCGAGGCAGGGCAGGCGGCTATGGTCATCAATCACCTACACACCCTGCTCGGAGCCGTGCAGATGAATGCACTGGAACTGCATACCTGGAACGCGACCGCCAAGGACTTCGACAAGCCGGACCGAATGGTGCTCGATCTTGACCCCGACCCGGCTTTACCGTGGAAATCCATGGTCGAAGCCACCCGGTTGACCTTGGTCCTGCTGGATGAACTGGGCTTGAAGTCCTTTATCAAGACCAGCGGCAGCAAAGGCATGCACATCGTGGTGCCACTGACCCGTCGCGCTGGCTGGGAAGAGGTCAAGGCATTCAGTCACGCCATCTCCCAGCATTTGGCGCGATTGTTTCCCCAGCGACTGTCTGCCGTATCTGGCCCAAAGAACCGTGTGGGCAAAATCTTCATCGATTATTTGCGCAACAGCAAAGGCGCCACAACCGTCAGTCCGTATTCGCTGCGTGCTCGCGAGGGGTTACCCGTATCAGTACCGATCTACCGCGAAGAACTGGGAGACATCAAAGGTTCTGGCCAATGGACCTTGTTCACTCTGGATCAGCGTCTGGC
Source organism: Pseudomonas sp. D1HM (assembly GCF_019266105.1). Lineage (NCBI taxonomy): Bacteria > Pseudomonadati > Pseudomonadota > Gammaproteobacteria > Pseudomonadales > Pseudomonadaceae > Pseudomonas > Pseudomonas sp. D1HM. Next base: position 408,173 of record NZ_LRMN01000006.1, on the reverse strand, counting down.
TGAAAACAATGATCCCTGGGCCGATTACGCAAGCACCCGGCAGTCCATTACTGCCGCGATGCGCAAGCAGTTGGGCTTGACCAGATGACAGCGCGAGGAGGGTGATCGGCCAACGATGGCCTTGCGGTGGCGCAAGACCACCTGCTCGGATCAGCGTGTGCTGCGACGGCCAGGCCGGGGGCAAACGGATTTCGCATTGACCCCGGCTTTTTGGAAAGAGCCGGAGGATTAGCGTGCGTGCTGGCTCTGAAGTTTTTTGGCCATGTCCAGGTGCATTTCCAGCGTAGGTAGCGTCTTCTCGGCGAAGACCTTGAGCGGTGTATCAACGGTTGCAGCGGCCTTTTCCTTGAACAAGAGCAGGGCTTTTTCGTGAGCTTTGACCTGCTTGTCCGCATAGGTTTTATCGAAGAGCTCCGGGCGTACGTCCAGAGCCATTTTTTTGGCCTCGGCATTGGCCTGGGCCGTCAATGTGGCGACATCGGGTAGATCGATCTCGAGTTTCTTGGCCAGCCCCATCAGGTCCTGATTGGCCCGGGTGTGGTCGTCGATCATGTGCTGGGCAAAGGCTTTGACGTCCGCAGCGCTGCTTTTTTCCAGTGCCACTTTGCTGCTTTCGATTTCTGCGATACCGCCTTGCGCCGCTTTTTCGACAAAGTCATTGGGGGAGCCAGCCATCACTGCAGACACGGAACCTGCCGTCAGCAACACCATCAACCCTATCTGAGCCATGCGTGTGGTGATCATTTCGTTCTCCTCGATTCCAGACGACGAAGGCGTCGTTTAACGGTTGAGCCGAGGCGAAGCGAATGGTTTGTTTTTTTTCATTGAATTTTCAACATTGAACCCTTCGGCAATGCCTTGCAGACATCTCGAGGTTTTATCCTTGCGCACTTAGAAGGTGAGAGGACTGTCTGGAGATGACCATTTCCTCCAGTATTTCCCGGATCAGCTTATTCATCCCGCACGTACCGGGATATCGGGCCCGGTCAATGTTTGCAATGGTGAACTGATTGAATCCCGGTGCCAGAATCTGGATCGACAAGCTGGCATCAGGATTGATACTGCACGTGACGATGCAATGGGGTAACCGCTGCGAGAGAGCGGTCTCGATTTCACGCTTGCTTAGGGTATCCATGGAGTCGCCTAAGAGTGGGTGGCAAAAAAGATGGATTTATAAGATGTAATGACTACAACAGGGCCGGGTAATAACCGTTTCGCGGGTCAGTGAGCCGCTGTTGTGTGGCCGTCATTACACTTGTCCTATACGAGAATAGCGCCTTTCTCGGATCCATCAGCCTGTGTGCCCTGCCATCCGTCCAGTTGCCCGGCTCAGGCTGCGTCCGTGCTGCCGGGAGATTAACCCGAGCGCCAGAGGACTCTGGCGCTCGGCGGTTTTAACGGCTGCGGCCAGTACTTGAATCAGTGAACCGATCAGCTTGCAGCCTCATGCCCTGTTCACAATGACAGCCTGGGTCGGGGCAAGGCTGGCCCTGGAAGTGCAAGTCTGCACACGCTTCGCTGCAATAGGACTTGCCGTTTCGCTGATGAGCCTGATCGGCAGGGCAAGTACACGAGCAATCAGGGCACGCACAGGGTAGGTCAGCATTGGGGTTCGACATGGTGCCTCCGGAAATCAAGTCTGCGGGTGGATAAAAACATCTATCGCATAACGTGTTTGAAAGGCGTGTACCGAGGAAGTTGTGTTTAAAACCGTTGTGCTGACCAATGGCGTGCACCTGCGCCGCTGTCCTGGTTTGAATGCTCGCAATGATCGGCAAGGATTCACCGTTGGATGGCGATTAACCATCTATCGGCTCGGGGCCGAAAAAAGGAACCCGGGCGACTTTGAAACTGCCTCTGATTTAGAGGGCGTCTGGTTAACCGGAATAAACGCCAGGTGGCACAAGGATGTCACCGGCAAACCCCAGGGTTTATCAACGTCGATGATGTGTTTTGTGCTTTCGGAACATGCTCAAGCGGCTCTTGTGCATGGCAACAGCCATTCCATCACTGCGGGATGTACGGCGTAAGAGATCAGGTCTGATGAAGAACGAGAGTGAAGACCCGGAGTTTTGTAATCGTGAATTTCCTGTCCGTGAAGACATGGCCTATCAATTAAGGATGTGGCGCTTTGAGCGGTATGGTTGGTACCTCCTGGTTATGCTCGTGGTGTTGTCACTGGCGGGTTTGTTCTCCCGGGGGCCACTCAGCTCAAGTGATGTGCGCAGTAACAATGGCAACGTCCGGGTGGAACACGAGATGTTCAACCGAAACGGCTCGTCCAATGCAATGAGGATCAGTCTTGCAGGCTCCCCTGAATCCACGATCGAACTGGAAGTGGCAGGTGAACTGTGGGACGGCTTTATTATTGAGACGCTGCACCCTCAGCCCTTGCGTTCCAGGAGTTCAGCGCAGGGCATGCGGCTGTTGGTACAGCTCGACCGGCAGGGTCAGGCGGTTCTTCTTCTCACGTTGCGGGCCGAGGGATGGGGTCTGTTTCGCAGCCGTATCGCATCAGCTGGATCAGGCAGCGTCGATATCAACCAGTTTATTTTTCCTTAGGTGATCTATGGACTCCGTACTGCGTGCCTTAGCGATGTACCTGGCTCTCATGGTGCTGTTCAAGATTGCCGGCCGACGATCCCTGGCGGAGGTCACGACATTCGATTTTGTTTTCTTGATGATGATCAGTGAGGCGACTCAACAGGCGTTGCTGGGTGACGATTTTTCGGTGACCAACTCGATGGTGGTCATCGCCACTTTGATCACCCTGGATGTCGGTTTGTCATTGCTCAAACAGCGCTCAGGAGTGGTATCCCGCCTCATTGACGGTGAGCCCACGATCATTGTCGAAGACGGAAAAATCCTCCGCCGCAGAGCTCAACGGGCTCGATTGGCCGAGGCGGATATCATGGAAGCAGCACGCTCAAGTCAGGGCATTGAAACGCTGGATGAGATCAAGTTCGCGATTCTTGAGCGCAACGGAAAGATTTCCGTAATACCACGCTGAGCAATGTAATTCGCTGTGACCCTAAGTCCTGCTGGATTGATTGAACGAATCCTTGGCTTTCGGTGGCTACTCCACCGCAGAAAATGGCGCTAGACTGGCTTTCTGGCTGAAACGATTCATCTGGTCGGCCAATCATAATTCCAAGAAAGGATCCGCCATGAAACTGCTTCCCGTCACCTGCGCCCTCGCAGCGTTGTCCCTTGGCTCTCACGCTTACGCTTGGGACTTTGTGTTGCTCGACAGCGACAAGCCCGCCAGTAACCTGCGTATCACCAGCGAGCAGTTGGGGCTCAAAGTCGACAAACCCTTTTCAGTCAGCATGCGCACCCTGCACGGCGGTCGTCAGGAAGGCGTGAGTCTGATCGATATCGATAACGGCACGATGAAACTGACGGTGGTGCCGACCCGTGGCATGAACGTACTCAGTGCCCAGGTCGGCAGTGCGCGGATGGGCTGGGATTCTCCGGTGAAGGAAGTGGTCAACCCGGCGTTCATCGAGCTGAACGGTCGCGGCGGCCTGGGCTGGCTCGAAGGCTTCAACGAACTGGTCACCCGGTGTGGTTATGAGTGGGTCGGCCATCCGGGCATGGACAATGGCGAGTTGCTGACCTTGCATGGTCGCGCGGCGAACATCCCGGCCAGCCGGGTGACCGTGCATATCGACGAAACTCCGCCGTATGCCATCCACGTGCGTGGCGAGCTGAAAGAGCAGGCATTCAAAAAAGTCGACTTCAGCGTGCAAACCGAGCTGGTCACCGAACCGGGTGCGGTGCACTTTGTGCTTAATGACACGCTGACCAACAACGGCGATTACCCGAAAGAATACCAGGCGCTGTACCACAGCAACTTCAGCACGCCGTTTCTGGAGGAGGGCGCCCGCTTTGCGGCACCGGTCAAACAAGTGTCGCCCTTCAACGACAAAGCCAGGGCTGACCTGGGCGACTGGCAGACTTACCGGGCACCGACACCGGACTACGACGAAACCGTGTACAACGTGGTGCCTTACGGCGACGCCAAAGGCAACACCTTGACCGTGCTGCACAACAAAGCCGCCAGCCTCGGCGTCGCGGTTGGCTTCAACGTGCAGCAATTGCCGGTGTTCTCACTGTGGAAAAACACCGATACACGAGGCCAGGGCTACGTCACCGGGCTTGAGCCAGGCACCAGCTTTTCCTACAACCGCCGCTACCAGAGACCGCTGAACCTGGTCCCGACCATTGGCCCTAAACAACAGCGCCAGTTCAGCATCAGCTACACCTTGCTGGCCGATGAACCGGCGGTGGGCAAAGCGTTGCAACAGGTCAAAGCGATCCAGGACGGACGTGCCACAGAAGTGCGGCAGACGCCGTTGGTGGACTTGACTAAAGAGTGATCAGTACCGGGAAGAGGGCGCGCCTAACCGTCAGGCGTGCGCAGTGATTGACTGGCCTGGCCCGACCTTTTCAGCGTGGGCCAGGCCAGGTATCAAGCATGGCGCGCATCAAAGCCTGTCGGGATTCCCCAAGAGCATTTGCCGATGCCGCTGGGACATGCGTTCTAGCGGTATTTATTCGCGCATGTCCCATCATGAACTTCCACGTGATCTTGCCTTGTCACGTATTCGCGAATTGTCGAGACACGCCTTACTGGACAAACAACCGACTCATTTCATGGGCGACCTCATGATCATGAAAGTCATTGGTGGGTAAGAAGCAATGATCCCTGAGACTGACAGCGGCGATAAGCTGATACCGGCATAAGTTTGCCGGTATCTCTTTTACTGCCGCATCAGGAGAATCCAGTCACCGCATGGGGTACATATGGGGCCTCAAGGTGTTTGACTTCCTCTTCGCTCAATACCAACTCCAGCGCAGCGATTGCGTCGTCGAGTTGGGTTGCCTTAGAAGCGCCAACGATAGGTGCTGAGACGCCACGCTTGGCTAACACCCATGCCAACGCAATTTGCGCCATAGGCACGCCTCGTCCCCCAGCAATCTGCTCAACAACGTCAATCACCCGGCCGTCTTCGACTTCAGTAGCTTGGTAAAACGACTGCCCTGAGACATCGGTCTTGGTGCGCTCGGTCTGCTGGCCGTATGGCCTGGTCAGCCTGCCGCGTGCCATTGGGCTCCATGGCATCAAACCCACACCCTGATCGAGGCAGAGAGGGATCATTTCCCGCTCCTCTTCTCGATACACCAGGTTCAGATAGTTCTGCATGGACACAAACTTGCTCCATCCGTTTGCCACGGCGACCTGCTGTGCTTTGGCGAACTGCCAGGCATACATGGATGAGGCGCCGATGTATCTCGCTTTGCCTGCTTTGACGATGTCATGCAGGGCTTCCATCGTTTCTTCGATAGGCGTGTCGTTGTCCCAACGATGAACCTGGTACAGATCGATGTAGTCGGTGTCCAAACGAGTCAGGCTCGCATCAACGGCGGCCATGATTGCTTTACGAGAGAGACCTTTCTCATTTGGCTTTGCTGAGCCTTCCCATTCCCTCATGTTTGCCGGGAAAAATATCTTCGTGGCGATCACGGTCTCTTCTCGACGCGTGAACTCCTTTAGGAGCTTGCCAACGATGATTTCCGACGTTCCAGCGGAGTAGCTGTTTGCTGTGTCAAAAAAGTTGATCCCTTGCTCCACTGCGTGCTTGATGATCGGTCGGCTTGCTTCCTCACCCAATGTCCAGGGATGCATGCCAGCATCAGGATCACCGAAGGTCATGCACCCAAGGCACAGTCTGGAAACATCAAGGCCCGTGCTACCAAGTTTCACGTACTTCATAAATCCTCCATCAAAACTTCGATTGGGTGGGTAGTTGCATTCGCAGTCCTCAACGCAAAAACCGAGCAAGCTCGGTTTCTATGTCATTGCGTGTTTAGTCTTTGAAATCGGTCGAGATAGATAACTCTTTCCATTCGAGCAACGCAGCTTCAACCAAACGATTCTTCTCGCCAACAATGGCTACCGTGTCACTACCCATCGCCAAACGCTGTGGAGGGTTAGGTGCATTGACCAGCGTCAACATGGCTTCTGCAAACTTCAATGGATCACCGGGCTGCGCGTGGTTAGCGCCCTCAGCAAACTGCCGCATTTTACCGACCGTCTCATCGTAGTCAGACAGCTCCAGCGCGGTCTTGATCAACGACTGCTCATCAAGAAAGTCGGTACGGAAGAAACCGGGCTCAACGACCGTCACTCGAATTCCCAGAGGTGCCAATTCCTGATGCAGTGCTTCGCTAATGCCTTCCACAGCAAACTTGGTGGAGCAGTACACACCCCAACCAATAAACGACTGATATCCGCCAACCGAGGAAATATTGATGATGTGCCCGCTACGTTGCCGACGCAGGTGCGGCAGAACAGCGCGCGTCACGTTGAGCACACCGAAGACGTTTGTGGCGAACAGGCGTTCCGTCTCTTTAGCACTGGTTTCTTCAACGGCGCCCAACACGCCAAAGCCGGCGTTGTTGACGATCACGTCGATCTGGCCAAATCGCTTGATACCTTCGGCAACAGCCTGATGTGCTTCTTCTTCGCTGGTTACATCCAGGCGTACAGCCAACAGATTCGGGTGATCTCCCATGCGACTGGTAATGTCTTGAGGCTTGCGAGCGGTAGCGATGACTGCATCACCAGCACGCAGAGCTTGTTCTGCGATGAGTGCGCCAAAGCCACGAGAAGCGCCTGTAATGAACCAAGTACGCATATCAACTCCTCCTGCCAGTAGCCCGTGCGGCATTGCCGGGTCTTACTGATAAGTTGACGCAACTGTAAATGTGCATTACTGATGTGTTAATACCATGAAATTTACTTGGCTCTGTGAAAATGGCTCACAAATGAAATCTCCATCTCCTGCCGATTTATCGATCTTTTTGAGCATCGCTCAGCATCTAAACCTGAGTAGAGCGGCGATAGATCTTGGCCTTACCCCCTCAGCCTTGAGCCATTCGCTGCGAGTACTGGAAAGTCGCCTCGGCGTGCGCTTATTCAATCGGACGACTCGTAGCGTCGCCCTTACGGAGGCGGGGGAGCGGCTGTACATTCGTTTGCGGCCTGCATTTCGAGATATCGATGATGCCCTTGAAGATCTCAATAGCTTTCGTGACAAGCCTTCTGGCAGTTTGCGCATCACCGCAGGACGCCAAGCTTGCGAATTGGTGCTGCTCCCAATTGTTAGCCCGTTTCTCCAGCAGTACCCGGATATCAGAGTAGAGATTGTCGAAAGTGATGCGTTTGTAGACGTAGTAGCTGGAGGGTTTGACGCTGGGGTGCGCTTCGGTAATCGCCTAGAAGCAGACATGATTTCTCTGGCTATTGGGCCCAACATGCAGTCAATTGTTGTGGGGGCACCTTCGCTTTTCGAACGCCATGCTGCGCCGCAAAAACCCGAAGATTTGCATCGTCTCCCCTGTATTCGCCATCGATTTCCCAGCGGCTCGATTTATCGCTGGGAATTCGAGCGGGGGGGAATCGCCCAAGAAATCGAAGTGAACGGTCCACTCACTCTGGGTGACGTCAGCCTTATGCTCGGACCAGCCATAGATGGGCTGGGGTTGGCTTATGTCTTCGAAGGCATGGTGACTGAATATCTAGCAGATGGGAGACTGAAACAGGTCTTAGCCGATTGGTGCCCATACTATCCAGGTTTGCACTTGTACTACCCTGGCCGGCGACATACTCCTGCTCAGCTAAAGGCATTTATTGAATTCACTCGCTCTAACCGCCAGATCAAAAATTTATAGCGTTATTATTTTTTCCAACGACCTCTGTAGTTGGCGTTCCTGGACGGAATTGTCAGGATTTCAGAGGCGCCAGAAGATCGCTTCAAATCTACAAATTGAGGTGATCGGATAGTGCTCGACGGCGGTTTGGGAGCAGCAGCGTATGACTTTTTCGAGAAGTGGCTGTTGGACTTCAGCCTGGGGGCATCCTTTTCAAACCATCCATAGCATGCCCTTAAATATGCCCCCAATGTAGCAATCCACTGGAAGTGAACGGAGCTCCATGGTTTGTGGAAAGGCAGAAATGATCAGCCGAACAGCCTGCCAGACAACGCCTAAAGACTGTAAGGATCGCCAAAAAACATTTTGACTGGGCTCTAAAACGGTAACAGTACGGTAAACACACCTTGGATCTTGAGCCAAAGGCATATAGCCAAGCAGCTTAAATGGACGAATGTAGTAATCTAATGGCCTGGTCTCTCCAGCAAGGATGCTCGCCAATTGGCGATTTCCTCGCGATTCGAGAACCCTGGAAGGATGTCTTCTACGATTTCTTCGCACTTGTTGACGGCGGATGAGCACCAGTTTCGTTTGAAAACTCTGGATTTAGTGAAAGTATGTTTGATCAATATCTGAAACGATGGGATCTGACCAACGACGGTGATGCTTTCGTCTCACTGAACGGCAATCTGCTGCCCGTTCGCCAGCGCGGCATACCAGCCATCCTCAAAATCTCACACGTAGCCGAGGAACAAGCAGGCAGCTTGCTCATGGCTTGGTGGGACGGCGAAGGTGCGGCACCCGTGTTAGCCCATGATGGCGAGGCCTTACTTATGGAGCGCGCACTGGGCTCGGCCTCGCTCATGCAGATGGTCAGTTGCGGCAGGGACGACGAGGCCACTCGTATCCTCTGTGGGGTAGCGGCCCACCTTCATACACCACGTGCCAAGCCGATCCCCGCCTTAGTTCCTCTGGCGCAATGGTTCGAGGCGTTATGGAGTGGAGCGGCGAGGCACGGCGGCATTCTTGAACACTGCGCAAAAACCGCACGCGAACTCCTGGCTGCTCCGCGCGATGTCACGGTACTGCATGGCGACATCCACCATGGCAATGTGCTTGATTTCGGCCCGTCCGGCTGGCTCGCTATCGACCCCAAGGGACTGTACGGTGAGCGTGGCTTTGATTATGCGAACATCTTCTGCAATCCCGACGGTGAAAGCGCTCTAGCTCCGGGGTGCTTCGCACGTCGAATCGAAGTCGTCGCAAATGCCTCCGGTATTGATCGCCGGAGACTGCTGCAATGGGTACTCGCGTGGACAGGATTGTCGGTAACCTGGATGCTCGAAGACGATGATGAACCCGGCAGTACCCTTGGGGTGGCGAAACTTGCGGCATCGGCTCTCGGCATCGGTAACTAGGCCTTTGTGCGGTATAGGTGATCAATAGTTGTAAGCGCTACCCATCAATTCCGCATAACTATGCGGGTGTCCATTTATGCGGCAGTAGCTGATCAATCTCACTCGCTCGCTGCGTCGGCAGGCGCGTGAGAACGTCCTTCAGGTAAGCATACGGCTCATGACCATTCAGCCGCGCAGACTGGATCAGGCTCATGATCGCGGCCGCCCGTTTGCCGCTGCGTAGCGAACCTGCGAAGAGCCAGTTCTTACGCCCCAGTGCCCACGGACGGATTTGGTTCTCGCACCAATTATTATCAATGGGAACAGCCCCGTCATCGAGGTAGAGCGACAGCGCTGCCCAGCGTTTCAGGCTGTAATCCAGGGCTCTGCTGATTGCCGAACCTTCGGGCACGAGATCGCGCTGCGCGTTCATCCAGGTATGCAGCGCATCCATCACCGGTACGGCTTTTTCTTGCCGTATTCGGCGCCGTAAATCCGGCCCAGGTCGCGGACTTCATTTTCGATTTCGTACAGCAACTGGATGTAACGCAGGGCCTGCTCGGCGAGCTGGCTCTTGTTAGTCGCGTGCAATTCGAAGAACTTGCGCCGGGCATGGGCCATGCAGCCGATCTCGGTCACGCCGAGTTCGAAGCTGGCCTTGTAACCGCCAAAATCGTCACAGACCAGCTTACCTTTCCAGTCTTGCAGGAACTTGCGAGCATGCTCACCGGCGCGGCTGGAGCTGAAGTCGTAAACCACCGCTGCCAAGTCCGAGAACTGGCTAGTGGCGTAGGCCCAAACATAGGAACGGTGAGTTTTCTTTGTTCCCGGCATGAGCATCTGCACCGGTGTTTCATCGGCGTGGAGGACTTGTTGCCCAAGCACTACGTCGCGCAGGGCATCGACCAGGGGCTGCAACTGCACGCCAGTCACGCCGACCCATTGAGCCAAAGTGGAGCGAGGAATCGCCAAGCCGACACGACCAAAAATCGATTCCTGACGGTATAGCGGCAGGTGGTCAGAAAACTTGGCGATCATGACGTGGGCCAGCAACCCGGCAGTCGGGATGCCTTTGTCGATGACCTGCGCAGGCAGCAGCACTATCGATTGGCCAGTTCACTTTGACGGTGCCGCGTGGGTGCAGAATCTCAACGCTGATATTCGATGAAGATACATGCGCTGTTGTTTGCATAGGCAATGTGATGAATGCAGGTTAAAGCGCCGTGCTTTTCTGCGCTTGCACCCGAATCCATTTGTGTACGAGGTTTGCGTTGAGGCTATGGCTGAGGGCGATGCTGGCAATCGAAGCGCCGGGCTGGGCACACTCTTGAATGACCTGAGCCTTGAAGGGTTTGGAATAAGAACGACGTTTTGGCTGCATGACATACCCGCTTTAAAGGCTAGAACTGGTGCCCACTTAAATTTAAGTGCACACCATGTCTTGGCGTTGCGGGGTTGGGTAGATGACTTGGCCGGATGCATACCTAAAACGGTAGTTACAGCCAGAAAAAATAGAATTTTGCCCCCATTTTTGCCCCCAATTGCACTGGGTGTGCGAGTGATCGCGAGTGGCGATTTATGACATGGATCTGGGTGGCCGTGGTTGGTATTCAATGCGCCTCCCGATACTGGATGAGAACCCGAATGTGGCAAATCCGTGGTCGTTCGGAAAAGGATATGGAATATGAGTGGATATCCCTAAGCGAACTTGTCGGGCCTGTTTCTCAGCCCCTATTCAGCGATAATCTTCAGTTATCCAAATATTGATGGATCACACGCGCAGACAGTGCGCGGCAGCGCTCACAAATAGTAGGAGAAACACCAGGCCCCCTAACGCAAATGAAAGACTGCTCATATGGGCAACGAAACCGATCACCGCCGGGCCTATCAAAATTCCTGCATAGCCCATGGAGATAACCGCCGGTATGGCGACTCTTTGGGGCATGCGGTCCTGTTTTCCGGTGGCGGTAAACAGCACGGGAACAATATTCGAGCATCCTGCGCCGAGCAATGCATATCCCAGTAACGAGGCGGGCCAGCCCTCGAATCCAAGCGATACGAGCATGCCGGTGGCAGCAATCATTCCGCCATAAGCCACCACGCGCACGCCGCCGAATCTGCGTACGAGGGCATCCCCTGTCAGCCGTCCCAGGGTCATCGCCGCCGCAAAACTGGCATAACCCAAGCCGGCCAAGGTGGGCTCCATGTTCCGACTGGACACGAGAAAGACAGCACCCCAGTCCAGTACTGCGCCTTCGGTTAAAAAAACGATGAAGCACAGCACGCCCAGTAAAAAGACAATGCCTTTTGGGGTTGCAAAGATCGGGCCGTCTTTTTCGGTTCCATAGGTCAATAAACTTGGAATCGCTTTATACAGGCACCCCATTACCACGATGACGACGCACAGCACTGAAAACACCGGTTCTAATCCCATGCTCAACAGTGCAGTCAACGCGCCGGCACCCAGAATGCCTCCGACGCTGTACAGGCCATGGAACCCCGACTGAAGTGCCTCGCCACTGTTTTTTTCCACAATGATGGACTGAATGTTCATCGCACAATCCAGCATGCCCATAGCGGCGCCAAACAGCACTACGGCCAATGCCAGGCCCGGCAGCCAACTGAGGCTGCTCAACAGTACAAGCAATACACATAAAGTCGCAGTGGAGCAGACAATGACTGGGCGGCAGCCGTAACGTGCGGTGAGGTGCCCGGCAAACGGCATGGCAACAATCGACCCCACGCCCAGGCCCAGCAGCAAAAGCCCCAACCCGCTTTCGTCCAACCCCGTGCGCGCCTTGGCAAGCGGCACTAAGGGCGCCCATGCCGACATGACAAGCCCTGCGATCAGGAAAGCAATACGGGTTGACGTGCGTTCGCCGTAATTGGCGTTGATCGCTAACGATGACGTAGTCATTTGAATCACCCAAACAGGCACACGAAGAAAGGCCTGGCAGCGACTGCGCTGAGGCCTGGAAGGAGGAAGGGGCAAGTTGCTAAGGCGTAAGCCTTTCAATGCACGACTGTATTGAAAGGCTTACCCATCAGGCATCGTTCTTATCCGACAGACTTCAAGGGGATAGGCCCCTTGATCCTTTCCATCATGGTGGCGCAATACCAATCATCGAATTGGCAGACACCGGTCTCGGCGGTTTCGGAATACGGGCCTGGCTCATAAGAAGGCGAGGTCACACCGCGCTGCGTGCCTTCTACCAGGGTGCGGTCCTGATTGTTGGTGGCAATCCATACTTTGGTCAGTCGATCAATCTCGTAGTCCACGCCTTCTACGGCAGTTTTGAGCACCAGCCATTTGGTGGTCACCAGGGTTTCCGTCGCGCTGATGGGGAGCACCCGGAAGCTCAGGGCGTGATCACCCAGGAAGTGGTTCCAGGTCGACGGATAATTGAAGTACAGCAGAGCGCCGATATCCGCTTCGCCGGTAGTATCGAGGCGGCTGGTGACTGCGGGCTTGCCGTCCATGGTGTAGCTCACCGCGCCCTTGGACAAGGGAATGCGGGTCATGCGGAACTGGCCTTTGATGTCCATCACCAAGCGGCTTGGCAAGCCGGCTTTTTCGCATTTGTTCCAGTAAGCGGCAAGCTCCGGATCGTCATCGCCGCTGGTGCCACCCACCGAAAGGTTGTCCACGAACGATTGCAGCAGCTCGGGGTGGGAACCGTCGCAGTGGTAGCATTCACGGTTGTTTTCAAAGACCAGTTTCCAATTGCCTTTCTCGACGATATTGGACTCAAAGGCCACTTTGCAGTCATCGAGATTATGCGGGGCGACGAAGGGCGTCACGGCGGCACGGAAACTCTCGAAATCCGGTGCTTTGCTCGCAACACATACATAAATAAAGGTGTTCACGATTTCGCAGTGGACGCTTTTGAGGTTGTATTCGGATTTGTCGAAATCCTGCCCCATGTTCCCGGCGAACAGCAGGTTGCCGTCCAGCTCGTAGGTCCACTTGTGATAAGGGCAAACCATCTTGGCGACTTTGCCATGGTCGGCTTCACAGATTTTTGCGCCGCGGTGGCGGCAAGCATTGTGAAACGCACGCACCTGGCCGTCCTTGCCACGCACTACGGCTACCGGATAGTCACCCACTTGCAACGTAAAGTATTGACCGGGCTTTTCCAGTTCAAACGTGTGCCCGGCGAAAATCCAGTCTTTGTGCCAAATCTGCTCCAGGTCTTGGCGATATACACCTTCGCTACTGTAAAGCGCCCCTGGGAGTGAGTGCCATGGTTTACGTTGGGCAATCAGTTCAAACACGGTTTCTTTATTATCCATCTTATCCTCCCAGGATAAATAACGTGAACACTCACCTTTAACGGTGACTTTTATAGTGTTCTAAAAGATCGGCAACGGTTTGCAGCGAATCGGTGTAACCACGTCATGTTTTTTTTAGATAGAGGACAGCCTATAGGGGCTGCGGTGGCGCTCGCAAACGACATTTCGTAGGGGCAATCAATAATTTCAGGTTATCGATCAGCTGCCTTCCACGGAAGGCGAGGTGCTTGAAAACAAGGGTTCCAACGTTGCAATGGCAGACTGCGACTCCCCCAGTGAATGAATCGCGTGCTTTATCGCAAGACTTCTTTCATGCCCTAGATGCATGCTGAACAGGTCAAATTTTTGCTCCAGCTCAGCGGTCGTCATTGCGGTTTGCGGATCACCTTTTGCTGCTGTCACAGGGCTGACGATGACAGTGCCATTTTTTAAGGTAAGGGTGAGCCTGGAGAGAATTTCATCCGGGAATCGCAGTGAAATATCCTCTGCTTCGAGAATCTCTATGCGTGAACTCAGCGACAGGATGTCGGGTGCGGTGATTGAGTCCCCGGTAACCTCATCAGGCCCCAACTGACCTCTGACAATCAGCGCTGCCAGCGGAAACGCCAACGCGTATTGGGCTTCATCTGCGTTACGCGGGGTATGGCCCTGCAGGCACATCGACTCGAAGAATGTCTCCACACGGATTGCTTCAATAGAGCCCGCGCTCACTTCGGGATGCTGGCGCTGTATTTCAAGCATGGCTGTCAAGGCGGGTTGCGCCCATCGGCATACTGGCCATGGTTTGAAGTACTGGCTGTCTATTTCCCAGCGTTTACCCATATCCGTCCAATGCGACGCGACGCTTGCATCTTCCACTGTCTGCGCGGGTGCACCGGTCATGCCGGCCTGCGCCATCAACAATGCATTCAAACCGACGTAAGCGCCTGCGCCATGAGCATCGCGCAACATGGTCGGCGCCAGCACCACACGCATCATTGGGCATCGCGCGCTGAAATACTCGGCAATGCCCAGCGCATGGCGAAAGGTCTGCTCATCAAACCCAAGCAATCGTGCTCCGGCACACACCACGCCTATGGCGGAAAAACCGCCGGAGGCGTGGTAGGTAGGAGAGGTCGCCATCAATGCAGTGCCGGCGCGCAGCGCGGTTTCATAGCCGATGCACAGCGCCGACAGAAATTCGTGCCCGCTGATGTCCTGGCCGTTGTAGTGCAGCGCATCGGTCAGGGCCAGTAACGCCGGGACCACGGTCGCGCCGGCGTGCCCCTTGGATTTGAAGTGGCCTTCGTGGGCGTCCAGGCTGTCTGCAGAAAATCCGCCAGCCCAGGCGGCGCCGAGAGTGCTGACGCGCTGGCCATCAAACATCAGCCGGCTGGTGTACATGCCACCCGGATAGTGGAGGCGTGCATAGCTGCGCATCATCTTGCTGGTGTCATTGGATGCCGCACCTGCCATGACCCCGACGATATCCAGCAGACTGTTTTTGAGAATGGTTCGGGTGTGGGCGGGTGCTCGCCGAAAATCGAAATCGCGGCAAAATTCGAACAGTGACATCCTGAGCATTCCTTACGAAAATTATTATTGTGTCGCTGTACGATGACCCAGCGAGGGCTCACCGTTCCAGCAACATTTTCGTAGGGCAATCGATAACCAAAATGACGATTTTCTGCCGTGAGAGGCGGCTTCAGCGGGGGAATTTGCTCAAGATCCACTCACGAAACAGGCGCAGCTCATCTTCGTTCTCGGCGTTTTCTCGGCAGCTCAGGTAGTGCGAACTGTTGCGCAACTGAACTTGCTGCTGGATCGGTCGCACCAACAGGCCGCGCTCTATCAATCGGATAACCAGATGGTTCCACCCCAGGGCGATGCCTTGGTGAGTCAGCACCATGCTGATCAGCAAATTGTAGTCATTGGCATTGAAAATTTGAGGGCTGCCTTGCGGGCGTTCATCAATGTCAATCGACTGAAAGGCAAACCAGACACCCCAGTCAACGTGCTCGGCTACCTGGGACCGGCCGTAGGGGCTCAGGTTCAGCAGGGCCGAGTTTCTCAGGCCTTCGATCGTCGAGATTTCCGGATGTTGTTCCAGAAACTGCGGGCTGCATACCGGGTAAATGACGTCATGGCACAACGGGTAGCTTTTATAGTCGTCCCTGATACGCGCCATTTTGGTAATGAACACGTCCGGTTGCACCCCAGGCTCCATGGTCAGGAAATTTTGCGTTGTGATCAGGTTCAGCTCGATACCGGGGTTTTGCTCAATGAATTCAGGTAGCTGGACCGAAAGCCACAGGGCCGAAAAGGCGGGAGAGCAGCAGACGGTCAGCATTTTTTTGGAGGACTGGCTGCTGCGGATTCGCTCGGCTGCCTGAGCAATGTTCACAAATGACAGCTGGGCGGCATCAAAGAACAGTGCGCCTGCAGAAGTTAACTCGACGGTTCGTCCTACACGGGTGAAAAGCTGTGCCCCCAGGTAATTCTCCAGCTCGCGAATCTGCCGGCTGATAGCCGCCTGCGACACACAAAGCGCCTCGGCGCCGAGGGTGAAACTTTCGTATTTAGCAGCCGCCACAAATGCCTTCACAGCCCTCAACGACGGCATTTTCAGCAGAATGCTGTCAGGGTCGACATGCTTTGACATCCTTACGCTCTCCTTACCCAGCCGCTCCCCAGCGAAGCGACGCGAGGTTAACTGAAGCCAGACGGTAGCAGGGGGGTACAGGTCGTTTTTGAGACATAACGAGTCGTGCGTGTATGACCTCGCTACTGAATCGTACGCTATGAGCGATTCATAACCCGACGTTATCCAATTGTCCCTGTAAATGTAGTTGGTATTGCAGGGGGGTTACTACTAAATTTGAAACATCCCTCCTTCCTGGGGCCAACAATAATAAAAGGAAACCTTCGTGAAACTCTCTATTCATTATCGCTGCCGTTTAAAACTATTTTCGATCGTTTGCGCGTCGCTTAAAGCGAATAGTGCGGAACACGAAGGGGGCAAGGTATGACTCACTCCGACGAGATTATTTCCGTCAAGAATGTCTATAAGGTATTCGGTACTCAGCCGGACCTCGCAATGAAGATGCTGACTGAAGGGGCCTCTAAGGAAGAAGTCTTCAAAAAAACCGGGCAAGCCATTGGTGTCTTTGATGCGAACTTCTCTGTCCGTCGCGGCGAGATATTTGTGATCATGGGCCTGTCAGGGTCCGGTAAATCAACCATGGTTCGTTTGTTCAATCGTTTGATTGAGCCCACCAGCGGGTCGATCTTTTTGAACGGCAAGGAAATTACAGGCCTGGCAGATAAAGACCTCCTGCAAGTGCGCAGAAAAGACATGGGAATGGTCTTTCAGTCTTTTGCACTGATGCCGCACATGAGCGTCATCGACAACGTCAGCTTTGGTTTGGAGATCAGCGGCGTCGCCGAGAAAGAGCGCTACTGCCGGGCCATGGGCGCGTTGGCACAGGTTGGACTGGCGGGCCAGGAATTCAGCTTTCCCCATCAACTCTCCGGCGGCATGCAGCAACGTGTCGGCCTCGCGAGAGCCCTGGCCAACGACCCTGCAATCTTGCTGATGGACG
The DNA here is from genome assembly GCF_019266105.1 of Pseudomonas sp. D1HM. Lineage (NCBI taxonomy): Bacteria > Pseudomonadati > Pseudomonadota > Gammaproteobacteria > Pseudomonadales > Pseudomonadaceae > Pseudomonas > Pseudomonas sp. D1HM. Next base: position 391,183 of record NZ_LRMN01000006.1, on the reverse strand, counting down.
AAGCCTTTTCAGCCCTCGACCCCATGATTCGCAGTGAGATGCAGGGCGAATTGATCAAGTTGCAAGCCGAGCAGAACCGGACAATTATCTTTATATCCCACGATATTGAAGAAGCCGTACGGATCGGCCACCGCATCGCAATCATGGAAGGCGGTCAGGTGGTGCAAATTGGTACCCCGCGTGAGTTGCTGTGTAACCCCATCAATAAATACGTGCGCGATTTCTTTAATGGATTCGACACCAGCCGAATCCTCAAAGCGGGCGATATCGCTCAACAGGACGCCGGCATCATCTATGAACCTGGCCGTCACACCCCTCTCAAAGCCGAATCGTCGCTCAGAGAAATTCTGCATATCGTTGCCGCATCGGCGACGCCTATGCCGGTGGTTGATGAAGTTGGCCTGTACAAGGGCTCGATTTCCCAAGGCCATCTTCTGAGCTGCCTGAATAATAATTAACTTGAATAATCAGAGCCGCCTCAAGTTCTGAGGACGAGGAAGTATCATGTCGGACTTTAATTACTTGGACCCGTTCCAAAGTTTCACTGTGCCTTTGGGCTCATGGGTGGAAGCGGCGCTGACTTACCTGGTGCATAACTTCCGGGACGTTTTTCGTTCGATTCGATGGCCGGTTGACCAAGTACTCGATGGTATTCAGTGGGGCCTCCTTTCCATGCCCCCAACCGTATTCATTATTATCGCCGGGTTGATCAGTTGGCAGATCGGCGGTAAACGAATCGCCCTCTTCAGTATCGCTACGTTGACGGGTTTAGGCTTGATCGGGGTATGGGCCGATGCCATGGTCACCCTCGCTTTGGTCCTGACTTCATTACTCTTCTGCGCCGTTATCGGCATTCCCCTGGGCATCCTCTGTGCCCGTAGCGACCGAATGGAAGTGATCGTGCGTCCAATACTGGACGCGATGCAGACACTGCCCGCTTTCGTTTACCTGGTGCCGGTGGTGATGCTGTTCGGCATCGGTAACGTTCCTGGCGTCATCGTGACGATTATTTTCTCAGTAGCGCCCTTGGTACGCCTGACCAACTTGGGCATCCGCCAGGTACCCGCCGATAAAGTCGAAGCCGCACGTGCTTTTGGCTGCACCGCGACCCAAATGCTGTTGAAGGTCCAATTGCCTCTTGCCGCGCCAACGATGATGGCCGGGTTGAACCAGACGCTCATGCTATCGCTGTCGATGGTGGTTGTGGCCTCGATGATTTCTGTTGGTGGCCTCGGGCTGATGGTGTTGAGCGGCATCGGCCGCTTGGACATGGGGCTGGCCAGCGTCGGCGGTGCGGGCCTGGTGCTCCTGGCAGTCTTCCTCGATCGTTTGACCCAAGCGATGGGTGAACGCAGCAGTGATCTGGCAACCGGCCAGCGCTGGTACGAAACCGGGCCGGTTGGCCTGGTGATGAAACTCAAGAAGAACAAGAACGTAGTACGCCCAGTGACTCATTAAGCTCACCTACTATAAATTTAAGCGTGGTGAAATATGAAACTTGCAAACCTCAAGCACACTGTTATTGCAACGCTGATGGCTTCTTTATTGGGTGCGACTGCGTGTTCGGCAGCGTTCGCCGCGGACACTGATAAACCCGGTGAAGGTGTTTCTATTACGCCTATTTTCCCAACGATTGCCGAAGAGCGTTTTCGTGGTGAAGTGGCGATTGCCGGGCTCAAAGACCTTGGTTATGACGTAAAAGCACCGAAGGAAGTTGATTATCCCGCGATGTTCCTGGCGCTGTCTTATGGCGATGCAGACTTCACAGTGCATGAGTGGGAAAACCTGCACGCGGCCTTCTATCAGAAAGCCGGTGGCGACGACACGCTGGAGAAAGTCGGGCAGGTCATGAAGGGGGTGCTGCAGGGCTACATGATCGACAAGAAAACAGCCGAAGCCTACAACATCAAGGATCTCTCGGATTTGAAGAAGCCGGAAATCGCCAGGTTGTTCGACGCCAATGGCGACGGCAAAGCGGACATGACCGGCTGCAACCCTGGCTGGGGCTGCGAGGTGATGGTTGAGCACCACATGAAAGCGTATGACTTGGGCGCAACAGTGGTGGACAACCGGGGTTCCTACTTTGCGTTGATGGCAGACACCATCGCCAGGTTCCAGCAAGGTAAACCCGTGTTGTATTTCACCTGGGTGCCGCAATGGATCTCCAGCGTGCTGGTGGAAGGGCGCGATGTGGTATGGCTCCCGGTCCCGTTCACCTCATTGCCTGACGGTAAAGACAACAAAGACACTTTTTATCAAGGCAAAAACCTCGGCTTACCCGTGGACACCGTTAACGCTGTCATGAACAAAGAGTTTGCCGAGAAAAATCCGGTAGCCCGCACGTTCCTGTCAAAAGTCAGTATCACCACCGACGACGAAAGTGCGCAGAACTTGCGCATGCAAAAGGGTGAGAAGTCACTGGCGGATATCAAGCGACATGCCGCTGAATGGATCAAGGCTCACCAGGCGCAATACGATAGCTGGTTGAGTGACGCGCGCGCCGCCGCGAACAAATAATCCAACTTAAGGAAACTACGGTCAGCTCTGTCAGGGCCGGCCGTATGCGAGACCGGCTGCGTTTGTTTTACGTCATACAGTGATCAGGTGGCAAAGATGATGGATACCTTTCAAAGCGCGTTGAAGTTCCAGAACATCGGATTTCGGCAACTCAGCGACTCGGTCGGTCACGAAAAGGTAGTGCGCATAGCTTTTATATTGTTGGACCACTTTTCGTTAACCGCACTGTCAACAGCGATGGACGCGCTGGCCACCGGCAACCTGATCAGCAGTAATACCATTTACAAAGTGTCGACGTATTCGCTTCTCGGCGGCTTGGTGGAAAGTGATATCGGTATACCGTTGCCCACCGAGCGGTTGCACGTTGAAAAAATCAAGCACGATGCTGTCGTTGTGATCGGTGGGCAACGTGTGCGGCTGTCCGCCAGCCCTGCCATTCGACGTGCGTTAAAGAAGGCGGCAAGTGGAAAAGGCATCGTCGCCGGTGTGTGGAATGGGGCCTTTTATCTGGCGGATGCGGGCCTTCTCGACGATCAGGATTGTGCCTGTCATGCCGATAGCTGCGCGCTGATAAATGAGTACTTCCCCCAGGTGAAGACGGTAGAGGCCGAATATACCTTTGCCCTGCGCCGGGCTACGTGTGCCGGTGCGTCATCTGCACTGGATATGATCCTGGCTCTCATGCAGGACCTCAGCTCCCGGCACGATGCGCAATGGGTGGATGAAATCAAACGTGTGCATCACCCCAAAAAACTGCAGTTCAACGATGTGACACAGAGCGCTGCCCGCCTGGCAAGGCCGGCGCCTCATTCGCTTAACGTTGCAGTCGCGCTAATGGAAAACCACATTGAAGAACCCATGGAAATTGATGAAATCGCCAGCCAGGCCGGGGTTTCACGTCGACAACTTGAAAGAAGATTTGCACGCTACTTGAGCGCCGCACCCAATCGATACTATCTGGAACTTCGACTCACCCGCGCCAGGCAATTGATTATCCAAAGTAATCGATCCTTGACCGACGTGGCACTGGCCACCGGATTTGTCAGCTATCCGCATTTCTATAAACGGTTCAAGGATTTGTTCGGGCTGCCGCCGATGACATTCAGGGATAACTATTATTCCAGCGACGTCGGCCGTTCGGAACGCTATGCGATTGCGGCCGTTTTTTAAAACGCGTGTGGTCGCTGTTTTTTTGGTGAGTTATTTAGTTATTTAGTTTATTTCGGCCTGCGCACGCTGTTGCGTTGGACCCGGTAATGCATCCAACTTTACGGTCCTACTATTATGAAAGTTACCTCGTTACCTGCCGACGATAATAGCTGTGGCTGGTTTCATTTAAGTCGTCCGCGTAAACCGAAGCCCGCACACCAAGGGCACCGAACAGCCCGCTGGGTAATTATCGGCGCGGGCTTTACCGGGCTTGCGGCAGCACGGCAACTGGCGTTGAACTTTCCGAGTGACGAAGTCGTGCTGGTCGAGGCTCAGGAGGTAGGCTTGGGGCCATCCGGCAGGAATGCTGGATTCGCTATCGATCTGCCCCATGATATTGGCGCTGAGGATTACATCGGCGACATCGCCCTCGCCAGGTCCAGTCTGAAGCTTAATTTGGCGGGACAGTCCATTCTGCGCGGCTTGGTCGATCAACACGGCATCGACTGTCAGATGAAAGCCTGCGGCAAGTACCAGGCGGCAGTGGAGGACCGTGGCATTGCGGTTCTCGAAGCCTATCGGCGGGGGCTGGATAAGTTGGGTCAGCCTTATCAAATGATTGAGCAATCTGAATTGCCGCATCACCTGGGCACGCACTTCTACCGTAAGGCCTTATATACACCGGGTGCTGTTTTGCTTCAGCCATCGGCACTGGTCAAGGGACTTGCCGACCATTTGCCATCAAACGTGACTTTATATGAGCGCACGCCGATTCTCGAAGTTGAGTACGGAGCGAAAACCGTATTGAAACATGCCAATGGAAGTATCACCGCCGACAAGTTGATCCTGGCGAACAACTCATTTGGCATGCGCTTTGGTTTCCTCAAAGGCCGGATACTGCCCATTTATACCTACGGCAGTATCACGCGGCAACTGACTTCCGAAGAGCAAGCGCAACTCGGAGGTAAACCGTATTGGGGCGCGATCCCGGCTGATCCTTTTGGTACCACCGTCAGGCGCACTCCGGATAACCGCTTACTGATCAGAAACAGCTTTAGCTTTAATCCGGACGGTCGCAGCGACAGTCGATATAACGAGCGATTTATACGCCGGCATAAAGCGTCGTTTGATAAGCGCTTTCCCATGTTGCCCAACGTCAATTTTGAGTACACCTGGGGCGGTGCATTGGCCATGACCCGAAACCATAACGGTTTCTTTGGAGCGTTGGCGCCCAATGTATATGGGGCGCTGGGTTGCAATGGCCTGGGCGTGACTCGCGGCACGGTGACAGGGCAACTTCTTGCAGACTGGCTCGCCGGTCAACGCGATGAGCGTATTGATTTTCTATTGAATGCGCCAGGGCCGAACAGTAACCCGCCGGAGCCGTTTCTCTCGCTGGGTGTCAACGCAAATCTTAGATGGGGACAGTACCGCGCCGGTCGAGAAAGCTGAGGCCGGCTTAGCGGGCAACTGCATGCACTAAGGATAAGGACGAGAAATGAAGAGCTCTGTTGTTTCAATTGAAGACGTCCCGCTCAATGGGTTTCATCGGCTACTCACTGTTCGTTCAGGTGGCGGTTCCTTTGTTGACGGATACGTTCTGAGCATTATCGGCGTCGCGCTGATACATATGTCAAAGTCCCTGGCGCTCGATGATTTCTGGGAGGGCATGATTGCCGCCTCCGCACTGATCGGCATTTTTTTCGGTGGCTTCCTGGGCGGTGCGTTGACCGATGTCATGGGGCGCAAACGGTTATTGTTTGCCGGACCTGCCTTATTCATCGTTGCCTCCTTGGCCCAATATTGGGCCGAGTCGGAGGTCGTTATATTTTTCCTCCGATTGTTGTTGGGTATTGCCGTCGGTATCGAATACCCCGTGGCAACTTCGTTACTCGTCGAATTCCTTCCCAAGAAATACCGTGGCCCACGGTTGGCGATGCTAACCATCCTTTGGTTCGCCGGTGCTGCATCCGCTTATATCGTCGGCGAAGTCATGTTCAATGCATTGGGTTCGGATGCCTGGCGACTGGTACTGGCCAGCGCCGCCGTTATCGGTGCCCTGTTGTTCATCGTACGTCTGGGCACGCCGGAATCACCGCGCTGGCTGATCAAACAGGGGCGGTCAGCAGAGGCCGAGGCGATTATCAAACAGGTGTATGGCGAGCATTTCTCGTTGGCTAACCTGCCCGAGGAACCTGCCGGTGAAAAGATCACTGTCTTCAACCTTATACATTCCGGTTACGGTAAGCGCATGTTGTTTGTGGTGGTGTTCTGGACTTGTTCTGTCGTTCCCCTGTTCGCCGTTTATGCCTTTGCCCCCAAGGTGCTGGCCGCGTTGAAAATAACAGGCGATTCGGCTTCACTGGGGTCGGTTGCAATTACGGTGTTCTTCGTCATCGGCTGCATTATCGCCACCCGGATAATCAACTTGATCGGCCGGCGCAATCTGCTTATTTACAGTTTCCTTTGTTCGGGTTTGGCGCTGTTGGGTCTGGCCATCGGCCATGCAGGTCCGAGCTTTTTGGTGCTGTTCTTTTTTGTTGTGTACGCCCTGTTTATCGGCGGCGCACAAGTCCTCACGCTGGTTTACCCCAACGAACTGTTTCCCACGGAAATCCGCGCATTCGCTGTCGGCGTAGGTACGTCGCTTTCGCGTATCGGCGCCGCCGCGGGCACTTACTTGGTGCCTATTTCATTGAGCAAGTTAGGCATCGCCGAGACCATGTATGTCGCCGCCGCAATTACGTTGGTGGGGCTCGGGTTGTCTTGGCTCCTGGCGCCGGAAACGCGATCGCTCACCCTGCAACAAGCCGCGTCGTTGAATTAGCAACCCCTGGATAACCCCTGGAACTATTGGAGAAAAAAAGCATGAACTTTGACGGCATTTTTACCCCTGCGATTACTCCGCTCTCTTCGAATGGCCAAGTTGACTATTCGGCTTTTGATGAGGTGCTTGAGTACCTGGTCGAGTCCAAGGTGCACGGCATCATAATCGGTGGCTCCACGGGTGAGTATTACGCCCACACGCCTGCCGAACGTCTGGCGGTGGCTGAGCGTGCGAAGAGTGTCCTTCAAGGTCGTTTGCCTCTGGTGGTCGGTACGGGCGGTATCCGAACCGAAGACTCGGTGTACTTCGCCGAGCAGGCCAAGGCGCTCAAGGCAGACGCGATCCTGGTTGGTTCGCCGCCATATGCCTTGCCCACCCAAAAAGAAATCGCAGCGCATGTGCTGGCCGTCGATAAGGCCGCGGGCCTTCCCATCATGCTCTACAACTACCCGGCACGTATGGGCGTTGCCATGGGCGATGAATTTTTTGAGGCAATTGCGCAGTGCAAAAACATTGAAGCGATCAAGGAAAGCTCAGGGGAGATGAGTCGGTTGCATCGTCTGGCCTGCGCCCATCCTTCAATCCAGATTTCGTGCGGCTGGGATGACCAGGCGCTGGAGTTCTTCGCTTGGGGCGCGCGCAGTTGGGTATGTGCCGGTTCCAACTTCATTCCCCGCGAACACGTTGCGCTGTATGAAGCCTGCGTGATTGAAAAAGACTTCGACAAAGGGCGTCGCATCATGGCGGCCCTGTTGCCGTTGATGGACTTCCTCGAAAGCGGCAAGTTTGTGCAATCGATCAAGCATGGCAGTGAGTTGAGTGGCTTGCGTGCCGGGGGTGTACGTGCACCTTTGCAGGCGTTGGAAGAATCTGAAAAGCATGCGCTCAAGGCCGTGATTCAGACGCTCAAGCAAAACGTTGCGCATATTGTGGGAGGTGCTTGAAATGGCCGATTTGCTGAGTAAAGAAGCCTACCGTGAACTGGCCGGCCAGCTAGAATTTCGCACCCAGGCATTTATCAATGGCCAGTTTCGGACCGCGAAATCCGGTCGTACATTCACCACGACTAACCCGGCCACTGGCGACGTGCTGGCTGAGATTGCCGCGTGCGATGCCCAGGATGTAGACGAGGCTGTGGCTGCGGCCAAAACAGCGTTTGAGGATGCACGCTGGCAAGGCCTTTCACCCGCAGCACGTAAAAGTATCCTGCTGCGTTTTGCCCAGCTACTAGAAGACAACGCCCACGAACTGGCGGTGCTCGAGAGCCTGGACAGCGGTAAACCCATTCGAGAGTGCCAGAACGTGGATGTGCCGGAGACGATCCACACATTGCGTTGGCACGCCGAACTGATTGACAAGATCTACGATGCCACAGCACCGGTCGGTTCCGGTGCCGTGACGATGGTCGTGCGCGAGCCAATCGGCGTGGTCGGCCTGGTGCTGCCATGGAATTTCCCGCTGCTGATGCTCGCTTGGAAAATTGGCCCGTCGTTGGCCGCGGGTTGCTCAATCGTGGTCAAACCGGCGAAGGAAACCACCCTGAGCGCGCTGCGTGTCGCAGAGCTGGCGTATCAGGCCGGTATTCCAGCAGGCGTGTTCAACGTGGTGCCCGGGGGTGGCAAGGAGGCAGGTGAGCCACTGGGCCGGCATGGCGACGTAGCCATGGTCAGCTTTACCGGCTCGACCGACACCGGGCGGATTTTCCTCAAGTACTCCAGTGAATCTAACCTCAAGCGCATCGTGCTGGAGTGTGGCGGTAAAAACCCTGCGGTGGTGATGAACGATGCCGAGGATATTGACCAGGTGGCGCAGCACGTGGTTAACGGGGCCTTTTGGAACATGGGCGAAAACTGCTCGGCCTCATCTCGTCTGATCGTACACGCCGACATCAAGTGCGAACTGCTTGAGCGCATTCAGGTGCATCTCAAGGACTGGAAGATGGGTGACCCTCTCGACCCTGACAATCGCCTGGGTTCGATGATCAGCAAGGCGCATTTTGAAAAGGTCCGCTCTTATATCCAGCATGCAAAAGACCAGGATCTGGCTGTGTTGGCGGGTGGCAATACCACTGGCGATATTTTCGTGGAGCCGACCATCGTGGATGGAGTAGGGCGCGACAGTCGTTTATTCCAGGAAGAAATCTTTGGCCCGGTGCTGAGTGTCACGACGTTCAGCACCCTCGATGAAGCCATCGAGTTGGCCAACGATACGGCATACGGCTTGGCTGCCTCGGCGTATACCGGCAACTTGCGCAATGCCTTGAAGCTCTCCCGAGGTATCCGTGCTGGCATCGTTACCGTGAACTGCTTCGGCGAGGGGGATGCGTCCACGCCATTCGGCGGCTACAAGGAGTCGGGGTTTGGCGGGCGGGACAAGTCAATCTGGGCGCATGATCAGTACACTGAGCTGAAAACCATCTGGATCGACGCCAGCTGAGTCGTCGCCGATCGCAAGAGCGCCCGCGTCGCCCCAGCCCCAAGGGCTGGGGCGACATCTCGTACTGAGTGCAGCCTTAACCGCTCATTCGACAACGCCTAAAGACTGTCCGGATCGCCAAAAAACATCTGAATCCGCGAGCGCAGCCAGCGTTCGCCGGGGTCGTTGTCCTGGGCGCCGCGCCAGGCCATGTGCAGTTCGAAGCTGTTGACGTCCAGCGGCGGGTCTTCGGCCCGTACCCCGCCGGCGGCGGTGAGGGCTTCGGCGGTGTAGTCGGGGACGGTGGCGATGATGTCGGTGCCGGCCAGCAGGGTGCTCAAGCCATTGAACTGAGGCACGGCGAGTACCACATGGCGCTTGCGCCCGAGGGTTTCCAGCTGGGTGTCGATAAAGCCGCTCAGGTCCCCGGCAAACGACACCAGGGCATGGGGGCGGGCGCAGAAGTCATCCAGGCTCAGCGGGCCGGGCATGGTGTCGGCACGTAGCAGTTTGGGTTTGCTGCGGCGCAATACTTTGCGCTTGGCGTTGGCCGGCAGGTCGCTGGTGTAGCTGACGCCCACCGAAATCTCGCCAGAGGCCAGCAACGGTGGCATCAGGATGTAGTTGACCCGGCGTACCACCAGCACGATGCCCGGTGCTTCTGCGCGCAAGCGCTTGAGCAACATGGGCAGCAAGGCAAATTCAACGTCGTCCGACAAACCGATGCGAAACACCGAGGTGCTGGTGGCCGGGTTGAACTCGGCAGCACGGCTGACTGCGGTGGAAATCGAATCCAGCGCGGGCGACAACAGCGCAAAAATTTCAATCGCCCGGGCCGTGGGCTCCATGCTGCGGCCTGTACGTACGAACAAAGGATCGTCGAACAAATTGCGCAGGCGTGACAGTGCAGCACTGATGGCCGGCTGCCCGAGAAACAGTTTTTCGGCGGCACGGGTCACACTGCGTTCATGCATCAGGGTTTCAAAGACGATCAGCAAATTCAGATCGACGCGGCGCAAGTCGTTACGATTCATCTGGCAGGCATCACAGGCGGGTCAGCTGTAGTGAGGTAATGGATCTTACTGGCAAACCAGATTAATCGTCACTCGGTAGATTAGCTTTCTTACGTCAGCGGGCGAGGCGATTTCGGCAATCAATCTGCCGGAGGATCAATGTCAGGCATGTCGACTATTAATGCTGTCTGTTAGTCTTGTGCACAAAGCCCGGATAAAGTCCCGTGGTATTAGCGATTAATTTGGCGAGGTTTGCGATGTCGCGCACGATCCGTTTTCACAAGTTTGGCCCGGCCGAGGTGCTCCAGTGCGAAGAGCACGAGGTCGCTGCGCCTGCGCCCGGCGAGGTGCAGGTGCGTGTCGAATCCATTGGTATCAGCTGGTATGACGTGCTGTGGCGGCAGAACCTTGCCCCTAGCCAGGCGCGGCTGCCAGCGGGTATCGGCCATGAAATGGCCGGCATTGTGACTGCGCTCGGGGAAGGCGTGCATGACCTTGCCGTCGGTGACAAGGTTGCCAGCTTCCCCGGTCAAAGTGCCAACGATTACCCCACCTACGGTGAGATGATCGTGATGCCGCGCTCTGTCCTCACCCGTTACCCGGATGTGCTGACACCGGTTGAAGCCAGCGTGCACTACACACCGTTGTTGATGGCCTACTTTGCGTATGTCGACCTGGCGCGGCTCAAACCGGGGCAAACGGTGCTGATCACCGATGCCAGTCACTGCGCCGGGCCTTCATTTGTACAGCTGGGCAAGGCCCTGGGCGCCACGGTCATTGCCGCGACCAAGGACCCTGAAGAGCGCGACTGCCTGCTGGCCCTGGGGGCTGACAAGGTGATCGTGACCGAGGAGCAGGACTTGCTGATGCAGGTCAACAAGATCACTCAGAACAAAGGCGTGGACATCGTGCTTGACGGCCTGGGTGGCCCGCAGATGTCCGTGCTCGGTGACGTCCTGGCCCCCCGTGGCAGCCTGGTGCTGTACGGCTTGCAGGGCGGTAATCAAACGCCGTTTCCTGCATGCGCCGCCTTTCAGAAGAACATCCAGTTCTTTGTGCACTGCATAGGCAACTTCACCGGCAAGCCGGAACTTGGGATTGCCCAGGACGAAGAAGCGATGCAACGCGCCCTGCGCGAGATCAACCAGCTGACGGCTGATCGAGTGCTGTTGCCCCTGGAAGTGCGGGTGTTCCCGTTTGAGGCGTTTGTCGAAGCACACCGCTACATGGACAGCTGCCCTTGTCGTGGACGCGTGGCGCTGCAATTGTCCCCGGCCTGATGCCGCTGCAGTAAACATGACTGACCGATGTTAAACACGCCCCTGAACGTTCTGTTCAGGGGCGTGTTTGCATGGGCCTGATTTGACCGCGCCGACAGGGGCCCATACGTTGTCCTGCAGCGTGAACGGATCAAGAAAGCTCAAGCTATGAGCGGCATCCATACGAATGGCGTTAATTACGTTTGGTATTTTATTGAGTGTGTTTTTGTAGGATCTCTCTTGTGAGCGTGTAAGCCCCGTCTGTTATGGGCCAAAGAGTAACGGTAACTGTGGCGTGTAAAAAAGTGCTGCTGATAATACCTCGCTCGAACCGGAGGGATTCCCCATGAGCAACTTCCATGAACAAGCCATGAGTTTCGTTTATCAGCAAGTGCTGCACCGGCTACTGGGTTTTTTCAGTCGCCCCGAACGCATCGCGTTGCAACTGTTGATTCAGCGTTTATTAGTGGCCGCCGGGGGCATTGAGCGCATCGCGCATTTTCGGGTACTGCTCGTGCATGAAGGCGGTAAGGAGTGCGCCTACACCCTGGCATTTTTACGCGCTGCTCAACTCAGTATTGCCGGGCGTTCTCCCGATACTTTTGTCTTGCGTGTCGCGGTTTTATGCCAGCCACGGGTGACGACCAATGTCATGGCGCGCATTCAGACTCAGTGTGCCGAACTGTTTCTGTACGATGACCCGCGTGTGGAATTACTGCTGGTGGATGACGAGGGGATTAGCCGCCAGCATAAGCCGCTACCGGTTGCGCAACGGTCATCGTTCCTGGACCGCATTCAGGTCCTGATGTCGGGCCATCTGACCCGGGGTGATGCCCGGGCCACATTCTTTTATACCGATCTGTTGTCGCGCGCCACGTTGTATCGCAGCGCCTGCGCGTGGGGTGGCGCAGTGAATGCGTTGATTGACCGTCGACCACCGGCATGCCTGGATCAATACTCGGCCTGGATACGCAGGGTGGCCTACCGGCAGGGCTATGCGCTGAATGGGACGCACCGCGAAAGCTTCGAAACCGCCGTCAAATTGTGTTCGCGGCTGCATGAGGATTACCGGCAACTGCTGCGCCTGTCAGCGTCTTCCGGGCCGTTGGCCTCGGTGATCTGCAGCAGCAATGACATCAGCATCATCAACGTATTTGATTGCCTGTCCCGGGACATGGACATCGTTCAGTCTCAGGTGTTGTTGTTCATGGAAGGGACAAGGAATACCCCCTCGCTGGATATTGAAGAGCCTCTGACCGCCGCGGTGTTAGTCAATGCGCACTTGAACGGCTTGCAGGGTGCTTATCGGCAGGGGCTGGCCTACAGCACAGGGGTGGACGCGTTCTGGCAAGGTATCGCGTCAAAATACAAAGCCCGCAGCGGCTACAAAGGTCAGTTGATACAGCAATTGGTGGCGGCCTTTAATACACCGAAAAGGATCGACAAATTGCGGGGGCTGGCAACCCGTTACCTGGGACAGTTGCACGGTGTCAACGATGAGCAGTTGGGCTGTTTTATCTATTCCCCCTTTGTGAATAAGGGCCGTGGCCTTGAAACCTTCTTACAGCATCGCTACCCGGACAAGCTGCATTCGATCATCGAGCTGCGGCAGGTATTGATGGATCAGGCGGCGGCCTCTCAGGCGGATCTGGCGTCATGGCTCGAAGCGGTCAGCGGGCTACCGTTGGCGTCGCTTCAGGCGCTGTACCAGATGTCGGACATTGACTTCGATCGTGACAGTTCCCTGATAGGCACCTTGTGGGCCTACGATCCCTGCAAACCTGCGCCGCAGGCCAGGCTTGCAGGTCAGGCGTAGCGGGTTGCAATGTGCTTGTGGTGTATTGCGTAGACTGGCGCGGGCGAACCGCTCATCCAATAAGATTTGCCAGGGCCGTGGGCTAACTGCTATCTGTACGCATATCCAGTACCCGATGCCGATGGTTTGTTCTGCTTGTGATTTCCAATCCCCTTGAAGACCCGTTTTATTACCTGAAAAACTTCCAGCACGTCCTCGACTGGATCGCTGCTCGCTATGACGATGTCTTGAGTGTCGAGGAGCAGCAGTTCATCAGCGGTTTTGCCCGGTTACCCGGGCCCTCGCAAGCGCTGTGGGTCCGTATGCTGATGCGCAAGGGCCGGCATTTCAGGGCCAGCAAGCTCAGTTACCCGGAAATCGGCGACCCGCTGCAGGCCGCTGCGCCTCTGGTGGCGCAAGGCTGGGTTGATGACCGGGCGCCGTTAACCCTGGCCGAGCTGTTCGAGGTGTTGCAAAAGCCTGAAATTCTGAGCTGCTTTGGCGCGGATATCGTGCAGCCCAAGGCCCGGAAGTCGGCGTGGCTGGACGGCCTGGCCGGCGATTTCCCCCAATCGCAAAGTTTCGCCGATTGGCACCCTGCATTGAGTGATGTGCTTTACACCCTGAACAACAGGGCGCTGGGCGATCGACTGCGGCTGATGTTTTTTGGCAACCTCAGTCAGAGCTGGTCAGATCTGGTGTTGGCAGATCTGGGGCTGTTCACCTACGAAAAAGTGGATTTCAACCCGCAATCACGTGCCTTGCGCTGCCGGGAAGACATTGAAGGCTATTTGCATCTGTATGCCTGCCGCGAGCAGTTCGAGGCCGGTGCCGAGGTGGGCGAAGTGCTGCCGCAGGTGCTTGACTACGCGGCAGATAACCGCTGGCTGCAACGACGTCGGGCGCGCCTGCTGTTTCAGCTGGGCCAGCACCTTGAGCGGGCAGGGGAGTTGAGCCAGGCCCTGCACGTGTACCGGCAGAGCGAGTATCCCGAAGCCCGGTTGCGGGTGATCCGGGTACTGGAGTTGCTGGGCGATTGCACCCAGGCCCTGGCACTGGCCGAGGCTGCCGAACAGGCCCCGCTTGCCGACGCCGAGCATCAGCAGTTGTTGCGCAGCATTCCGCGGCTGCGGCGCAAGGTCGGTCTGGCTGCGCTCGCGAGGCCCCGGCCCAGCCCACCCGAACGCCTGGAGCTGACACTTGCCCGCGAAGAGTCGACCCCGGTCGAGCTCAAGGTGGTTGCGCACCTGCATCGTGCTGAGGCGCCCGTGCATTACGTGGAAAACACCCTGATCAACGGGCTGTTCGGTTTGTTGTGCTGGCCTGCGATTTTTGCCGCGTTGCCCGGGGCGTTTTTCCATCCGTACCAGAGCGGTCCGGCCGATTTGCTGGAAGACGATTTCTATCAGCGCCGGGCTGCTATCTTCGAAGACTGCCTGGCGCAGCTGGAAGACGGGCGCTACCAGGCCACCATCCGCGCGGTGTATGCCAGTCGCTACGGGGTGCAGTCGCCTTTTGTCGCCTGGAGTTATCTCAGCGAGTCGCTGCTCGAAGAGGCGCTGCTGTGCCTGCCGCCTGCGCATTTGAACCTGTGGTTCCGGCGTTTGCTGCAAGACATTAAAGCCAACCGCACCGGCATGCCGGACCTGATCCAGTTTTGGCCTGCGCAAAACACCTATCGCATGATCGAGGTCAAAGGCCCGGGTGATCGCCTGCAAGACAACCAGCTGCGCTGGCTGGCGTTCTGCGAGCAGCATCAAATGCCCGTGACCGTGTGTTACGTGCAATGGCAGGAGCCGGAGGCGTGACCTATCGCATTGCAGTGCGGGCCCTGTGTGAGTTCACGGCCAAGGCCGGTGATCTGGACCTGCGCTTCACCCCGTCGCCCACTGCACAGCAAGGTATTGCCGGACATCGCACGGTGGCTTCGCGGCGCAGTGCAGGGTATCTGCCGGAGTTGAGCCTGGAAGGGCAGTATGCCGATCTGACGGTGCGTGGTCGGGCAGACGGCTACGACCCGGCCGGCAATGTGCTCGAAGAGGTGAAAACCTACCGGGGTGACTTCTCCGCCATCCCGGCCAATCATCGGCAGTTGCATTGGGCGCAGGCCAGGCTCTACGGCTGGTTGTTGTGCCAACGCTTGCAGTTGCCAGAAGTGAATCTGGCGCTGGTGTACTTCGATATCGCCACGGAGCAGGAAACCCGGGTGCAGGAGCTCTGGGCGGCCACCGATTTGCAGCATTTTTTTAATCAGCAATGCGCGTTGTTTCTGGCATGGGCCGAGCAGGAGATGGCTCACCGCGAAGGCCGGGATCAGGCCGCACGTGCGCTGGTGTTCCCCCATGCGCAATTTCGCACCGGGCAACGGGCGCTGGCCGAAGCGGTGTACAAGACCGCCAGCACCGGCCGTTGCCTGATGGCCCAGGCGCCCACCGGGATTGGTAAAACCGTGGGCACCCTGTTTCCGATGCTCAAGGCCATGCCAGTTCAGGCACTGGATAAAGTCCTGTTTCTGACGGCCAAGACCCCGGGCCGAAAATTGGCGCTGGATGCGGTGCAGGTGCTCTATCCGCGCAGCCCGGCGGTGTCGCTGCGGGTGCTGGAACTGGTGGCACGGGACAAGGCCTGTGAGTACCCGAAAAACGCCTGTCATGGTGACAGCTGCCCACTGGCCAAAGGCTTTTACGACCGCTTGCCCGCGGCGCGTCAGGCCGCAATTGTGCAGTCGCCCCTCGACCAGCACACCCTGCGGGCGGTTGCGTTGGCGCATCAGGTCTGTCCCTATTACCTGAGCCAGGAAATGGCCCGCTGGGCTGACGTGGTGATTGCCGACTACAACTACTACTTCGACTTCAGTGCCTTGCTTTTTGGGCTCGCCCAGGCCAACCAGTGGCGGCTCGCGACGCTGGTGGACGAAGCCCACAACCTGGTCGAGCGTGCACGCCAGATGTACAGCGCGAGCCTTGACCAGCACAGCCTGAGCAGCCTGCGTCATTCAGCGCCTGCTGCCCTCGACAAACCCCTCAAACGCCTGAACCGCGAGTGGAACGCCCTGCACAAGGCGCAAGTCGGACCTTATGACGTTCACCCGCAGCTGCCGGGTAAATGGCTGAATGCGCTGACCGCCTGCATCACCGCCATCGGTGACTACCTCAACGATCATCCACAGGGCCTGAGCGGTGATCTGCAAGCGTTCTACTTCGAGGCCCTGCAGTTCAGCCGGGTGGCCGAGTTGTTCGATCAGCACTATTTATTCGACGTCAGCCTGCGCGAATCCGGCAAGCGGCGCATGTCCTGCCTCAACCTGCGCAATATTGTCCCCGCCGGGTTTATCGGGCCGCGCCTGGCGTGTGCACAGAGCAACGTGCTGTTTTCGGCCACGCTCAGCCCCCGCACTTATTACACCAACCTGCTGGGGCTGCCGACGGACGCGGTCTGGATCGATGTCGAGTCGCCGTTTCAGGCCCGGCAACTGAGCGTGCATGTGGCCAGCCGGATCTCGACCCGCTTTGCCCACCGCGAGGCCTCGTTGGGGCCGATCGCGGAACTGATGGCCCGCCAGTTCGAGCAACGACCGGGCAATTACCTGGCGTTTTTCAGCAGTTTTGACTACCTGCAGCAAGTCGCCGGGCGGCTTGCCGAGGACCATCCGCAGATCACCCAGTGGCTGCAATCGCGGCGTATGGACGAAGCCGCACGCCAGGACTTTCTCGACCGCTTCACGACGTCGAGCCAGGGCATCGGCTTTGCCGTGCTGGGTGGTGCCTTTGGCGAGGGTATCGACTTGCCCGGCGCACGCTTGATCGGGGCCTTTGTCGCCACACTTGGACTGGCGCAGTTCAACCCGGTCAACGAGCAGATCAAGCTGCGGATGGCTGAGCTGTTTGGTGCCGGATATGACTACACCTACCTGTACCCGGGCGTGCAAAAAGTGGTGCAGGCGGCGGGCAGGGTGATCCGCACCCAGACCGATCAAGGCACGCTGTTCTTGATCGATGACCGCTTTGCCGAAAGCAAGGTGCAACAGCTATTGCCCCGCTGGTGGCACCTGGGTTGAGGCCGCCGGGTTGTGGCACACTGCTTGACCTGTATCTGTTCAGCATGGAGATTTTCCTATGAGTATCAAACGTTTCGGTACCGGTGCCGTCGGCGCTGGAGGCCAACCCTTGCCATTCGCCCGTGCGGTCGAAGCCGATGGCTGGCTGCATGTTTCGGGTCAGGTGGCGATGGAAAATGGCGAAATCATCAACGGCGGTATCGTCGAGCAAACCCACAAAACCATGCAAAACCTGATCGCGATCCTCGAAGAAGCCGGTTATGGCCTTGAAGACGTGGTCCGCGCCGGCGTGTGGCTGCAAGACCCGCGGGATTTCTGGAGCTTCAACAAGGTTTTTGCGTCGTATTTCAAAAGTGAACACGCCCCGGCCCGTGCCTGTGTTCAGGCCATGATGATGGTCGACTGCAAGGTCGAAATCGACTGCATCGCCTACAAGGCCAAGGGCTAAACGGCTGTCACGACCCCCGAGGGTCACAAGGAGAGGAGTGTGGCGATGACATTGAACAACGGCCTGGTACAGAAAGGTGCCGCGAACACCGCCGATAACCTGCTGCGGGATGTCAGCCTGCCCGCGCTGGTGATTCATCGGGAGCCGCTTGAACACAATATCGCCTGGATGCAGGCCTTCGCCACCCGCAGCGGTGCGCAATTGGCGCCCCATGGCAAAACCAGCATGGCCCCGGCGCTGTTTCGCCGCCAGTTGGCCCAGGGCGCCTGGGGCATGACGCTGGCCACCGCTGTGCAAACCCGTGCCGCCTACGCGGGCGGTGTGCGTCGGGTATTGATGGCCAATCAGTTGGTAGGGCAAGCCAACATGGCACTGATTGCCGAGTTGCAGACCGACCCCGGCTTCGAGTTCTACTGCATGGTCGATCACCCGGACAACGTCGCCGCATTGGGGGCGTTTTTTGCCGGGCGCGGCCAGCGCCTGAACGTGATGATCGAATACGGTGTGCCCGGTGGACGTTGTGGCTGCCGAACCGAACAACAGGTGCGAGACCTGGCGCTGGCGATCAAGGCGCACCCGGCCCTGGCCCTGACCGGTATTGAAGGCTACGAAGGTGTGATCCACGGTGAACGGGCGGTTGACGGGATTCGCGAGTTTGCAGCTTCGCTGGTTCGCCTGGCGCTTGAATTGCAACGCGACGGTGCGTTTGAGCGGGACAGGCCGATTGTGACGGCCTCGGGGTCGGCCTGGTACGACCTGATCGCCGAGGCGTTCGAAGCCGAAGCGGCCAGCGGGCGGTTTTTGAGCGTATTGCGCCCGGGCAGTTACGTGGTTCACGACCATGGCATTTACAAAGCAGCGCAGTGTTGCGTGCTGGATCGACGCGCGGACTTGCACGAAGGCCTGCGCCCGGCCCTGGAAGTCTGGGCCCAGGTGCAATCGTTGCCTGAGCCGGGGTTTGCCGTCATCGCCCTGGGCAAGCGCGACGTGGCCTACGATGCCGGTCTGCCCATCCCGCTAAAACGCTACCGTGAAGGCGTGCTGCCTGCGGTGGGGGATGACGTCAGCGGCTGCGCGGTCACGGCGGTGATGGATCAGCATGCCTTCATGACCCTTGCACCGGGCTGTGAACTGCAGATTGGCGACGTCATCAGCTTTGGCACATCGCACCCTTGCCTGACCTTCGACAAATGGCGCACGGGCTGCCTGGTCGATGAACAGTTCAACGTCGTGGAACGCCTGGACATCGAGTTCTGACCCAGGAACTGCCCCAAATCCGTAGCTGCAGTCGAGCGAAGCGAGGCCGCGTCCAATGGATATGCACAGCAGGTTTTACGACGGCTACGCCGCCGGACGCGGCCTCGTGCTACTCGACCGCGGCTACAAGAAGCCCCCACAATCTGTAGCCGCTGCCGCAGGCTGCGAAAAGGCCCGAAGGGGCTTCAAGATTTCAGCTCCAACGGGCATGCACGGCAGGTTTTACGACGGCTACGCCGCCGGACGCGGCCTCGTGCTACTCGACCGCGGCTACAAGAAGCCCCGCAATCTGTAGCCGCTGCCGCAGGCTGCGAAAAGGCCCGAAGGGGCTTCAAGATTTCAGCTCCAACGGATATGCACACCAGGTTTTACGACGGCTACGCCGCCGGACGCGGCCTCGTGCTACTCGACCGCGGCTACAAGGGGCCCCCGCAATCTGTAGCAGCGGTCGAGCGAAGCGAGGCCGCGTCCAATGGATATGTACACAAGGCTTTACGGCGGCCACCGGTTTCCCGGCAGCCGGTCAGTCGCGGTAGAACACTTGAACCAGGTGATAACCAAACTTGCTTTTGATCGGGCCGTGTACCACCCGCAGCGGCTTTTTGAAGATGATCTGATCGATCACGCCAACCATCTGACCCGGGCGTACTTCGCCCAGATCGCCTCCGCGCTTGCCCGAAGGGCAGGTGGAGAATTTTTTGGCCAGTACATCGAAGGCTTCGCCCTTGGCGATGCGTTGCTTGAGTGATTCGGCTTCTTCGGCGGTTTTCACCAGAATATGGCGCGCTTGAGCTTTCATGGGACCTTTACCTTGGAACTGTGGGGCGTAGTGCGAGGGCGCGGATTATGCCTGAGTTTTGACTGTGATCATGTTGCGAATCATGGTGGCCAGCCTTTCGATGGAAAACGGCTTGCCGATCATGTCCATGCCGTCATCCAGAAACCCCTGACGCTCAGCGGCATTTTCGGCGTAGCCAGTCATGAACAATACACTCAGTCCCGGACGATGCTGACGAGCGATTTCGGCCAGTTGACGACCGTTCATGCCCGGCAGGCCTACGTCTGTCACCAGCAAGTCGATACGCAGCGAAGACTCCAGCAAGGGCAAGGCGGTTTTCGCATCACCCGCCTGATGCGCGGTATAACCCAGCTCATCGAGCACATTGAGCACCAGGGCGCGAACCGTCGGGTCATCCTCGACCAGCAACACACACTCACCGGCAATGGCGCAGGGCGCATCCGCACTGGGGGACGGCTTGCGCGGCACTTGCTCCAGGCTGTGATGACGCGGCAGGTACAGCCGCACGCAGGTACCACTGCCGCTTTCACTGCTGATGCTGACATGCCCGCCGGACTGCTGGGCAAACCCGTAAATCATCGACAGCCCGAGGCCGGTGCCCTGGCCGATGGGTTTGGTGGTGAAGAAGGGGTCAAAGGCCTTGGCCAGGATTTGCGGGGTCATGCCCGCGCCGTTATCCCGCACCTCCAGCATCACGTAGTCACCGGCCCTGACCGGTTCCAGGGTGCTGATATCACTGCCGTCGAGGTAGCTGTTTTCGGTGCGGACCACCAGTTTTCCGCCTTCGGGCATGGCATCCCTGGCGTTGATGATCAGGTTGAGCAGGGCGCTTTCCAACTGGCTGGCATCGGTGTTGACGGTCCAGATGTCCTTGCCCAGTTCAACGCACAGTTCGATGTGCGCGCCCTTGGTACGCCTGAACAGCTCTTCCAGGGAACTCACCAGGTGATTGGGGTCCAGCGGTTTGCGATCCAGTGACTGACGCCGGGAGAACGCCAGTAAACGGTGGGTCAGGGCGGCCGCCCGTTGTGCGGAAGAGACCGCCGCATCGGTAAAGCGCCCCACCTCGGCGCTGCGCCCGGCAGCGATATAGCGTTTCATCAGGTCGAGGCTGCCGATGATGCCCGTCAACATGTTGTTGAAATCATGGGCGATGCCCCCGGTCAACTGGCCCACGGCTTCCATCTTCTGGGCATGGCGCAGAGCGTCTTCGGCGCGTTCGCGCTCGAGCATTTCACGTTGCAACTGCTGGTTGGCTTCGGCCAGTGCCTGGGTGCGCTCAGCGACACGCTCTTCCAGGGTTTCGTTGAGGTGTAACAAGGCCTGTTCGGTTTTTTTACGTTCGGTAATGTCCAGCGCCGCCCCCATGAAGCGCTGTGCCCGACCGTCCTGGGCCGAGAAGCAGCGGCCATGGGCGAAAATCCAGCGCTCTTTCCTGTCGGCCCCCAGAAGCCGGTATTCGTGAGAGAACTCGGCATTGCGGCTGATACAGCCCTTGATGGCATGAATCAATAGCGCCCGGTCTTCGGGGTGGACGCCCTGCATGTAGGCGCTGATGGGCAGTTGCCCGGAAAGCTGAGGGGCGATGCCATGCATTTGAGCAAAGCGATTGTCGGTGACAAACAGGTCCTGATCGATGTTCCAGTCCCAGGTGCCGAGGCCGTTGGTGGCGGTGAGCGCCAGTTGCAGGCGTTCCTCGGAGTCATGCTGGGCCCTGCGGCTGGCAAGCGAACGCTGACGCAACTTGATGGCCGTGCGCCTGCGCCGTGAAGTCTTGACCGCCATCATCAACAGGCCGGCTACCCGGCCTTGTTCGTCACACACCGGGGAGAAGGTCAGGTCGAGCCATAGCTCGGTCGCATGCTGCTGATCCGGGAGCAGGAAATACTGATCGATATAGGTATGGCTTTGGCCCAGGAACACGTCTTTGAGGATGGGCTCGATGAACTCGCGGTATTCGGGCCAGCACTCGTGCACGCTCTGACCGAACGCGGCCGGGTGTTTGTCACCTGCCAGGCGGGCAAAGCCCTCGTTATACAACTGGGTCAGTTGTTCGCCCCACAGCAGCAACATGGGCATGGGTGAATGCATGACCATTTGCGCGCAGGTGCGCAAGCTCTGTGGCCAGTGCGCCACTTCGCCCAAGGGATTGCGTTTCCAGTCCAGGCGCTGGGCCAGCGTGGCGAACGGTTCGGTGGAAAATGCAGCGCTCATGGAGGTGTCCTGAGTGTGAATCAACACGTGAGGCTATTTAAGGCCGGATGCAGTTGCAAGGTTATCAATGAAGTTTCGCCGAGCGTCGCTTGCCTGCGACTAAGGTCGAATGAGGCGCATGCTTAGCCTTTCGTACAATTGCGGCCCTTTTTGATCTGAAGGTACGCCCTTGCGTGTTTAGCCTGGGACGAATCTTCAGTCGGTTCAGATTCGCCAATGATTCGCTGCTGGAGCTTGTTCATGGTTGTTCCTTTTTCGCTGCTGTCCCGGCGCCGGATCGCGCACCTCAGTGCGCTGGTAATGTGTGGCGGGTTTGCCGCACAGTCACAGGCTGGTGGCTTTATTGAAGACAGCAGTGCCAAGCTGGAAGCGCGTACGGTGTACTTCAATCGTGATTTCCGGGATGGCAGCAGTTCGAGTCCGCAGGGCGCCTCCAAGCGCGATGAGACGGCCCAGGGGTTTATCCTCAACCTGCAATCGGGTTACACCGAAGGCACCGTCGGGTTCGGGCTCGATGCGCTGGGCATGCTCGGCCTGAAACTGGACTCCAGTCCTGCCGACAGCAACAGCGGCCTGCTGCCTTCGACGGGCAGTGATCCGCGTCGTTCCAAGGATCAATACGCCAAGTTTGGCCTGACCGCAAAAATGCGCGTGTCCGACACGGTGCTCAAGTACGGCGCGTTGCTGCCCGACCTGCCGTTGCTCAAATACAACGATGGTCGTTTGCTGCCGAACATGTTCAATGGCGCGCTGTTGGTGTCCAAGGAAATCAAGGACCTGACATTCACCGCCTCGCGCCTTGACCGCTACACCGCCCGGGACTCCACCGACTCCCAGGACCTGCGCCTGAACTGCAAAAACAAGCGTTATGCCTGCAATATCACCTCGGATCAGTTCACCCTGTATGGCCTGGACTACAAGGTGAATGAACACCTGACCGCGCAATATCACTACGCCGAACTGGAAGACATCTACCGCCAGCAATTCGTCGGTCTGCTGGCCAGTCACCCGGTCGGCCCGGGCAAGCTCTCGGCCGATGTACGCGTGCTGAAAAGTGATGACGCTGGCTCGGCCAAGGCCAATGCCATCGATAACCGCGCGCTGGGCGCCATGCTTGCCTACTCCCTGGGCGGCCACAAGGTCAGCGCCGGTTGGCAGCGCATGAACGGTGACACGTCCATGCCTTACCTGGATGGCAGCAACCCGTATCTGGTGAACTACCTGCAGGTCAACGACTTCGCCAACGCCCAGGAGCGTTCATGGCAGTTGCGGTACGACTATGACTTCAAGGCCATGGGCATTGACGGCTTGTCCTTCATGACCCGCTACGTGAACGGTGATCACATCAAAGTGGCAGGCAGCGCCGAAGAAGGCAAAGAGTGGGAACGTGACAGCGAGGTCAAATACATCGTGCAAAGCGGCACGTTCAAGGATGTCAGCCTGCGTTTCCGTAACGCGACCTACCGCACCAACTACGAGAAATTCGCCCGGGATGTCGATGAAACCCGCCTGATCGTCAGCTACAACCTGTCGATTTGGTAAGGCTGCTCGGTTAACCCTGTAGCCGCTGCCGCAGGCTGCGATATCAGGAACAGGGTCGCTACGTAACCCCTCGCTGCCTGCGGCCGAGGCTACAGGGCAGCGATGGTGCCTTCAGCGCAATTGCTGGCGATAGGGCAGATCCGGGCCGGTTTTGCTGCAGGTAAGCGCTGCGGCGCGGGTGGCGAAATCGAGCAGGGCGTCTATTCCGGATTTGCTCAGCTGTTGCAAACCGTCGATGGAGTCCAGGCCCTGTTCCGTCAGCCAGGCGATCAGCGCCGCCTGAAAGGTATCGCCCGCGCCCACCGTGTCAGCGACCTTCACCGGCTGTGCGGCCACCGACCACTGGCCGTGCATCCGGCTGAACACCTGTACGCCCTGCGCACCTTGCGTCAAGAACACCAGTTGGCAACGCTGGCTCAACCAGGATCGGGCAATCTGCTGCGGATCCTGCTCCGGGTACAGCAGCTCAAGGTCTTCATCGCTGACCTTGATCAGATCGGCATAAGGGATCAACTGATTGATCCGCTGGCGCCACACCTCGATATCCGGCTCAGGGTTGAGGCGTACATTGGGGTCGAGGCTGATCAGTCGACGTCCGCTTTCCCGCTTGACCAATGCCAGCAACGTATCGGCAATCGGCTGCACCACCAACGAAAAAGACCCGACATGGATTCCGCGTACCTCGGGGCCCAGATCCGGGATGTGATGGGGCTGCAGTTGCCGGTCGGCACAGCCTTCGCCCCGAAAGCTGTAGGCCGGTGAACCGCTGGCGTCCAGCGCGACCATGGCCAGGGTCGTGGGCGCATCGACGTCCAGTTGGTAGCGGTCACTGACACCTTCATCGGCCAGTACCTGCTTCAGGCGCCTGCCCAGGTAGTCAGTGGACAGTCCGGCAAACAGCGCCGTCTCGACCCCCAGCCGACGCAAACCCACTGCCACATTGAACGGCGAGCCTCCGGCTATCGCCTTAAAGTCCACTTGGTTGCCTTGGCCGTTGCAGTTGGCCTGGGCAAAAAAATCAAACAATGCTTCTCCACATACCAGATACATAGCACTCACTCGGTTAAGGCCGCGACCTGTTGACGGTAGCGGTGATAGGCCGCTTCATAGGCCGTGACATTGTTGGCATCGGGCCGGGTTTCACTGCTCGGATCGAGCCGCACACAGCGCTGACTGAGTTCCGCCAGGGGCTGGCCGCTGACACACCATGCGGCCTGGATCGCCGCGCCTAATGCGGCGGCTTCGCTTTGTTCGGTGCAGATGACCGGGGTGTTCATGATATCCGCCACCATCTGGCGCCATAACGGGCTTTTCGAGCCGCCGCCCACCAGGCGGATGGTGTGGCTTTGCAGGCCATTACGACGCAGCAGGTCCAGACCGTAGCGCAAGCCGAACGTGGTGCCTTCCAGCGTCGCCCGGCACAGGTTGGCCTGAGTCAGATTGCCCAGTGTCAGGCCCTGAAAGCTGCCAGTGGCCGCGGGCAAGGGGGGCACCCGTTCACCGTTGAGAAACGGCAGCAGGCTGACCCCTTCAGCCCCGATCGGGGCCTGGCTGGCCAACTGGTTGAAGCTCTCCAGTGACAGCCCGAACAATTCCCGCACGGCACCCGTGACATTGGTCAGGTTGAGGGTACAGATCAAGGGCAGCCAGCCGCCACTGGACGAGCAGAAGCTGGCCACTGCAGGGTCAGGACTGACGTGTGGCTGCGGCTCGAAGGCATACAGCGTTCCCGAGGAGCCCAGGCTCATGGTGATGATCCCCGGCTCGATATTGCCGGTGCCGATGGCCCCCAGCATATTGTCACCCCCTCCGCTGGACACCACGGCCCCGGGATTCAGATCCAGCAGGCGGGCAACCTCCGGGCGCAGCGTACCGACCGCAGCGTGGGCTTCGATCAGGTCCGGCAGCGCTCGCTCAAGGCGTCCGGCAGGGTCGATATGGCGCAGGATGTCGAGGTCCCACTGGCGGGTCCGGACATTGAAATAGCCGGTGCCGGACGCATCACCGTATTCGCTGCAGTAACGGCCGGTCAGCCAGTAATTGAGATAGTCATGGGGCAGCAGGATATGCGCGACCTGCTCGAATACCTGAGGGTGCTGCTGTCGGGTCCAGAGCAGCTTGGACACGGTGTAGCCCGGAGCGATCACCAGCCCCAGGCGTTGCAGTGAGCCGGCTTCACCGCCCAGCCAGTCCAGCAGTTGCCGGTTTTGCGGGGTGGACTCGGTATCGCACCACAGCTTGGCCGGACGCAGCACTTCACCGTGCTCATCCAGCAGCACCAGACCGTGCTGCTGGGCGCAAACCCCTACGCCCCGTATCTGCTGGCCGCTGACCCCGGCCTGTGCCAGCGCCTGTGCCGTGGCCAGCTTCAGGGCTTGCAGCCATTGCCCGGGCTCTTGTTCGCGGCGACCTTGATCGCCCTGGATCAACGTGTGCGGGGCCGAGCCCAGTCCCAGAACGTGTCCGGACTGGCTGTCGAGCACCAGGGCCTTGGTGCCCTGAGTGCCGCAATCGATACCGAGGAACAGGTTACTCATCGGGAGTCAGCCTTATTCAGATCAACATCAAAAACCCCCTCAGCCGAACCCGCTTCTGGCGCGAGAAGGGACTGGTCCGGGGGCGTGCAGGGCGGGTTACAGGCTCGCCAGTTTTTCCAGAGTGCCACTGACACCGGTTTCGCGCAGGCTGTTCAGGCACCACTCGAATGCGGCGACGAACTCGGCCGATTGCGGAATGAGAGTACCGAAGATGGCTTCGACTGCCAGCAGGCGCTGAACGATCAGGCTGTCGTCAGCCACCAGCGCCTGACAGAACGCGGCCCTGGGGTCGGGGATGGCGTAGGTCTGGCCATTTTCATCCACCCCCTTGAGGTACAGCGCCCAGGCTGCCACGACCAGGGCAGCCCGTTTCAATTCGCGGCCTTCGGTAATCAGGCGATTGAGGGTCGGCACCGTGAATTTGGGGAACTTCGATGAGCCGTCGGAGCACACCCGCTCCAACTGGTCGGCAATCGCCTGATTGGAGAAGCGCTGCACCAGGGTGTTTTTATACGCCGCGAGGTCAATGCCGGGTACCGCTGCCAGTTGCGGTGTGACATCGATGTCCATGTAGGCCCGCATGTACGCCACAAACAGCGGGTCGTTCATGGTTTCGTGGACGAAGCGGTAACCCTTGAGGAAGCCCAGGTACGTCAGCGCCAGATGACTGCCATTGAGCAGTTTGATTTTCATCTCTTCATAGGGCGTAACGTCATCGGTCAGCTGTACGCCCACCTGCTCCCAGGCGGGGCGGCCATTGACGAAGTTGTCTTCCAGCACCCATTGGACAAACGGCTCGCACACCACCGGCCAGGCATCGTCGATCCCGAATTGGTCGTGCAGCTGCAGGCGATGGGCGTTGCTGGTCATGGGGGTAATGCGATCGACCATGGCGTTGGGGAAGCTGACATGGTCTGCAATCCAGTCATGCAGGTGCGCATCGCTCAACGCGGCGTAGGCGAGCAAGGCTTTGCGCGCCACGCGACCGTTATGCGGCAGGTTATCGCAGGACATTACGGTGAAGGCGGGGGTGCCCGAAGCCCGGCGCTGGGCGAGGGCAGCACAGAGCAGGCCAAATACCGTCTTTGGTGTCCTCGGGTGCGCCAGGTCGTACTGAATGGCGGGCAGGTGGGCCATGAATTCGCCGCTGCTGTCTTCGATGCAGTAGCCACCTTCGGTGATGGTCAGCGAGACAATACGAATCCCGGGGCTGGCGAGTGTGTCGATCACCCTCTGAATCCCTTCCTCCGCCAACAGCATGTCCGTGAGCGAGCCAATGATGCGGCTTTGGCTGTCGTCTCCGTCGTCCAGTTCAAACAAGGTGTAGAGATAATCCTGCTCCGCCAGGTCATCGCGGACCTTGCGGTCTTCTGGCCGCAGACCGATTCCGCAGATACTCCAGTCCAGATCACGGCCCTGATTCAGCAGCGCGTCGGTGTAGTACGCCTGGTGAGCGCGATGGAACCCGCCTACACCGATGTGGGCAATCCCGTGGCGGGTATCGCGCGCAAGGTAGGTGGGTTTGGCCACTTTGTCCGTCAGGTTGTCGAGGTTATGGCGATTTAACTTCATGGTTTCGCTCTCAGGAAACGATCGTATGCGTCAGGCTGCAGCGCGCAGTGGACGGGTGATGGCCAGTCCTTGTGCATCAAATAAATGGCAGTGTTCAGGGTCCAGGTGCAATTGCAGCTGTTCGCCATACTGGCTGGCCATGTCGCCACGGATCCGCAGGGTCAGGGGTTCGCCGCTGGCGGTGATCACATGGCAAAAGGTGTCGCTGCCCAGGCGCTCGCCAACATCGGCGGTGACGGCCAGGGTGCAGTCCCCCGGCCTGGCCAGGTTCAGGTGCTCGGGACGAATGCCCAGGGTCACGGCGCTGCCGAGACTCAGCGAGGCGCCGCTCAGGGGCAGTTGAATACGGGTGCCAGCGTCCAGTTCGACTTCGCAGCCCAGGGTATCGAGGCGGCTGACCTTGCCTTTGAGGAAACCCATTTTCGGCGTGCCGAGAAAGCCCGCGACAAACAGGTTGGCCGGCTGGTGATACAGCTCCAGCGGGGAGCCGACCTGTTCGACTTTGCCGGCATTGAGCACCACCACCTTGTCGGCCAGGGTCATGGCTTCTACCTGGTCATGGGTCACGTAGATCATCGTCGCTTGCAGCTCTTTGTGCAGGCGCGCCAGTTCCAGGCGCATTTGTACCCGCAGGGCGGCATCGAGGTTGGACAGCGGTTCGTCGAACAGGAAAATTTTCGGGTTGCGGACAATAGCCCGACCAATGGCGACGCGCTGACGCTGGCCGCCGGACAAGTGTTTGGGCTTGCGCTCCAGCAGCGGCGCCAGCTCAAGAATCCGCGCCGCTTCGTTGACCTTTTTCTCGATCTCGACTTTAGGGACACCCGCCAGGTCGAGGGCAAACGACATGTTTTTGCGCACGCTCATGTGCGGGTACAAGGCGTAAGTCTGAAACACCATTGCCAGGTCGCGTTTGGCCGGGCTGACCTCGGTGATGTCGCGACCGTCCAGTTCAATGGTGCCGTCGCTGACTTCTTCGAGCCCGGCGATCAGCCGCAGCAGCGTGGACTTGCCGCAGCCCGACGGCCCGACAAATACCACGAACTCGCGGTCATTCACTTCAAGGTCGATCCCTTTGATGATCGAAAAGCCTTCAAAACCCTTTTGCAAATTCTTGATCTTCAGGTTGGCCATGATGGGCCTCCAATCGTTGTGTTCATGAAGTGAGCGCGGGTTACTTGACCGCTCCGAAAGACAAACCGCGTACCAGTTGTTTCTGGCTGATCCAGCCGAAAATCAGGATCGGGGCGCAGGCGAGGGTGGAGACGGCAGACAATTTGGCCCAGAACAAGCCTTCAGGGCTGGAGTACGAGGCAATCAGCGCAGTCAATGGCGCGGCGCTGGAAGACGTCAGGTTCAGCGACCAGAAGGCCTCGTTCCAGCACAGGATCAACGACAACAGCAGGGTCGATGCCAGCCCGCCCTTGCTGATGGGCAGCAACACCCGGACCATCTCCTGCCACAGGCTGGCACCGTCCAGCCGCGCGGCTTCCAGGATGTCCCGGGGAATGTCCTTGAAGTAGGTGTAAATCATCCAGACCACGATCGGCAGGTTGATCAGGGTGTAGATGATGATCAGTGCCGTACGCGTATCGAGCAGGCCAAAGCTCTTGGCCAGCAGGTAAATCGGCATCAGGACCCCCACCGGAGGCAGCATCTTGGTGGAGAGCATCCACAGCAACGTGCCTTTGGTGCGTTTGGTTTCGTAGAACGCCATTGAGTACGCTGCCGGGATCGCAATCAGCATGCACAGTGCGGTGGCGGTGAAAGAAATCACCACCGAGTTCCAGGCGAAGTGGAAGTAACCGCTGCGGTCTTCAATGTGCAGGTAGTTTTCCAGGGTCGGGGTGAAGATGAACTGCGGAGGCGTGGCAAACGCGTCGATTTCGGTCTTGAAGCTGGTCAGCACCATCCAGAAGATCGGGAAGAAAATCAGGATCGCGATGGCCCAGGCCAGGGTGCCGAGCAGCAGGCTTTGCAGACGACGGGATTGATTGAGTGTCATGGTGCGGCCCTCACGGCTTGTCTGTCAGGTTTTTGCCCAGCATGCGCACCAGAATGATGGCGGCAATGTTGGCGATGACCACGGCAATCAACCCCCCCGCGGAGGCCATGCCCACGTCGAATTGCACCAGTGCCTGGTTGTAGATCAGGTAGGCCAGGTTGGTGGAGGCGTAACCGGGGCCACCGTTGGTGGTGGTGAAAATCTCGGCGAACACCGACAGCAAAAAGATGGTTTCGATCATGACCACCACGGCTATCGGCCGTGCCAGATGCGGCAGGGTCAGGTGCCAGAAAATCGCAATGGGCCCGGCACCGTCGAGCCTGGCGGCTTCTTTCTGCTCCTGGTCCAGTGACTGCATGGCGGTCATCAGGATCAAAATGGCGAAGGGCAGCCATTGCCACGACACAATGATGATGATCGACAGCAGCGGGTAATGGGCCAGCCAGTCGACGGGTTGGGCGCCGAACAGTTTCCAGACCGCAGCCAGTACGCCGGACACCGGGTGAAAGATCAGGTTTTTCCAGATCAGTGCGCCCACGGTCGGCATGATGAAAAACGGCGAGATCAGCAGCACCCGCACAATGCCCCGGCCCATGAATTCACTGGCTTCCAGCAAGGCACTGATCAACACCCCGAGCACGACGCTGATCAACAGCACGCTGCCTACCAGCAACAGGGTATTGGTAGCACCGGGCAGGAACCCGGAGTCGGTGAGGAAGTAAGTGAAGTTTTCCAGCCCCACGAACTGGTTTTCACCGGGGTACAGCAGGTTGTAGCGAATCAGCGAGAAGTACAGGGTCATGCCCAGCGGTACGATCATCCACAGCAGCAGTAACGCCACAGAGGGCGATACCAGAAACCAGCCGGGGTTGGACAGCCGAGATTTACGCACCGGCAGCGGGGCGTCACTCGCTGCAATAACAGTCGAAGTCGTCATGGTAAGTACCTGGAAATGGGCTCAGATCTGACAGCAGGAGCGAGCGTGCCCAACGGCTGGGGCGCGTTGCTCCTGCAGGGGCTGATGTTATTTGGGGTAACCGGCCCGTTTCATTTCACGCTCGGTGGTTTGTTGGGCGGCGCTGAGCGCCTGATCGACGCTGGTCTGGCCGATCAGGGCCGCGCTGAACAACTTGCCGACCTGTGTACCCACGGCCTGGAACTCAGGGATGGTCACCAACTGAATGCCGACATAAGGCACGGGCTTGAGGCTTGGGTCTTTCGGGTTGGCCACCTTCAGCGATTCGAGGGTGATTTTGGCGAAGGGTGCGGCTTTGAGGTACGCGTCGCTGTAGGTTGACGCGCGGGTGCCTGGCGGCACGTTGGCGACCCCGTCTTTTTCCGCGACCAGTGCACCATATTCGGTGGATGTGGCCCAGGTGCTGAAGGTTCTGGCTGCGTCTTTGGCTTTGGAACTGGTTGGAATGGCCAGCGCCCACGAATACAGCCAGGCACTGCCCTTGTCGGTGACCTGATGAGGCGCAAAGGTAAAGCCCACGTGCTCAGCGACCTTGCTTTGACGGCTGTCAGTGACAAACGAGCCGGCGACACTGGCATCGACCCAGATCGCACATTTGCCACTGTTGAACAGCGCCAGGTTTTCGTTGAAGCCATTACTGGTGTCGCCCGGCGGGCCAGCGTCCTTGAGGGTTTGCACGTAGAAGTCCAGGGCGTTCTTCCACTCGGGGCCGGTGAACTCGGGTTGCCACTGCTCGTTGAACCAGCGGGCGCCATAGGCATTGGCAATGGTGGTAATCAACGCCATATTTTCACCCCAGCCGGCTTTGCCGCGCAGGCAAATGCCGTACTGCTCCTTTTCGGGATGATGCAGTTGCTTGGCAAACCCGGCGACCTGTTCCCAGGTCGGGCGCTCGGGCATGCTCAGCCCGGCGTCCTTGAACAGGTCGGTGCGGTAATAGGTCATCGAGCTTTCGGCGTAAAACGGCAGCGCATACAGCGTGCCCTTGGCCGACAAACCTTCACGCACGGCGGGGAATACATCGTCAATTGCGTAGCTGGCGGGCAAATCGGTCATCGGTTCCAGCCAGCCCTTTGCCCCCCAGAGTGCAGCTTCGTACATGCCAATGGTCAGCACATCGAACTGGCCGCCCTGAGTGGCGATATCAGTGGTCAGGCGCTGGCGCAGCACATTCTCTTCCAGTACCACCCAGTTGAGCTTGATGTCGGGATGTTCACTCTCAAAGGTCTTCGAGAGTTTTTGCATGCGGATCATGTCGCTGTTGTTGACCGTAGCGATAGTCAGGGTTTGCGCGCCGTAACTGATGCCGCTGAGGGTCATGCACGCGGCAATACCCAACGCTTTGACAGGCCTGTTCATTGAGCACTCCTCTTCATCGGCCTCGCGGCGTCAGAAGGACGGTTATTGTTTTTATGGCTGCTTGCCTGGAGCAAGCGCGTGGGCCGATTACAGCCCTCAATCACCGCCGTGACAAATCACTGGCAACACTCAAATCGATACTATTTTGCACTGCTCGTGCCGGGGCTTTTCAGCGCCATGTTTTGCTCGGTCAAACGCTGTACGGCCAGGCGCCGATAGTGCGACGGGGTCATGCCTTTAAGTTGTTGAAAACGCCGGTTGAAGTTGGAAATATTGTTGAACCCGGACTCAAAACACACGTCAGTGACATGCTTGCGGCCATCGACCAGCAATTCGCAGGATTTGCTGATGCGCAAACGATTGACGAACTCGACGAAACTGCGTCCGGTGGCTTGTTTGAACACCCTGGAAAAGTACGTAGGCTTCATGCCCATGTGTTCGGCCACTTCTTCCAGCGACAACTCCCGTGCGTAATGGCTGAAAATGTAATCCACGGCCCGGTTGGTACGGTCAATTGTCTGCTCGTCCGCCAGTCGCACGGCCGTCACCCCGGACAACAGTTGATAGTCATCGCAGTCGGCCAGCAACTCCAGCAAGATCAGGAAATGCCCAAGCCGGGTAACGCCTGTGGAGCCGGCAATGGCCTGCATCAGGTCCATGGCCCGGTGAATCGTGGATTTACAACGAAATTCAATGCCGTAATTCGCCCGTTCCAGCATCGGGGCCAGGCTTTTGAGTTCGGTAAACACTGAGCTCGCACTGCCCAGCAATTCATCGGTGAAATTCACCAGCATGTCGCGGGTGGGCACCACTTCATCGTCAGCCACCTGGCTGATCCAGTTGTGGGGCAGGTTGGGGCCGGTGAGGAACAGCGTTTCGGGGTGGAAGTTACCGATATAGTCACCCACAAAGACTTTGCCGCTGCTGGCCACAATCAGGTGCAGTTCGTACTCCTTGTGAAAGTGCCAGCGCACCAGCGGGCAGGGGAAACCATGCTCACGATAGATGATCGACAAGCCATTGTGGTCGTCCATCAGTTCATAAGACGGGTCTGTAGCTCTGGCGAGTCGCGTCATGATCCGGGCACTTGTGCTGTTCTTGTACGGCTGATCATGCCGCCTTCTCAATATTCCTGCCAGCGACGACTAAACTTCCAGCTTGTTCGAGGATAAGACCCGATGAAAACACTGTTATTGATCGGCATGGGCGCGGGCGACCCGGAGCAGATCACCGTGCAGGCCATCAATGCGCTGAATCGTGCTTCGGTATTGTTTGTGATGGACAAAGGCCCGCTCACCGAAGACCTGGTCCGGCTGCGGCGGGATATCTGCGAACGTTACATCCGTACGCCGGGTTATCGGCTGGTCCAGGTTGATGACCCGCAGCGCAACAGCGCATCAGCGTCGTATACCGCAGGGGTTGAGGACTGGCACGCACAACGGGCGGAGGTGTTTGCGCAGCTGATTGCAGAGCAACTGGCCGACGGCGAGTGCGGGGCCTTTCTGTTGTGGGGCGAGCCGACGTTGTATGACAGCACCTTGCGTATCCTCGACCGGGTGCGGGCCAAGGGCTGCAACGACTTCGACTATCAAGTGATCCCCGGCATCAGCAGCGTCCAGGCGCTTGCCGCCCAGCATCGCATCCCCCTGAACCTGATCGGCCAGCCGATTCGCATCACCACCGGCCGGCGCCTGGTGGCCGAAGACCTGGACAACGTAGTGGTCATGCTCGATGCCCACTGCGCGTTCGAGGCGTTTATCGATGAGAACGTCGATATCTATTGGGGCGCCTACCTGGGCACCCCGGACGAGTTGCTGATGGCGGGCAAGCTGGCCGATGTGTGCGAACCGATCAAGCAGCTGCGCAAGGCGGCCAGACTGCGCAAAGGCTGGGTGATGGACACCTATCTGTTACGCAGGCGGCCTTCGGCGTAACGCCTTACTCCGCAGAGGACGCCTGACCCGCGGCCAGTCGCGCACGGATGGGTTCAAACGCAGCGGTGGCGCGACGCGGCACGGGGTCGGGCTGCCGGCGTTCGATGGCCTGCCAATAGGCCCAGGGCACCTTGGCCGTGCCCAGTTCGTAATCCATGCCATCCCAGGTGTCTTCGCGAAAGCTGTAAAACGCCCAGTGCAATCGGTTCTGGTCCAGCGCGCTGAGAACGTCTTCCAGGTATTGCCGGCAGTCCGGGAGCCTGCGCATGCAGCCGAACTCGCCTACGACCAGCCGGTTAACGGGCAATCGGTGCTTTTCGGCCCATTGCACCGGTATCTGCAGATACGAGGCGACGCCCGCCTTGTTCCACTGGCGCTGTTTGCCTGCAAATTCAACTCTTCCGGGGTAGCGATAAGGAACCGGACGGTTGATGTTGGGGGCACTGGTGGCAGCATAGGGCTCGTACATGTGCACGCTGTACAGCACCCGGGGATCGTCGAGGAGGCCGGGCCAATATTCAAAGGCGTCGGCGGCGGCGTACCAGCCGGCATCGACCATGATCGGCGTGCGTGAATCCACCCGGCGAATGGCGCGGATGACCTGGTTATAGAAGGCCGGCAGGTTACGTGCCGTCTGTTTGTGGCGGGCATACCAGGTGCGCATGGCCGCGGGCGACGCATGTTCCGGTAGCCGGGCCTGGCGTTCGGGGGCCGGCTCGTTGACCAGATTGTAGGCGGCTACGGCGGGGTGATCCTTGAGGGCGCGGGCCAGGTCTGCCCAGAATTGCGCCGATTGATCCCAATAGGTTTTGTCCTGCCACAGCCGGTCGTCGAAACGGTCGCCGTTGTTTTGTCGCC
The DNA here is from genome assembly GCF_019266105.1 of Pseudomonas sp. D1HM. Classification (NCBI taxonomy): domain Bacteria; kingdom Pseudomonadati; phylum Pseudomonadota; class Gammaproteobacteria; order Pseudomonadales; family Pseudomonadaceae; genus Pseudomonas; species Pseudomonas sp. D1HM. The sequence goes on along the minus strand of NZ_LRMN01000006.1, from coordinate 356,650 downwards.
AGCGCATGCCCGGCAGTGACAACGGCGTGACCACAACCTTGAGCCCCGCCGCCTGGGCCCGGTCCAGCGTAGCCTTGAGCGTTGCCAGGTCTGCAGGCATCAGCCCGTTATAACCGTCTGCCGTACCCAGCAGGAAATCGCGCTGCTGCGGTTGCCATTTGTCATAGGACAGCCGGACCCAGGTGGCGCCATACCCTTTAAGGGCCTTGAAATAGTCCAGTGAAGGCGGGAGACGATTGAAACTGTTGCCACCGTGCTGCGGTGTGTTCCAGAAATCGATGGTTTCACCGGCCAGGGCGTTACTGTTCAGCAACATCAGGGCGAGTGCTGACACCTGCAAGGTTCTAAGCATGACGTGACTCCTGAGAAGACGGTACAGGGGTCGAACTTAGTCAGTTGCAGGTAAAGTGTCTGTCAGTCGCTTCCGAAATTTCAACGCTGGCTACGTGTTTGTACAGGCTCAAACCGTACGGTTTTTGGCTTCGATCCATTGCGACATGTACTGCGTACTTTTGTGCTGGTGATGACGCAGCATGGCCCCGGTGAAGTTGTTGCGACGGTGCTGCTCAAGGTGGGCGCGACAGGCTTCGATGCGTTGTACCAGTGCCGGGCCATGAGTCGCTTGCAGGTAGCGCTCGGCTAACAGGGTCCGGCCGTGCTGCTGGGCCTGATGCCAGGCCTGGGGGTTTTGGTACAGCTCGACGGCGCGGGCGGCAATGGCGCCCGCGCTTTGCTCGATGGCACCGGCCCACGGCAGGTCGCCGTGCATGCCTTCAGCACCCACGGGGGTGGTGACATTGGGGGTGCCGCAGAGCATGGCGTCGGCGATCTTGCCTTTAATGCCCGCGCCAAAGCGCAGGGGCGCCAGGCAGATTCGGGCGTTACTCATCACCGCCAGGGCGTCTTCGGCCCAGTTGAGGACATGAAAGCCTTGAGCCGGGTTATGCAGCGCGGTGGCTTTGGGCGGGGTATAGGCGCCATACACATGCAACTGCGCACCGGGCAGTTGCTGGCGGATCAGTGGCCAGATGCTGGTCTTCATCCACAGCACGGCGTCCCAGTTGGGGGCATGGCGGAAATTGCCGATGCTCAAAAAGTGCTGGCGACGGTCATAGGGCACGTATGTGTCGGGGACGCTGTCGACCATCAGTGGACACCAGTGCAGCAGGGCCTTGGGCACCTGGAATTGCTCGGTCAGCAGCTCGATTTCGTATTCGGAAATCATCAGGTTCAGGTCACTGCGGTAGATCGCGGCAATTTCCCGTTGCGCCAGGTCAGTGCCGGCCATCTGTTCAAAGGTTTCGCCCTGGGCCGGGGCGAACAGGCTACTGAAGTCGTCCTGATCGGGGGTGTGCTTGAGCCGTGCCTTGAGCTGCTGCTGGCGGGCGTCGCGCAGGCTCTGCAAATCCGAGGTTTCCAGCACGCGCAAGGCGTTCGGGCAGTGCTTTTCGACGCGCCAGCCGAACTGCTCTTCCATCATGAAACGGTCGAACAGGACGATGTCCGGCGCCAGTTCGCGAATGAACCCGTCAAAACTGCTGTTATTCAGCTCGATCGTGACTTCATCGATGCCCAGCGCCGCCAGATCGGCCTTGTGTTCGCCAACCCCGGCCGGGCTACTAAAGGTGATCTGCCAGCCGCACTGCAAAAAGCTCTCGATGATTTGCATCATGTGCCCGCCAGCGGCCGAAGAGCGCGGCTCGGGCCACACGTAACCGATAATCAGGACGCGGGTAGGGCAGGTGGACGACATGAACAGATCCTTGAAGCGCGGAGGCTGAAAAAAAAGCGGCAATTAAAGCACATATGCACTGCGGGTTTGTATGTCCTGTAGCCGCTGCCGCAGGCTGCGAGAGGGGGCGCAGCCACCCGCTTCTTGACGGCTCTTCGGCCCTTTTCGCAGCCTGCGGCAGCGGCTGCAAAGATCATGGGTCGCCGCGGTCGAGTGGCGCAAGGCCGCGTCCGTCACCCATTGACCTGTTACAAAGCACTGCGTAGCCTTGCGCGTTCGAGGTTCTTCGCGATGCGAAGCTAAGAAGGGAACGCGGTAAGCCGCGGCTGCCCCCGCAACTGTAAACGGTCAATTGCCCTGCCAGGCCACTGCTGAACCAGCGGGAAGGCGCAGGGCCGGTGTCAGCCCAGGTTGATGCCCAGCCGTAAGCCAGGAGACCTGCCTCGTGACAGATTCTTACTTCAACCGGGCGGGGTGATCCGGTGGCGAAGACTGACCGCGCGCACGTGCGTTCGTCGTCCCGTATGCCCGCCGCTTTGCCAAAGGGCATCCGATGAAAACACTGGCCAAAACCCCCGTCACCATCGTTACCGGTTTTCTCGGTTCGGGCAAAACCACCTTGCTGCGCCATATCCTCGATAACGCACAGGGCCGTCGCATTGCGATCATCGTCAATGAGTTCGGCGAGCTGGGTATCGATGGCGAAATCCTCAAGCAATGCTCCATCGGTTGCACGGAAGAAGAAGCCAACGGTCGTGTCTACGAGCTGGCCAATGGCTGCTTGTGCTGCACCGTGCAGGAAGAGTTCTTTCCGGTAATGCGCGAGTTGGTGGCGCGCCGTGGCGATATCGATCATATCCTCATCGAAACCTCGGGCCTGGCCTTGCCCAAGCCGCTGGTTCAAGCCTTCCAGTGGCCGGAAATCCGCAGCGCCTGCACGGTGGATGCGGTGATCACCGTGGTCGACAGCCCGGCTGTTGCTGCCGGTACGTTCGCTGCGTTCCCGGATCAGGTCGATGCCCAGCGCAAGCTCGATCCCAACCTGGACCACGAATCGCCGCTGCACGAGCTGTTCGCTGACCAACTGGCCAGCGCCGACCTGGTGATTCTGAATAAAACCGACCTGATCAGCCCGGCCGACCTGGAAAAGGTTCGCGCTGAAGTCGCTGAAGAGCTGCCGCCAGCCGTGAAAGTCATCGAAGCCAGCAGCGGTCGCCTGCCGCTGGACGTGCTGCTGGGCCTGGATGCCGGTTCGGAAGACCATATCGACGCCCGCCACAGCCACCATGACCATCACCACGATGGCGATGATGACCACGACGATCACGATCATGATGCGTTCGACTCGATTTCCATCGAGCTGCCGCAGGCTGAAGAGCGCGCACTGATGCAGGCCCTGAGCCAATTGGTAGTCGCTCACGGCATTCTGCGGGTCAAAGGCTTTGCCGCCATTCCGGGCAAGTCGATGCGCTTGCTGATCCAGGGGGTAGGCACGCGTTTTGACAAGCACTTTGACCGCGCCTGGGCGCCAGACGAGCCGCGTACCACCAAACTGGTGTTGATCGGTCAAGACCTGGACGCGGCGTTGCTTGAGTCCACCTTGCGCACAGCGTTGAGTGCTTAAACCATGCATTTGCTCAGGACCCAGCCCGGCGGCTTTGTAGCGGACGACAATATTGCCGACCTCGGCCAGACCCCCGCCGAGCTGGTGATCCTGTGCAGCGGTGATTCAAGCCTGGCACTGCTCGCAGACGCTGCGCAGCAGTTGCCTGAAGATTATCCAAGCCTGCGTCTGGCCAACCCGATGCAGGTGCAAAACCATGGCTCGGTCGACTTGTATGTCGATGAGGTGCTGCAGCACGCCAAAGTGATTGTGCTGTCGTTGCATGGCGGTATTGGCTACTGGCGTTACGGCATCGAACGGTTGGTGCAGTTGGCTGAGCGCGGAGTGACGCTGATCCTGGTGCCGGGCGACGATCGTCCCGACCCGGAACTCAGCGCCCTGAGTACGGTGCCGGCCGAGCACGCCGAGCGGCTTTGGCACTTTTTACGCCAGGGCGGACGACACAACGCGCTGCAACTCTATCGGTGCCTGGCCAGCCAATGGCTGGGCCGGGATTATCCGTGGGAGGAGCCGCGCACGTTGCCGCGCACGGCGATTTATCATCCGGCACACACCAGTCCCGGGCTCCAGGACTGGCAGGCCGACTGGCACGCCGGGCAACCCGTGGCAGCGCTGCTGTTTTATCGCTCGCACTTGCAAGCGGCCAACACCGCTTTTGTCGATGTGTTTTGCCAGCGTTTGCTGGCCGCCGGGCTCAATCCCTTGCCGATTGCCGTGGCCAGCCTGAAAGAGCCGGGTTGCCTGAACGTGGTTCAGGAGGTGCTCGACGAAGTCGAGGCCGGGGTGATTCTCAACACCACCGGGTTTGCCCAGTCGAGCCCCGAAGCGCCGCATCTTCGGCCGTTTCGACGCAATATCCCGGTGATCCAGGCGATCTGCGCCCAGGACAATCAGCCCGGCTGGGAAGCCAGCGAGCAGGGCCTGGGGCCCCGTGACCTGGCCATGCACATTGCCTTGCCCGAGCTGGATGGCCGGATCATCAGCCGCCCGATCAGCTTCAAGGACCTGGCATGGCGCAGCGAACGCAGCCAGTCGGATGTGGTGTGCTACCGCGCCCACCCCGAACGCATGGACTTTGTCGCTGAGCTGGCACGCCGCTGGATCGAGCTGGCCCGCCTCCCGAACCCGCAAAAACGCATCGCCCTGATTCTGGCCAACTACCCGACCCGCGATGGTCGAATTGGCAATGGCGTGGGACTCGACACCCCGGCAGCCGCGCTGAATATCCTGCGGGCCTTGCAGGCTGAGGGTTATCCGCTGGACGCGGAGTTGCCCGAAACCGGTACGGCGCTGATTCAAGCATTGTTGGGCGGCGTCAGTAATGACCTGGATACCCTCGACCTGCGGCCTTGCCAGCAAAGCCTGGCCCTGGATGACTACTGGGCGATGTTTCAGCGCCTGCCCGACGCCAATCGCCAAGCGGTGCTCGAACGCTGGGGCGGACCGGAAAACGATCCGATGTTCCGCAACGGTCGCCTGATGATCGCCGGTTTGCGCTTTGGCCTGACCTTTGTCGGCATTCAGCCGGCCCGCGGCTATCAGGTCGATGCCAGCGCGGTGTACCACGACCCGGACCTCGTACCGCCACACGCCTATCTGGCGTTCTACTTCTGGCTGCGCAACACCTATGGCGCCCACGCCATGGTGCATGTCGGCAAGCACGGCAATCTGGAATGGCTGCCCGGCAAGGGCGTCGGGCTGTCGGAACATTGCTGGCCTGACGCCATTCTCGGCCCGATGCCCAACGTGTATCCGTTTATCGTCAACGATCCGGGCGAGGGCGCCCAGGCCAAACGCCGCACACAGGCGGTGATCATCGACCATTTGATGCCACCGCTGACCCGTGCCGAAACCTATGGTCCGCTGCGCGATCTGGAGTTGCTGGCCGACGAATATTACGAAGCGCAATTGCTTGATCCGCGTCGAGCGCAGGAGCTGCAACGGGACATTCTCAAGCTGGTGCGCGAAACCCGCATCGACCGTGAGTTGCAGTTGGATGAGTCGCTGGGCAGTGACGCAGATGCAGCCATTTGGCTGCCTCGCCTGGACACTTACTTGTGCGACCTCAAAGAGTCGCAAATCCGCGACGGGCTGCATATTTTCGGCGAATCGCCAGCCGGGCGCTTGCGCATTGATACGTTGCTGGCCTTGTTGCGAATTCCCCGTGGCGACGGGCGCGGCGCCCAATCGAGTGTCTTGCGGGCGCTGGCCAACGCGTTCGAGCTGGGTTTCGACCCGCTGGACTGCGCGCTGGCCGAGCCCTGGACGGCGCACCAGCCCCGTGAACTGCTGCGGCTCAACGACGAGGTGTGGCGCACCGCCGGCGATACCCGTGAACGCCTGGAGTTGTATGCCGCACAGCTGATTGAACAGGCCCTGAACGGAACGCTGCGTTTGCCCGAGAGCGAACAATGGGCCGATGTGCGGGCCATTTTTGCTGAGCTGCTGGCCGGCGTGGCACCGCGACTGGATGCCTGCGGCCCGGCTGAAATGCAGGGCTTGCTGGATGCCCTGAGCGGACGTTTTGTGCCTGCCGGGCCCAGCGGTGCGCCGAGTCGCGGACGGCTGGACGTACTGCCGACCGGGCGCAATTTCTTCTCGGTGGATGTGCGCAACCTGCCCACCACCACCGCCTGGCGCATCGGTTTTCAATCAGCCACCCTGATCCTTGAGCGGCATTTGCAGGATCACGGCGAGCATTTGCTTCAGTTGGGCTTGTCGGTGTGGGGAACCGCAACCATGCGCACCGGCGGCGATGATATCGCCCAGGCCATGGCGCTGATGGGCGTGCGCCCGGTGTGGGCCACGGGCAGTCAGCGGGTGGATGACTTCGAAATCCTTCCGGTCAGCCTCCTGGATCGCCCTCGGGTTGACGTCACGCTACGGGTCTCGGGGTTCTTCCGCGATGCCTTTGCCAACCTGATCCGCCTGTTTGATGCGGCGGTACAGGCCGTGGCAGCGCTGGATGAACCAGACGAACTGAATCCCCTGGCCGCCAAGGTACGCAGTGAGCGCGAGCAACTGGAACGTGAAGGGCTGACACCCGAGGCCGCAGCGCGCCAAGCGGGTTGGCGTGTGTTCGGGGCCAAACCCGGCGCCTATGGTGCAGGCGTGCAAGGCGCGATTGACGGGCGTTTGTGGGAAAGCCGTGATGATCTGGCCGAGGTTTACCTCAACTGGGGCGGTTATGCCTATGGCGCTGCCGATGAAGGTACCGCGGCCCGTGGCCAGTTCGCCCGGCGCTTGAGCCAGGTGCAGGCGGTGGTGCAGAACCAGGACAACCGCGAACACGATGTGCTCGACTCCAATGATTACTATCAATTCCAGGGTGGCATGCTGGCAGCTGTCGAAAGCCTCAGTGGCCAGCAAGCCGCAAGCTATCATGGTGACCATAGCCAGCCGGACCTGCCGAAAATCCGTACGCTCAAGGAAGAACTGAACCGGGTCATACGCTCCCGGGCAGCCAATCCGAAGTGGATCGAAGGGGTCAAGCGCCATGGTTATAAAGGCGCGTTCGAAATGGCCGCGACCCTCGACAACCTGTTCGCGTTCGATGCGACCACCCAGTTGATCGACGACCATCAATACGCCTTGCTGGCTGATGCCTATGTGCTGGATCCGGACACCCGCGAGTTTGTCCGCGAGCATAACCCGCATGCCCTGCGCGACATGACCGAACGCCTGCTGGAAGCTCAGCAGCGCGGGTTGTGGAGCGAGCCGGGCGAGTACCGCGAAGCACTGGAAAACCTGCTGCTGGACATAGAAGAAGAATGACGGGCTTTTTGAAGTGATCAATATTCTGCCATTTGGAACCCTAAAACATGACTGACACCCCGCATTTCCCGTTATCGGCGGTGGTCGGCGCGCACGCGTTGAAGCTGGCGCTGTACCTGACGGCGATCGACCCGAAAATTGGCGGTGTGCTCATCGAAGGCCCGCGCGGTATGGCCAAGTCGACCCTGGCCCGTGGCCTGGCCGATCTGCTTTCCAGTGGCCAGTTCGTCACTTTGCCATTGGGCGCCACCGAAGAGCGGCTGCTGGGCACACTGGATCTCGACGCGGCGCTGGGGCAGGGCAAGGCTCAGTTCTCGCCGGGGGTACTGGCCAAGGCCGACGGCGGCGTGCTGTATGTCGATGAAGTGAACCTGCTGGCGGACCATTTGGTAGACGTGCTGCTGGATGTGGCTGCCAGCGGCACCAACGTGGTCGAACGCGATGGTATCTCCCATCGGCATGCCGCACGCTTTGTACTGATTGGCACGATGAACCCTGAAGAAGGGGAGTTGCGCCCACAACTGCTCGACCGTTTTGGCCTGAATGTGGCCATGAGCGGGCAGCCGCTACCGGCCGAGCGCAGCGACATCATTCGTCGGCGACTGGATTTTGATGCCGATCCCCAGGGGTTTTGTGCCCGCTGGGCAGATGAGCAGGGCCGCTTGCGACAACGTTGCCAACGGGCCCGCGAGTTATTGCCCCAGATTGCGCTGGATGACACCTCATTGGCCGCCATCACCGAACGCTGTTTTGCGGCCGCCGTCGACGGCATGCGCGCTGATCTGGTGTGGCTGCGGGCGGCGCGGGCCCATGCGGCATGGCGCGGGGCGCAGGCAATCAGTGCGGAAGATATCGAGGCCGTGGCCGAATTTGCCCTGCGTCACCGACGCCGTGAACCGTCGGCGCAAGCTCCGGCACCGGATCAGCCGCAAGCGCCATCCGGCTCGGCTTCGTCCGGTGCCGGGCAAGGTCAATGGGGTGAAATGCCCGCACAGCCTCAGGCCACGGGCGAGCGACGGGAAGTGCCGAGCTGGCCAAAAAAGCCTTAGGCATTCGCCCCCCATCGGCTGAGGGGGTGGATGCCAAACCCGAGGCAGGCCCGCTCAGCCATGGCAAACAGGGCGCCAGTCGCCCGGCCGGCCGGGGTGCAGTGGACTGGGTGGCGACCCTGCTGCGCGGGCGGCCCCGTGAGCACAAAGACCTGGCGTTCAAAACCCGCCAACGGGCGGCTCAGGAACTGTGGATGGTGGTGGTGGACGCTTCGGCTTCAACTCGCCGCCATCAGGCACTGGGTGATGCCAAGGGATTGCTGGCACAGCTGTTCGAGGATGCTTACCGCCAGCGTGCGCGTGTGGCGGTCATGACCGCCAGTGGCAGCGCGCCAGAATGGCATGTCAGCGGGAGCAAGGTGTCCGCGGCGTTGAATGACTGGCTGGCGACACTGGGCGCCGGTGGCGGCACGCCGTTGCTGCAGGCGCTGGAAGAGATGGCGGGGTGGTTGAGCACGCGTCGCCAGCGCTTTCCCGATGAGCAACAACGCTTGCTGGTACTGACCGATGGCCGCCTGAAAGCATGGGGGATGTTGCCGCAGGTTGAATGCCCCAGTGTACTGATCGATATCGAGCGCGGCCCGATACGCCTCGGCCGGGCGCGGCAACTGGCGACAGAACTGAATGCTGATTATCGGCACATCGATGGGGCGTGATACGGCTGGAGCAGGGGTTGGCTGCGATCTTTTGCGGCAATTGCCGGGCGCATCAAAAGATCGCAGTCATCGCGTCGAGGTGTTTACCCCGACAGACTTCAGGCTGGCATGACCCAAGGCTGCAGGGCGTAGCCTTCGCGGCTCAACTCGGCGCGGGCCTGGGCCAGCAGGTTTTCCAGTTGGGCGGCATCAGCGCAGACGCTGCGCGGGATCTGTTTGTGGCCAATAGGCGTGCTGGTGCGGTCAATGACCGTCAGGCTCAATTCGCCGTGACCGTCCTGGGCTGCCCAGGCAACGCACTGGAAGGGTTCAAAAGCGTGGCCGGCAATCAAAAGTGCTTCGTTGAAACGGAGCGGGGCGTTCATAAGGTCGTCTCTCAAATATGCCCATCAAGTGATTAACCGTCGGCTGGGCTTACCGTTCGGTTGGTTACTTGTACTGATGACTTCAGACCCGCTCCAGGTCACACATACTGAGAAAATTTTTAAAGAATTTTTTATGGACCTGATCCAGATCAACTTTTAAAGGTGCTGCAATCAACGCCCGAGCAGTTGCTCGACCGCGGCAAAGGCCTGTTGCTGACGTGCTTGCCAGTCGCCCGTGATCACTTGCGTGGGCTGGTGATGCTGTTCAAGCCATTGCCGGCTGGCGCTGAAAAAAGCCTGACGCTCGCTCAGCGAGGGCTGGCAGCGCTGACCGTCCGGCGTCCAGTCGACATTGTCGGGCGACAACAGCAGGTGCAAGTCGTAATGGCGGCGCAACAGCTCAGCCTCAAGCCAGTCAGGGCAATCACCGAACAGGGTTTGACTCCAGAGCATGTTGCTCAATAAATGGGTGTCCAGAATCAGCAGCTCCGGCTGCAGGGCGCGGGCTGCATCTTCCTGGGCCAATTGCCCGCGAGCGATCTGCGGAATGTCGGCCAGACAGGTGTCGCGAGGGTTCTGCTCGATGAAATAACGCACATATTCACCCACCAGAATCCCGCCAAACTGCTGCTGCAATTGAGCCGACAACCAGCTCTTGCCACTCGACTCCGGCCCGGCCAGTACGACTACTTTCATGTGCGCAGCGCCGGATCGGCCCGCCAGTCACGCCAGCCCTGAATCGCAATAACGGTGAACAGGGCGTACAAACCGGCGGTCAGGTACAGGCCCTTGTAGATGAACAAACCGACGAAAACCACATCGACGACAAACCACAAGGCCCAGCACTGCAACCGTTTTTGTGCCATCCACCACTGAGCAACAAGGCTGAAGCCGGTCAGGGCGGCATCGAGCCACGGCTGTGCCGCGTCGGTCCAGTGCGCCATGAGCGCGCCGAGCACTACGCTGCCGACTGCGCCGTAAGCCAGGCCGGTGCTGATTTCGTGAGGGGTGAGCGATGTTACCTGACGTCCTTCATGCAAGGCCCCGGCACGGGTCCATTGCCACCAGCCATAGATTTGCAGTACGGCGTATACCCCTTGCAGCAGCATGTCGGAGTACAGTTTCACCTCGAAAAATATCCAGCTATACAGCAACACCATCACCAACCCGATAGGCCAGCACCAGGGGTTTTGTTTGACTGTCAACCAGACGGCGATCACGCCGAGTGCGGCGGCGAACAGCTCAAGCCCTGACATTGGGATTCCTTGGAAAGGTGAAAGGGCCGGGATTGTAACCGCAGCCGTGAGCAGCAGCTACCCAAGCATGCCCTGCGCAGGTTTGGCGGGTGCCGGGGTGTTCACAACGGACAGGATCAAGCCTCTCAAAAGAAGATGGAAAACCCCATTCGGCCAATAAGAAACAACAACAGAATCAAGAAAAACACGCGAATAAAACCGCTGCCAAAACGCAATGCCAGGAACACACCGGTGAGTGAACCTGCAATATTGCAGGCGGCCACCACCCCGCCAATTGTCCAGAGCACATGGCCCGAAGGGATGAAAAACAGCAGGGCCGCGCTGAACGTGCCCAGGTTCACCAGCTTTGCTGACGCCGATGCATTCAAAAAGTCAAAGCCGAAGTATTTAACAAAAATAAAAAGCAGGAGGCTTCCACTTCCAGGTCCAAACACCCCGTCGTAGAACCCGATCAGACCGCCGAAAAATATACCCAGCAGCATCTCTTTTGTGCCGCATTGAATGTGTGAATGCACCAGCCCCAGATCTTTTTTGGCGAATGTATAACCGGCCATCGCGATCAGGACGAAGAAAACCACATATTCCATCACCTCCCTGGGAACGAGCGAAACAGAAAACGCCCCGAGGAAGGCAAATAAAAAGGCGGAAACCATCGTTGGCAGCATGAGCTTCCAGACGATTTTTATTCTTTTCAGGTAGCGAAAAATAGAAGACATATTGCCAGCCAGAACGGCCAGCTTGTTTGTGCCAAACACCGTTGCCAGGCTGTGCTGTGGTAAGGCGTGCAAGAGTGCTGGCACTTGTACAAGCCCACCTCCGCCTACGGCCGCATCAATCAGACCGCCACAAAACGCAAAAAAACCCAAGGTCACCAGAGCGGTATCAAAATCCATAAAGAGCATCCATGCGGGTTGTATCAGTGGTCATCATAGAGCGCACAAAAAAATGCCGCCATTGTGGGCAAAGGCGGCGTGTTCAGGGCGTCACAGGACAGGCATCGCTCAGTGCGTAGAGCCTTGTGAGACCGGCAGGTTGCAGGACTCTCCGCGTCCCATCGGGAAGTATTGCAGGCCTTTGCGGGCCAGGCGTTCGCTGTCGTACAGGTTGCGTCCGTCAAAAATGACCGGGGTTTTCAGGCGCTGTTTGATCAGGTCAAAGTCCGGCGCCTTGAACTGCTGCCATTCGGTACATACCACCAGGGCGTCGGCACCGTTGAGGGTCGATTCGGGCGTGCCCATCAGGCTCAGGAGCATTTCGTCTGCATACAAGCGCTGGGTTTCCTGCATGGCTTCCGGGTCGAAGGCGCGGACATGGGCGCCGGCTGCCCACAGGGCTTCCATCAGCACGCGACTGGGGGCGTCGCGCATGTCATCGGTGTTGGGTTTGAAGGCCAACCCCCAGAGGGCAAAGGTTTTACCTTTGAGGTCGCCGTTGTAAAACGCGTTGATGCGATCGAACAGCTTGTGTTTTTGGCGTTCATTGATGGCCTCGACCGCCTGCAGCAAATCGCTGGAGCAGTTGACCTGCTGGGCACTGTGGATCAATGCGCGCATGTCTTTGGGGAAGCACGAGCCGCCATAGCCGCAGCCCGGGTAGATAAAGTGATAGCCAATGCGCGCATCGGCGCCGATTCCCAGACGGACCGCTTCGATGTCTGCGCCCAGGTGTTCTGCCAGTTCGGCGATCTGGTTGATGAAGCTGATCTTGGTGGCAAGCATGCCGTTGGCAGCGTATTTGGTCAGTTCGGCACTGCGCCGGTCCATGAAAATGATGCGGTCATGGTTGCGGTTAAAGGGCGCGTACAGGTCGCGCATGGTTTCGCGCACTTCATCGCGCTCACAGCCGATGATGATGCGGTCCGGACGTCGGCAATCGGTGACCGCCGACCCCTCCTTGAGAAATTCGGGGTTGGAGACCACATCAAACTGCAGCGAGCGCCCGCTCGCGTTCAGGGCGTTGTTGATATGCAGCGTCAGGGCATCGCCGGTGCTCACCGGGACCGTGGATTTCTCCGCCAGGATCAAGGGTTCTACCCGGTGCCGGGCGACGGCATCACCTACGGCAAACACGGCGCTGAGGTCCGCCGAACCGTCGTCGCTCGGCGGGGTGCCTACGGCAATAAACAGCACCTGGCCGTGCTCCACGGCCAGCTTTTCATCGCTGGTGAAACGCAGGCGCCCGGTTTCAAGGTTGTCGCGTACCAGGTTAGCCAGCCCCGGTTCAAAAATGCTGATATGCCCCTGCTGCAGTGACTCGACCTTGTTTTGGTCGATGTCCATGCAGATCACGTCGTGACCGACCTCGGCCAGCACCGTCGCCTGCACCAGGCCTACATAACCACTACCAAATACACTGATTTTCATGCGCAGTTCCTGGAACCTGGGGTACGTCGTAAATTGATCGTCAACACGCCGAAAATGACCAGTGTCACTCCGAGGGTTTTCGAAAGGGTGAAGCTCTCGTTGAATATCGGCAGGCTGGCCGCCAGCAGGTACACCGCTGCATAGCTGATGCTGAGCAATGAATACGCTCGTCCCAGTGGCACGTCGCGCAAGGCGAGCAGCCAGGCCCCCATCGACAGTGCATAAAGCACAATGGCGCTTGCCACCACCGCCAGTGCTGACAGGGATATGTCGCCCTGGTGGAATGCGTCCAGCCATTGGGCTGGTTCGGGCAAGCGCGTCATGCTCCAGCGCATGCCCAGTTGGGCTGTGCTGACCAGCAATACGCTGACCGCGGCAAAGCTCATTCCACGTTTGAGGCTCATGCGTTCGACCCCAGCAACACCACGCCGGCAATCACCAGGCCCACACCACACCAATGGCGCAGGTCGATGGTTTCTTTAAACAGATAACGCGCAACCAGGGTGATCAGGACAAAGTTCAGGCTGAGCATCGGATAGGCGATCCCGACCTCCAGTCTTTGCAGCACGAACAGCCACACCAGCAAACCCAGGCCAAGGCAGGCCAATGCCAGCCACAGCCAGGGAGTGCGCAATACCCGTATCAAGCCGGGGTCAGCTCCACGCCAGCTTTCGACGGCGTATTTCTGGGCGATTTGACCGGCACAGGTCAGCACGCAGGCCATCAGCAAGAGCGCCAGGGTCATGGCGCGCTCTGCGGGATGATCAGGATCACCATGTTGCCTTCCTCATAGCGCCGGGCATCCTGGGGCAGCAGATCCATTTCGTGACTCTCATCACTGTCCTTGACCCGCATCAGCACCCCCACGGAGCCTTTGCGACGCGCCTCGGTCATCCATTGCCCGATCTGCGCAAGGGTGATGCTTTTGCCCTCAGCGTCAGCGTGGGCCAGGCCGTAGGCAACCTCTCCCGAGGTGTTGTACAGCGTGACGTCGGGACGGCGCAGGCGCCAGGACAGGGCAGACGCCGCCCCCAGGTCATTGCTCAGCAATGTGTTGACCTGCGACAGTTCCTGAAGGTACTCAAGGACAAACTGATCGGGCATCTTGTTGTAGACCACGCTGTTGGGCAGGCTGGCCGGCACCAGCATCACCGCTATGCCCATGCCCAGTGCCGGCAGGCTCCACAGCTTGAGTGGCCGCCATACAAGCAGCGCATTGCAGGCAATCCAGGTCAGCAGCACCACGATCAGTAGCGTCATGTGCCAGGGTTCGTCGTGATACAGCGGTTTTTTGTTCTGCAAGTAAACCAGGGCCAGCAAACCGACGCTGCCCAGCAGCAGATTGACCAGTCCGTTGCTGCGCAATGCCGGGGTGCTGGCACGTTCGACCCGCTGCATCAGGGCATGCCCCAGCAACAAGGCCAACGGCAGCAGGCAAGGCAGGATGTAGGTCGGCAACTTGCCTTTGCTGAGGCTGAACAAGGCCAGCGGCAGCAGCAGCCACATCAGCAGGAACACCACGCCGACTTCGCGCCGGTTGCGCCAGGCATCCTTGAAGGTCGCAGGCAGCAGTGCAGCCCAGGGCAAGCTGGCGACCACCATCAGCGGCAGGTAGAACCACCACGGTTCGCCGTGTTGGGCGTCTTCTCCGGCAAAGCGACGGATATGCTCGTGCCAGAAGAAAAAACGCCAATAGTCGGGTTCCTGGGCATGCACCGCCAGGACCCAGGGCAACGACACCACGCTGGCGACCAGGATTGCCACCAGCCCGTATTTGACCAGCTCGCGGAAACGCTTTTGCCAGATCATGTAGGGCAGGGCGATCAGGACCGGCAGCAGCAGCGCCAGAAACCCCTTGGTCATGAAACCCATGCCGCAGGCAAAGCCCAGCACGCCCCAACTCATCAGGCGTTGACGCTGCGACGGGCTGTCGATGGCAAACCATAAGGCTGCCAGGCTGAGGTTGACCCAGAAGGTGAACTGCGGATCGAGGTTGGAATAGCCCGCCAGGCTCGCAATCAGGAAAAAGGTCATGTAAACCAACGCGCAGGCGAAGCTCTTGCGCGGGTCATTCCACAAGCGATGGGCCACGGCATAGGCCAGGAATACGCTCAGGCCACTGGCGATAGCCGACGCGATGCGGACGCCAAACAGGTTTTCACCAAAAATGGCCTGGCCGAGGGCAATCATCCAGTAGCCGGCAATCGGTTTTTCGAAGTAACGCAAATCCATGAAGTGCGGGGTGACCCAATTGCCATCGATCAGAATTTGCTGACTGATTTGCGCATAGCGCGCTTCATCGGGAATCCACAGTCCATGAGTGCCCAGCGGCACCAGGTAAAAAGCGATAAAGGCCAGGATCAGCAGCGGCAGTGCCCAGCGTTGAGTCATGGTTGCTGCACTCCCAGCCAGCCTTCGCGGCCGTCCAGCACGCCACGGCTCAATTGCCCGACGGGCAGGCTGTCGAGGTCAGGGGGCAACAAGTCGCGTAACGGGCCGAAATGAATGCCTCGGCTGTGCGCCTCTGCCAGTAATTGCCGGAAATCGTTGGCCATCAGAATCCCTTCTACCTCTGCGTGAATGGTGTACGCATTCAGCTTTTGCGGGCTGAAGCGATCAAGAATGTAGGCATTGAAATCAGCGGCACTCAGCGCTGGCCCGACCACTTCATCGAACGTGGGCAGGTCCACGGGGATTTGCGCGGCCCCCGGGCTGCCGTCAGCCAGGCGTGGCCTGAACAGGCTGTGCCCGCGGCAGTCGCTGTTGTAGCGAAAGCCAAAGGTTTGCTTGGCTTGAACCACACGTTCATCGGCCCGCCAGCCCGCGGCGGCTGAGCACTCGACCGCTTGCCCGGTGATGTCGCTGAGGGTGTCGACGCCTTTGCGGATCTGTTCGATCAACTGTGCTTCGCTCCAGCGCCCGGCATTGGCCTGCCAGCCGTGATGATCCCAGGCGTGCAAGCCCACCTCATGGCCGGCAGCCAGGGTCTGGCGCATCAAGTGCCCCAGGTCCTGACCGATGGGTTTGCCGGGCCAGGCGGTGCCGGCCAGCAAAATATCCCAGCCGTACAGACTGGCGGCTTTGGAGCGCATCATCTTCCAGAAGAACCGGGGCTTGGCCAGCCGCCACAGATGGCGGCCCATGTTGTCCGGACCGACACTGAAGAAAAAGGTGGCTTTGATCTGAGCTTCGTCGAGCAGTTCGAGTAGCCGGGGCACCCCCTCACGGGTGCCCCGGTACGTGTCGACGTCAATGCGCAGGCCTGCTCGCATTAGCGTTTTTCCGCAATTTCGATCATGGCTTCGCGCAGGAAGAAGTCCAGGGTCTTGCCAATGGTTTCACTCAGCTCGATGGTCGGCGTCCAGTCGATCAGGCGGCGGGCATTGTCAATGCTCGGCTTGCGGTGGCTGACGTCCTGGTAACCGGTACCGTAGAACGACTGGCTTTCAACATCACGGAAGCCGGCGAACGGCGGAAAGTTGTCACGCAACGGATGCGCTTCAAACTGGCGCAGCAGTTCCTGGCCCAGCTGACGGATGCTCGCCTCGTTGTCCGGGTTGCCGATGTTGATGATCTGCCCGTCGCACTTGCCGTCACGGTTCTCAATGATGCGCGCCAGGGCCTCGATGCCATCGTCGACATCGGTAAAGCAGCGTTTTTGTTCGCCGCCATCGACCAGACGGATCGGTGTGCCTTCCACCAGGTGCAGGATCAGCTGTGTGATGGCCCGCGAGCTGCCAACCCGTGCCGAATCAAGACGGTCAAGACGTGGCCCCATCCAGTTGAACGGGCGGAACAGGGTGAACTTCAGGCCTTTCTGGCCATAGGCCCAGATCACACGGTCAAGCAATTGCTTGGACACCGAGTAAATCCAGCGCTGTTTGTTGATCGGCCCGACCACCAGGTTAGAGGTGTCTTCATCGAAGTTTTTGTCCTGGCACATGCCATACACTTCGGAGGTCGAGGGGAAAATCACGCGCTTGTTGAACTTGACGCAGTACCGCACCAGCTTGAGGTTTTCTTCAAAGTCCAGCTCGAACACGCGCAACGGGTTACGGGTGTATTCGATCGGCGTTGCAATGGCCACCAGCGGCAGGATGACGTCGCATTTTTTAATGTGGTACTCGATCCACTCGGTGTGGATGCTGATATCGCCTTCCACGAAGTGGAAGTTCGGGTGGCTGCGCAGGCGATCGATGGCATCGGAGCCAATGTCCAGGCCGTAAACCTCGTAGCGGTCGTCTTGCAGCAGGCGCTCGGACAAGTGGTTACCGATAAAACCGTTCACGCCCAGTATCAACACCCGGGTACGGCGTGCCGGACGTCCGGACTCGCTGCCACGCAGACGCGAACCCTCCACCAGTCCCAGCTCATTGGCCAGTTGCGGGCCGCTCAGGTACAACCCGTTGTCGTTACGTTGGCCGGCGGTAATGACCAGCGAATCCTGTCCGCAAGCAATGCGCAGCGGATCACAGCTGATCACTTGGCCGGGAGCCTGGCCTTGATTGCCGGCGATCACCTCAGCGCCCCAGACAATCAATTTGTGCTCGCCCACCGCACAGAAGGCGCCAGGGTATGGCTGGGTCACGGCTCGAACCAGATTGAACAGCTCTTCGGCCGGACGCGACCAGTGCAGCAGGCCGTCGGCCGGGGTGCGGCGACCGAAGGTGGAGGCCAGTGATTCGTCTTGCGGGGTTTCTTTCAGCCGGCCTTCGCAGAGCAAAGGCAGGCTGTCGGCCAGCAGTTGCGCGGCGTTTTCCCGCAGTTTGGCGTGCAGGCTCAGCGCGGTGTCGCTACGTTCAATGTCGATCCGCTTCTGGGCCAGAATATTGCCCGCATCGGCACGCTTGACCATGCGGTGCAGCGTCACCCCGGTTTCGGTCTCGCCATTGACCAGGACCCAGTTCGCCGGAGCGCGACCGCGATAGCGCGGCAGCAATGAACCGTGAAGGTTGAACGCCCCCTTGCTCACGCTGGCCAGCAGTTCTTCGCTCAGCAGATGGCGGTAGTAGAACGAAAAAATGTAATCAGCGTTCAGTTTGCGAATGCGCTCGACCCACAGCGGATGGTTGGCGTCTTCCGGTGCATGCACCGGAATGCCTTTGCGAGCACACAACTGGGCCACAGAACCGTAAAAGTTATTTTCCTTCGGGTCGTCGGCATGGGTGAACACGGCGGCAATTTCATTGCCTGCATTGAGCAAGGCTTCGATGCCTGTGCAGCCAATATCGTGATAGGCGAAAACAATGGCTTTCAAACTCATGATTGAACCTGTGTCGACGTAGAAGATGAAGGTGAGGACGTTGCAGTGGCGGGTTCGGCACGCACGATCTTTTCAATAAAGAAGCGCGGGCGGGCTCGCACGTCGCTGTACATGCGGCCCAGGTATTCACCCAGGAGCCCCATGCCGATAAATTGACCGCCGGTAAACACGAACAGCACGGCGAACAGCACGAAGGTGCCGTGACCGGCCCAGGTGGCGCCGAAAATCAGGCGCAGCACGATCAGTACAATGGCAAAACTCACGCCCAGAACCGCCATGCTGAAGCCGATGATGCTTAACAGGCGCAATGGCGTGGTGGTCATGCAGGTCACCAGGTCAAACATGAGATTGATCAACCGCATCGCGCTGTATTTGGAATCACCATGCTCCCGCTCGGCATGTTCGACCTGCACTTCCGTGGTATGCCGGGCAAAGCTGTTGGCCAGAATGGGGATGAAGGTGCTGCGCTCGCGGCAGTTGAGCATGGCGTCGACGATCGTGCGGCGATAAGCCCGCAACATGCAGCCGTAGTCGCTCATGGCGACGCCGGTGGAGCGCTGCACCGCCAGGTTGATCACCCGTGATGGCCAGCGCCTCCAGGCCGAATCCTGACGATTGTTGCGTACGCTGCCGACCACGTCGTAGCCCAGGGCGGCCTGTGCAACCAGTCGCGGAATTTCTTCAGGCGGATTCTGCAGGTCGGCATCAAGGGTAATGACGACATCCCCCTTGGAGTGCTCAAAACCGGCCATGATGGCGGCATGCTGCCCGTAGTTGCGATTGAGGATCACCGCGACTACCGGGCTGCCTTCACGCGCGGCCGCTTCTTCCAGGATCTGTGCAGAAGCATCGCGACTGCCGTCATCGACCAGGACGATTTCATAAGATTGGGTCAGCTGTGCGCAGGCCGCTTCGGTGCGGCGCAGCAGTTCGGGCAAGCTTTCTTCTTCGTTGAAGACCGGAATGACGATCGACACGCACTGAATAGGGTAGGGTTTCAAAGTAGTTGTTCCAGTCAGTTTCAATGGCACAAGACATTGCGCCTTAACGTCAATCTGCTCGGCCGCGGTGACGGCATGTTCTCGGTGGGATTAAAGCCCATTGCGGATAAAGGTAAAGCTGCCAGACGCCGTTATCTGCATGATTTTTCAGCAAAGTCCTTGGGCTCTCCCTCAAGGCTGTGCGTACGGTAAACGCTGTTTGATGAAAAGCCTATGAAAGACAGGTGAAGGCGCCGTGTTTTCCGAGCGCTAGACAGGCGGGATTCAGGAAAGTTGTACGCGGCTTGAAACTTCATCCGCGTGCGCGACTTTTTTGAGGTCGGGCAGCTTTTGGCTGATGGTAAATCGGCCTGACTGTCAGCACGCCATGCAACCAGGTGAATAAAAGCCTTGGTCCGACTCAAATCCTGACGGCAATCACCACGGCCTGATGCGTGCAGGGTCAGGTCTTGTCGGACGCCGTCTCGTCGTCGCTCTGCACCGCCTTGAGGCTCTCCAGTGCCGTCTCGGCTCTGATGGCCCGCAAGGCCAGCGCCGTGTTGCTTTCACGGGCTTCGCTGTTGGCCTGTTTCAAACCTTCACTTTCTTGCGTCGCGACCCTCAGGCGCTCCTGGAGTAGGGTGCGTTCACTTTCGAGCTGGCTCAATTGGCGGTTCAACTGGGCATTCAGGTTATTGAGTGTGTGCTGCTGGTCTTTGGCCTGGTTCAGCTCTTTGCCCAGGCCTCGACTCTCGCTGAGTACCCGTTCGTTGTCGCGGTGCAGCTGGGTGATTTCATCCTGGCGTACCAGCGCACTCTGTTGTGCCTGACGCAGCTCCATCTGCACCTGCTGCAACTGACCCTCGTGACGGCGTTGATCCTGCTCGCGCTGTTCTTTCACTGCGCTACGGTAGTGCTCAAGCGCTTCTCGGGCATGCAGGTGTTTTTCTTCCAGTGAGCGAATCTGCTCGTCACGATCCTGGAGCCGCAGTTCGAAATCGCTGCACGCCTGATTCAGGGCAGCATTGCGGGTTTGTTCGGTTTGTAGCATCGAACGGGTGGATTCAAGGCTGGCACTTTCCTGGCTCAGGGCAGTGGTCTGGATCTCAAGTTGTTGCTGCAGCTGCAGCTGGGTCTGCCCGGCCAGCTCCAATTGCCCCTGAAGTTCATTCTGCAGCTGGCGGTAATGGGCTTCTGCGCGGTCAATCGGCTCTTGCGCCTGTTCTTGCAGGCGTTGAGCAAGGCGGGCGACCAGATCGGTCAGCTCGTCGCCTATCTGCTCTTGAGGGGCGCCACGGCGGGTGTCCGCTTCATCCAGCTCCTTCAGATACCGATGGATCGTGGTTTTCGACCCGGTATTGCCCATCTCGATACGTACGGCATCAATGCTCGGGTGTTCTCCACGAGCCAGGATTGCCGTGCGTGCAATTTGAACCACCGCCTTGTTTACGCCGCCCCGAGCCATGGCTCTCTCCTACGATTATGTACTGTGGTATGTATCATGTATTTACATACTACATCGATTGGATTTATTTGTCTTTATGGGTTTATAAACATGCGGGATATACTGGTATTATCCCGTGCCAGAGCCTCAAAACTGGTTTTAAGGCCTGTTTTCAGTACGCCAATCAAGAGAACTGCCGCAATGAGCGAGCTGGATCGCTACTTAAGCGCCGCGACCCGCGACAACACACGCCGCAGTTACCGGGCAGCCATCGAGCACTTTGAAGTGACCTGGGGTGGATTCCTTCCGGCCACGAGCGATAGCGTGGCGCGTTATCTGGTCGCGCATGCCGGGCAGCTGTCGATCAACACTCTAAAGCTGCGGCTGTCGGCGATTGCCCAGTGGCACAACAGCCAGGGGTTCGCCGACCCGACCAAGGCACCGGTGGTGCGCAAAGTGTTCAAGGGCATTCGCGCGCTGCACCCGGCGCAAGAGAAGCAGGCCGAGCCACTGCAATTGCAGCACCTGGAACAAGTGATCGACTGGCTTGAGGGCGAAGCCCTGGCCGCACAAGCGAATGCCGACCAGCCCGGGCTGTTGCGCGCCAGACGCGATGCGTCGCTGATCCTGCTGGGCTTCTGGCGAGGGTTTCGCAGTGACGAACTGTGCCGCTTGCAGATTGAGCACGTGCAAGCGGTCGAGGGTTCAGGGATTACCTTGTATTTACCGCGCAGCAAAAGTGACCGCGACAACCTTGGCAAGACGTACCAGACTCCGGCCTTGCAGCGTTTGTGCCCGGTACGCGCCTACAGCGAATGGCTCAAGGTTTCAGCGCTGGTGCGCGGGCCGGTGTTCCGTGGAATCGACCGCTGGGGCAATCTGGGGGAGGAGGGGTTGCATGCCAACAGCATCATCCCGCTATTGCGCCAGGCGCTGGAACGCGCCGGAATCGCTGCAGAACATTACACCAGCCACTCACTGCGTCGCGGTTTTGCAACATGGGCCCATCAAAGTGGTTGGGACTTGAAGTCGCTGATGAATTACGTCGGCTGGAAAGACATCAAATCTGCCATGCGCTATGTTGAAGCTTCCCCGTTTACGGGGATGAGCCTCACCCGCGAAAAGCCCATCGGCCATTGACCTGCATCAGGTTGAAAGTCTGGCAGGTGACCCATATTTAGATTTCTGCTATTTATAGTGTCGTCTGATAGCTAAAACTAATCAGCGGCATCAGCTTTGCCAATGAGCCAGATACGAAATGTGTTGTTAAGATTCACCCCATCAACTTTTCACCCCTGACGGAGAGACAACGATGCCTATCATCAACAGCCAAGTAAAACCTTTCAAAGCAACCGCTTACAAAAACGGCAGCTTCGTAGAAGTGTCGGACGCCGACCTGAAAGGCAAATGGTCTGTCGTGTTCTTCTACCCGGCTGACTTCACTTTCGTTTGCCCTACCGAACTGGAAGACCTTGCTGACAACTACGAAGAGTTCAAAAAGCTCGGCGTTGAAATCTACAGCGTGTCGACCGACACCCACTTTGCTCACGCTGCCTGGCACAACACTTCGCCAGCCATCGGCAAAATCCAGTACACCATGATCGGCGACCCTACGCTGACCATCTCCCGCAACTTCGACGTTCTGATCGAAGAAGCAGGTCTGGCTGACCGCGGTACTTTCGTGATCAACCCGGAAGGTCAGATCAAA
Source organism: Pseudomonas sp. D1HM (assembly GCF_019266105.1). NCBI lineage: Bacteria > Pseudomonadati > Pseudomonadota > Gammaproteobacteria > Pseudomonadales > Pseudomonadaceae > Pseudomonas > Pseudomonas sp. D1HM. The sequence continues at coordinate 334,436 of NZ_LRMN01000006.1, read as the reverse complement.
ATCGTTGAACTGAACGATGGCGGCGTTGGCCGTGACGCTTCCGAGCTGCTGCGCAAAATCAAGGCTGCTCAATACGTTGCTGCCCACCCAGGCGAAGTTTGCCCGGCCAAATGGAAAGAAGGTGAATCCACCTTGGCTCCATCGCTGGACCTGGTTGGCAAGATCTAAGCCTGTGAACCAGCCAAGGGCGGTGATCCGCACCTGAATTGCTGCATCATCGCCCTCAAAACGCCCGGGCGACCTTCGCTCGGGCGTTTTTTTTACACGGCATTAATCTTTAAAGGAGATCGCCCGTATGTTGGACGCCAATCTAAAAGCACAGTTGAAGTCATACCTGGAGCGGGTCACACAGCCGATCGAGATCGTTGCGTCTCTCGACGACGGTGCGAAATCCCGTGAAATGCTTGATTTGTTGAAAGAGATCGCCAGCCTTTCCAGCCAGATCACCTTGCTGGACAACGGCACCGATGCGCGCAAGCCATCGTTCTCGTTGAACCGCCCGGGCGGCGATATCAGCCTGCGCTTTGCAGGCATCCCAATGGGCCACGAATTTACTTCGCTGGTGCTGGCATTGCTGCAAGTCGGCGGCCACCCATCGAAAGCCAGTGCCGAAGTGATTGAGCAGATCCGTTCATTGAAAGGTGAGTTCAACTTCGAAACCTATTTCTCGCTGTCCTGCCAGAACTGCCCTGATGTGGTTCAGGCGCTGAACCTGATGGCGGTACTGAACCCGAACATTCGCCACGTGGCCATCGACGGAGCCCTGTTCCAGGATGAAGTCACTGAGCGCCAGGTGATGGCAGTCCCAAGCGTTTACCTGAACGGCGTTAATTTCGGTCAGGGCCGCATGGGCCTGGAAGAAATCCTTGGCAAGCTGGACACCAGCGCCATTGAGCGCCAGGCCGAAAAAATCAGCGCCAAAGAAGCCTTTGACGTACTGGTGATCGGTGGCGGCCCGGCCGGTGCAGCGGCAGCCATTTATGCTGCACGTAAAGGTATCCGCACCGGTGTTGCAGCCGAACGTTTCGGTGGCCAGGTGCTCGACACCATGGCGATCGAGAACTTTATCTCGGTTCAGGAAACTGAAGGGCCGAAGTTGGCGACGGCACTTGAAGAGCACGTCAAGCAATACGACGTGGATATCATGAATCTGCAGCGTGCCGACCAGTTGATTGCAGGCAAGGCAGGCGAGTTGCACGAGGTGAAGTTTGCCAGCGGTGCTTCACTCAAGGCCAAGACCGTAATTCTGGCCACCGGCGCCCGCTGGCGCGAGATGAACGTGCCCGGTGAGCAGGAATACCGCAACCGTGGCGTCGCATACTGCCCGCATTGCGACGGCCCACTGTTCAAAGGCAAGCGCGTTGCGGTCATCGGCGGCGGTAACTCCGGCGTTGAAGCGGCCATCGACCTGGCCGGGATCGTGTCTCACGTGACCCTGCTCGAGTTCGATACGCATCTGCGTGCCGATGCAGTGCTGCAGCGCAAACTTCACAGCCTGGCGAACGTGACCATCATCACCAACGCTCAGACCACCGAAGTGACCGGTGACGGGCAGAAGGTCAACGGCCTGCGTTACAAGGATCGTCAGTCGGGTGAAGTGCGTGACGTTGAACTGGAAGGCATCTTTGTGCAAATCGGCTTGCTGCCAAATACCGATTGGCTCAAGGGCACAATCGAGCTTTCGCCACGGGGCGAGATCGTTGTCGATTCACGTGGCGAAACGTCGATCCCGGGCATCTTCGCTGCCGGCGACGTTACTACCGTGCCTTACAAGCAGATCGTGATTGCGGTGGGCGAGGGCGCTAAAGCTTCGCTGAGCGCGTTCGATCACCTGATCCGCACTTCAGCACCGGAATAACCGGCCTGAAACAAAAAAACCCATGAGCGATCATGGGTTTTTTTTACGTTCGTTTTTTACATCGGTTGCGGCTGAATGATTTCAACCCAGTAACCATCCGGATCTTTGACAAAGGCCAGCGACTTCATGCGGCCATCGTTCAGGCGCTTCTGGAAATCAACGCCCAGCGCTTCAAAGCGTTCGCAGGCAGCGCGAATGTCCGGTACCGAAATGCAGATATGGCCAAAACCGCGCGGGTCGGTGTTGCCGTTGTGGTAGACCACGCTGTCGTCAGTTTCCGAACCGTGGTTATGGGTCAGCTCAAGGATGCCTGGAATCGACTTCATCCACAGGGTGCGTGCCGCGTCGTCTTCCGGGATCTGCGCCTTGTCGACCAGGGCCAGGAAGTACAGGCTGAACTCGGCCTCTGGGAAGTCGCGTTTTTCTACCAGGGAAAAACCCAGCACCCGCGTATAAAAGTCCAGGGACTTGGTGATGTCCTTGACGCGCAACATGGTGTGGTTGAAGACGAAATTTTGGGTAGCGCTATCTGGTTCAGCGGTAACACCGGGAAATGTATTCAGATCCTGCAGGCTCATGGCCCCTCCGAAATGACAAGTGTGTGGTCAGTCGCTGCAACGAGCGTGATGGAGGAATGATACGGAACCTGGCGCCCTGCGCCAAACCTGTTTTTGCAGTCAGCGGGGAGGGATTGTGGCTGACCAATATTTGACACTGCGGGGTTTGTGTCAAATTACAGGCAAAAAGAAGCCCGCCGAAGCGGGCATGGGGCGCTAGTCCTTTAGCAGCCTTCATCCTGTTACCCTGCGTGTGAAAAATATGTGAACCCGTGCCGTGTCAGTGTTGTTTCCGCCGAGAGGTTAATAATGGCGGGCAGGGCGCGCCTGGTTTCAATCGAAAATACCAGGCAGGTGTGTAGACAGGTTGTCTGCAGGGACCGCGGATTTCTGGCGGGAGCGAGGGAGAGCGTAACAACAGTGAATACTGTTCTATCAAGTTGAGCCGTTATGCCTGTGCGCAGAGGCTGCACTGAGTGCAACTTCACCGCTAAAAAAGCCCTGCAGAACCAGGGCTTTTAGCGGGGCTGTTTCAGTGGCGTAGCCACGTGTCTACTGTTTCGGCGCCGTACTCTTCTTTCCAGGCTTTCAAACCGCGGTGATTGCCACCTTTAGTTTCGATTAGTTCACCGGTATGCGGATTCTGGTAAACCTTCAATACCCGCGCTTTGCGCTGTTTTGGGGCGGCAGTCATCTTCGAGGCAGAGGTCTTTGGATCCAGAATGGCAATAATATCCCGCAGGTTCTTGCCATAGGATTTCATCAAGCCTTGCAGTTTCTGTTCGAACTCGATTTCTTTTTTCAAGCCCGCGTCATTTTTTAACGCTTCCAGCTGCGCCATCTGTTCTTGAAGCGCTTTCTCAGCAGCACGAAATTCAGCAAGTCTGGACAAAGTCATTACTCCATTCATAGGCTTGGTCGTGGGAACCGAAGCGAATTAGTGACGATTGAATTACCTGCAATAGACCGTGCGACAGTTAATGCGTTCAGCCCATACGAAGGTTTCTTGTACTCAATATTCAAGCCGGGTCAAACAGTCAAAAAAATTGTAGTGGCTAAATACAGTATTGCCAATATCGGGGGCCCCACCGATGTTAAAAAACATCCGTTCTCCGTCACTACAAACCTGCATCACGTTTATCGGTGATCGGCGGTTGCCGGTCGCGCCTGTAATGAAGTGATGAAGTCGGTCGCGGTTAAAGGCCGGGCAAATAGATAACCTTGTAAATATTTGACCCCTTGCAGCGTCAGGTAGCGGCTTTGCTCCTCGGTCTCTACGCCTTCAGCCACGATGCCCAGGTCCAGCTTGGCACTGAGCTCGATGATGCTGTCCAGAATATGCCGGGACAGCGCATCGACACCGATCATGGCGACAAAGCTTTGATCGATTTTCAAGTAGTCCACGTTAAATTCGCGCAAGTAACTCAAACTTGAATGGCCCGTACCGAAGTCATCTATGGCAATCATGACCCCCAGGCTGTGCAGCGCTGCAAACAGGGCATGGGTGGCCTCAGTTGGCACGATTAATTCACGTTCGGTGAGTTCCAGTACAAGGCGGATATGTCCTGGCGGGAATGCCTGTAAAAAGTCCCGGCAATCTTCCACCAGCTCAAGACTTTGACAATGGCGGGCGGTGATATTGAAGGCCATGTGGAAACCGGGTTCCATGCTGTTGGCGTGAGGCGCCAGCAACAGGGCTGTTTGCGCCATGAGCGAGCGCGTCATGGGCACGATCAAACCCGAATGTTCTGCGAAAGGGATAAACAAGTCCGGGCGCACCAACCCTTCTTTAGGGTGTTGCCAGCGCATTAATACTTCGGCGCCTGCCCATTGTTTGGTCTCGCTCAGCACGACCGGCTGGAAATAGGGAATAAACTCGCCTGCGTCCAGACCGCGCTGTAATTCATGGGTCGGTGAAGACGAGCGTTTTTTAAGCCAATGGACAGTTGTCGCGGACAATAAACCCAGGAATACCAGTAACCCCAGTAATCCGGGGTATTCAAACCAGACATAGCGCCAGACTTCATCCTTGCCAAAACCCGCTACAACACGGTAAGGAAATTGAGGCGAGTCCACGGAACTTTGGCCAACCGGATAGTGTGGCAGCGGCCCTTTATACACTTTGCCGTACCGATCAACCCAGGCATCTCCCACTTGAATCAATAATCGGGTTTTCTGGTTGATCAGGCCCAGAACGTTAACCAGGTGAAAGCCATACAGGCTGATCAGCGCACTGCTCTGGTCTTTTTGCTTGCGGTACACCAGCAAGGCTTCATCAGGCGTGACCGTGTTGCCTTTCATCAGCCACAGGGTACCGTTGGTGTAGTTTTCAGGATTGACCGCTTCTTTGAACTCTCCGAACAGGGAGGTGCAATAAATCTGGTTGTCCCACGCCAGGTTGACTGACCGGACGAAAGGTCGGCGTACCACCTGTTCACGCAAGGCCAGCTCAACCTGATGGCAATCCTGGCCTGCCAGCGGCAAGACAATGTCGGCAGACAACACGGCATTGTTCAACATCAGGTCAAATTGCCGAACGGCCTCTTCGGCGGTTTGGGTGGCCACGGATTCCAGGGAACGGTTGGCTTGCCAGCAAAGAATGAAGATGCCCAGCACGATTGGCAGTAACCCGCTAAGCACGATCAAGGCGTAACGATCGGTCAATTTACGGCTCATTTTTAGCGTGAGAGGCATTCTGTATCCTGGCAATGCAAGAGAGGGCTTTAGCGAAAGTGTCATGCAAGGCTAGCATCGGTGCAGGCTATTTCGCACGGTGCTGAGACAAACATGATTACGCCATGTAGAATCGGCTTACGCATACAAGAATAATGACTTCTGCAAGCAGAAGCCCCACCGCGTACGAGATGGGTCGAAATGAAGATATTCGGGTTCCAATTGATCTACGGCGATTTCCTTGCGCGCAGTGTACGCGGGATTTCCTGCGCGCCGCCCGCCAGCCTCGGCATTCTTAGCAAGTAACCGTCTGTTAACTCTAAAAATGACCATGATGAGGCGCCAAAATGGCCGATCTATACGAAAACCCTATGGGCCTGATGGGCTTTGAATTCATCGAATTCGCGTCCCCTGTACCCAATACCCTTGAACCTATCTTTGAAATCATGGGGTTCACCAAGGTTGCCACCCATCGCTCCAAAGACGTGCACCTTTACCGTCAGGGCGAGATCAATCTGATCCTCAATAACGAGCCGCACAGCGTGGCTTCTTATTTTGCTGCGGAACACGGCCCGTCTGTGTGCGGCATGGCCTTTCGCGTGCGCAACGCCCAGCAAGCCTATTCCCGCGCCCTGGAGCTGGGTGCTCAACCGATTGAAATTCCGACCGGCCCGATGGAACTCAATCTGCCAGCCATCAAGGGCATTGGCGGCGCGCCGCTGTACTTGATTGACCGTTACGGCGAAGGCAGCTCGATCTACGACATCGACTTCGTGTTCATCGAGGGTGTCGATCGCCATCCGGTGGGCGCAGGCTTGAAGATCATCGACCACCTGACGCATAACGTGTATCGCGGACGTATGGCTTATTGGGCCAACTTCTATGAAAAACTGTTCAACTTCCGCGAGATTCGTTATTTCGATATCAAGGGCGAGTACACCGGTCTGACGTCCAAGGCGATGACCGCCCCGGATGGCATGATCCGAATCCCTTTGAACGAAGAATCGTCGAAGGGTGCAGGGCAGATCGAAGAGTTCCTGATGCAGTTCAACGGCGAAGGCATCCAGCACGTTGCGTTCCTCAGTGATGACTTGCTCAAGACCTGGGACGCGCTGAAGAAAATTGGCATGCGTTTCATGACCGCGCCACCCGACACCTACTATGAAATGCTCGAAGGCCGCCTGCCCAATCACGGTGAGCCGGTGGGCGAGCTTCAGTCTCGCGGTATTCTGCTGGACGGTTCTTCCGAGTCCGGTGACAAGCGCTTGCTGTTGCAGATATTCTCGGAAACCCTCATGGGCCCGGTGTTCTTCGAGTTTATCCAGCGCAAGGGTGATGACGGCTTTGGCGAAGGCAACTTCAAGGCGCTGTTCGAATCCATTGAGCGCGACCAGGTTCGTCGTGGCGTGCTGAGCACCGACTAACCCCGGCAGTACAAAAAAACGGCAACCCTCGGGTTGCCGTTTTTTTTGTTTAAAACAAGCCTGCTGCGATATTGATCGAGAACCCCAGCACCGCGGTATTGAACAAAAAGCCCAATAACGAGTGTGCCAGTACCACTTTGCGCAACTCACGGGTAGCTATACAGATATCCGAGGTTTGCACCGCAACGGTCAAGGTGAATGAGAAATACATGAAATCCCAATAGTCAGGATCGAGCTCCCCCTCCGGAAAGCGCAACGCCGGCTCAGTACCTGGATTGTTATAGAACAGGCGCGCGTAGTGCAGCGCGAAAATAGTCCCGATCATCAGCCACGACCCCACCACGGTCAGGCCGGTAAAGCTGTAATGCATCAAGCGGTCACCAGAATCGAGCTTTCCTGCAGACAGCTCGAGCATGATGGCTGCCAGGCTGGCAATCGCCGCAAGGCAGACGGTCAGCAGTACCAGGCCGGCATTTTCGTCCTCTATTTCGGCGATGCGCTTGACGTCGCTGGCCTTGGAGCGCATGACCAGGCACAGGGTGAGTATCAGGTACAGCCAGACGCCTGCGTTCCATCCCAGCAAAAAGTGGGTGGTGATCGTCGACACGGGGGCAAAGACCCCGACCGCCACCCCCAGCAGGGTGGCGACCGTCAAACGCGGATGGGTGCGGGCAAGGTGCGGCATACGTAACTCCTGTAAAAAACAATGCCGAACCTTAGCATGTACGCCATGTACTCATGGCTTTGACGATGGCCTGTTCACCAGTTTCATCACCACGACAAAGAACACGGGCACAAACACGACGGCCAGGGTGGCGACGATCATGCCTCCGATCACGCCGGTGCCGATGGCTTGCTGGCTGGCCGAGCTGGCGCCGGTGGCCATGGCCAGCGGCAATACGCCGAGAATGAAGGCCAGGGATGTCATCACAATGGGCCGTAGACGCAAACGCGCTGCCTGTACCGTGGCGTCCACCAGATCATGACCTTCGTCGTAAAGGGTCTTGGCGAACTCGATAATCAGAATGGCGTTCTTCGCTGACAACCCGATGATGGTAATCAGGCCGACCTTGAAGAAGACATCGTTGGGCATCCCGCGAAGCGTCACGGCCAGCACGGCCCCCAGCACCCCCAGCGGCACGACAAGCAATACCGCCGTGGGAATTGACCAGCTCTCATAGAGTGCTGCGAGGCACAGGAAGACAATCAGTAGCGACAGGCCCAGCAGAATCGGCGCCTGGGCACCCGAGAGTTTCTCCTGCAGCGAGAGGCCGGTCCATTCAAGGCCCAGGCCGGCCGGCAATTGATCGACCAGGCGCTGCACTTCAATCATGGCCTCGCCGGTGCTATGGCCGGGCGCCGATTCACCGGAAATGCTGATCGCGGGATAGCCGTTATAGCGTGAAAGCTGTGACGGACCTTGAATCCAGCGCGCTTCGACAAAGGCCGATAGCGGTACCATTTTGCCAAGGTTGTTGCGCACATTGATCTTCAGCAAGTCTTCGACCTGACTGCGCTGATCGCCCTCAGCCTGGACCACGACCCGCTGCATGCGCCCCAGGTTCGGGAAATCATTCACATAGGCCGAGCCCACGGCGGTGGACAGCACATCACCGATGTCGGTAAACGAAACCCCCAGTGCATTGGCGCGTTTGCGATCCACTTCGAGCTGTACTTGCGGGCTTTCAGCCAGCGCACTCTCACGTACATTGGCCAGGACCGGGCTTTTCTCGGCCAGGGCCAGCAATTCGCTGCGGGCCTGCATCAGGGCGTCATAGCCAACGCTGCCACGGTCCTGCAAGCGGAACTCAAATCCGCTGGAGGTGCCCAGGCCGCTGACCGGGGGCGGCAGGATGGCAAAGGCAATCGCATCCTTGAGCTCGCCAAAGGCCGTATTGGCCCGTTCAGCAATGGCTGAAGCCGAATCTTTGGCGCCACGGTCCGACCAGTCCTTAAGGGTGGTAAAGGCCAGTGCAGCGTTTTGCCCGTTCCCCGAAAAGCTGAAGCCGAGAATCATCGTGGTGTTGCCGACACCGGGTTCAGCGGCATTGTGTGCCTCGATCTGCTCGGCCACCTTGATGGTGCGGGCCTGGCTGGCTCCGGGCGGTAACTGGATGTCAGTGATGGTGTAACCCTGGTCTTCCACCGGCAAGAAGGAGGAGGGCAGACGGGCAAAGCACAGCACCAGTATCAGCAGCAACACCCCGTACACCAGCAGGTAACGCCCGCTGCGCTTGATCAGGTGCACCACCCAGTCCTCATAGCCTTGCGAGAGTCGCTCGAAACGCTGGTTGAACCAGCCAAAAAAGCCGCCCTTGGCATGATGTTCGCCTTTGGCGATGGGCTTGAGCAGGGTGGCGCACAGCGCCGGGGTCAGTGACAGCGCGAGGAACGCCGAGAACAGAATAGAAGTGGCCATCGACAGCGAGAACTGCTGATAAATCACCCCGACCGAGCCGGGCATAAAGGCCATCGGAATAAATACGGCCACCAGCACCAGGGTAATGCCGATGATTGCACCACTGATCTGGGTCATTGCCTTGCGCGTGGCTTCACGGGGTGAAAGCCCCTCGGCAACCATGATCCGCTCGACGTTCTCCACTACCACAATGGCATCGTCCACCAGAATCCCGATGGCCAGTACCATGCCGAACATGGTCAGCACGTTGATTGAGAACCCCAGTGCCAACATGACCGCAAAAGTTCCCATCAGGGCCACCGGCACCACCAGGGTCGGGATCAGGGTGTAGCGCACGTTCTGCAAGAACAGGAACATGACGGCAAATACCAGCACCATGGCTTCGACCAGGGTGTAGATCACCTTGGTGATGGAGACTTTGACGAAGGGCGTTGTGTCGTAAGGGATGCTGTATTCAACCCCCGACGGGAAGTAGCGGCTCAACTCATCCATTTTGGCGCGGATCAGGTTGCCCGTGCTCAAGGCATTGGCCTCGGGGGCCAGCTTGACACTGAAAGCACTGGCCGCCTTGCCGTTCAGGCGTGTGCCGTACTGGTATTCCTGACTGCCGATTTCGACCCGCGCCACGTCGCCAATGCGCACCGTGGAGCCATCCGGGTTGGCACGCAGGACAATATCGGCAAACTCTTGCGGCGTCGACAGCTGGCCTTTGACCAGAACGGTAGCGGTAATTTCCTGGGTCGGGCGCCCCGGCAAATCGCCGATGCTGCCTGCGGAGACCTGGGCGTTTTGACTGGCAATGGCCTGGCTGACGTCGGCGGGTGTCAGGTTGAAACCAATCAGCTTCTGTGGATTGATCCAGATCCGCATCGCACGTTCGGCGCCGTACAGTTGCGCCTTGCCGACGCCTTCGATGCGCTTGATCTCATTCATGACATTGCGCGCAAGGTAATCGCTGAGCGCGGTTTCATCGAGCGGGCTGTCATTGGCCGTCAGGGTCACCAGCATCAAGAAACCCGACGACACTTTCTCGACTTGCAAGCCTTGCTGCATGACCGCTTGAGGCAGGCGCGACTCCACGGTTTTAAGGCGGTTCTGCACATCGACCTGGGCCATCTCGGGATCGATGCCCGGTTTGAAGGTGGCGGTGATGGTGGCGCTGCCAAGGCTGCTCTGGGATTCAAAATACAGCAGGCCATCGGTGCCGTTGAGCTCTTGCTCGATCAGGCTGACCACGCTTTCATCCAGGGTTTGTGCGGATGCGCCGGGGTAGACGGCGTAGATTTCAACCTGTGGCGGTGCCACCACCGGATATTTGGCCACTGGCAACTGCGGGATAGCCAACGCGCCCGCCAGCAGAATGAAGAGTGCTACGACCCAGGCGAAGATCGGGCGGTCAATAAAGAACTGCGGCATGCTCACTGATCCGTGGAGTGTGCGAGGGGAAGGGTCGGGTCATCGATCTGCACGTGTTCGCCGGGGCGAGCGTGCTGCAGGCCCTCGACAACGATGCGGTCGCCGGCCTTCAGCCCTGCATTGACGATCCAGCGGTCATTCAACACGTTACCCAGTTGCACCGGCTGCTGCTTGACCCGGTTCTCGGCATCGAGCAACAGCACCTGGGCGATGCCCGCGCTGTCGCGCAAGATCGCCCGTTGCGGCACGGTGATCCCCTGTTTGTTGACGGCCTGTTCCACACGCACACGCACAAAGCTGCCAGGCAGCAAGTCGTAGTCGGGGTTGGGGAATTCACTGCGCACGATGATCTGGCCGGTGCTCGGGTCCACACTGATATCCGTGAACAACAGCTTGCCGGGCAGCGGATAGAGGTTGCCGTTGTCACGGATCAACGTGGCCTTGGCCTGATTTTTACCCACTTGCTGCAACTCACCGGCACGGAATGATTCGCGCAGGTTATCCAGGTCACGGGTGGACTGCGTCAGGTCGACATGAATGGGATCCAGTTGCTGGATCCGCGCCAATGCAGTGACTTCACCCTGGCCGACCAGCGCACCTTCTGTGACCAGCGCCCGGCCGATCCGTCCGGAGATGGGAGCGGTAACGGTGGCATAACCGAGGTTCAGGCGTGCCCGTTGAACTTCAGCCTCGTTGGCGGCGACATCGGCGCTGGTTTGCTGAGCGACGGCGCGTGCGTTGTCGTACTCCTGACGGCTGATCGCGTTGATTTGAATCAGCTCGCCATAGCGCTGGTCTTGCAGTCTGGCTTGTTTAGCCAGTGCCTGAGCCTTGCGCAGTGCCGCCAGCGAACTGTCCAGCTCTGCCTTGAGGGGCGCGGGATCGATCAAAAACAGCACATCGCCTTGTTTGACTTCGCTGCCTTCGGCAAACACGCGCTTGAGGACGACACCCGCGACCCGTGCACTGACTTGCGCGACCCGAGGTGCGACAACCCGTCCGCTCAGCTCATTACTGATGGACACGGGGGCGGAGGCAACCACTTCGGTTCGGACCTTGACCAATGGAGGCTTGGTTTCAGCCACGGGGCTTTTGTCGCAGGCACTGATGGTCAGTGCCAACGCTGTAAGACATAGCGGGGCGAAGAGCTTTTTCAACGATCATGCCTTCTGAATATGCAGGTTGTTTCTTAAAAGTTCTTGGCATGCTAAGCGCAGCACGCAAGAGGCGTTGTGAAGCTATGTAGGAGGTATGTTAAAAAGTGTGAAGGATGCGCTCCTATTCGCATCAGGTTGTATATCCTTCGGGTTTTCCCCCGGTTGTAACCATTTATTATGCCCACTATTTTGCTGGTCGAAGATGACGTCGCACTTTCGGAACTGATTGCCAGCTACCTGGAGCGCAATGGCTATCAAGTGAGCGTGATAGCCCGGGGCGACCAGGTACGGGACAGGGCGCGAAGCAACCCCCCGGACCTGGTGATTCTTGACCTGATGTTGCCAGGACTGGATGGCCTGCAAGTCTGCAGGCTTTTGCGGGCCGACTCTGCAAGCCTGCCGATCCTGATGTTGACTGCACGCGACGATAGTCATGATCAGGTGCTGGGGCTAGAGATGGGTGCCGATGATTATGTGACAAAACCTTGCGATCCACGGGTGCTGTTAGCCCGCGTTCGCACCTTATTGCGTCGCAGCAGCCTCAGTGAACCGCAAGTGGCCAGCGACAGGATCCTCATCGGCAACCTGTGCATCGACCTGTCGGAACGTACCGTGACCTGGCGCGCAAAGGCCATCGAATTGTCCAGCGGTGAGTACAACCTGCTGGTGGTACTGGCCCGGCATGCCGGTGAAGTGTTGAGCCGCGATCAGATCCTGCAGCGATTGCGCGGCATTGAGTTCAATGGTACCGACCGCTCGGTAGACGTGGCGATCTCCAAGCTGCGGCGCAAATTCGATGACTGCGCCGGCGAAGCGCGCAAGATCAAGACCGTGTGGGGCAAGGGTTACCTGTTCAGTCGCTCGGAATGGGAATGCTAGCCCCATGTTCAAGCTACTGATTCGTCTGTATCTGGTCACGATAGTCACCTTTGGTGCCGCCATTTATTTGGTTCCCGAGTTGATTGTGAGCCTGTTCCACGACCGCTTCATGAGCTACAACGTCGACATGTCCCGCGGGATGCAGACCTTGCTGGTGAAGCAGTTTCAGCCGTTGCCGGCCGAGCAGTGGCCAGGACTTGCGCGGGATCTAGACGCTCAATTTTCGCCGTTGCGGGTTAATTTACTGCCCATTACCGATCCCAGGTTCACGGCCGAAGAGCAGCGCCAATTACAGCAAGGGCAGGGTGTATTGCGCATCGGCGAGTGGGGCTGGCGGACGCGGGTGGTTTCGCCGCTCGACGGCAAGCAGGCCATTGAACTGGTCATGCCGCCAGACCCGTTTGATATGAACGTGCTGTACTGGAGTATCAACGTACTGATCGGTGCAGCCTTGCTGGGTGGCCTGTTGCTGTGGTTGCGCCCGCACTGGCGAGATCTGGAGCGTCTCAAGCGCACGGCCGAACGGATCGGGCATGGAGAGTTGAGCGTGCGCACCCAGATACCGCGCAGTTCCAACATCCACGGGCTGGCTACGGTGTTTGACACCATGGCCCAAGACGTTGAAAACCTGCTCAATCAGCAGCGTGACTTGCTCAATGCGGTATCCCACGAACTGCGTACCCCGCTGACCCGACTGGATTTTGGCCTGGCACTGGTCATGTGCGACGACTTGCCCGAGGCCAGTCGTGAGCGTTTGCAGGTGCTGGTCGGGCATATTCGGGAACTGGATGAGCTGGTGCTTGAACTGCTTTCGTTCAGTCGCCTGCAAAACCCGGCATTGGTTCCTGACCGGGTAGAGGTGGCACTGGATGAATTTGTCGATAGCATCCTCGGCAGTTTTGATGAAGAGCTGGAAGCCCCGGACATCGTGCTCGATGTGCGCCTGGAGGGCGCCCAGCAACGCTTTGCCCTGGATCCACGGCTGACCGCCCGCGCCCTGCAAAACTTGCTGCGCAATGCCATGCGTTACTGCGAAAGACGCATCCAGGTGGAAATCAAGGTCACCGCGCAGGGGTGTGAGCTGTGTGTGGATGACGATGGTATCGGCATCCCCGAGCAGGAGCGTGAACGCGTCTTTGAGCCGTTCTATCGCCTGGACCGTAGTCGTGACCGGGCGACAGGAGGCTTCGGGCTGGGACTGGCAATCAGTCGACGCGCCCTGGAGGCCCAGGGCGGCACCTTGAATAGTGAGCAGTCGCCCTTGGGTGGGGCGCGTTTCAGGCTGTGGTTACCGGCTTGAATCAGATCGAGCGGCGTTGACGGCTTACATGCTTCAAGCCTTCGATGACCAGCACGCCAACGGCGAGCCAGATCGGGCCGTAGGTCAGCCACTGGCCTTCTTCGAGGCTGTCGCCCAGTAACAGGGCGACGGCTACCAACAGCACGGGCTCCACGTAGCTGAGCAGACCGAACAGGCTGAACGGCAGCAGGCGACTGGCCAGGATATAGGCAAAGCCCGCAGCCGCACTGATGATGCCCATCAATGGCACCAGCGCGTACAAAGCTTCGCGCTGTTCACCCAGGTCGTTGTGCCCGCCAGCCAGTACGAACAGCAAGGCCACCGGCACCATCAACAGCATGTCCAGCCACAGGCCGCCCAGATTGTCGATGCCGATCTTTTTGCGCAGTACGAAGTACATTGGATAACCAATGGCGACCACCAACGTGGTCCAGGAGAAACCGCCCGTGCGATACAACTCGTTTGCAACGCCGATGACGGCGAGCGCGGTGGCTATTTTCTGCAGGTGCGACAGGTGTTCGCCGTAAACGATACGACCAGTAAGAATCATCGTCAGTGGCAGCAGGAAGTAACCCAGCGACACATCAAGACCATGCCCGTTCAGCGGCCCCCACATAAACATCCACAGCTGCAGGCCGACCAGAAAGCTGGTGAGCATGACGCACGGGATCAAGAGCGGGGTTTGGCGCAAACGCTGAAATATGAGGGGGACCCATTTCCAGTCGCCTGAAAGAAAGATAAAGAGTGTCATGAAGGGCAGCGAAATGAGTATTCGCCAGCCGAAGATTTCCTGGCCATCAAGGGGCCAAAGAAGGGAAGTGAAGTAATACAGAACGCCGAACAAGCAGGAAGCTAAAATCGATAGAACAATGCCTTTGGACACAACAACCTCAATGGATCTACTACGTTACTCGTTTAGAGTGGGTACATAGCTTGAGGCTGTTGGGAGGCGTTGGCAAATGTCTTTTAAACCAATTAGTTGGCCTAAACTCTTGGCAAAAACCATCAACCTGAAATTATCCAAGCAAATACTGGGCCAAAGCCGTTTTAAACAGGCGTTCGTGCTGGATGAAAAAAAGATCAACGGTAGGTGCACATAAGGCTGCGGGTGCAGGGCAGAGGGGTTCAAGCCGCTCGGCGCCTGCAGCACGCTCTGTTTCAGCACAGACCTAAACAGGTCTGCGTTGACGTACCAGATGTTTGAATCCCTCGAACGCCAGCACCATCACCGCCAGCCATATCGGCAGATAGGTCAACCATTGGCCCGCGCTGATGCTTTCGCCCAACAGCAATGCGACAAAGACCAGCAATACCGGCTCAACATAGCTCAGCAAGCCGAACAGGCTGAATGCCAGCATCCGGCTGGCCAGGATGTAGCTGATCAATGCCAGCGCGCTGATGGCGCCCAACAACGGAATCAACGCGTATAACGCAGGTCGGTGGCTGGCCACATCAAACCCTTGCTCGCCACTCTGCACAAACCACCAGGCAATCGGCAGCAATAACAGCATGTCGATCCATAGTCCGCCCAGGTTGTCAGTGCTTGCCCGTTTGCGCAGTACGAAATACAGGGGGTAGCCGATGGCGACAACCAGCGTGGTCCAGGAGAAGCCCCCGACCCGATAGACCTCGTTGGCGACGCCGAGGATGGCCAGCGCCGCGGCGATTTTTTGCAGATGGGACAAATGCTCGCCATACACCAGACGCCCGGTCACGAGCATGGTCAGCGGCAACAGAAAATACCCCAGCGACACATCAAGACTGTGCCCGTTGAGCGGTGCCCACAGGAACAGCCACAGTTGCACCCCGACCAGCGCACTGGACACGATCAGCACGCCGCACAGCGCGGGTTGCTGACGCACGCGGGAGAAAATCACGGGCACCCGTCGCCAATCGCCTGAGAAACACATGAACAGGGTCATGCAGGGCAAGGTCAGAAGCATCCGCCAGCCGAAGATATCTTCACCGCTCAAGGGCCAGAGCAGGGACGTGAAGTAATACATGACACCGAACAGGCTCGATGCCAGAACCGATAAGACAATACCTTTAGACACAACAGCCTCGTTGAAACACGCATTTTGATTATTAGAAGTGCGTAGCTTGAGGCTCAGAGGGTTGTAGGGCAAATCCGAATGTGTAGCGCGTAGATATTGCGGAATGCGACGTCCGTCAGCGCAGCCTTCGCACAGTCCCGGGGCAAAGCGTTTCAGATGAAACGAAAGCCCGGGACTTGCGCGTGCCTGGCAATTGGACGTCGCCTTCGGTAACGGCGACCAGAGTGCGTCACCTCATGCGTGGCGAATGCCCTTGGTCATGCGCAGCGCCAACAGGCTACCGCCGACAATGACTCCGGCCAGCATGTACAGGGCCACGTCGGTCGAGCCGGTGGCGTCTTTCACAAAACCCACCAGATACGGGCTCAGGAAGCCGGCCATTTGCCCCATTGAGTTGATGATTGCCAGGCCGCCTGCGGCCGCACCGGCGCTGAGCATGGCGGTTGGCACTGGCCAGAACATCGGCAAGCCTGTCAGCGCGCCCATGGTGGCCAGGGTCAGCCCCATGATCGCGATGGCCGGCTGGGTGGCGAAGTTCACGGCAATCACCAGGCCTGCGGCGCCCATCAGCATCGGTACCACCAAATGCCAACGGCGTTCTTTACGCAAGTCTGCCGAGCGACCCACCAGCAACATGAACACCGCTGCCAGTAAATAGGGGATCGCGCTGATCCAGCCAATCACCAGGTTATCGCTGAAACCCAGGTTCTTGATGATCGATGGCAGCCAGAAATTGATCGCGTACACGCCGCTCTGGATACAGAAATAGATCAGGCCAAACGCCCAGATCGCCGGATTTGCAAACACGGCCCCCAGCGAGTCGCTGGTGGTGGCCGGCTTGCGCTCGGTATCCAGCCGGTGATCGGCTTCCAGCACGGCACGCTCATGCGCGCCGAGCCATTTGGCGTTGGCAAAGTTATCGCTGAGCAAGAAAATCGCCAGGCCACCCAGCAGGACAGTGGGCAGACCCTGCAGCAAAAACATCCACTGCCAGCCCGCCAGGCCACCCTGACCTGCGGCGAAGTGATTGAGGATCCAGCCGGAGAATGGACCGCCGATCAGGCCAGACACAGGAATGGCCGACATGAACAGCGCCATGATGCGACCGCGACGGAACGTCGGGAACCACTGCGAGAGATACAGCACCACACCCGGAAAGAAACCGGCTTCGGCCGCGCCGGTCAGCAGGCGCAAGGTATAGAACTGAGTGGGTGTCGTGACGAACATCAGACAGGTCGACAGCAGGCCCCAGGTGATCATCATGACCGCGATCCAGCGTCGCGGGCCGAAGCGGGTCAGTGCCAGATTGCTCGGCACGCCGCACAGCACGTAACCGATGAAGAAAATACCTGCACCCAGGCCATAGACGGTTTCGCTGAATTTCAACGCGTCGAGCATCTGCAGCTTGGCGAAGCCAACGTTTACCCGGTCAAGGTAATTGAACAGATAGCAGATGAAGATGAAGGGGATCAGGCGAAGGGTGATGCGCTTGTAGATGGCGTTTTTATCGTCATCGCTTATCGGTGGTGTGTTCGCGCTATGTGACATTCTATGTCTCTCTTTATTATGTTTTCTGGCGATCCGGAGTTAACGTTGGTCGCTGCGTGAGTCTCGGCCACACCGGCGCCGCTGTCTTTGTGCTGTCGCACAGCTTTTGCCCCGGTTGCCTGTGCTCGTGAACAAATGCCTCCAAGGATAGACACCCTATGTTTGAACTGGATCATGATTTGGCGCAGGACATCGTTGATCGTGCGATGGCTATCTTGCCGTACAACGTGAATGTCATGGACAGCCAGGGCTTGATTCTGGGCAGCGGTGAGCCCGATCGCATCAACACCCGGCATGAGGGGGCGCAGCTGGTGCTGAGCAACGGGCGGGTGGTGGAGATCGACGCTCAGACCGCCAAATGCCTGAAAGGCGTGCAACCGGGCATCAACTTGCCGCTGCTCCTCGATCAGCGGTTGATTGGCGTGCTGGGGCTCACCGGCGATCCCGAAGCGCTGCGCACTTACGCCGAGCTGGTGCGCATGACCGCAGAGATGCTGGTCGGACAGCGTTATCAGCAGGCCGAACAACAGTGGCGACGACAACGTTGCGACGATCTGGTGGCGTTGTTGCTGAGCGAAGGCGGGGATTCCCCGCGGCTGATCGACGAAGCCCAGCAGTTGGGGCTCAAGCCGCAGCTGTCGCGGATTCCCTACTTGTTTGAGTTGGGCAAGGGGCACAGTGCCGAAGCTTTGAGTACCTGGCTGCAATCGCGCTATCCGGACAGTTGGTGCGTGACCCCGGCGACCGCTTCGTTGCTCTGGTGTCGCCCTGCAACTGCCGCCGTTGACGATCTGCGCTTGCTCGAAAAGCTCGATGCCCAGGGCTGGCACGTGTTGCGTATTGCCGCGGGCGGGCAGGCCGATGCCCTTAAAGGTTTGCGCCGTTGCTATCGGCGGGTTGGAGACTTGCTGGCCTATGGTCGAGATGTGTTGCCCCAGTCACGCCTGCTGCCCCTGGATCGCTACCGGTTGCCCGTCATGCTGTGGCGCCATCGCAATGATGATGCACTTGAAGAGTTGCTCGGGCCCTTGCACAAAGTCGTGGCCAAGGACAGCAACGGCCAGTTGATCGCAACCCTGCGCAGCTGGTGTGAACACGATGGTCAAAGTCAGGCCTGCGCCGATGCCCTGGGTATTCATCGCAACAGCCTGCGTTACCGCATGGAACGTATCGCTGAGTTAAGTGGCGTCGACCCGCTGAGCCTCAATGGCATGCTCGCGTTGTACCTGGGGGTGCAGTTGTTGCCCATGCAGCCGTAGAGCCCTTCGCGTCAGCAGTTTCGGCCGCCGGGCGAACAGGGTGGAGGCGCCGGAACCCTTCAGCCCGGCGGTCTTGTAACAATGAACAACAAACCCTGTGAATGCTTGTGCACCAGACTGGCGTGTTTGGCGGTGGTTACTGGCAGCATGGACAGCATAAGAACTGGAGACTCGCCCATGAAAATCGTGATTGCCCCCGACTCGTTCAAAGACAGCCTGAGCGCCATAAAGGTGGCCGATGCCATTGCTGAAGGATTGGCCGAAGCATTGCCCGGTGCGCACCTGGTCAAATGTCCGATGGCCGATGGCGGCGAAGGCACGGTCGAGGCAATTGTCACCGCGGGAAATGGTCAACTGCGTCGCCATCAGGTGCAGGGGCCACTGGGCGCTGCGGTTGACGCGCATTGGGGCTGGTTGCCTGACAGCCGCACAGCCATCATCGAAATGGCTGAAGCCAGTGGTTTGCAACTGGTGGCCCCGGGGCAGCGTGATGCGTGCACCAGCAGCACATTCGGCACCGGCCAGTTGATCAAGGCGGCGCTCGACGAAGGCGCGCAACGCATTATCCTGGCCATCGGCGGCAGTGCCACCAACGATGCTGGCGCGGGTGCGCTGCAGGCGCTGGGCCTGGGGCTGTTCGACGATCAAGGCAACGCCCTGGCGCGTGGCGGTCTGGCCCTGGCCAAGGTGGCGCGTATTGAACTGGCAGGCCTGGATACTCGCCTGGCCGACGTACGCTTTGAAATCGCCGCCGACGTCAACAACCCGCTGTGTGGCGATCACGGTGCTTCGGCGATTTTCGGCCCGCAAAAAGGCGCGTCTCCCGAGCAGGTGCTTGAACTCGACCGAGCGCTGGGCCACTTTGCCGATCACTGTGCGCGGGTCTTACCCAGGGATGTCCGTCAAGAGCCGGGATCGGGTGCCGCCGGAGGCCTCGGTTTTGCTGCCAAGGCGTTTTTTGGTGCGCAATTCCGGGCGGGTGTGGAGGTGGTCGCCGAGCTGGTAGGGCTGGCAGACGCGGTCAAAGGGGCCGATCTGGTGTTTACCGGCGAAGGGCGATTTGACGCGCAAACCCTGCGCGGTAAAACGCCTTTCGGGGTGGCCCGCATTGCACAGCAGCAGGGCGTACCGGTTATCGTCCTGGCCGGCACGCTCGGTGAGGGCTATCAAAGCATGTACCAACACGGAGTGAATGCGGCGTTTGCCTTGACCAGCGGCCCGATGACGCTCGAAGAAGCCTGCACCCGAACCGCACAATTGCTGACAGACCGGGCACGGGATATCGCCCGGGTGTGGGCCTTGAAGCCGGCGGCAGGTTCAACGGCACTGTAAACACCGAGTCTGCTCGTGACAGCATGGTTGCCGCGCAGCCTGCATCACGAGCAAGCCCGCGCAAAAATCGTGTAAGCTTTCGGGCTCTTCGCATTCGACCCTTAGCGAGCCCTATGCCGTCGTTCTTCAAGCGTTCCTTGTTGCCCAAATTACGCAGCTTTCCGTTGTCCGCCGATGCCTTTGGCATCTTGTCCGGTGCGGCCGAGTTCCGTCGTTGCCTGCTGGAAAAAATTGCCGGGGCCCGTCATCGCATCACGCTGGTGGCCTTGTATCTGCAACAGGACGAAGCCGGACAGGAAATCCTCGATGCCCTGCACGCGGCCAAGGCAGCACGCCCCGAACTGGAAATCGTTGTACTGGTTGACTGGCTGCGCGCCCAGCGCGGGTTGATCGGGGCTGGCAAACAGCCGGGCAATGCGGCCTGGTACCAGGCGCAAACCGCAGCCCACGATACCGAAGTGCCGATCTATGGCGTGCCGGTGCAAACCCGGGAACTGTTCGGGGTGCTGCACCTTAAAGGCTTTATCGTTGACGATTGCGTCATCTACAGCGGTGCCAGCCTGAACAACGTGTACCTGCACAAGTTCGACAAATACCGTTTTGACCGCTACCACGTGCTGCAAAACAAGGCGCTGGCGGATTCGATGCAGGGTTTCATCCAGGAAAACCTGCTCGCCACCAAGGCCGTGCACCGCCTTGATCTGCCTTCGTTGCCCAGCACCCGCAGCTTGCGCAGTGCCATCGGCGATTTGCGCAGCCGCCTGAAAAAAGCCAGCTATGACACCCACGGCGGTACGGTTGGCCACTTTGGCCTGTCAGTCAGCCCGCTGTTGGGCGTGGGCAAGAACAACCCGCTGAGCCGGGTAATTTGTGAACTGATTGCCAGCGCCCAGCAACAACTGAACATTTGCACGCCTTACTTCAACCTGCCGTTACCGGTGACCCGTGAAATCAATCGGGCCCTGGAGCGCGGGGTGAAAATCGATATCGTGGTCGGTGACAAGACAGCCAATGACTTCTACATGCCGCCGAGCGAACCCTTCAAAGTGATCGCGGCGTTGCCGTATCTGTATGAGTTGAGCTTGCGCCGTTTTGCCAAACGTCATCAGCGCATGATCGACAGCGGTTTGCTGAACCTGCACCTGTGGCGTGACGGCGACAACACCTATCACCTTAAAGGCATGTGGGTGGATGATCGCTACACGTTACTGACCGGTAACAACCTGAACCCGCGGGCCTTCCGGCTTGATCTGGAAAACGGCCTGTTGATCGATGACCCGCGGCGTGAACTGCTGGAACCCCGGAGCAAGGAGCTGGAGGCCATTTTTGTCCATACCCAGCGCATCAGCAGTTTCAAGGATCTGGAAACACTGGTCGACTACCCGCCAGCAGTGGCCAGGTTCTTGCGACGGGTCAGCCGGGTTCGCATCGAGCGCCTGCTGTACCGGATCCTCTGAACGGCCTGTTTCAGGGCGGCACCGATGACACCGCCGGACTGAGGCAATTTGACGCAGCGGCGCTGTGTCGCCCGGTTTTACTGGCTGACCGCCTATAGGCGCACCGGTTTGGGGCGCACTCGCCGTGCGCACACGGGGGGAGAGTGGTAAATTCAGCGCCCATGAAACGCGTGACCCCACAGCAATCGTGCGTTCTTGAAATGGCCAGCCATTGATCAGGACACGTACACACCTGCCACACAGTGCGCAGGGCAAAGGCTTTCTCTTCGGAGCAGGGCCGCTTAAAGGAACCTTCCATGAATGAATTACTGACTCGCCGCCACGTCGTGGCAGGTCTTGGCTTGCTCAGTCTCGGTCTGCTCGCGGGTTGCGATCCAGGCAGTGGTTTGTCGTACAAGTACGGTAAAGATTTGAGCAATGAAATCCTGGGCCGCAAGTTCAAGCTCAGAGATGCCGATGGCAACGAAATGATGCTGGGCAGCTTCCGCGGCATGATGCCGATGATTTTCTTCGGTTTCACCCAGTGCCCGGCCGTGTGTCCGACGGCGCTGGCCCGCGCCGCGCAGATCAAGAAGATGATGGGCCCGGACGGTGACCGGCTGCAGGTGGTGTTTATCACCGTCGATCCGGAGCGCGACAAGCCGGCCATGCTCGATGCCTACGTCAAAGCCTTCGACCCGAGCTTTATCGCCCTGTCCGGTACATTGGAAGAAACCGCGGCAACGGCTAAAGAGTTCAAGGTGTTCTACGAAAAGATCCCGACCGGTTCCTCGTACACGATGTCCCACACCGCGACCAGTTTCGTCTTTGACTCCCGCGGTGTGTTGCGCCTGGGCCTCTCGCCCTCGCTCTCGGCCAAACAGTGCACCGAAGACCTGCTGACCGTGATGTCGGTCTGCTAATCAACGCCTACCTTGCGAGAGACAAAGCCATGAAGCCTGTTAAATACCTGTTGCTGTCGTTGCTGGGCATGAGCCTGCAGGTTTCTGCACAAACAGTGGTGGAGGATGCCTGGGTCCGCGCAACGGTCGCGGGGCAGCCCTCGAGCGGTGCGTTCATGCACATCACCTCGACCACTGACAGCAAGCTGATCGAAGTCAAATCACCGGTTGCCGGAACGGTGCAAATCCATCAGTCAACGATGGAAAACGACGTCATGAGCATGAAGGCAGTGGCCTCCGTGGCGTTGCCGGCCGGCAAGACCGTCAACATTGACCCTGAGGGTTATCACGTGATGTTGATGGACCTGGTCGGGCAGATCAAAGATGGTCAGGATGTACCGCTGACCCTGGTGGTTGAAAATGCCAAGGGCGAGAAAGAGTCGATCGAAGTCACGGCCAAGGCCCGTGCCCTCAACAGCATGCCCATGCACCACCATGACCACGGTGCCATGCACTGACCGGTAAACCGGACATGGGCCTGCACACGATCCGCGCAGTGACGCCTGCCGAGGTTCCTGATGTTCTGGACTTTGTCATGCAGGCCCGGGCCGCACTGTTCCCGGCGCTAAGTGCCGGGGACTTGCCGGCTGACCTGGCTGATTTTCGACAGGTGTACCTGCAGGGCGAGGGGCGTTTTCTGATCGCCGTGGAAAACGGCAGGATAATCGGCTCAATCGGCTATCTGCCCTACGACCGGCGCTTTGCGCAGCTCGATTATCGTGGCGCCAGGGTGGTGGAGGTGGTGCGCCTGTTTGTGCTGCCCGACTACCGTCGCGCGGGGTTGGCACGAGCGCTGTACCGCGCAGTGCAAGCGCTGGCCGTCGACGCCGGGGTTGAGGTGATGTACCTGCACACTCATCCGTTTCTGCCCGGCGCCATTGAGTTTTGGGGACGGCAGGGCTTTACAGTGGTTGATGTGGAAGCCGATCCGGTATGGCAAACCACCCACATGGAATGCCGCCTGCCAGTCGCCTGACAGGTCAGAACCGTCCACTCAACGGGTATTCAACGGCCAGGCGGATCTGATCCGTGTCCAGCTCTGCCTGAGCCGTGTTTCCCCGATGTACGTTGTGTCGCAACGACACGACCGCGCCCTTGGCGGCACCGCTCTGTACCACATAGCGTGCTTCCAGATCCCGCTCCCAGTGCTTGCCTCCTTTTCCGTAACCCAGATAGGCATAACCGCCACGAGGGTCCACATGGCTGCCGTCGATCTGGCTGCCGCGCACATAAGCCGCGCTCAAGATCAGGCCCGGCATGCCCCAGGGCGTCATTGCAAGATCGTAGCGTGCTTGCCACGATTGCTCGTTGGGTGCGTTGAAGTCAGACAATTGCAGCGCGTTACTGATGTAAATGGCGCCGCGGGTCACGTAGTCGAACGGGGTGTCACCGTGGACTTTCTGATAACCCAGGCTGAAGCTGTGCGGGCCTTGGGCATAAGTGCTCAGCAAGCTCCAGGTGGTGTTGTCGATGCGTCCTGACAGTGCCTTGCCTTCATCCGTGGTGCGATAAAGGTTGAGGTTGAAGGTCAGTGAACGGTTATCGTCAATGACGTGGCTGAAGGTACCGCCCAGGTAATGCTGGTTCCAGGTGTCTTCATAGCGCGAGCTATAAAGGCTGGCGCTGAGGTGTTTGTCTGGGGTGTACACCAGCCCGGCAAGGTCGAATGCATCGCCCTTGAGTGCATTCGAGTAATTCACCGCAAAGCCCTGGTTATGGCTGCTGGCGTTGCGGTCGGTGTTCTCGGTGAAGTGCCCGGCAACCATCTTCAGGTGGTTGAACTCGTTGCTGGTGAGGAACACACCGGTCGCTGTTTCTGGCAGCAATCGGCTGTCAGATGAGCTGAACACCGGTGTTTTCACCCGCTGCTCGCCGTAAGAGACAACCGTGGAAGACATGCGCAGCTTCAATGCGGCGCCCCCTCGGCTGTAATCGTCCTTGGGGTGGCCGTCATTATCCAGACTGAGCAGGCGCGCCTTGCCAGCCCGGCCACCGCCGCTGTCCAGCTTGAGCCCGAGGTAGGCGTGGGCATCGACGCCTGCCCCGATCAAGCCCTGGGTAAAACCCGACTGCCAGGTGCCCATCAGCCCGTAGGCCCATTCTTCGGCGGCGTCATTGCGCGCTGAGCGAGGCTTGTAAGCATTGCGTGCAGCACCGTTACGGTCGCCGTGGCGGTATTTACGACTGTCGTAGACCGTGCGATTGAGCACGCTCCAGGTACTGTCTTCGATAAAACCGTTGGCGCTGGACTGATCGGAGTCGGCCATGGCCATCGGGCTGACGAGCGTAATCAACAGCGCGCAACGGCTGGCAACGGCGGTCATTTCGCGACCTGGCGGGACTGAAGGGCAAGGTTCAGGCGATCCAGCGCACGCTTGGGCAGCGTGGCAGGCAACACAGGGGCTGTCGCTGACGGTTCACCGACCTGGATCAACATCACCATGCCCATTGCCAGGTGTGGAATGCACTGGATGCCGTAGAGGCCCGGGACGGTAAAGGTCTGCTCTGTCTCCTGGTTGATCTGACCCTTGAACGCCTGTGCGCCTTCGGGCAGCACGCCCGGCAGGCTGGCGGCGTTGTGACCGCTCTGGGTCGGGATGAATTTGACCGTATCACCGGGGGCAATCTGCAGGTAGTCCGGCTCATACACCATGCCCGCGTGAGCGCTGCGGGTGAGCATCTTCACCTCATGGACTTGTCCGAGGGCAGGCGTGCAAAGAATGGCCGAGGCCAGTAATAGTGTCAGAGAAGAAATTCGCATGTGTCGCTATCCATAAAAACGATCAAGAGGAACGAAATCGCAGAATCTGCGCGCCGTCAAAAGGGTCGGTCAGGTAATGCGCCTGCACACCGAACGTGGTCAGCAGTCGCTGTGGCGTCAGCACGGCCAGTGGTTCGCCCAGGGCCACCAGCCGCCCCCGGTCGAGGATTGCCAGGCGATCACAGCCCAATGCCTGATTGAGGTCATGCAGCGCAATCAATGTGGTCACCGGCAGGGCCTGGACGCCTTTGAGAATGGCCAGCTGATGCTGGATATCCAGGTGGTTGGCGGGCTCATCCAGCAACAGGATTTGGGGACGCTGGGCCAGTGCCCGGGCGATATGTACACGCTGGCGCTCGCCCCCCGAGAGGCTGCCCCAGGTGCGGCTGCGCAAATGTGTGGCATCCACATCCCGCAGTGCTTGCTGCACGATGGCATCGTCATTGCTCGACCACGGACTCAGCGCCGAGAGCCAGGGCGTGCGGCCCAGGGCAACCGCGTCGAAGACACTGATCGAATCATGGGTGTCGGCCTGCTGCTCAACCACCGCGAGCATTTGCGCAATGCTGCGTCGGGACAGATGCTTGAGCGATTGCCCCTGCACCTGGACGCTGCCGTGGCTGGCCGCACGCAAACCGGCGAGCAACTTGAGCAGCGTGGACTTGCCCGCACCGTTCGGCCCGACAATCCCCAGGGTCTCACCGCGCCGGACATTCAGGTCGATGCCGTGCAGCAGTTCAACATCGCGAACCCGGTACCCCAGGTTTCGACAACTCAGCACAGCTTCATCTACCTGGGACGCGATGGCATTCATCGGGCATTCCTCCGGCCAATGAGAATCAAGGCAAATACCGGGGCGCCCACCAGTGCCGTCACCACGCCAACCGGGATCACCTGGCCCTTGATCAGGGTGCGCGACAGGATGTCGGCGGCGATCAGGAACAAAGCCCCGCCCAGGGCGCTGGCCGGCAGCAAGCGCGCGTGGCCGGTACCCAGCAACAGTCTGGCGGCATGGGGGATGACCAGCCCGACAAAACCAATCGAGCCAACGATGGACACCATCACGGCGGCGACCAGTGCCGCGCAGCTGATCAACGTAAACTGCACCCGCCGCACCGGGATGCCCAGCGAAGCCGCAGAGTCCGCGCCGAAGGTGAAGGCATCCAGTGCGCGTCGATGCCACAGGCAAACCGCCAGACCGAACAGCGCGACAGGCACCGCCAGCCCTACGGAGGGCCAACGTACGCCACTGAGATTGCCCAGCAACCAGAACATGATGCCGCGGGCCTGTTCGGCGCTGGCCGATTTGGTAATCAAGAAGGCGGTGATGGCATTGAACAGCTGCGAGGCTGCAATACCCGCGAGAATGATCTGCCCGGTGCCGCTGGCCGGCCCGCTGACACGGGCCAGCAATATCACCAGGCCGAAGGCGGCGAGGGCACCGGCAAAGGCCCCCACAGACAGCGAGATCGCCCCGGCTCCCAAACCCAGCAGCGCCACCAGCACCGCGCCGGTCGAAGCCCCGGCGGAGATACCCAGCAGATAAGGATCGGCCAGCGGATTACGCAGCAACGACTGCAGGATCACGCCGCACGTGGCCAGACCCGCACCGCAGGCCGCAGCCACCAGGGCCCGGGTCAGCCGGTAGTTCCAGACGATGCCTTCGTCAATCGGGTCCAGCACATGCCCGGCGCTCCACAGCTTGTTGGCCAGCACCTGCAGCACCACACGCGGCTCAATGGCGGTTTCGCCGATGGCGACACCGGCGAGCAACATGCACAGCAGCGTAGCGCCGGCCACCAGGGTGTGGATCAGCCGTGCCGTCATTTCGGCAGATCGAAGCGGTTGATCGCTGTCGCGAGCGTTTCAAGCCCGTCGAACATCCGCAGGCTGGCCTGCATGGCGTGGGCGTCGAGGATGATGATGCGGTTGTGTCGGACCGCATCCATGTTGCGGGTCACAGGGTCGGTACGCAGGAATTCGAGCTTCTTCTGGTAATCATCCGCCGGGAAGCGACGGCGATCCATGCGCGCAATGATCAGGAACGTAGGGTTGGCCTTGGCGATGGTTTCCCAGCCCACGGTGGGCCATTCTTCGTCGGACGCCACGACATTGCGTACCCCCAGGGTGTTGAGCATGAAATCGGGGATGCCTTTGCGGCCGGCAACATAGGGGTCGATGTCCAGGTCGGCACTGGAAAACCAGAACAGCGCGCTGGTGTGCTTGAGGGCGTCACGGTTCAGCGCTGCGGTCGACGTTGCCAGGCGGGCCTTGAGTTCAGCATTGAGCTGTTCGCCCCGGGCCTGGACATCAAAGATTTCGGCCAGCTGGCTGATGCTTTTGTAGACCGTATCAAGCGTGAAGGGCTGCAAGCGGGTGCCGTCGGCGCCCACCAGGTTGTCTTTGCCTTCACAGTCGGAAGGCATCAGGTAGGTGGGGATATTCAGTTCCTGAAATTGCTCACGGGTACCCACCACACCCTGCGGGCCCACCATCCATTCCAGTTGCGCCGTCACCAGTTCCGGGCGCTTGCCGATCACCGCCTCGAAGCTCGGGTCGTTATCAGCCAGGCGTTCAACCTTGTCGTTCTGGGCCTTGTACTTGGGCAGTACATCGTTGAACCACAGTGAAGTGCCGACCAGTTTGTCACCCAGGCCCAGGGCATAGAACATTTCGCTGTCGGCCTGGCCGATGGTCACGATCCGGTTCGGTGCGTGCTGAAAGGTGAGGGGAGTACCGCAGTTTTCGACTGTCAGGGGGTAATGCGTCGGGGCTGCCTGGGCGAGAGCCGATAAACCCAGACCGCTGATGAGGGTGACAAGGCGAGGCAACAGCATGATGCAATCTCCATTTGATCGTACACAGAACAGGGGGTGTACAGCCTGGAAACACATCATCGAGCACCGCAACAAAGGCAGAGCAAGGCCGGTCACCGAAGTGCCACGCAGCAAGGATGTCCTCCCCGGACACCCCGCCGGTTAGTTTTTGTGTTCGCCGGCAGGTCTCCTGACTGATGCGTCATCGTCTGGCTCCAGCCTTCCCGGGGGGTATCCCAGTGGCAATCAAGGAGCAGGCTCAGCACCTACAGTTGCGGGGGCAGTTCCGGTTGATGCTCTGCGAGCACCTCGGATTCCCTTTTAATCCCATGCGGGGACCGGCGGCGGCATGTTAAACGAACACACAGCCGGGTGTCCGCATCAGAAGTATTTCAGCCATTGGATATCCCGGCGGCGGGCCTTCAGTCCGGCAAACCAGCGCACCGGCACATACAGCGCCGCCGCCAGTAACAGCGAGGTCAGCCAGACCGGCCCGATGCTGTCAAAGCCGAAATAGTCGCCATGGTTGAGCCCGAACAGCGCAACACTTGCCAGGTACAGCACCTTGAGCACATACAGGTGCAACAAATAGAAGAACATCGGCGCGGCGCCAAATACCGCCAGGATGCTGATCCACTTGCGTTGCCCGGCGCGTTCAAAACCCAGCAACAGCAGCAGGCCGATGCCCAGCGTCAGGGCAAGGAACAGCAAGGACGGCGGGTATTTGGTGATGTTGAAAAAACTCATCAGGGTCTGGATGGCATGGTCATGGGCGAACCACTGCGCCTCGCCGTAACCATTGAGCAGACGCAAGGCGACAAAGCCCGACAGCGCACCTGCGGCGGCGAGCAATAAACAGCGCTGGCGGGTGGCGGCACTGGCTGCCCGGGCAAACCAGGGCCCCATGCAATACCCCAGGGCAATCACACCGATCCAGGGCAATACCGGGTAGGACGTGCGCAGCCGCAAGCTGTCCGAAAATTCGATCCAGCCACGGTCATGCAGTATCGCCCACGGCACATGCATCGCTGATCCAGGCGCAAAGTGCAGGCTGTCCAGCAGGTTATGCCCGGCAATGATTGCAACCCCCAGTACCAGCAGTAACGGTCGCGGCAGCCACACCAGCGCGGCCAGGGCGATCATGCTGATGCCAATCGCCCAGATCACTTGCAGGTAGATCACCGTCGGCGGGAACTGGAAGGTCCAGGCAAAATTGACCAGGGTGAACTCCAGCACGACCAGGAACAGGCCCCGCTTGAACAGGAATGCCGAAACATCGCGTTTGCCCTGGTATTTTTCGCCGTACAAAAATGCTGAAAGCCCGGTGAGCAGCACGAATACCGGTGCGCAAAGGTGCGCAAGCGTGCGACTGAAAAACAGAGAAGGATCGGTGGCGTCGATGTTCATCGGATCCACCACCTGACGGTGCAGAAAGAAGGTTTCGCGAACATGGTCCAGCAACATGAAGATGATCACCAACCCCCGCAGGGCATCGATGGATAACAGGCGCTGGCTGGCAGGAGGAGCGGCAGAGGCGTGGGTAACGGAAGTCATTGAAGGATCGCTGGCAGAGGGCATTTAACAGTATTTCGTTATCTTATAACGTTTCCAATCTTCAGCGCCAGAGGCTGAGCGCGGTAAATGAGCCGGCGCTGTACGAGGCGAAGATCTCGATAACAGAGCGCTTCGCAGGAAATGGATATCGATCTGCAGGATTCGGCTATTCCCCATAAATCCGTCTCCCTAGTCTGACTAAGGCTGAAAAAGCAGTTTCGACAATAAAAATAAGAGTAACGATGCCATGCGAGAAGTAGACGTTCATGCGGTCCGCTGTACCCCTCGTTTTCCCGATTTCTGGCCAGCACTCAGGAATGACTGCACACACCGCCAGACGACGGCTCTCGCACCACAATCAAGGCGCGGACGTGCCGAAAAAATCAACATTGCAGGCGCTTCACTGGTACTGGCCATCAGCTTTCCGGCCCAGGCCGAGTTCGTGGAGGACAGTCATTTGAACCTCGGCCTGCGCAATTTCTATCTGGACCGCGACTTCAAGCAGAGTGACGCCCCCAAATCCCGGGTAGGTAGCTGGAGCCAGGGCTTCGATCTGGTGTTCAGGTCCGGCTTCACCGAAGGGCCGGTGCAGTGGGGGCTGGATGCTTCCGGTCAGTATGCCTACCGCCTGGATGGCGGCGGCGGACGAGGCCCGGATGCTGTCCTGCCTTACGACGACAGCAAGGGCCGACCGGCAACCGATTACGGTCGAGCCGGCGTGACGGGCAAGCTCAGGTTCGCCAACACCGAGGTCCGTATCGGTGAGCATCGACCCACGCTGCCGGTGGCGTATACCGACGACTCCCGGCAGTTGGTCACCACCTATGAAGGCGCGACCCTGGAATCAAAGGACTGGGCCGGGTGGACACTCAATGCCGGGCGCTTCTGGAAAATAGCGACCCGCGAGTCCAGCAATCGCGAGGATATCTATCTGTTCGGCGATACACCGCAACAAAGCAGCGACGGACTCAACTTTGCCGGCGCCCGCTATGACTTCAGCCCGACACTCAACGCTACTTACTATATCGCCCAACTCGAAGACATCTATCGCCAGCACTATCTGGCTGTGGCCCACACCACACCGTTTGGCGAGGGCTACAGCCTTAAAACCGATGTTCGCTATTACAACACCCGCGAGGACGGCGCCCGGCTCTCCGGCGATTTCGACAACCAGGCGCTGGGCCTCATGACCGCTCTGCGCAAAGGCGCACATACCTTCACCGTCGGCTACCAGCACATGAGCGGTGACGACGCCTTCCCCTTGCTCAACGGCTATGCGCCACAGCCGTATCTGGTCAACTGGTCCGCCGTCGCCTTTTACAAGGCGGGGGAACGTTCATGGCAGTTGCGTTATGACTATGACTTCGTCGCCATGGGTGTGCCCGGATTGAAATTCATGACCCGTTATCTGCGCGGTACCGATATTGATCGCGGGGCAGGGCAGCAGAACAACATTGAGAGCGAGCGCAATATTTACCTCAACTACGTGGTGCAAAGCGGGCCCTTGCAAGGGCTTGGCTTCGACGCACGCAACATCCAGGTCAAGACCCGCTACGGAGCCGATTTCACTGAAAACCGCCTGATCACCACTTACACCTGGAAATTCTGGTGACCGTGGTGCCCGCCCGCCATGAAAAGAGGTCTGCAGCCCGGGCAAGCGCCTGAGTACGCAGATTCGACGATAAAAACAAGAGTACCGATGCCATGCGAGCAATAGACGTTCACCCAATCATTGATAACGCGCGCTTCAGCCGCTTCCACTGGACGGTCGTAGCGCTCTGCGCGCTGCTGCTGATCTTCGATGGCTATGACCTGTTCATCTTCGGCGTAGTGCTGCCGGCGATCATGCAGGAGTGGGGGCTGACCCCCTTGCAGGCGGGCGCCCTGGGCAGTTATGCACTGTTTGGCATGATGTTCGGCGCGCTGACATTCGGCACGCTGGCGGACAAGATTGGCCGCAAGAAAGGTATCGCCATTTGCTTCACGCTGTTTTCGGCGGCGACCCTGGTCAATGGCTTCGCCAGTAACCCTACCGAGTTCGGCATTTGCCGATTCATTGCCGGTCTGGGGTGCGGAGGATTAATGCCCAACGCGGTGGCATTGATGAGTGAATATGCACCCAAACGCCTGCGCAGCACCCTGGTGGCCGTGATGTTCAGTGGCTACTCGCTGGGCGGCATGCTCGCGGCGGGTGTAGGGATTTACATGCTGCCAACGTTCGGCTGGCAGTCCATGTTTTTTGCCGCCGCCGTCCCCTTGCTGCTCCTGCCGCTGATTCTCTGGTGGCTGCCTGAGTCGGTCGGCTTTCTGGTGCGTGAAGGGCAGACTGCCAAGGCCAGGCTGATCCTCGACAGGATCGATCCAACACTGGCGCTGGATCCCACCGACACCCTGCACATGGCCGATACCAAAGGTCGTGGGGTGGCGGTACTGGAGCTGTTCCGCGACGGTCGCACAACCCGCACGCTGTGCCTGTGGGTGGCTTTCTTTTGCTGCCTGCTGATGGTCTACGCCCTCAGCTCCTGGCTGCCCAAGCTCATGGCCAGCGCGGGATACAGCCTGGGTTCGAGTCTGTCGTTTTTGCTGGTACTGAATTTCGGCGGCATGGCCGGCGCGATTCTGGGGGGCTGGCTGGGTGACCGCTTGAATCTGGGCAAGGTCATGGCGGTGTTTTTCATTGCCGCGGCGCTGTCCATCAGCCTGCTGGGCTTCAAAAGTGCACCGGTGGTGCTGTACCTGCTGATCTTCGTCGCGGGCGCGACCACCATCGGTACCCAGATCCTGCTCTACGCCGGCACCGCTCAGTTCTACGGCTTGTCGATTCGTTCGACAGGGTTGGGCTGGGCTTCCGGTATCGGTCGCAACGGCGCGATCCTCGGGCCGTTGCTGGGCGGTGCGCTGATGGGCATGAACCTGCCCCTGCAATTGAACTTCATCGCCTTCGCTGTCCCGGGCGCCGTGGCCGCATTGGCCATGGCGCTGTTTATTGTCAGCAGTCACCGTCAACAGGCCGCGCCGAGCGTCCTGATCACCGCCAAGCCGTAACCGCCGGCGTCTTGCTCCCAAAGGGGAGCAGGGCGCTCATGAGCGGTCATTGTTCACTGCCTTGTGCGAGGCCCCATGAAAAACCTGCTCAATGATTGTTCGTTATCGGCTGTTGTGGCCGGGATGATCGCCACGTTTATCTCCTATGCCGGCCCGCTGGTGATCATCTTTCATGCCGCGCAAAATGCGTCTTTGTCTCCTGAAATACTTTCGTCCTGGGTCTGGGCAATTTCCATCGGCAGTGGCGTACTCGGGGCCGTGCTGAGTTTACGCTGGCGCGTACCGGTGGTGATTGCCTGGTCAATCCCGGGCTCGGCGCTTCTGGTCACGGCTCTGCCACACACAGGACTGAACCAGGCGATAGGCGCTTATCTGGTGGCCAACCTGATCTTGCTGCTTATCGGTCTCAGTGGTGCCTTCGACCGGATCATTGCACGCTTGCCCGGTTCGATTGCCGCCGGTATGCAAGCCGGCATCCTGTTCTCATTCGGCATCGAGGTGTTCCGTGCCTTGCCGGTGCAACCCATGTTGGTGCTGTCCATGTTCATCACCTACATCGTGATGCGCCGGGCATGGCCACGCTATGCGGTGGCGGCAGTGCTGCTGGTGGGCGGCGCGATCACACTGCTGGGCGGGCATTTGCGCAGCGAAGCGCTGGTGTTCGCCTTGGCGACACCGCAGTGGATCACCCCCGAATTCAACCTCGCAGCCATCCTGAACCTGTCACTGCCCTTAGTGCTCGTGGCGCTGACCGGGCAATTCATGCCGGGCATGGCCGTGCTGCGCAATGCAGGCTTCAACACGCCGGCCAGCCCGATCATCAGTGCCAGCGCCCTGGGCGGAATGTTGCTGGCGCCTTTTGGTTGTCATGGCCTGAATCTGGCCGCGGTAACTGCCAGCCTGTGTGCGGGCAAGGAAGCCCACGAGAACCCAAAGCGGCGCTATATCGCCGCGCTGTCGGGGAGTGCGACTTACCTGGTGTTCGGTATTGCGGGGGCCACGCTGGTATCGCTGTTCGCCGCATTCCCGGCCGCCTTGATCGCAGCCCTGGCGGGGTTGGCGCTCTACGGTGCCATCAGTGATGCGCTGGTGCGTAGCCTGGCCGAGCCCAAGGAGCGCGACGCCGGGTTGTTCACCTTTCTGGTCACCGCGTCAGGTGTGTCTTTTCTTGGGATGTCGGCCGCATTCTGGGGACTGATGTTTGGCGTGCTCGCACACTTTTTGATCGTTGCCCGGCGACCGGCCCCCGCTGCCTGCTCCTCGCAAAATTGATACCGACTACGACGTACAACCCTGCGCCTGCCCGCGAAGACCCTCTGTCTCCAAGCCGGACAAATTATTTGACAATATAACTTTTCGGTATAAGTTTATTCCATAAAAGCAGTGCATGGCCAAGTGCCTCCCTGTCCTCACGGACAGGATGGCCATTGACGCTGTCATTAGCCGAAGGAGATAAGAAATATGAATCTTGCAAAGAGATTCAGCCTCACCGCGAGTGTGAGCACCGTTGTTCTCATGCTGTCGATACCCGCCCACGCCGAGACTTCAGGACAGAAAATCTACACCCAGGGTGGTGCGTCGCCAGCCGCCATGGCCTGCGCTGCCTGCCATGGTGCCAACGGTATGGGTACCGCCAGCGCCGGATTTCCCCGCCTGGCAGGCTTGCCCGCCGGGTACATGGCCAAGCAGATTGAGGATTTTCGTTCAGGCCAGCGGGCCAATGGCGTGATGCAACCCATCGCCATTGCCCTTGGCGATGCCGAAGTCGATGCCGTTGCCACCTATATGGCGGGAATGAGCCCCGGTGCTGCGAGCACGGCACTCGACCCGACAGGCCCTGTCACCAATGCAGCAGAAAAACTGGTGAAGCAAGGCGACTGGAGTCGGAATATTCCGGCCTGCGTTGCCTGCCACGGAGAGGGCAAAACCGGTGTTGGCAGCAGCTTCCCGCCGTTGATGGGGCAATCCGGGGTTTACCTCGCAGCACAGTTGGATGCCTGGCGCAGCGGCACCCGCAAAAATGACCCCAATGACCTGATGGGACATGTCGCCCGCTCGCTGACCGACACTGAGGTGAAAGCCATCTCCACGTATTTCGACAGCCTGAACGGGGAGGCGAGCCAATGAATTTCCCAGTGAAAGTGTTGCTGACCGTCGGCATAGCAGTGCCACTGCTCGCGGCCAAAACGTACTACGAAGAGCGGGATATGACACCGGTCCCGGCGCCTTCAGCGGTGCAGCCGAGCGTGGCTGCAGACACGCCAGCGCCCTCGGCAAAACCCTCCAACGGGGTCTTTACACCCCCGGATGAGTCTCAGCTGCCGGATAATGCCTTTGGCGAACTGGTGCTGCAGGGGCGCAATATTTTCGTCAATACCCCGCAAAATGCTGCCGAATTCGTCGGTAACGGGCTTAGCTGCAGTAACTGCCACCTCGACCAGGGCCGTAAAGCGGATTCCGCTCCTCTGTGGGGGGCTTATGGCATGTACCCGGCCTATCGAAAAAAGAACGACAAGGTCAATACGTTTACCGAACGGATGCAAGGCTGCTTTGAGTTCAGTATGAATGGCAAGGCTCCGTCCAGTGACAGCCACGTCATGAAAGCGTTGAGCACTTATGCGTATTGGCTGGCGACCCAGGCCCCCATCGGCGAGAGCCTTCCAGGCCGTCTTTACCCTGTGATTCCGGCGCCTGAAAAAGGCTACGATCTGGCCAAAGGCAAGCAGATATACGCCGCCCAATGCGCCCTCTGCCATGGCGATGAAGGGCAGGGGCAAAAGTCCGCAGGCAAATTTGTCTTCCCGCCGCTGTGGGGCAAAGACTCGTACAACTGGGGCGCCGGGATGCACCGTATCAATACGGCAGCCGGCTTCATCAAGCAAAACATGCCCCTCGGTAAGGGCAACACCCTGAGCGATGAAGAGGCCTGGCACGTGGCCGCCTATGTCAATAGCCATGAAAGGCCTCAAGACCCGCGCCTTGTCGACGGCTCCGTTGAAAAGACCCGTAAAAAGTTCCATGAAGGCGATGGCGTGAACCTGTATGGCGAGTCGGTCAACGGCGTGCTGCTGGGGCAGGGCACTGATTGACCACCTGACGGTCAGCGACAAATACCGCTGCAGGCGCGAGCAACCTTGCGCCTGCAGCGGCTGCTTATTGTGGGATTTTTCCTCATACCATTGCCGTAACTTATCCGTTGCTTATAGTCTAGGGTGACTCTCTGGCTGAATCCTTTTAGTCCTCCACGTCACCGGTGCCTTGTTGCGCCTACGGATCTGTTGATGAATGCACCGCTAACTGCTACTGGCCCGATCAAGGCTGTGATTTTCGATATGGACGGCTTGCTACTGGACACGGAAGGCATCTACACCGAAGTCACACGAATCATTGCCGAACGTTATGGCCGCACCTACGACTGGGAAATCAAGCAGCACATCATTGGCCGTGGGGCCATGGATCTGGCCGAGTACATCGTCACGGCGCTGGAGTTACCGATCACGGCCAGCGAGTTCCTGGAAATCCGCGAACCGCTGATCAGCGAACGTTTCCCCAAGGCGCTGGGCATGCCGGGCGCTGAAGCCCTGGTGCGGCATCTCAAGGCACACAACATTCCGATTGCCGTGGGTACCAGTTCATCCAGCCACTCATTCGGTCACAAGACCACCTTGCACCGTGAATGGTTTGACCTGTTCGACACCATTGTCACCGCCGATGATCCCGAGGTCGGGGCGGCCAAGCCGGCACCCGATATCTTCCTCACCGCTGCTCGCCGATTGGGCGTTGCGCCCGAAGACTGCCTGGTTTTTGAAGACTCACCCTTCGGCGTCACCGCCGCCAAAGCAGCGCACATGACCGCTATCGCCGTGCCGGACGAAGCCATGGCCGACAGCAAGTACCCCCATGCCGACCAGATCATTCGCAAGCTGGCCGACTTCAACCTGGCCTCCTACGGACTGCCGTCGCAGGCATAAGGGGTATCCGGCACGCCCTGAACAGCCGTGCCATTCACTGGAGCCTGTACTTTGATCGATCATCTTGACCACCTGGTATTGACGACCTGCAACGTCGATGCCTGCAAGGATTTCTATACCCGGGTTCTGGGCATGCGTGCCGAGACCTTTGGCAGCGGTCGTTTGGCGTTCCATTTTGGGGAGCAGAAAATCAATGTCCACGAGCGTGGGCATGAGATCGACCCCAAGGCCCATTTACCCGTCCCTGGATCGCTGGATCTCTGCTTCATTGCCCGTGAAGGGCTGGATCGCGTCATCGCGCATTTGCATGAACAGCGCTGGCCTATTCTGGAAGGGCCTGTACCACGAACAGGGGCCACGGGGCCCCTACGTTCGGTGTACCTGAGAGATCCTGACCTGAATCTGATCGAGATTGCCGAACAGGCCTGACGTCCAGCCGCGTATGGCTCGACATCAACCCAGCTGTCACTGAGGCTTGTCAGCGGCATCTTCTTGGGCGGCCGTATCGATACTCACCACCACCGACATGCCCGGACGCAGCCGCTCGCTCTGTTCCTGGTCTGCATCCACGGTGATACGCACCGGCACCCGCTGTGAAATCTTGACGAAGTTGCCGGTGGCGTTGTCCGCCTGCAACAGGCTGAACTCAGACCCGGTTGCCGGTGAGATACGCTGCACCCGGCCCTGGAACTTGCGGTGGCCCAGAGCATCCACAGTGAAGCTCGCCGGCTGGCCGACCTTCACGTTGTCCATCTGGGTTTCCTTCATGTTGGCAATCACCCAGAACTGGTTGGGCACCAACGCCATCAATTGCGCACCGGAGTTTACATAGGCCCCCAGACGCACACCGATCTGTCCAAGCTGGCCGTCCTTTGGCGCGATGATGCGGGTGTTGGACAAATCGATCCGGGCCAGTTGCACGGCCGCTTGCGCACTGGCCACGGCGGCCTCCTGTGAACCGCGATTGACGATGACGGATTGCAGGTCCTGTCGCGCAATTTCCAGATTTGCCTGGGCTTGGGCCACTGCCGCAATGGCCTGGGCGTTCGCGGCCAGCGTAACGTCGAGCTCGCGCCGGGACACGGAGCCGTCATCCACCAGCGCCTGGTTACGGCGCAGGTCGGCCGCGCTTTTACGCGCCTGTGCCTGCGCATCGGCAACACCGGCCTGGCGCAGTTTGATTGTGGCCTCGGCGCTGTTGCGTTGCTGCACCACGTTGGCCAGCGCGGCTTTTTGCACCGCCAGCTGCGCCAGCGACTGATCAAGGCGCTGCCTGTAGATCCGGTCGTCGAGGCGTACCAGCAGGTCACCGGCTTTCACGAATTGAAAATCCTGCACCGGCACTTCGTACACATAGCCGCTCAGTTGTGGGCCGATGATGGTCACCTGGCCGCGTACCAGGGCGTTTTCCGTGGTTTCGATCGAGCTGCTGAACGGCGGCAATTGCCAGGCATACAACACCACCAGCACCCCGGCCAGGGCAACGCCCGCAAAACCCAGGCTGGACAGGATGCGCACAGGCCGCGAACGTGGCTGTGTGGCCGCAGTGGAGGGCGGCGGGGTGCCCTCAGGCGTGGCGGCAATGGCGTTGGTGGTTGTGGTCGTCGGTTCGGTCATGAAGAGGTGGCACCGCTGGGTTGTACGGAAGGAATGGCGGGAGTCGGGGCGACAGCCTTGGTGGTGCACCTCAACCATAACGCACGAATGGAGATCCAGATCATGGTCAGTATGGCTATGACGGCAATCAGCATGAACACATCGTTATAGGCCAGCACATTGGCCTCACGGGTGGCGGCCGCGGCCAGACTGCGGATGCCCTGCAGGTTGCGCAGACTCGGGTCGGCGATCAATGAACCGACGGCCGAGCCGCCGCTCTGCACCCGCGCCTCGACACGAGGGTCGAGCAAGGTCAGGTGCTCGACGATGTGGCTGGAATGAAACTTCTCGCGCACGATCTGGAACGTCCCCAGCAGCGCCGCGCCGATCAGCCCGCCCAGGTTCTGGCAGATCCCGAACAGCACCGAGAAACTGATCAGGTTGCGCGGATTGCTCAATACATTGCCCATGCCGTAGATCATGGTCGGGCCGAGGAAAAACGTCCCGCCGAAAGCCAGCAGAAACTGGCTGATATAGAGGTTTCCCGGGCGCGTCAGGTTGTTGGAGTAGCTGTCCATCACTGAACCGGTGGCCATCAGCGCCAACGAAATGATCACGGGCAGGTACAGGTGTTTCGGGTTGATCGTCAGCGCGCTGATGACGAGACCGGCCACGCTGCCCAGCAGCATGACCACATACAGGCTGTGCAATTGCTGGCTGCTCATGTTCAGCGTCTGCATGAAGCCAACCGCTCCGGTGGACTGCTCGGACAGCACCATGCGGATCAGAATCACTGACAGACCCAGGCGGATCATTGTTCCGCTGCCCAGCCAGCGGGTCATCAACATGGGGTTGTCGCGGTTATGCTCAATGGCCAGTCCCGCCATGATCAGCACGATCGCCCCCACCGACGCGTAACCGATCCAGGGTGCCTCGAGCCACCAGTCGATGCGCCCCAGGGACAGCACGGCACACAGCAGGGCCACGCCGCTGGCCAACAATGTGAAGGTGAGGAAATCAAGGGCCTCGAATGTCTTGAAGCGGTCGCCGGGTGGCAGCTTGAGCAGAAACACACAGCCCAGCGACAGCAGCGCCATGCCCAGCTCAAACAGGTAGAGCCCGCGCCACTCGGCAATCTGCAGCAGGTCTTCAGAGAACAACCGGGCCAGCGGCAAGGCCAGCTGCGAAGCCCCCAGGCCCAGCACCAGCGCCTTCAGCCGCCACTTGCTCGGGAACGCCTGGATCATGTAGTACAGGCCCAGCGAGGTCAGTGCCGCACCCACCATGCCATGGGCCGCCCGTACGGCAATCGCCGAGTTGAGATCGTTGACGAACAAGTGAGCGAAGGTGACCAGCGCATAGAGCACCAGAAACACCTCAGTGAATGCCCTCAGGCCAAACTGCTGGCGAAACTTGACCAGCAACAGGTTCATCGAGACGTTGGTCATGACATACGCGGCCGGCAGCCAGGCCATTTCTGCCGTGGTTGCACCGAGCGAGCCTTGCAGATAAGGCAGGTTGGCAATCACCAGCGAGTTACCCAGGCCACCGGTCAACGCCACCAGTAAACCTACCAGCGCAAAGGCCAGACGCTTCAGGGCGGGGTGTTCGGGGGTAGAAGGCGAGCCGGGAAGGGACGGCTTTTCATGGGGCAGCCAGGCACGTGGGGTGTAGTCTTTCATTCAAAGGCCTTTAAAACACGGCTGGATTCATGAGCGCGACAGCCGGGCTCAGTGGCGCTATCTTCTCATGATTATCGCCAAGGATTGCAACATGCCCGATATTGCACCTACGGCGGTGCTGCCGCCAGATCTGCACTATGTCGATGACACGCAGCCAGGCATCACCCGGAAAAAACAGCGCGGACAGTTTTGTTACTTTGATCCAGCCGGTCGACGGATCAATGATCAAGACGAAGTCAAACGGATCGACGCCTTGGCGATACCGCCTGCCTACCGTGATGTGTGGATCTGCGCCGACCCGCGCGGCCACGTGCAAGCCACCGGCCGTGACGCCAGAGGCCGCAAGCAATACCGATACCATGCGCGCTGGCGCGAGGTGCGCGATGCCAGCAAATTTTCGCGGTTGCACAGTTTCGGCCAGGCATTGCCGAAGCTGCGTAAACAGCTCGAGGCCATGATCAGCACGCCCGGCTACAGTCGCGACAAGGTAATGGCCACTGTGATGACCCTGCTTGACGAGACCCTCATCCGAGTCGGCAACCA
Organism: Pseudomonas sp. D1HM; assembly: GCF_019266105.1. Lineage (NCBI taxonomy): Bacteria > Pseudomonadati > Pseudomonadota > Gammaproteobacteria > Pseudomonadales > Pseudomonadaceae > Pseudomonas > Pseudomonas sp. D1HM. Next base: position 294,194 of record NZ_LRMN01000006.1, on the reverse strand, counting down.
CCAGTACGCCCGGGATAACCGCTCTTTTGGGCTGACGACATTGCGCAACCGGCATGTGGAGGTGAGCGGGGCCACTATTACCTTCCAGTTCCGGGGCAAAAGCGGCGTGGAACATCAAGTCTCAGTCAAAGATCGCCGTCTGGCGCGCATCATCAAGCGCTGCCTGGAAATCCCGGGGCAGGACCTGTTTCAGTACCTTGATGAGGACGGCGCTCGCCACACGGTCAGTTCTTCGGATGTGAATGCGTGCCTGAAATGCCTCACCGGCGCCGATTTCACCGCCAAGGATTACCGCACCTGGGCCGGCAGCGCGCTGGCGTTGTCGATGTTGCGCCAATTGCAATGGGAGCCGGAGGCTGAAGCCCGGCGCCATGTCACGGACGTCGTTAAAGCAGTCGCCAGGCACTTGGGTAACACACCGGCGGTTTGCCGCGAGTGTTATATCCATCCGGCTGTACTTGAGGGATTCCTGGAAGGTGGTTTGGCACAACTGCCCAGACCGCGAGCCCGTAAAGGCCTGAAGGTCGAGGAAGTTGGCCTGGCGATGTTTTTGGAACGGCACCTGCGTACTGCCGAAACCGCATCGCCCGGCCAGGGGCCAGCCAAAGCGGTGCGGCATCGCACATAAGCGGGCAGGCTCCGGGTTGTGACGTCTCAGGACACCGTTTTCAAGCCCGCGCCCAGGGGATCTTTTCGCGGGCGCGACACGCTCAGCCCCAGAAGTCCGCCGATCACCAGTGCGCCCGCCATGAAGTACATGGCCGCCTGGGTGTTGCCGGTGAGCTGCGTCAACCAGCCGACCACAATCGTGCTGAAGAACCCTGCGACATTCCCCAGGGAGTTGATCAACGCAATCCCGGCCGCCGCCGCAGCGCCGCCGACCACCGCGGTGGGCATGCCCCAGAACACGGGCAAGCTGCTGATCATGGCTGCGGTACCGATGGTCAGACCGATCATCGACAGCAACAGGCTGTCGCCGAACAAGGTGCCGAACACGACACCGCCAGCGCCGATAAAGGCGCAGATACCGAGGTGCCAGCGATATTCGCGATGGCGGTCGGAGCTGCGTCCCACCAGTACCATGCTCAGGGTCGCCACGGAGTAGGGGATTGCAGTCAGTACACCGATGGCCCACGGTTCGGCCACGCCGCTGTTGCGGATGATGGTCGGCATCCAGAAGCTGATCACGTACTGCCCCAAGACCAGGCAGAAATAAACCGCGCCCAGCAGCCAGATTTTCGGATTCAATAAACCGTCGCGCACCGAATTCCGGGGCTTATCCATGGCTTCGCGGTCCAGGGCCGCCTGCATCCCGCGCTTTTCTTCGGGGCTGAGCCAGGGGGCATCGGCGATGCGGTCACGCAGCAGGAAGAACACTGCAGCCCCCAGCGCCACTGCCGGCAGGCCTTCAATCACGAACAGCCATTGCCAGCCGGCATAACCTGCGACGCCATCGAGCGATTGCATGATCAGCCCGGAAATCAGCGAGCCGAGCATGCTCGAGATCGGCAAGGCAGCGATGAACAGCGAAATCATCACCCCGCGCCGATGACTCGGGAACCAGGTGGTGAGGTAGAAAATGATCCCGGGGAAGAAGCCGGCTTCGGCGACGCCAATCAGAAAGCGCAGCACGTAAAAACTCATCGGCGTTTCGATAAACATCATGGCGGCCGAGAGCAGGCCCCAGGTCATCATGATCCGGGCGATCCAGCGCCGGGCGCCAAACCGGTGCAGTGCAATATTGCTGGGGATCTCGAACATCAGGTAGCCGACAAAAAACACACCGGCGCCTAACCCGTAAACGGCATCGCTGAACTTCAAGTCATCGAGCATCTGCAATTTGGCAAAGCCGACATTCACCCGGTCGAGGTAAGCCACCAGATAGCAGACGATCAGTAGCGGTATGACCCGCCACGCGGTTTTTCGGTAGGCCGATTGCAGGGCATGGTCCGGCATGTCACCGGGTTGCGGCGATAACGTGTTCATCTCGAGCCTCTTTCTTGTTGTTGTAGGGGCGTTCTGGAAATGCCAGGGTTCACCTCAGAGGGCACGGCCTCCCGGCCAGTCACCGCATTCGCACATGTTGCGCACGACTTCGCGGATCAACTCACTGATCAGTGTTTTTAGCGGGCTGGCTGGCATCGAGGCACAGCTGCAGATACCCAGGGTTCTGGAAAATCCGTCTGCGGCAATCCGGTGCGCAACCAGACGCCCGTCTTCGATTTCACGCATGGCCAGATTCAACGGCATGATGGTGTGGCCAATGCCGGCTTCGACCGCACTTTTGAGAATGTGTACCGAGTTGACCTCCATGGCGATATCGCCCGCTGCCAATCCGCGCTCTTTCACCGCACGCTCGACGAGGGTACGCGTGCAGTGGCCATGGGCCTGGCTGGGGAACACCAGCGGCCGGGCCAGCGCTTGCGCCAGCGAAACCTCGCCCGCAGCAGGTGCGTCGGGCGCATTGGCCCGGTGGATGAGGTAAAAGTCCTCTTCGATCAACGCGCTGAACAGCACCTGCGGCGGCAAATCGAGAGAAGAAAACAGCGCCAGGTCTACGCGACCACGAGTCAGTTGATCCATGACATTGCCGGTCAACTCTTCGTTGAGATGGAATGACACCTGCGGGTAACGCGCAGCCACCGCACGCAGCAGTGGCATGGCGAGAAGGGTGGCGACACTTTGCGGCAGCGCAACGATGATCGACCCGCTGACCAGCTCCGGGCTGCTGCTGACGGCAGCGCGGGCATCGACCAGGTGTTTGAGCATGCCCAGGGCATATTCATAAAAGACCTTGCCGGCCTCACTGGGAATCACCCCGTTGTGGCTGCGATGAAACAACTGCACACCCAGTTCGTCTTCCAGCGCAGACATCTGCTTGCTCAATGCCGATTGCGCCACATGCACCTGGCGAGCGGCCCGGGACAGACTGCCGCAGTCGATCACGGCAACAAAATATTTGATCTGACGGATTTCCATGGGGCGCTTCCTGCAGGGCTCGTACGTACGGGGCCGGTGATGGTACAGCGCGTCAGCCTGTCGAGTGCCCGCGAGGAAAGATCTTCCCGGGGTTCATCAGTTGTTTCGGGTCGAGGGTCGCCTTGATCGCCTTCATGACGTCCACGGCATTCTCGCCGTGCTCAACGGCCATGTAGTGCTGTTTGGTCAACCCGATCCCGTGTTCGCCCGTGCAACTGCCGTGCATGGCAATCGCACGCTCGGCCAGCCGATGAGCCACGGCTTCGGCGCGCTGGACTTCATCCTGATCCTCGGGATCGACCAGTATCAACGCATGGAAATTGCCATCACCCACGTGACCGAAAATTGGAGCGAGCAGGCCATTTTCGGCAAGGTCAGCGGCAGTGGCCTCGATACAATCGGCAAGCCGCGAAATCGGCACCACGGCATCGGTGGTCAGGGCGCGGCAACCGGGCCGCAGGGCCAGGGCCGCGAAATAAGCGTCGTGCCGTGCTTGCCACAAACGGCTGCGGTCTTCCGGGTGCACGGCCCACTCAAAGTCCAGGCCCTGATGCTCGTCCGCCACCATCCGCACGGTTTCGATCTGCTCCTTAACCCCCGCTTCGGAGCCGTGCAGCTCGAAAAACAACGAGGGCGCCTCGCGCAGTTGGGTGTTGCTGTAGGCATTGAGGGCGCCCATGGTCAATGCGTCGAGCAGTTCGATACGGGCAATGGGCACGCCGAGTTGAATCGTCTGAATGACCGCGCGGACCGCAAGCTCAACACTTGGGAACCGGCAGACGGCCGCCGAGATCGCTTCGGGAATCGGGTGCAACTTGACGGTCAGCTCGGCGATGGTCGCCAGCGTACCGCCTGAACCCACCAGCAAATGCGTCAAGTCGTAGCCGGCCGAGGACTTGCGTGCCCGTCCGCCGGCATTGATCACCCGGCCATCAGCCAGCACGGCGGTCATGCCCAGCACGTTTTCGCGCATGGTGCCGTAGCGCACGGCGTTGGTTCCGGAGGCCCGAGTCGCCGCCATCCCGCCCAGGGAGGCATCTGCGCCCGGGTCGATCGGGAAGAACAGTCCTGTGCCATGCAATGCGGCGTTCAACTGCTTGCGGGTCACGCCGGGTTGCACGGTGGCGTCCATATCGTCGACACGGATATCGAGAATCCGGTTCATGCCCGAAACATCAATGCTCACACCGCCGTGCGATGCCTGCAACCAGCCCTCCAGGGACGTGCCGCTGCCATAGACGATCATGGGGACATCGTTGCGATAGCAGGCCCTGCTGATGTCGACGATATCGTCAAGGCTGTTGGCGTACGCCACGGCGTCCGGCGGCATGGGGTCGAGTGCGGAAATATCGCTGCCATGGTGCTCACGCACGCTGGCCGCGGTAGAAAATCGTGTGCCGAGCAATTGGCACAGCTCATCGCGCAATGATTGCGGGAGGGCCGGGCGGTCACAAGCAGCAGGGAAGGTCATCGAGCAATCTCCGGTTATTGTTCGCGGCGTGAAGCCTGCGGCATTTGTAGGGAGTTATCGCTCATCTTAGGCAGCCTTGGGCCAACGCTTGTAGTGCTGATTTCAGATGGAGCCATCTGGAAAAGAGATGGCCATTAACGGCAAAAATGACCGGGCAGGCCCCGCGGTGCGTATTCCACTGGGCTGGGTGTTCAGCGCCGGGCAGAGAGTTGTTGCGGCGCCAGGAAAGCATCGTGGAAGTAGTTACGAAACGCCTGCATGGCCGGGCTGAACTCACGCTCGCGGTGCCAGGCCAGCCCCACGCTCATCGGCGTTACCTCGTCGGTGATGGTCAGGGTTTCGATGCGTTTGCCTTCCAGTGACCACGGCCGGTGCACCAGGTCCGACAGGATCGCCACGCCGCTGCCATTGGCAACCATGCTGCGAACCGCTTCCACCGAGCTGGTGCGCACGCGCACGTTGGGTTGACGCTGGGCATGCTCCCAATAACGCATGGCGCTTTGTTCGGCTTCGTCGACCGTCAGCAGAATGTAGGGCTCTTTCGCCACGTCATCGAGGCTGACCGCGGTACGCTCACACAGCGGGTGATGGCTGGGCAGCCATAGCCGGCGTTCGGAGTTGAAAAGGGTCTCCGAGATGATATCCGGGTGCGTCAGGTTGGCGGTGAGCACAACCGCCATGTCGAATCGGCCCTCCAGCAGGCCTTGCTCGATGGCGCTGCGTTCTTGCTCATGGACTTCGATCGCCACATCCGGGTGCCAATGCTCCAGCCGTTGCAGATGATGCGGCAAGAAATATCCGATGACGGTGTAACTGGCCGCCAATCGCAACAGGCCACTGGCGCGTACATCGGGCAGCGGGCTGTTCAGCGCGTCATCGACGCTGCGCAAAATTACGTAGGCCCGATTCAGAAAGTGCCGACCGGCATCGGTCAGGTTCATGCCCTGGGCCGAACGCTGAAATAACAGCGTGCCAAGCAAGGCTTCCAGTTCCTTGATCGCCGTGGTGACCGCCGATTGGGAAATGTTCAGGTGCAGGGCGGCTTGAGAAATTTGCCCGACCTCGGCAGTGGCAACGAAATAGCGGACCTGGCGCAAGGTGAGTGACATGAGGGCTCCGGCCGACGAGGTATCTGTTTTTCAGAAGATACTCTATCTGTTAATAGATCTACCCAAGGGGCAAGCAGGAATCTAACGTGGCCTGCATGAAGTCACAAGCGCCAGGAGCAAGCAGCATGCAAGCAGTAGATTTCAATTCGGACATGGGCGAAGGCTTCGGCCCGTGGACCATCGGTGACGGTGTTGACGATCAACTGATGGCCTTTATCAGTTCAGCCAATATCGCCACTGGCTTTCACGCCGGCGACCCTGGCACCATGCGCCGCACCGTCGAGCAGGCCAGGCGCCTGGGCGTGGCTGTCGGCGCCCATCCGGGGTTCAGAGACCTGGTCGGCTTTGGCCGACGGCACATCAATGCGCCTGCGCAGGAACTGGTCGACGACATTCTTTATCAGTTGGGTGCCCTGCGTGAAATCGCCCGGGCACAAGGTGTCTCCCTGCAACATATCAAGCCCCACGGTGCGCTTTACATGCACCTGGCCCGGGACGAAGAAGCGGCCCGTTTACTGGTGGAAAATCTCCAGCGCCTGGAACCCGGGTTGCTGCTGTATTGCATGCCGGGCTCAGTGATCTGCCGGGTCGCCCAAGCGCTCGGCCAACCCGTAATTCGCGAGTTCTACGCCGACCGTGAGTACGACCTCAGCGGCTCCATCGTGTTCACCCGTCATGTACGCGCCCTCGATCCGGCCACCGTGGCCGCACGGGTGCTGCGTGCCTGTCAGGAGGGCGTGGTGCGCACGGTCGAAGGCGAAGACCTGAGCATTGAATTCGACTCGATCTGTTTGCACAGCGACACGCCGGGGGCTCTGGCGCTCGTCGAAGCCACGCGTAATGCGCTGGATAACGCCGGGATCAAGGTGCACGCACCACGCTGATACCCGACAAAGACGGGTGCATCGATACCCGCCGTTGAACACCTCTTCATTTTTGCCTGCCTTTCTACAACTATTCCAAAAAGGAACTGACATGGCCGAACATAACGTCATTACCCCGTTGCCCGGGACCTTCTACCGTAAAGCCACTCCGGAATCGGCGAACTTCGTCGAAGCAGGGGACCAGGTCGGCGCCGACACGGTCATCGGCCTGATCGAAGTCATGAAGCAGTTTTCCGAATTGACCGCCGGGGCCTCCGGTCGCCTCAACGCCTTCCTGGTCGAAGACGGTGATCCGGTTGAACCGGGCCAGGTTGTTGCTTCACTCGATGTGATATGAGGGGGCGATCATGACTCAAGCCATTCATAAACTGCTGGTCGCCAACCGTGGCGAAATTGCCGTGCGCATCATTCATGCCGCCAAAGCACTGGGAATTCCCACCGTCGCGGCATGCAGTGAGGCAGACCTTGACTCTCAGGCGGCCCGGATTGCGGATGAAGTCCACCTGCTGGGCCCGGCGCGGGCGGATAAAAGCTACCTCAACGTCGAGGCCTTGCTGGCGGCCTTGAAAGCCACCGGTGCCAATGCGGTACACCCCGGTTATGGTTTTCTCTCGGAGAATGCCGATTTTGCTGAAGCGGTCATGGCTGCCGGGGCAATTTTCGTCGGTCCAGACCCCGAGACGATCCGCCGCATGGGCGATAAAGCCGAGGCACGACGCACCGCGCAAGCGGCGGGGGTGCCCGTGGTACCAGGCTCTCCCGGCGAACTGTTTGACGTCAGTGCTGCGCTAAAAGCGGCTGAGTCGGTGGGTTTTCCCTTGCTGATCAAAGCCTCTGCCGGTGGCGGGGGGCGTGGTATTCGCCTGGCAGAAAACGCTCAACAGCTGGCTGAAGAGTTTCCTCGCTCACAACGCGAAGCCCAGGCAGCATTCGGCAATGGCGCCGTCTACCTGGAGCGTTTTATCAGCAAGGCGCGGCACATCGAAGTCCAGGTATTGGGGGATGGCCAGCACGCGGTGCATCTCTTCGAGCGCGAGTGCTCGCTGCAACGGCGCCGACAGAAAATCTTTGAAGAGGCGCCATCGCCGGTCCTCAGCCAGCAACAGCGCGAAACGCTCTGCGCCAGCGCCGTGCGCCTGACCGAATCCCTGAATTACAAGGGTGCCGGAACCCTGGAATACCTGTACGACGATACGACAGGCGAGTTTTTCTTTATCGAGATGAACACCCGGATTCAGGTCGAGCACCCCGTCAGCGAATTGATCACGGGCGTCGATCTGGTGCAGGAGATGTTGCGCATTGCTGGCGGCGAGCCGCTGGGCTACACCCAGCGCGACATTCAACTCAACGGCGCAGCCTTGCAAATGCGACTGAATGCCGAAGACCCGGCCCGGGATTTTTTCCCCAGCCCGGGCACGGTCGAGTCCCTGAACTGGCCCCAAGGCGAGGGGATTCGCGTCGACACCCATCTGTATCAGGGCTACCGGGTGCCGCCTTACTATGACTCGCTGCTGGCCAAGCTGATCGTTCACGGCGCTGATCGCGCCGAAGCTCTGGCCCGAGCACGAATCGCTGTAGAGCAAACCACGCTGACCGGCATGGCCAGCACCCTGGCGTTGCACGGCGAACTGCTGGAGCAGCCGTGGCTGCACAGTGCCGACTTCAACACGGGCACCCTGGAAACCTGGCTGGCCGAGCGCCGCGCTGGAGGTGAAGCATGAGCGAACCCATCCGCTACAGCTTTGGCGCCGATGAACATTTGTTCGCCGAAGTCAGCGACAGCATGTCCCTGGATGCGTTTTTCAAGGGGTTGGCCGTGACCCGTGCGGTGGAGCGTCTGGCGCTGGATGGCGTCCTCGATGTGTGCCTGGCCAATGCGTCGTTCCAGATTCGTTTTGACCCGGACCGCATTGCTCCCCAGACCTTGCTCGAAGCCGTCAAAGGCGCTGAAGCCGAGGCGGTGGCCGAGCGTACATTGCAGACCCGGATCATCGAAATTCCGGTGCTCTACAACGATCCCTGGACCCACGAAACCCTGATGCGCTTTCGCGACCGTCATCAGGATCCGGACGCCACTGACCTGGAATACGCAGCGCGGATCAACGGCCTGGCGGATGTCGAGGCGTTCATTGCAGCCCATAGCGGTGCCCCGTGGTTTGTTTCAATGGTCGGCTTCGTCGCGGGTTTGCCATTCATGTTCCAGATGGTCGAGCGCGAGCGTCAGTTGCAGGTGCCCAAATACCTGCGCCCGCGCACGGACACACCCAAATTGACCTTGGGTCATGGCGGTTGCTTCGGTTGCATTTACTCGGTGCGCGGAGCCGGTGGCTATCAAATGTTTGGTGTCACCCCGGCGCCGATCTACGACCCGCAGCAGAACCTGGCCTACCTGAAAGAGCACATGGTGTTTTTTCGCCCGGGTGACATCGTGCAGTTCAAACCCATGGACCGTGAGGCCTATGACCACGCTGTGGCCGAAGTGGAAGCGGGGCGCTTCGACCTGCGGATTCGCCCGGTGGAGTTTTCGCTGGATGCGTTTTTGGCCGACCCCGTCGGCTACCCCAAATCGCTGCAGGAGGTATTGCCATGATCAAGGTACTCAAGCCCGGTCTCGCCACCTCGGTACAGGACTTGGGCCGCGAAGGCTATTACCACCTGGGGATTCCGCCTTCCGGTGCCCTCGATCAGTATGCCCTGAGCGCGGCCAATCAACTGGTCGGCAACCCGGCAGGCCTGGCCGCACTGGAATGCACGTTGCTGGGGCCTGAACTGGAATTTCAGCAAGATGCCCTGGTGGCGATTTGTGGCGCGCACATGACACCACGGCTCGACGGTGCAGAAATGCACCACGACACTGCATTTTTGGTGAAAGCCGGGCAAGTCCTGCGCTTTGACTTCCCCAAGGCGGGTGCTCGCACGTATATCGCCGTGGCCGGCGGGATCGATGTGCCCGTGGTACTCGGCAGTCGCTCCACGTATGCCTTGGGCGCGCTGGGGGGATATCAGGGACGCAGGCTGGTGGCGGGCGATGAGTTGCCGATCGGCGTTGCCAGTGGCAAGGGCCGTGCAGGCGCCAGCCTGCCCATGGCGCTGCGACAATCACTGGGTGGCGAGATCACCCTGCGGGTCGTGCCGGGCCTGTACTACCACCGCTTGACCGAATCGGCAGCCAAGAGCTTCTTCGCCGAGTCCTGGACCGTCGGCTCGGAAGCCGACCGCATCGGCTATCGCGTCAAGGGGGGCAGCCCGCTGGACTTTCAGCCCCGTGAGCAACCCTTTGGCGCCGGCTCTGATCCATCGAACATCGTCGACAGCTGCTACCCGATCGGTTCAATCCAGGTTCCGGCCGGGCTTGAGCCCATCGTACTGCTGCGTGACGCGGTGTCCGGTGGTGGCTACGCGATGATCGGCACCGTGATCAGTGCCGACCTCGACCTGGTCGGCCAGATGCAACCCAACCAAAAAGCCCGGTTTGTGGCCGTCACCCTCGAAGAGGCGCTGGAAGCACGACGTTCCTACAAGAAAAAGCTCAGTTGCCTGAGCACGCTGTTTCCTTCCTGATTCTGCCCGGGCCTCCCGCGGGCCGTTTCAACCGACAGGCCGTTGCACGTCACTGCAGCGGCCTGTGTGCTTGCTCAGGCTGCCTGCAGCCCGACCGTCCGCGAAACAAACGGAACTCCTGCCTGACTGTGAACCTCTCACTACCTGTCATCTGATACCCCGCGACACGATTCACGGGGTCACCCACATAGAGGTAAACATGCGCAATCTATTATCAGCATCCATTATTGCCGGCTTGTTGTGCGCGGTGCCTTTGGCCTCGCAAGCCGCCGACGAAGTGGCCAGTGACTGCAAGCCCGGGCAAATACTGGCCGATTCCATGGACCTGAGCAGTTGCTATGGAAACGGCGACAAGGCCCCGGATCAATTTATCCGTGAAGAGATGGCGATCAAAAACTGGAAGTCCAAAGGCCTGCCTCAGCCGGATGAACATACGCAATGGGTCGAAATGAGCGGGCACTATGTGCTGGTCAATCGCGCGAATTCCGTGATCAAGGAAATCCGTACCCCGAACGCCAAGGTTTTGACCCACTGATAAAGGCTGTCCAGGTACAGCAGCCTGGACAGCCTCTGGCGTTCAGGGTTCAGGCGTATCCGGTTGAGGCCCGGGCAGGGTCGTGGTGCTGTCGTCCCTGTTTTGAGGCCCATTGCCATCCGTGTTCATGCCGCCTTGACGGCCTGCATCATTTCCCTGAATACGCGGGTCCATCGAAGGGTGGGTCGGCACATCCGTGTCGTTAAGGTTTTTTGCATCATTTTTGAGCGTGGGCTCCACAGGCTGGGGAGCCGATGGCCGGGGCGGATCTGTGGGCACAGTTGGCCCTGTAGACCCAGCAAAACTACTGGCAGTCATTACACTAAGCACGGCAGCCAGCGATAGTTTTCTGATCAATAAGAATGTCATGGTGAGTCTCCTTATTTAAGGAATACCTGATATTGGTATCGTTCTACGGCGGGTTAGTGCCGTCAAAAAGACAAACGGTTCATAACGTACCGACCCTAATCCGCTTCGACTCCTTACTTGCAGCAGACACCTTTTTAATACCTGCAATCAGTCAAGCCTCGATGGCATTCAAGTGTAAGCGTCGAACAGCATGTGCCTGGGAAATGGGCCTACCGGCAGTGCGAAACACTGATCCAGGCGCCGGTGCCGGCCCAGGTAATCGACAAGGGCATCCCGACCGCAGGCCTGCTGGCGCATGTGCTGGTGGCGAAATTCGCCGACCACTTGCTGCCGCATCAGTGGAGACCGGTATAGTGGCAAACGGTGTGTCCATACAGGATTGTATCAATTGATTTTCTTGGCTTTATGCGGCAGATTCATGCCATGAACAATTACAGTTTCCGTTGCGCAAGTTCAATTATTATCGCCTTCACATAGGTGGTGGGGCTGCGTACGATCTGCCGAACCCCGCCTCAAAAGCGGGGTTTTTCATTCCTGCTTCTGAGGCTCATACAGGAGCACAGGAATGGACGCACTTACCCGAACTCTCAAAGAGACAATCGAGGCCGCTGATCGCGCTATCACAGCCGAAGACTTCGACGAACTGATGAAATTTTATGCGGATGACGCCAGTCTCGTGGTCAAACCAGGATTGACCGTCTCAGGCAAAGAGAGCATCCGCCGAGCTTTTGTCGCCATTGCGGATCATTTCAATAACAGCATCGTTGTCACACAGGGGGAGATCCAAGTTATACAAGGAGGTGATGTAGCTCTCGTTATCATGGAGACCTTGCTACAGGCCACGGATAAGGCCGGTGTGAAAACTGAGATTTCGCGCAGGGCGACCTACGTGTTTCGACAAATCTCGGAAAAGTGGCTATGCGTAGTGGACAACTCCTATGGGACGACGCTACTTGATAGCGTCGTCGGATCGTAGGGCATCAAAAGGGTAGTGCCTACCTCCTGCAAGTAGGCTCCATCACCCACAAACGAAAGGCGGCAGTTTAGCGATCAGCAAAGTGTGTCTGCCAGACGCTTACCTCTATTCGGCCGCGTGCTTATATTTATTCACCTCAGCGCCCAAGTGCTTCATCGTGTATCGCTATTGCAGCGACTTAAGTGTCAACCTGTAACACCACACGTTTATTGTCCTTGGCAGGCACATGAATAACCCTTCCGTTCAAGTGTTCCCCCGAAGAAAGAGTCATGTTCAAGGCGTGAGCCTTGTGCAGATCCTGTGTGACGGGGGATAACACCTGCACTTGAAAAGTTTCAGCACTGATGAATGTGATGATCACGTCGCAATCAATACTGTGGGCAATCGGCCCAAAAAGAGTGTCACGCAAGTAACTCAAGTGCGCACCTACAATCATTGGCTGATCCTCCAGATCCCGATTACGCCTCGGGTGGGCTAGGGCACTGTCAGCGGGCGCATGTACTCCGGTGTCAACCCGTTGAGCCAGAACAGAATCATGCTCACCAGAATGGTGACGAGCACCAGTACGCCAACGCCCCAAACCGAAGCCGCGTACAGAAAACCCCGGTCTTGAGTCAGGCGCATGAATTTCGGCAGGCCGACAAACAGCAGATACGTGGCGTAGGCGCCAGCCACAATCAGGGCCGCCACAGCCAGCCAGCGGCTGGGGTAGAGCCCGGTAACGCCAGCCATGAAATACGGCGTGGCGGTATAGGCTGCAAAGCCGATGCACTGGTTCAGGGTGGGGCGGGCCTCGAAGGCGCGCGACATCCAGCGAATGAAGCCACCCATCAACAGCGTGCCGATCAGGGTCGTCAGGTACAGCAATACGCTCAGTTGCAGGGCGCTGACGGGGCTGAGCCGAACCCGCTCTTCGCCGGCCAGGCTCCAGCCAAACCAGGTAACCCCGATATACAGGCACACACTGGGCAGTAAGGCCCAGAGCAACAAATGGGGTAGATAGTGCCGGGGCTGCTGATCCTCTTCGGTACGGATATCGACCCAGGCATGATCCGGGTGGGTCAGGAGTTTCACGATGTGCGTTCTCATGGCTGCCTCCAGTTCGCGAATATCGCAAGGGCCCTGCACATATGGAAAAGCTCGCCACTCAAGAGGTTCAGTTTTGTTGGGGCCAGATCCCGGCGGATCACTGCCATTTGTCCGGGCCTGAAGTAAAAGAATGGAATTATTTCTCTCGGGCCGGTTCTTCCGAGTTAGAAGCGACAGCGCTATAGCGTCTGACGCCTCACACGGAGACGCGCTGGGAGCCTGCCATGCCTGCACTGAATGATTGCGTTGTTCTTGGACCTCCAGTCACTACAGGGGAGAACGGATTCGCCGTTATCCGCGGGTGGGCGCCATGAGTGTGTTCGAGTCCTTGCGAGGCATACCCGCGCGCAGGCAGGACGGTGGTCCGCTGCGCCGTCTGTATCACCGTTTGCTGAGCGACAGGGATGCGCAAACCACCCGCTTGGCCAATGATTTCTTGTGCCAGCAACTGGCGCTTGCAGCCGAGGGCGACGATGGGCCATGGCCTGAACGTACCGAGGATCTGCCAGGCCGGGTAGAGCACAACTGCGCGAACGTCGCCCGGGAGTACGCTCACTACCTGCAGGGGCGTAAACAGGGAAACCCTCGACGCTATTTTCAGGGCAAGGCCCATGCCCTGTACTTTCTCCAGTGTGTGGCACCCACCAAGCTGGTGGATGGTGCCTGGTTGTACGGGGTTGTGGAGCATTGGCAGGATTACCGGTATGACGGGCTGTTGACCACCTATCTCGAAGAACTCGGCGACGGCCACCCCGCACAGAACCACGTTGCGATTTATCACCGCCTGTTGGCCGAGGAAGGGTGTGAGGGTGACTTCGAATGGCAGGACGAACAATTTCGGCAAGGCGCCATACAACTGGCGCTCGGGCGCTGTGCAGCCACCCATATGCCGGAAATCCTGGGTTATAACCTGGGGTATGAACAACTGCCGCTGCATTTGTTGATCAGTGCCTATGAGCTCAATGAACTGGGGGTCGATCCTTATTACTTCAGCCTGCATGTCACCATTGATAACGCCAGCAGCGGACACGCCCGTCGGGCTGCACAGGCGGTGTCAGGGCTAATGCCCGGCGGCAAGGATGCCGCCACCTATTGGGAGCGGGCAAGACGGGGCTATCGCCTGAATGACCTCGGCGTGGGTTCCACCGCCGCAATCGAGGCCTTTGATCTTGAGCGAGAACTGCTTGCCATGCTGGAACGCAAACGCCAGTTCGGTCAGCACATGCACTCTGACTATTGTCGAATTGAAGGCAAGAGCGTCAATCAATGGCTGGCAGAGCCAGGGCAGATGAAGGCGTTTTTACAGGCACTGCAGAACAAGGGCTGGATTCGCCGTCATCGCTCACCTGAAGACAGTCGCTTCTGGCAACTGATTGAGGGCCCGGGTGCCGCCATGTTTGGCGTTTTCAGCGGATTTGAAAAACAGCTGCTGCACGACTGGATTGCCGGCGACTGGCACAGTGAACAGCGCATGGCCCCTCGACCCCTGGCCCGTCCGGCTGCCCATAACGCGCTGGAGAACCTGGCGGATGACCCGGAAACCGGCCAGTTGCGAGACACCCTGGCCCATCGCTCGAGCGAGCAACAGCTTGCACTGCTGTTACCTTGGCTAGCGCCTCACCGCCATCACCGCCCGGCCGGTCTGTTCGCCACCCGACGCTTCATAGAATTGCGCGGCTGCTTGCGCTGACCCGAAAGGAAACCTGTCATGGTCGACTCGACACTCTGTTCCCCGGCACCCTTGCCTGCAACGCTGGCCCGCGCGGATCAGGCGCTGTTGCATCTGGGCCGACGTCTGCAGGCTGACGGCTATCGTTTCATCACGCCGACGCCCTTGACCCATCAACGCGTCAATGCACGGCCCGGCAATGAAGATGCCTATGACTTGCGCGGTATATTCGGCTGGTCCCGCCCATTCGATTCGCAGGTATTCGACCCTGCCGAGTGGCTTGAACTGCAACAGGCCGGGATTATCCTGAATGTACACGGCCGTTGGCGCAGCACGGTGCGCTGGTCGACGCTGGGCTCACTGCTGCTGGCCCATTCGGCCTTTCCCACCGACGAAGCCGATTCGGTATTTTTCGGGCCCGACACCTACCGCTTCGCGGGGGTGATAGAAGAGCACTTGCGCCAGCGTTTTGTGCCCGTACACCGTGCCGTAGACATCGGTTGCGGAACGGGGGCGGGGGCAATATGGGTGGCACGTGCCCGCCATGAAGCCGAGGTGCTGGCCGTGGACATCAACCCTCGGGCCCTGCGTATGACGGCAGTCAACGCCGAACTGGCCGAAACATCTAACGTCGGCGTTTACCACAGTGACGTGCTGGACGGTGTCAACGGCCGATTCGATCTGATCCTCGCCAACCCGCCGTACATGAAAGACGCCCATGAGCGGGCCTACCGGCATGGTGGCGGTCAGCTGGGTGAGCAGTTGTCGTTGCGCATTCTCCAGGAAGCATTGCCGCGTCTGGAACTGTACGGGACGTTACTGCTGTACACCGGGGTGGCGATGATCGCTGGCCATGACCCGTTTCTTGAGGCTGCACGTGGTTTTCTGACCAGCGATCACTATGGTTGGACCTACCAGGAACTGGACCCCGATGTGTTTGGCGAAGAGCTTGATAAGCCCGGTTATGAGCAAGTCGAACGAATCGCCGTGGTGGTCCTGACCGTCAGTCGTCTGAAGTGATCGCCCATGAACAATCTCCCGCTTGCAAATGCCCATGCCGGGCAACGGTTCGGCATCGAGGAAGAATACTTCCTCACCGACTTGCGCAGCCGGCGCATGGTCGCCAAGCCGACGGCCCGCGTGCTTGACGCCTGCCGTGAGGCCATCGGGGAAGGGTTTGCCTACGAACTGCTTCAGGGCCAGATTGAAGTGGCCTCGCCGATCTTTGACTGCGCAGACCAGGCCGCTGCCTATCTGAGCAGGGTCAGGCGTGATCTGAATCAGACGCTGGCCGAGCATGGGCTGGGCGTCATCAGCAGTGGCTCGCATCCACTGGCAGAGTGGAGGGCCCAGCGCATCACGGTTCAGTCGCACTATCAGCAATTGCTCGGCGAATACGAAATCGTCGCGCGGCGCAGCGTCCTTTGCGGTTTGCATGTACACGCCGAGATCCCGGCCGGCATCGACCGGATCGCAGTGATGAACGAAATTTTGCCATGGTTCCCCATGTTGCTGGCCTTGAGTGTGTCCTCACCTTTTTGGCAGGGCCAATTAACCGGCTACTTCAGTTACCGGCAAGTCGCGTGTGATGAGTGGCCGCGCATGGGCATTCCCGAGTACTTGCCGGACGATCAGGCGTTTGAGCACTACCTGGCAATACTCAACCAGACCCGGGCAGCGGGCAGGGACGTCGACGTATGGTGGGGCTGCCGACCCTCGCAGCATTACCCCACGCTGGAGTTGCGCATAACCGATGCCTGTCCCAGATGGATCGATGCCCTGATCCTCGCCAGGCTGTATCGAGTGATGGTCAAACATGCATGCCTGTTGCCGGCTCCCGGCAGCCATTACCGTCCCGAACACCATTGGATGCTCAAGGAAAACCGCATCCAGGCCCGACGCTGGGGCCCCTATGGGCGCTTTGTGTTGCTGCCCGATACAACGCCAATGTCGCTGGAACAATGGCTTGACCGGGCTGAGCATACATTTGCAGCCACGGCCCGGGCACTGGGCGAAGAGGGTGTATTTACCCAGGCCCGGCACATATTGCGGGTCGGCACCAGCGCCGAGCGCCAGGTGCGTTGCTTCGACAGCTCCCAAGCTTCAGCGCTGGCGCGCCGGCAAGCCGTGGTCGATCTTTTGCTCGAAGAGAGTTCGGCAGGCTGACAACGCACCGGTCACGGAGCGCGGCCGGTGCTCCAGTCCAGGGTGGCCGAGCCGCGCCAGCGTACATCCGTAATACCGTACTTTTCGGCCAAAGGCCGGGAAACACGCTTGATATTCTGCTGGCCGTATCGGGGTATCAAGGCTACGCCGGCATCACAGCTCGCCCAGTGCCAGGCTTCAGCGTTGGTCATCTGCTCCAGGCGGATGACAAACGCCTTACGCTCGCCATGCAGCCGGTATTCAATGGTGAAGAGATCACTGCTCATCATGAAGTCTCCTTGGGGTCATGATGTAATGATTTTTGACGCCGCTGAAAATTCCAGAATCTTCCGGTCATTCGATCAACGTTGCCAACCTTGAGACGCCAGGGCGGGCCGCGGACGACGCAGTGTGTATCGCTACGTATCAGCAGGCGGTTCTGATACGTAGCGATTTATGCGCACGGGTTCTCGACACAGACAAGATACCTCACAGGCTTTTAATAGGTTCCAGCGAGGCCAACCTGCACCGCCTCGGCTCCACCCAACGAACTGCCTATTGAAGCCTTGAGGGAACCGCCATGAACACCAAAGCCATCTACGCCACCTTCCTGTTTGCCGCCCTGAGCGTGTGCACCCTTTCAGCCCGGGCCGAAACCCGTGTCACCCCGAAACCCTACACCTACGGCTCGCAACTGGACATCAAGAAAGTGTTGTCGCTGAAGCAGGAGGCCGCGACCGGCTGCGGGATTGTCGATGCCCGGATGACCTACCTGGATTCTCACGACAAGGTTCAGGTGATGAGCTACCGCACATTTGCTGACGGCTGCATCGGGGAAAACTGAGCCTCGGCTGACCTGCCGACACCGTCTTTTGATACAGGAAGCCCCTCATGAACAGCCTCACCTGTTTTACACGGTGACCCCCATGCTACTTATCGCGTTTCTGGGCGGCATATTGACCGTTCTCAGCCCCTGCATCCTGCCCGTCGTGCCGTTCCTGTTCGCAGGTATTGACCGCTCTCGCGCCTCGATTCTGCTGACTCTTGGGGGTATGGCCTTGACCTTCGCCCTGGTCTCGAGCCTGGCGGTGGTGAGCAGCGAGTGGGTGGTGCACGCCAGTAACACCGGCCGTCAGGTCGCCCTGGTCGTGATGGTGCTGTTCGCCTTGTCATTGCTTTCGACCCGTATCGGCGGCTGGCTGGCCCGGCCATTCGTATGGCTGGGCAACCGGGTCGCGCCCGACACGCGCACGATGTCCGCCCCGCTGAGGTCAGTGCTGATCGGTATCGCCACGGGGCTGCTGTGGGCGCCGTGCGCCGGTCCGATCCTTGGGGTCATCCTCACGGGGGCCATGCTGCAAGGTGCCAATGCGCACACCAGCCTGTGGTTGGTGGCCTATGGCCTGGGCAGCGCGTTGTCTCTGGGAGCCTTGATTTTCGCCAGTCGCGGGTTGGTCAATCGTCTGAAAGCTTCAATCCCGATCACTGGTGTGTTACGTCGCGGGGCCGGAGTCGCGGTACTGGCTGCAGCAACGGTGATGTTCACCGGTGCAGACAAAACCTTGCTGGCTGGCACCTCATCCGAAAGCGTCAGTCGTATCGAGAATGGGGTTCTGACTGCCGTACCGCACATGCTCGATTACCTGGTCAGCAAGGGCAGGGCCGACATGCACCTTGCTCCTGCACAGCGCGCCATGCCGTCGTTATCTGGCGCGGTCGAATGGCTCAACTCGCCGGCACTGAGCAGTGAATCGCTCAAGGGCAAAGTGGTGCTGGTGGATTTCTGGACGTACGACTGCATCAATTGCCAGCGCACGCTGCCTTACGTGAAAGACTGGGCGAGGAAGTACGAGAAGGACGGCCTGGTGGTCATCGGCGTCCATACCCCGGAATACGGCTATGAGCGGATCGTCGACAATGTCAGGGATCAGGTACGCAAGCTCGGTATCACCTATCCGGTGGCCATCGATAATAATTACGCGATCTGGAATAGCTATGATAACCAGTACTGGCCCGCGCACTACCTCATCGACGCCAGGGGGCAACTGCGTTATAGCCACTTTGGCGAAGGGGGCTATGACACTCAGGAGCACCTGATCCAGACATTGCTGGAGGAGGCTAACACCGGCAGTGCTGATCAGGTGCCGCAGCAGCTCCCTCGCTGAGTCGTGGGCATGACGGCCCGCGGGGTCGACGGTCCGAGCGAACCGATCAGGCCGGGATTTGCATCTGCGTGTATCCAGGGGGCGCTCGATACACTGCCATACAAAGCCCGGCGGGCAGATGCCTCGTGCCTCGTTATGCTGGGTGACTGCACACATTGAGAGGTTGAAGGGATGGAACACGTCGATCATGTGTTAATCGTCGATGACGATCGCGAGATCAGAGAACTGGTGGGCAACTACCTGACGAAAAACGGATTGCGCACCACGGTGGTGGCAGACGGTCGCCAAATGCGCGCTTTTCTGGACGCCAATCAGGTTGACCTGATCGTGCTCGACATCATGATGCCGGGCGATGACGGTCTCTTGCTGTGCCGCGAACTGCGGGCCGGCAAGCACAAGAAGACGCCGGTGTTGATGCTGACCGCGCGCAACGATGAAACCGACCGCATCATCGGCCTGGAGATGGGCGCCGATGACTACCTGAGCAAGCCGTTCTCTGCCCGTGAGTTACTCGCACGAATCAACGCCGTACTCCGGCGCACGCGAATGCTGCCGCCCAATCTGGTGGTCAGCGAGAGCGGCCGGCTGTTGGGGTTCGGTCGCTGGCGTCTCGATACCACCGCTCGCCACCTGCTTGACCAGGACGACACCCTGGTCGCCCTGAGCGGGGCCGAATACCGTCTGCTGCGGGTTTTCCTCGATCACGCACAACGGGTACTCAGTCGCGATCAATTGCTCAATCTGACCCAGGGTCGCGACGCCGATTTGTTCGATCGCTCCATTGATCTGCTGGTCAGCCGTCTGCGTCAGCGCTTGCTGGATGACGCCCGTGACCCGGCCTACATCAAGACGGTGCGCAGTGAGGGTTACGTGTTCACCTTTGCCGTCGAAATCCTGCCGGAGCAACCATGAATCGCGTGCTGCACTGGCCGCGCACGCTGGCCTCACGTCTGTCCTTGATCTTTCTAGTCGGCCTGATTCTCGCGCAGGCCCTGTCATTCGGTGCCCAGTATTACGAGCGCTACGAGAGCGCCAAGTCGATGATGCTGGGCAACCTCGAAACCGACGTCTCGACCTCCATCGCCATTCTCGACCGTTTGCCCGCGGCTGAGCGCCCGGGCTGGCTCGAGCGCCTGCGGCGCACTAACTACGGCTATCTGTTGAAAGAGCGCGACCCCGGTGTGCCCATGGACCGGGACAATCTGCCGATCGCCGTACACTCGATCAAAGACGCCCTCGGCCATGACTATGCGTTGACGTTCGAGGAAATTCCCGGCCCCCGGCAACATTTCCAGGCGCAGTTGCAGTTGAGCGACGGCAACCCCGTCACCCTCGACGTCTGGCCCGCGATGATGCCACTGTCGCCCTGGCTGCCTATTGTCCTGTTCGGTCAGTTCGTGCTGATGATTGGCTGCACCTGGCTCGCCGTCAGAATTGCCGTTCGGCCACTGACCCGGCTGAGCGAGGCGGTCGAAAATCTCGACCCCAATGCGCATCCGGTGCGCCTGGATGAGAGTGGCCCCACCGAGGTGGCACATGCGGCCAAGGCCTTTAACACCATGCAGGAACGCATCGCGGCCTACCTCAAGGAACGCATGCAACTGCTCGCGGCCATCTCCCATGACCTGCAAACGCCGATTACCCGCATGAAGCTGCGCGCGGAGTTTGCCGACGATTCGGTCGAGAAGGACAAACTGGTCCATGACCTCAATGAAATAGAGCACCTGGTGCGTGAGGGCATTGCCTATGCGCGCAGTATTCATGGAGCGACCGAGGCCAGTTGCCGGATCAATCTCGACTCGTTCCTGGACAGTCTGGTTTTTGACTATCAGGACACCGGCAAGGCCGTGACCCTGGCCGGGAAAAGTGGCGCAATCATCGACACCCGTCCCCATGCCCTGCGCCGGATTCTGGTGAACCTGGTGGACAACGCAGTGAAGTTCTCCGGTGCCGCCGAAGTGCGGGTGGAAGGGCAGAGCCCTGCCGGCCTGTCGATCAAGGTGCTGGATCGTGGCCCGGGGATTTCCGAGGACGTGTTGCACGAAGTCCTCAAACCGTTCTATCGCGTAGAGAACTCCCGCAACCGCAGTACCGGCGGTACCGGCCTGGGGCTGGCAATCGCCCAGCAATTGGCCGAGGCCATTGGTGGCTCGCTGACCCTGAGCAACCGCGAGGGCGGGGGACTCTGCGTGACGTTGCGTCTGACGGCCCGGTAATACCGCAGCGGCTTTTGTATGGAACTGTATCGACCGCTACCGTGCACACACAACATTGCACAACGGCGGGTTTCAGACATCACGGGCATACACGCACTTGCAAGACTCCCAACGGTCGGCTGGCCATCCGGACGCCCCGGATGGCAAAGGCCATTGCCACAGGAGTTTTGCCATGACGCCCCAACCCTTCAAAGTCTGGCCTCTGTTCAGCCTGCTTGCAGTGTTCATCCTGATAATGAGCGCGCTGGCCGTGGCGCTGCAGCCAGACCTGATCGAGGGACTGCGCAGCGCCATTCGCGCCACTGCACGCTCATCCTTTGTCCTGTTTCTCACGGCTTTTACCGCCTCGGCCTTTGCTGTCCTGATCCCTTCGCCCGTCACTAAAGCCCTGGTGCGCGAGCGACGTTTTATCGGGCTGGCCTTCGCCTTTTCCCATGCCGTACATGCGCTGTTGATCTATGCCTACGGGCAACTGAACACCGGGTTCTGGCCGATGCGCTCGGTCATCGACAACACCCCGGGCACGGTCGCCTATGGATTCATTCTGCTCATGGCGATCACCTCGTTCAAAGGTCCGGCACAGCTGCTGGGAGCGAAGGGCTGGAAGGTCCTGCATACCACCGGCCTGTGGATCATCGTTGCCGTGTTCGCCTACGCCAACTTCAAACGCATCCCCATGAGTGCCTGGTACGTCCTGCCGTTCGGCATGGTCTGTGCCGCAGTCGCCATTCGCCTGGTGGGCAAGTTGGCCCAGGCCAACAAACGCCGCCAGCAACCGGCAAGGGCTGCGGCCTAGCCCGAATCCGAACCGATCACAGAGGATCAAACCATGCACGCAACCCCTACATCCGCCCTGAAGTGGCTTCACCTGAACCTTGATCGCGCCGCAGGCTGGGTTGCCCCCCTCAGTCTGCGAGTGTTCCTGGCGTGGGAGTTTTTCGAGGCTGGCCTGCAAAAGTGGAACGGCGAAAATTGGTTCCAGGACATCCAGTCCGCTTTTCCTTTTCCATTCAACCATGTCCCGGCGACGCTGAACTGGCAGCTCTCGATGTGGGCCGAGCTGCTCTGCGCCATTGCCTTGCTTGCAGGCCTGGGAACACGTCTCTCGGCCTTTATCCTGATCGTGGTCACGCTCGTGGCGACCGCAACCGTCCACTGGCCAGCCGATTGGTCGACATTCAGCGAACTGGCCCGGGGCTACGCCATCAGCAACACAGGCTACGGCAACTACAAACTGCCTCTGATTTACCTTGTGGCGCTCGTGCCGCTGTTCTTTACCGGCGCAGGAAAGCTGAGCCTGGACGCGCTCATCGCACGATATTTCAGGTTGGCGAAGACCTTGAGCGAGAAGTAACGCTCGGGAGCTCATTTTCCTGATACAGAATCGGAGTATTCAAGGTATGCGAACAACTCACTCACCCTCCGTGCCGGCAGGCGCAGGGCTCGGACTACGCCGTGCACTGCTGAACATGCTGCGTGACGCCCCCAGCGGTGATTTCGACTTTCTGGAAGTGGCCCCGGAAAACTGGATCGGCATCGGTGGCGCTCACGGTGACGCACTGCAGTCGCTTGCCGAACGCTACCCGCTGTCGTGCCACGGCCTGTCCCTGTCGCTCGGGGGCAGTGCTGCGCTCGATACAGACTTTTTGCAGCAGATTCGCGGGTTTCTCGACCGTTTCAACGTGCCGTTTTACAGCGAGCACCTGAGCTACTGCAGCGACGACGGGCATCTGTACGATCTGCTACCGTTGCCATTCACCGAAGAGGCGGTTTTTCATGTCGCGGCGCGGATCCGTTGCGCACAGGACATCCTCGGGCGCCGGCTGGCGGTGGAGAACGTCTCCTACTACGCCGCAGCCCATCAGGACATGGATGAACTGGCCTTCACCAATGCGGTACTGCGCGAAGCCGACTGCGACCTCTTGCTCGACGTCAATAATGTGTACGTCAACTCGGTGAATCACGGGTTTGACCCGAAGGCTTTCCTGGCGGGCGTGGAACCCGGCCGGGTGATCGCCATGCATGTGGCCGGACATTATGACGAAGCCGACGACTTGATCATCGACAGTCATGGCGCTGCGGTGAAACCCGTGGTCTGGTCGCTGCTGGCGCAAGCCTATGGGCTCTTTGGGACGAAGCCGACACTGCTCGAGCGCGATTTCAATTTCCCTCCTTACGCAGCGCTGGTCGCCGAGCTGGATACCATCCGGCGGCTGCAAGATGAGGCCAATGCGCGGGTGCGGGAGGCCTCCAATGGTTGACATCTCGCCGGACTTGCACAGCCAGCAGCTTGCGTTGACCCGTTACCTGCGCGACCCGGACCGCCATGCACCGCCTGCGGGGATGGATGCCGCGAGGGCGAGCATCTACCTCGACCTGGTATTCAACAACCTGTCGGGCGTGCTGGGTGGAACATTTCCGGTGCTGATTGCGGTGCTGGGTGAGGCTGGCTGGCGTGACCTGATACGACGATTCCTGCGTGAGCACCGGGCGAAAACACCGTATTTCGGTGAAATCGCGCAGGAGTTTGTGGCATTTGTCGCCTGCCTGGAGGTGTCGTCAGATCAAGCACAAGCCGGGTACCCGTTCCTGCCTGAGCTCGCCCATTACGAGTGGGTGGAAATGGCCTTGCAACAGTTCGAAGCGCCGCCGTTTCAGGCGGGCAATATCGAGCACATGCTTGATCGCCCGCTCAGGCTATCACCGCTCGCCTGGCCGCTGGCCTACACCTGGGCCGTACACCGCCTCGGGCCCGGGCACCTGCCGGACGTAGCGCCGGAGCAGCCAACCTTACTGTTGATCCGGCGCTTGCCGGCAGGGCAGGTGCGGTTCTGCGAACTCAGTCCGCTGGCATGGCGTCTGCTGCAGCGAATCGAGCAATTCCCTGAACTGGATGGTCAGGCGCAGTTGCAGGGTCTGGCCGGGGAGGCCAGCGCGACAGATTTGCCCCGCTTCATGGCCGATGCACGGGTGCTCCTGGACCAGCTGCATGAGCAGGCCGTCGTCGGCGTGGTGGAGGCGTGACCGTGTCTTCTATCAAGCAAGCGCGGCCCTGCCTTTGTATCGCGGTGTATCGGGGGGACGTATCCCGGGGTTGGCTTACAAATGCGTTTGCCACGGGATACATCAGGGATACATGGCTGCGGCTAAATGGTCTCGCCCGAATGAAGTTGCCCGATCGAAGTGAAGGTTGTTGGCGCGCATGTCGCTGCGCAACTCCCGGTTTACCTCTTCGCCGGATGCTTCCCTTAGGGCAGCCCAGCCCTTGTGGCACGACCCGCGGCCTGGCCGCACACAGCTTCTGGAGAAACACTATGTACCGTATCCCGTTTTCGAATAAAAACACCCTCGGCCTGGCCGCTATCGCATTAGCCGGTGGCATGAGCCTGGCGTCATCTGCAGCCTTTGCCGCAGAACCCCTGCCTCAGGGCTATCAATTGGCCGCAGCGGACAAAACCGGGGAAGGCAAGTGTGGTGAGGGCAAATGTGGTGCCAGTGAAGCCACTGACAAGGCCACGACCACCGAAGGCAAGTGTGGAGAAGGCAAGTGCGGGGCCAGCGAAGCCAGTGGCAAGTCCGCCGCGGCTGAAGGCAAGTGCGGGGAAGGCAAGTGCGGCGATGCGTCCTTCACCCGTACCGACACCAACGGTGATGGCCGGGTATCGCTCAAAGAACTCCTGGCCGTGGCCCCGAAAGGCGCTGAGGAATTCAAAGCAATGGACACCAACAGCGATGGTTACCTGTCCGAAGGCGAGGTCTACACGTTCAGGAGCAACCAGTACACCGCCAACGGCAAAAAAGTCCCCACCGAGCTGTTCACCCGCCTGAGCAAAGCCCGGAGCTGATCCCGGCACGTGCACCTCCCTCCCGTCCTGCGGTTATGGATGGGGAGGGGGGTTGGTTTTGTGCAAAACCCCCGCCGTTGAGACTGAAAAACTGCTTGACCTTCCAAGAGTGGGAAGTCGGATAAGTACATGCAAACCATGTCGACTCCCGTGCGAAGGGCAAAACAATGAAAGTAAAACCCGTCATCCTGATCACTGCGGCGATAAGCGTCGCGCTCACTATGACCGGATGCAGGGAGACGGCGTCTACCGCCACTCCCGCGCAGCCACCGGGCGTGCCGGTGGCCTCGGTGAGCGTTCGTCCGGTGACACCGTTTTTTGAGTTCACCGGTTCATTGACCGCGATCAAGCGGGTTGAGCTGCGTCCGCGGGTCGCCGGCTACATTCAGGACGTCAGTGTTCCGGAGGGCCGTTTTGTCAACAAAGGCGACAAGCTTTTTGTCATCGATCCCCGGGTGTTTCAGGCCGCGATAAACGCCGCTGCGGCTCACCTGCGTGAAACCGAAGCAGCATCGAAGCTGGCCCAGGCGCAATATGCGCGGGCCGAACGGCTGTTCGCGCAGAAGGTTGTCGCCCGTGATCGACTCGACACCGCAACAGCCTCCCTCAATGCCAGCAGGGCACAGGTCGACGCCGCAAAGGCCGCACTGGAGGCTGCCGAACTGGACCTGAGTTTCACCCGCATCACGGCCCCGATCAGTGGCCGTGTGGGCCAGACCCTCGTCACCGAGGGCAATTACGTCGCCAGTGGCGTGACACCGCTCACGACCATCGTGTCGAATAATCCTTTGCATGTTTATTTCGATGTCGATGAACGCACCTATCTACACTCCCTTGCCCAGGGCCGGAGCAACGCCAGGCCCTATGGGGCCCGGCCGGCAAAGGTCAGGGTAGCGCTGCTCACCGACGCGACGTATTCACGGACCGGTCGCCTCGACTTCATCTCCAACACCGCGGACCGCGGGACCGGAACCATGCGGGTCCGCGCGGTAGTCGATAACCCCGACGGGCAATTGACCCCCGGACTGTTTGTCAGGGTCAAACTGGAGACCGGGGCGCCGCAAGCCAGGGTACTGGTCTCCGATCAGTCGATCGGTACCCACCAGGGCAGCCGTTATGTGCTGGTGGTCGACAAGGACGATACGACCCAATACCGCGCTGTCGAAACCGGCAACATGCTCGACGGTTTACGCGTGATCGAGCACGGCCTGCAGCCGGGCGAGCGCATCGTCGTCAAGGGGCTGGTGCGCCCGGGCATGCACGTCACGCCGCAGCCTGTCGCGATTGACGGTACACCCGTTGCGGTGCAGCAAACCGTGGGGGCCGCGAAATGAATTTTCCACGCTTCTTTATTGATCGCCCGGTGTTTGCCATCGTCCTTTCGATTTTGATGATGATCGCTGGAATCGTTGCATTTTTTCAGTTGCCGCTTAGCGAATATCCGGCAGTCACCCCGCCAACCGTGCAAGTGACCGCCGCCTACCCGGGCGCCAACCCCAAGGTCATTGCTGACACGGTGGCAGCGCCACTGGAACAGGCAATTACCGGGGTCGAGGGCATGCTGTACATGTCGTCGCAGTCGGCGACGGATGGCCAGATGACCCTGACAGTCACCTTCGCGCAGGGCACCGATGCCGATATGGCCCAGATCCAGGTGCAAAACAGGGTCTCGCGCGTGCTCTCGCGTTTGCCTGAAGAGGTACAGCGCCAGGGCATCGTCACGAAGAAAACCTCGCCGGACATTCTGATGGTGGTTCACCTGCTGTCGCCCGACAAGCGCTTCGACCCGCTGTTTATTTCCAATTACGCGTACCTTCAGGTGCGCGATGAGTTGTCACGCATCCCCGGCATCAGTGACGTCCTGGTTTGGGGCGCCGGCGAATACAGCATGCGGCTCTGGCTCGATCCGGATCTGATCGCCGCACGCGGGCTGACGGCCGGCAACGTGATTGCCGCCGTGCGCGAACAGAACGTGCAAGTCGCCGCCGGTTCCGTGGGCCAGGCGCCCAATTCCAGTGCGGCATTCCAGGTGACGGTGAACACGCTCGGGCGATTGACCGACGAGGAGCAGTTCGGCGACATCATCATTCGTACGGGCAGCGAAGGGCAGGTCACACGTTTGCGCGATGTCGCCCGCATCGAAATGGGCGCTGATGGTTACGCCCTGCGCAGCCTGCTTGACGGCGAACCGGCCGTTGCGCTGCAGATCATTCAGAGTCCTGGCGCCAACGCACTGGATGTTTCCCGGGCGGTACGCGACACCATGCAGCGGCTTGAAACCCACTTCCCGGAAGGACTTGTCTCGCGCATCGCCTATGACCCGACAGTCTTCGTCCAGGCGTCCCTCGAGTCGGTTGCGATCACCCTGCTGGAAGCGATTCTGCTGGTGGTAATCGTGGTCGTGGTGTTCCTGCGTAACTGGCGGGCCTCGCTTATCCCCCTGATGGCAGTGCCGGTGTCATTGGTCGGGACCTTCGCGGTCATGCATTTGCTGGGTTTTTCGCTCAACACGTTGTCGCTGTTTGGCCTGGTGCTGTCGATCGGGATCGTGGTGGACGACGCCATCGTGGTGGTTGAAAACGTAGAGCGTCACATCGACAATGGCGAGGAGCCCACGCAAGCCGCCAAGCGCGCGATGGCCGAGGTCACCGGCCCGATCATTGCGATCACCTCGGTGCTGGCCGCCGTTTTCATTCCGACCGCATTCCTGAGCGGACTGCAGGGTGAGTTCTATCGTCAGTTCGCCTTGACCATCGCGATCTCGACCCTCCTGTCGGCGGTCAACTCGCTCACCCTCAGTCCGGCGCTGGCCGGCATGCTGTTACGACGCCGTCGCGAGGCTATCGAGCTTGATCCGAACAGTCTGCGGGGGCGCGCTGATCGTGTGTTGCAAGCCCTGAGCCGACCCTTCCAGCGTGCGCCTGACGCTTACAGCAAGACGGTGCGCAAGGTTTTGCAACGCCGGGGCGGGGCGCTGGTGGTCTATGGCGGACTGCTCGTGCTGACCTTCTTTATGTTCCAGTCTGTGCCCCCGGGGTTCGTGCCGATGCAGGACAAATATTACCTGGTGGCGATCGCCCAGTTACCCAATGCGGCATCGCTGGATCGAACCGAAGAAGTCGTCAAGCAGATGACCCGGATCGCGCTGGCCGAACCGGGTGTCGAAAGCGTTGTCGCCTTCCCGGGGCTGTCGATCAACGGTTTCGTCAATGTGCCCAACGCGGCGGTGATGTTCATCATGCTTGATCCGTTCAAAGCGCGAACGACGCCCGATCTGTCCGCGAACGCGATCACGGGCCGTCTGCAAGCGCAATTCAGCAGCCTCCCGGACGGTTTTCTCGGCGTGTTCCCGCCACCCCCGGTGCCCGGTCTTGGCGCCACCGGTGGCTTCAAAATGCAGATTGAAGACCGCGGCGGGGCCGGGCTCGAAGCCCTGGTCCAACAGACCCATATCCTGATGACCAAAGCCTCTGAATCAGGGCTGGTGGCCGGCCTCATGACCAGTTTTGATGTCAATGCCCCGCAACTCGACGTGGTTATCGACCGGACCCGGGTCAAAAGCCAGGGTGTCCTGCTGGCGGATGTGTTCGAAGCGCTCCAGGTCTATCTGGGCTCGCTGTATGTCAACGACTTCAACCGCTTCGGCCGCACCTACAAAGTGATGGCCCAGGCGGATACCGAGCACCGAATGCAAGCCGAAGCCATTACCCGCTTGCAGGTGCGCAACGCTGCCGGGGACATGCTGCCTTTATCCTCGTTTGTCACGGTCACGCCAGGTTCCGGACCGGACCGGGTGATTCGCTACAACGGCTATCCTTCGGCCGATATCACGGGCGGCGCGATGCCGGGCATCAGTTCGGGGCAGGCGGTGGCCGCCATGGAGCGCCTGGCGCAGGAAGTGCTGCCTGAAGGCATGAGCCTGGAGTGGACCGACCTGACGTATCAGCAAAAGCTCGCCGCCGACTCGGCGCTGTTCATTTTCCCGCTATGCGTGCTGCTCGCTTATCTGATCCTTGCCGCGCAATACAACAGCTGGTTGCTGCCTCTGGTGGTCATGCTGATCGTCCCGATGTGTCTGCTGAGCGCGATCATTGGCGTGTGGCTGGTGGGCGGCGACAACAACGTGTTCGTTCAGATCGGGTTGATTGTGCTGGTCGGTCTGGCCGCCAAGAATGCCATCCTGATTGTCGAGTTTGCGCGAAGCCGTGAAGCCGAAGGCGCAACCGCGCTGGAGGCCGTTGTCGAGGCGTGTCGACTGCGGCTGCGACCGATCCTGATGACCTCACTGGCGTTCGTTGCCGGCGTTGTACCGCTGGTGTTGGCCAGTGGCGCCGGGGCGGAGATGCGCCAGGCCATGGGCATTGCTGTCTTCGCCGGCATGCTCGGCGTGACGCTGTTCGGGTTGTTCCTGACACCGGTGTTTTATGGGGTGGTACGCTGCCTGTCAGCACGCTTCGCGCAGCACAGGTCGACAACAACGGCGACCCGCGGTGAGGAGAGCGCATCATGAAGAACACCTATCGAACGGTAATGCTCCCGCTAAGTGCGCTGATCCTGCTGGCTGGATGCATGAGCGTGGGGCCCGACTACACACCGCCTTCGCAGCCGTCGTCGCAGTTTCCGGCGAGCTTTGGCGAGCTCCCGGCGGGGCTGGCCCCGGGGAATGTCGAGGTCGAGTGGTGGCGGGTCTTCGACGAACCCGCGCTCACGGCTTTAATACAGCGGGCGCTGGTGGCAAATCTCGACATCGGCATCGCTGCCGTACGGCTCGAAGAGGCACAGGCCATGTTGCGCGAAAGCCGACAGGGTTTTCTGCCTCGCGGGGGGCCCGCGCTGGGCTATGAGAACCGTCGTGGCAGTGACGTCGAAACGTCGCCAGGCCAGTCTCGGCAGAACGAAACCTACCGCAGCGCACTCGACGCCTCCTGGGAAATCGATCTCTTCGGGCGAGTCAGAAGGTCCGTGGAAGCGGGCAGGGCCCACGCGGGCTCTCGCGAAGCGCTGTTGCGCGGTGTACAGGCGGGCGTCGCTGCCGAGGTGGCCGCCACCTGGTTTGAACTGCGTGGTCTTGAGGCTGAACTGGCCGTGGTGAACGACATCAGCCGTAGCCAGCGTGAAAGCCTGGAGATGGTCGAGCGTCGGGTGAGCGCGCAGTCTGCCACCGAACTCGACCGGCTCCGCGCCGAGTCGTTGTTGCGCAGTGTCGAGGCGGTAGCGCCCGAACTGGAGCGGCGGCGGGCGACCTCGGTCAACGCCCTGGCCATTCTGCTTGGGGAAGCCCCGCAACTGTTCAAGCTGCCTGCCACCCCACCGCAGCGTGAAGCGCTGACCATCCGTACGATCGCGGTGGACAATCCTGCCGGACTGCTCGCCCGCCGATCCGATATTGCCGCCGCCGAACGGGCGCTTGCGGCGGCGACAGCCCGGATCGGGGTTGAAACCGCCGGTCTGTACCCCGAGATCCAGGTGCAAGGTTCGATTGGCTTTGTCGCGGGAAGTCTCGACGCCTTGGGGAGCGGGGGCACGCAGTCCAGCTTCATCGCCCCGATGATTCGCTGGAACCTGCTCGATATTGGCCGCGTGCGCGCCCGGATCGCCGCCAGTGAGTCGCGGGCCCAAGAAGCATTGATCGTTTACGACCAGACGGTCTTGCGTGCCCTGCAGGAAACCGATAACGCCTTCAAGGCCAATAGCGCCGCGGGCAGCACACTGAAGCTGCGTCTGCAGGCATCAACGGCGAACCGTGAGGCGGCACGGCTTGCCCGTTTACAGTTTTCCGAAGGCGAGGGTGTTTACCTGGATGTGCTCGAAGCCGAACGATCCGACTTTACCAGCCGCCGCGCCCTGACCATCGCGCGCACCAACCAGCGGCTTGCCATCGTCAGCCTCTACAAAGCATTGGGCGGTGGCTGGGAGCTGTGTACACGGGAGGGTCAAGACTGCCAGCCACGATGATGGACGGCTGAGGTCAGGCTGACTCTGGATCGATTACTTGCCGGACAAATAGGCCAGGCGCATGTCGCAGGCCCAGCCGTCGAGTACCGGTTTGAAATCATCCAGGGTCATCGCCTGCTTGTCATTTGACAGCGTCAACCCGGTTCCTTTGCGGATTACCTGCGCGACTACGACTTGATTGGTGGCATCCAGCACCGCGACTTCGGTGGTAATCACCGTGTCCTGGTCACGGATGCCGGTGGCGGTACTGACTCCGGCGGCGAGCAGGGTCACGGGCAACCACTCATAAAACCGCAAACTCTGGGTGGAGGCCGACACCGAGATAATGGCGGGTTTGACGATCAATGTGTTGGGCCCCGGGGTGGTGACAACCGTCATGACTTTGCCTAACTCGTGCTTGAGGGCGGCATCGTAATAATGACGAATGTCCGCAAGCATGGCCTTTGAACGCCGTTCAGTGGGCTGTTGCTGCGTATGAAGCTGGCTCGGCTCGATATACACACGGGTGTAGTGTTTGATATCAAGCGTCGGGTCTACCCAGGACAGTACGCTTTGCCCTGACGCCACCTGTTTCTCGGTGAGCTTGCTGTAATCCTGCAAAAACCCCGAATATTCTTCGGGCGCAACGGTTTTGTTCGCACACGCGGTGAGCGACATCGCCAGGGCCATCAGTAGCGGCAGTGAGCGGTTTCTTGGCATGTAATCGGCATTCCTGAGAGGAGGGGTGTCATGGGTGTTGTTCGCAGTCCTCAGGCGCCTGCGCTGCCATCAGAACTGACGACGTTCAATTGACCGTTGGCCATTAACCATTGGGTAAGTTCGGCAACGGATACCGAATGGGAGTACTCCACCCACTGTTCGCACTCCGGGCTGTAGTGCTCGATGTAGCGGACCAGAACGATACGGTCCAGGTCGCTGGAAAGTGCCAGTCGAGACTCCTGGAATAGTACCGGGCCGGTGCCACAGACGTTGCTGGTACGCTGGTTCAGAATAAAAGCACCAGCGCTTTGGGCCTTGTCGCTAAAGGTCGGCATCGAGAGCATCCCGCAATGAAGTGCCTGCAGTGTGCATGAGCGGTTTTGCCGGGAGATGTCTGGTTGATGTCCGCCGGGCAAAGATGTTTCTCGATTGAAATATATGACCTTGGCTGCAGAATGGTTTTAGATACCCTCCCTTTTGCCCATGGACCGCTGAATGTGAGCAGGTTACTGATCGTCGACGACGATGTAGAAATCCTATTGCTGCTGGAGAAGTTCTTTCTTTTGCATGCTTATGACGTCGAACTGGCCACCCACGGCGAAGCCATGTGGGCGGCCATTGGGCGTCAGCGGCCGGACCTGATCATTCTCGATCTCATGCTTCCCGGCGAAGGCGGGCTCAGCCTGTGCCAGAAACTACGCCTCAACACCGGCATCCCGATTGTGATGCTGACCGCCATGGGCGAGTTGAGTGACCGCATCGTAGGCCTGGAGCTGGGTGCCGATGACTACCTGACCAAACCTTTTGATCCTCGCGAATTACTGGCCAGGCTGCGGGCGGTACTGCGTCGGGCCAGTGATCCGGTCGTTCCGCGCAATGAAGACGCGCGGCTGGTGATCCACTTTGCGGGCTGGCAACTGGACGTTACCCGTCGCGAGTTGCGCTCGTCTGCCGATGTCATGATTCCGCTCTCTGGCGGTGAGTTCGATCTGCTGGTGGTCTTCCTTGAGCACCCCGAACGCATCCTCACCCGGGAACAATTGATCGATCTGACCCGCGGGCAGAACCACGAAGCCTTTGATCGCAGCATTGACGTGCAGGTCAGCCGCCTGAGACGAAAAATAGAGTCGGACAGCAAGCGCCCGGACCTGATTCGGACCGTGCG
This sequence comes from Pseudomonas sp. D1HM, assembly GCF_019266105.1. NCBI lineage: Bacteria > Pseudomonadati > Pseudomonadota > Gammaproteobacteria > Pseudomonadales > Pseudomonadaceae > Pseudomonas > Pseudomonas sp. D1HM. Next base: position 261,362 of record NZ_LRMN01000006.1, on the reverse strand, counting down.
CAATGGCGGGTACATGTTTGACGCCAAGGTGACGCGAACATGATGAGGCTGATTCCCCACGTTGACACGCTTCGACGCCGGATTGCCCTGACCATTGTCACGGCGATGCTGGCTTCGCTCTTGCTCTATGCCCTGTTTGTCCAGGTCGCGGGCGTCTGGGCAAAACCGCCCGTCGATCAAATCGGCTTGCTGGATCAGGTCGCGGCCACGACCCGCATCATCCAGGCGGCCCCGGCGCACATACGGCCACAATTGGCCGCCGCTGCGAGCAATCCCACCCTGGGTGTGTTCTGGAGCCCGCACCGAGGTGATTTCGAGCTTCCGGGGCCGGGCACCTCGATAGACCTGAACAACTCGCCGGTTCTGCATGAGTTGCTGGAGGGCGCCCGGCACAAGATAGAAGTCTTTCAGCCCGATAACTGGCCCGCCAAAAGCCCGCAGGCACGCTATGTCATGCTGTTGCAATTGAGCGACAACAGCTGGTTGTCGTTTACCCCTCCGCAACGGAGCTGGGGAATGAGCTCAGCGTTGCGCTTTGCCGTGGTAATTGCCCTGGGGCTGGTGGCTACCTGGCTGGTTGCCTGGTTCGCCACACGGCAACTGGCTGACCCCCTTCAGCGCTTTACCAATGCCGTGCAGCGCTTTGGCACAGACTTGAACGCACCGGCCATTGAAGTCGAGGGGCCCCATGAAATTCGCCAGGCGATCATTGCCTACAACACCATGCAAGCGAAAATTCAGCAGTTCATTGCCGAACGTACGCACATGCTGGCGTCCATTTCCCATGACTTGCGGGCGCCACTGACCCGCATACGTCTGCGATGTGAATTTCTTGAGGACATCGATCAACAACGCAAGCTGATCCGCGACACCGATGAAATGCAATCGATGATCAACTACGCGCTGGGCTTTTTTCGCGATGAGGCCCGTCAGGAACCCGCCACCAGCTTCGACCTCTCTGAATTGCTGCAAACGGTGATCGATGACTATAGCGATCAGGGCATCGTCGTCGATTTTTCAGGGCCCGCCCACCTGGTGTATTTCGGCCGCCCGGTCGACATCAAAAGAATCACCGCCAACGTGCTGGAAAATGCCGTGAAGTATGCCCGGCATCCGCGCATTGAATTGATCAATGACCTGCGCACGGTGCGCATCGAAGTCAGCGATGAAGGGCCGGGGATTCCCGAGTCGGAGCTGGAGAATGTATTCGTCCCGTTCTTCCGCCTGGAACCCTCACGCAACCGCAATACCGGTGGCGTAGGGCTTGGCCTGTCCTCCGCGCGGGCAATCGCACGCAAGCACGGCGGAGACCTGCTCTTGCAAAACCGCAAGGGCGGCGGCCTCTTCGCACAGATCGAGTTGCCGCATGCGCCGTTGAAGGGTTCCTGAAGTGTCGAAGTTCGCGGCAATTTCCGGGTCTAGTTACCGGTACCGATACCGCTCAGGCCAAAGAACGTGTGGGGCCGCGAAGGCAGAAGTCACGGGCAAATCCATCTCACGGCGCACGCCCCAGCTACCCGCGCCCCGGGCGTAATGCGCCAATCATTGACCTTGCCGTCAGCTGCAGCGTAAGTTTCCCCAGTGCAATCCCTGCACCCACTCGATTCGCCGGGTCGCACTCAGCATTTCCAGTGAATGCTCCGGGCATAGAAACCGTCAATCAATTGTTAAGGGAAGAATGAATCGTCCGCTGTTTGTTTCTCTGGATGGGCCCAAAGGCACCGGTAAAACCACACTGCTGGAAGCCGTTACGAAAGTACTGAGGGCTGGCAACAACAAAGTGATCCGGCTTTGCGAGAAAAAAAGCGACCCCTACAGGGCTGAAACAATGGCCCTCGTCAACAGGCTTGTCAGAAACCCCGCCCCGGAGCTGGAGTGGCAGGTGTGTGAACGCCTGGCGCATAGCCGTGCCTGGATGACCCGACACGTGCTGGCCAAGCAGCCCCTCGGCTGCATCATCCTGATCGATCGCTGGTACCCCTCGGATGCTGCATTTCGCCGGATTGTCCCGTTTGCAGACATTCTGCAGTTGAACATGGACCGACACGTGCAGGTGCCAGACCTGCATGTCGGGGTTGTCACGAGCCCTGAGATTTCATGGGCGAGGGCAGCGGCACGAACCCGCGGTCTGAGCAGCACGGTACTGCACTCACTGGAAGAACATGCCGCATGCAGCACCGCGTTCGAGCGAGCGGTAGCAGAGCACGGCTGGGTGTTATGCCGTAATGAAGGAACCCTCGAAGACGCCACGAGCCAGGTCGTTTCTGAGATCAACAGGGCCCTTCAATGCCAGGATCCGGGTGACGGTGAGCGTTCGCCTGCCTGACGATCAACGGCTACAGCGCCTCTTTTAACGGGAGGCGCCACTCGCACAGTCGCACTTCAGCCGTGTATTCAGACGCGAAACCGGCTTGTCACCGCAGGTGGGTCATTTCAGCCGATCAAGCAATGCCTTGCCGACCTGATTGGCCGAGGCCGGGTTCTGGCCCGTGATCAATTCGCGATCGATGACCACATAAGGGGTCCAGTTCGAAGCGTTGCTGCGGTAAAGCCCCCCGGCCTGTTCCAGCGCGGTCTGCGGGTAAAACTTCATCGCGCCACCGTTGAGCAGCCCTTTGGCTTCTTCCTCCTCCTTGTTGCTGATCACGGTCATCTTGTAACCCGCATAAATCCAGTCGGCACTGCCTTTGACCGGTTTCGCACGCTGGAGTTGGCGCGTGAAATTCTCGGCATCCGGCAAGGTCGACAGCAGGGCAATCGGGCCATGACAAACGAGCGCAGTGGTCTTGCCCTGCTCATGGAAGTCCTTCAACAAACGCCCCAGTGGGCGGCTGTGGAGCAGATCCTGCATGGGGGCATGCCCGCCGGGAATGTACACCGCGTCGAAATGCGCATAACCGAGCTGCTCTACACGGGAAAGGCTGATGACCGGTGATTGTTCCGGCAGATTCAATTTCAGTTGAGCAAGCAAGTCCTTATACGTCTGAAGTTCGGCTTCATCGTTGTTGAAGTACATTTTATCGATGGAAGTTTTGTCCACCGTCGGGGCATTGCCGTTGGGAGTCGCAAACATGACGTGATGGCCAGCGTCAAGCAGCAGCTTCACCGGTTGCAAAAGCTCGTTCAGGTAGAAACCGGTCGCAAACACCTTACCGTCCTTCAAATCGAGCTTCGACGAATCGGAAAGCACCACAAGTACGTTGCCGGCGCTGGCGCCCAGGCTGGTGCTGGCGAGGGCTGCGGCCAGGGCGATACGGGTCAGTGTTTTCATGTCGGTTCCAGAGTTAATCGGGCGAACAGTTGCCGCCGCTGCCCGGATACTCTATTGATGTGTCAGATGGCGATAAACAACCGCCAATGCAATTCATTTGGACTTTGGAAGCAATAATAATGTCACGCAGATTCGACCATCTTGGGGATGTGGAAGTCTTTATTCGTGTGGTTGAACAGGGCACTGTCAGTGCTGCTGCCGTGGCCCTGGCAACCACGCCTTCGGTGCTCAGCCGTGCATTGAGCCGGCTTGAATCACGTCTTGGCGTGCAATTATTGCGACGCACCACCCGCAAGCTCAGCCTGACCGATGCCGGCAAGCTGTACCTGGAACAAACGCGCTCTGCCTTTACCCGGATTGAAGAAGCCGAGCGCAACCTCCGCGGCCAGGAAGGCGAGTTAAGCGGGGGCGTCAGGCTCAGTGTGCCGACCACTTACGGTCATCATCGTTTGCCGCCGATGCTCAGTGCATTCACCCGACAATTCCCGGCGGTGCGGGTTGAGCTGAGCATCACTAACCGTAATGTCGACCTGGTCGCCGAAGGCTACGATCTGGCAATTCGTCTTGGACATTTGCCGGATAGCGGTCTGGTGGGCCGCAAGCTGGAAGATGCACGGCTATGCCTGGTCGCTTCACCTGCATACCTGGCGCGTGCCGGCGTTCCCACCACGCTTGAAACGTTACGCAAGCACGTTTGCCTGCCGTTCATCATGCCCAGCAGTGGCAAGATCGGGCCCTGGCTGTTCTGCCTTGACGGGAAAAATATCGAATGGCTACCGCAGGCCAATGTACAAGTGTCGGATGATGTCCTGGGTATTGTTTCCCTGGCCGAAAGCGGTCTGGGCATTTGCCAGACCTATGACTTCATCGTGCGCAGCAAAGTGCAGAGCGGGCAACTGGTGGAAATTCTTCCAGCCCTGAGCGGGCGCAGCCGGCCATTCTCGATCATTTACCCGCCTCACCGACAATTGTCGGCCGCATCCCGAGCATTGATTGAGTTCATCCTCGACAACACCCCGTCCTGACCGTGCTGGATGACACACGCCTGCGCGACGCAGGGGTTATCCCGTAGCCCCCGACTGACCTGCGCATCAATGCCCGAACCAGGGCAAGAATCTGCCGCGACAAAACTGACGATCAGAGCCAACGCGTGGCGCAGGGGCGGTTGATGATCGCCAGCTATAACAGTCCAGAATACTTGGCGCAGGCTTTTCTATTTTCGGGTAATGGCGTGTGCGGTTAGCATCAAGCCACTTCGCAGCGGCCTGTCTACCGGTTTGCAGTGCAAGGAGGATCGATGCCCGTTGCAGGCCCGATCAGCAAGCGGCCCGTTAGCCCCACCCGTATAAGAACAATTGAGAAGGAGCGTTTATGTCCACGTCCACCCCCGGCACCCGAGCGGACTTTGAAGACCTCGATCTGAGAGATGAGTTGCGCAGCTCCCGTGAGCGTTTCGACTTGCCTGAGGGCGAAATCTACCTCGACGGCAACTCGTTGGGCGCAATGCCTGCGCACATTCCGGCGCGGATTGAGAAAGTGATCAAGCAGGAATGGGCTCATGGCCTGATTCGTTCCTGGAATGATGCCGACTGGTACCCGGCACCCCAGCGTACCGGGGCGAAAATTGCCGGGTTGATTGGCGCACAAGGCCACGAAGTCATTGTTGCCGACTCGACCTCGATCAATCTGTTTAAAGTGCTGGTCGCCGCCACTCGCCTGCGGCCTGGCCGCCGGGTGATTCTGGCCGAACGCGGCAACTTTCCAACTGACGTTTACATTGCCGATGGTGTGGCCGAATTGACGGGCAACCAATTACGCTGCGTCGAGCCGGACGACATCCTTGATGCCCTGGATGAAGAGGTGGCGATTGTGTCGCTGACACATGTCAACTTCAAATCCGGCAAGCGCTACGACATGGCGCGCATCACTGAGCGGGCCCATGCGGTCGGCGCGCTGGTGGTCTGGGACTTGTGCCACTCGGCCGGTGCCATGCCCATTGCGCTGAACGAGGTTAATGCCGACTTCGCCGTGGGTTGCGGCTACAAATACCTCAATGGCGGTCCGGGTGCTCCGGCATTTGTGTTCGTTGCCGAGCGTCATATTCCCCATATGCGCCAACCGATCACGGGCTGGCATGGACATGCCAAACCGTTCGATTTCGATCATCACTTCCGGCCTCACCCCAGCATCGACCGCATGCTCGCAGGCACTGCGCCGCAACTGGGTGTGTTGGCACTGGAAGCGGCGCTGGAGGTATTCGATGACGTCGACCTCAATGCGCTTCGACAAAAAAGCGTGGCTTTGGGCGACCTGTTCATTTCGCTGTGCGATCAGCAGTTGGCCGGCCTGGGCGTCGAGTTGCGCTCTCCGCGCGACGGCGAACAGCGTGGCAGCCAAGTGTCACTGGCCCATGAACAAGCTTACGCCGTGATGCAGGCATTGATCGCCCGCGGCATCGTTGGCGACTTCCGTGCGCCCGATATCCTGCGGTTTGGATTTGCACCGCTGTACATCCGCTATGTGGATATTTGGGACAGCGTGGTCGCCTTGCGAGAAATCCTCGAACAAAAAGAATGGGATCGCCCCGAGTTTCTGGCCCGCAAGTCAGTGACCTGAGCCCCTCCCACCGATTCGGAGCAATTGTGCAATGACAAAAACAACTAGCACCTTCGAACACTTGATGGATCGTGAAAAAGGCTTGAAACAAAGCCTTACCAGCGGCCAGTTGTCGATGATCGCCATTGGTGGCGCCATTGGCACCGGGCTGTTTCTGGGCAGCGGATTTGCCATTGGTTTTGCCGGCCCCAGTGTGCTGGTCAGCTATGGCATCGGCGCCCTGATTGCCCTGTTGTTGATGGGCTGTCTGGCGGAGATGACCGTGCGCCATCCCACGTCGGGTTCGTTTGGTTCGTTCGCCGAGTTTTACGTGGCGCCCTGGTTCGGGTTCGCCATTCGCTACGCCTATTGGTCGTCGATTGTATTCGCCGTGGGTACCGAAATCACCGCCGCAGCGATGTACATGAAGTACTGGTATCCGGACGTGCCGGGCGGTTACTGGATGGTTGCGTTTTCCATGGCACTGATCATCGCCAACGCCTTCAGCGTCAAGGTGTTTGGCGCCATTGAATACGTGTTTTCGCTGATCAAGCTGTGCGCGATCGTGGTGTTCATTCTGTTGGGGGCTTATGTGGTGTACGGCGCTCCGGCCGACACCGGCATCGGTTTTGCCAATTACACCAATGACCGCGGATTTTTCCCGAACGGCTGGTGGGGTACCTGGGTGGCGGTGATTGTGGCGTTCTTCAGTTACCTGAGCATCGAGATGATCGCGGTGGCGGCGGGCGAGGCCAAGGATCCGCAACGCGCAGTCACGCGTGCGTTCCGGATCACCGTGGTGCGCCTGGTCGTGTTTTACCTGCTGACCATCGCGCTGGTATTGGCGATTGTGCCCTGGGGCCAGAACAGCGGGGGCCAAAGCCCGTTCGTTACGGTGATGGCAGCGACCGGTGTGCCTTATGCGGGGGCAGTGTTTAACGCGGTGATTCTGATCGCCGCGCTGTCAGCGATGAACAGCCAGCTCTACATCACCACGCGATTGATGTTCAGCTTGTCGCGGGCCGGTCAGGCACCCTCGGTATTTGGCCGGGTGAACAGTAAAGGTGTGCCGCTGCCGGCACTGTTGTTGTCCTCGGTAGGGATCGGTCTGGCTACGCTGCTGTACCTGGCCTACCCGGAAAAAGCCTTCACCTTGATGATGTCCATTGCGATGTTCGGTGCAATGTTCACCTGGGCCGGGATTTTCCTCACACACTTGTTCTTCCGTCGGCGTCAGGCTGGCCAGCCTTTGGCTTTCAAACTGTGGGGCTACCCATGGACCAGCCTTGGCGGGTTGTTGCTAATGCTGGCAGTCATGATCACCACGCTGTTCACCGAAGAGTTTGCCCCGACCTTGCTCTGCGGCGTGCCGTTCCTGGCGGTGATCCTGCTGATCTACTTCCTGCGCTTTCGGCAAAAAAACCTCGTACTGACCGACGCGCCCAAGCCGTTGCCACTGCAACGCTGAGTGGCTATGCCTGACCACGGACGGTCCGGCACTTTCTTCTGCTGATGCATTGACCGGGCACCGGCTTGCCCTGGTCGATTGCGCGTGCCGATAAATCAGGTTTCGGCGCGCCTTCCACCTTGGGGATTGTCATGAATAACACCAGAGCCCTTGTTCTGTTGTTGGCCAGCGCCTGCGCGCTGCCTGCATTCGGCGCTGAGCTAACGGCACCTGGGGACGGGTTTATCGCAGGCAGTGATGTTGAAGTATTGCTGCGCAACTCCTACTTCAATCGCAGCAAGGAAGACGGTCGCCGTGACGCTCGCGACTGGACCCAGGGCGTGCTCGGCCACTTCAACTCCGGCTTTACCCAAGGCACCCTTGGGGTTGGCGTAGAAGCGTTTGCGTACCTGGGCTTGAAGCTGGATGCACCCGCCGACAAATCCGGCACGGGCAACTTGCCCGTGCATCATGATGGCCAACCGGCGGACAACTATTCCAAAGTCGGCGCTGCGCTCAAGCTGCGTTTGTCCAACAGCGTTCTGAAGGTGGGCGAACAACGACCGCAGACACCGGTGTTTGGCGTCAGCCATTTTCGAATCGTGCCGCAGACCGCCACTGGTTTGTCACTGATCAGTCGCGAAGTCGAAGGGCTTGAAGTTCAGGCCGGGCACTTCACTGCTGCCACCAGCCCCGTCACCACCCATGCCGATGGTGATCTGTGGGCTGTCATGGCCGGCGTGACGACGCCAACCGCAGACTACCTGGGCGGCAGCTATCAATTGACGCCGCAGGTCAGCGTCAGCCTGTACGGCTCGCGTTTCGAGGACATCTGGAACCAGTACTACGTCAACCTCGAAAGCCGTACCGATATCGACACGCTGAATCAGTTCGGGCTAGGCCTTAGCGCGTATCGCACCCTGGATACGGGGCTGGCCAGGGCCGGTGAGATCGACAACACCAGTGTCGGTCTGTCGACCTTCTGGCGCCATGGCGCACACCGCTGGCTGTTGGGCTTGCAGAAAATCGATGGCGACACGCCGTTCGATTACCTGGGCGTGGGCGACAACGACCGCAATGGTCGTAACGGCAACGATCAGGGGGCCTCGATTCAGTTGCCCAACGCTGCGCAATTTTCCGACTTCAACGGCCCGCAGGAGAAATCCTGGCAGGTGCGTTACGACGTGTCGCTGGCGACTTACGGCGTGCCCGGCCTGACCTTCATGAGCCGCTACGTGCGCGGGTGGGGCATCGATGGCAGCCGCATTGCCGCCACAGGCCCTTATTCCGGGCGCTACGGCGACGATGGCAAACATCACGAAACCAATCTGGAAGTGCGTTACATCGTCCAGTCCGGACCCGCCAAAGGTTTGAGTGTACGGGCGCGCCAAGCCTGGCATCGGGCGAACAGCGACCAGGGCTCGGGCAACCTCGACGACTTCCGGCTGATTACCGATTACCCCATCGACATTTTGTGAGGACGGTGCGCGGCACCGGCCTGTGTTTTTTCAACCCACCACCCTTGGCAATGACTAAGGCCCAACCGGGCACCACCCCCTGGAGTGAATAATGAAAACAATGCGACTCCCCCTCAAATCCAGTGCGCCATTCCTCAAAGGCACGCTGACCACATGTGTGATGTTGGCGCTCTGGTCCACAGCCCACGCTGACAGTTCGGCCCCGGTCAACATCACCGATCCGTTCGTCAAACAGCAGACGGCGTTGTCCGTGGACAAGATCCCGGCCATGCCCGCACCCGGCAGCTATGGCATGGACAAAGCGACGGGCAAGTTCACCCACCCTGTGGCGACGCCATTCAGTCACGAAGGCGAGCCGTTTGCCGGTGAGCTGGATTACTGGGACACCAAGAGCTACATCAAGAACATGACCGTCGAGGCGTATTACCCGATCACGGTCGAGCCGTTCCACACCTGGCAGAATATCGTCGACTTCGACGGCAAGCGTTACCTCTACCAGTACGTTCGGCGCAATCTGAAGATCTTCGATATCACTCATCCCAAGGACGTGAAGCTGGTGTTCACCAAGGGTTCGACCTGGGGCCCTGAAGGCCCGAGTGCCGAAGAAAACCCCTACGCCCCTGACGATATGTTTGGTGCAGCAACGGTGCAGTGGAACAAGAAACTGGGCAAAAACATCATGGTCCAGTCCTTCGAAGTACGGCGTTTTGGCGTACTGAATGATAAATACCGCGAACCGGACAAAGTCGAAGCCATCCGCAAATCCAGGCACCTCAAGGGCTTCAAGGTCTATGAGATGAACGGACCGCTGCCCAACGACTGGAAACTGATCGCCACCCGCACCAGCGACATCGAGCATCCCGATGCACCGATTGGCGAGCAGCAGGGCTCCGGTGTACGCGACATCCCGGCTTACTTCGGTGGCGACGTCATGTACGTGGCCGCAGCACCCAGCGATAAATATGCGCTGACCGAATACCCCAACGACTTGTACAACGCCGGTTACCAGTCCTGGGACATGTCGGACCCAAGCAACCCGAAACTGTTGCAGATGCTCACCGTGCCAGGGCAAATCGTCGGTGATCCACAGCACGAAGCCGTGTTCAAAGCCAACCCGCGTGCCGGCAACCGGGCTTCATGGATGGGCGCACGCATGTCGCTGTTCATTCCGACACCCGTCGAGCAGGGCGGCAAGTATGGCTATGCCGCAATGGGCGGGATGGGACTCTATGTGGTGGACATTACCCAGGCAGACAACATGAAAGTGGTCAGCCATCTGGAGTTTCCGGTAAGCGTAGCGGGCACCGAGGGCGACAACATTGATGTCTCGCAAGTGGAGAAGACCGGCATCCTCTATTTCAGTGGCTACCCGCTGTCGGAGGATTGCTTCGAGGCCAAAAAAGACATTTTCGCGGTCAACGTCAGCGACCCGAAAAAACCGGTAATCGAGTCTGTGCTGCCCCGCCCGATGCCACCTAAAGACGCTGCGTTCACCGATTATTGCCAGCGCAAAGGCAGCTTTGGGCCCAAGCGTTCGGGTTACTACACCCAGCCGGGGATCTCGCGGGAGGGGATCCTGCCCTACGCGTTCTACAACGCCGGGGTGCAGGTATTTGATGTGCGCGAGCCCGGCAAGCCAACCATCGGTGCGTACTTCGTGCCGCCGTTCGATACCAAGAACGTGGCGAGTTACGCCATGGGCAACCTGACCCACGGGACCTACACCGAGTACGACCGCAATTTGATCTGGGTCTTCACCAATCATGGTTTCTACGCATTGTCGACGCCGTTGCTGGGCACGCCGAGCTTCACCGCGCCGAGCAAACCGTGGCCGGCCCGAGACTGAACACGCCGTAACTGACGCCTCAACATAAAAATAATTAAGAAAAGTCTGGCGGTGGCTTGGCGACAAGCCACCGACCAGCACTTTCGCCGTGTCCGGAGTTTTTCATGCGTAAACTATTGTTCGTCATTCCTTTGCTGAGTGGTGCTTGCTACGCGGAGTTCAAGGTGTCCGGGGTGGTTGACCTGACGTATGAAGTGGCACATTCGGGAGGCGATACCGTGGACCGGTTGACAGGTGCGGGGCTCAGCGCCAACCGCATTCAGTTCAAGTGGACCCAGGCGGTGAACGATGACATCAAGCTCAATGCTGTCTACGAAGCCATGTACAACCCTCATTCCGACGACTCGACCGGCAAACGCGAAGTCTATTACCAGATCATTTCCGAACGTTGGGGGACGCTGAGCGCGGGTCGCCAGGACACGCCGTCAGCCAACAGCTACGGCTACGCCGACCCGTTGTACGGCAACGACTACAGCCTGATCAATAACGTCCAGGTGTTTTATGCGCCGTGGCGAGAGGATAACTCGCTGATGTACATCAGCCCGCGGTACGAGGGCTTTCAATTTCGCGGCATGGCCACCCTGGGCGAAAACGACGGCAGCCGCGACGGCGTGGTCTACAGCACCAGCATCGATTACTGGGCGGACAGCCCGTGGTATTTCGCCGCCGCCGTGGACCGCAAATACCAGCGCAACCTGTGGGATAACCACACCATGGAGCAGGCGACCGATGCCTACTTCACGCTGGTCTACACCATGGGCACCACAGACCTGACGGCGGTTTATCATCGTTATACCGGTTACTACGCCTATGCCCCCTGGGTTGATTTCGAGTCCAACGGAAGCGACCTGCAGTTGGGCATCCGCCACAACTTCTGGGGCAACCAGAACGTTGCGTTCAGCGTGGTCTACAAGGATGACCGCAAGAACGAAGCATTGAGCGACGCAAGCGGTATCAACCTGGCCTACATCTATAACCTCAACAAACAGACTGACCTCTACGCCGTGTATGGGTACGTTCACCATAACCGTGATTCCGAGGTGCGCTACCCGGTCAGCTGGAACCTTGAAAGCCCGCTGCGCAACGAAAACCCCGAAGGATTGCAAATGGGCGTGCGCTACAGGTTCTGATGGTTTGCTGTTTCGGCTCAGTCAAGTGAGAGGCAGAGGCACTTGACTGAGCCGCCTCGACTCCCGCCCCCGATTTCCCGCCAGCGACTTCCCCCCCGAATCACCGCGTAAAAAGCCCTGCTGCGATCACTCGCAGCAGGGCTTGGTGCCGCTTGAGTCGCCTCAGAGCCCGAAGAACGCCTGCGCGTTGCTTCCCAGAATGAGCGACTTGGCCTGTGGGGTCAGTTCCGGATGCTCGATCACACCGGAACCGATACGTTGCTCGCCCAGCGGAAAGGGTGAGTCAGAGCCGAGCATCACACGGTCGCTGCCCATCACGTCCACCAGCAACTTCAGTGAGCGCGGATCGAACACGGCGGAGTCGACGAAGAAACGTTTGACGTAACTCGACGGCAGTTCAGGACAGTCCTCGCGCACGATATCGCGGTGTTTCCAGGCGTTGTCCACACGGCCCAGCAGGAACGCAAAACCGCCGCCGCCGTGGGCAAAGCACAGCCGCAGTGAGGCTGGAATACGTTCAAAGGCTCCGGACAAGATCAGCGACAGGATGCCTAACTGGGTTTCCGCTGGCATCGCTACCAGCCACGGCAGCATCCACTTGCGCATGCGCTCGCCGCCCATCATGTCCCACGGGTGCACCAGCACCGGAATACCGTCCAGGGCGCAGTGGGTAAAGAATGTCACCAGGCCTTCGTGGTCCAGGTCCTGATTGCCCACGTGGTTGCCGATTTGCACGCCCACGTGGCCGGCGGCCTTGGCGCGGCTGGCTTCGCGGCACGCGGCGTCGATATCCTGCAAGGGCACTTGAGCCAGCACCTTGAGCCGGTCCGGTGCCACAGCAGTCATTTCCAGGGCGCGGTCGTTCATCAATTGCGCCCAGGGCAGGGCACGTTCAATGGGCGCATCGTAGGCGAACATCACCGGCGTGGCGCACATGATCTGTGCGTCCAGATTTTGCTCGTCGAGGTGCTCTATCCTGCGGTTCATGTCCCACAGCACGTCGTGCACCGGACGAAACGGCTTATCGCCGATCATGATCTGGCCGGTGCGCCCACTGGTGTGTAACCACGGCCCGCGATCACGGCTCAAACGAGCGGCTTCGGCTTGGCTGATGGTGGGGAAAAAGTGTGAATGCATGTCGATTTTCATGGGCGTTGTACCGCTTCGAGGGTGCGGTGCCACGTCTGCCAGTCACGACCCGGGTGGATTTCACCGCAGCCGTTGCAGCGTCGTTCAGCGTCGCTGGTGGCGTAGAACTGTTCATAGACGGGCGGCAGATCGTTGACGATGCTCTGCAGCTGTAACTCATAGCGTTTGACCAGCGTGCCACAGTGGGCGCAAGACCATTGCAGGGCGTCGAACTGACCCTCAGGCCGGGCTTTTTCGATTACCAGGCACAGGCTGCCGGGCTCCGGCCGTTGGGGCGAATGGATGACATGCGGGGCCATCAGGTACATGTCGCCCTCACGCAAATCAATGCGCTCGTATTGACCGCGGTCCCAGATATTGAGGTAGGCATTGCCTTTGAACTGATAGAAGAACTCTTCCACCGGGTCGTCATGAAAGTCCGTGCGCTGGTTAGGGCCACCGACCACTGTGACCATGGTGTCGCTGTCTTTCCACAGCTGACGATTGCCCACCGGTGGCTTGAGGAGGTGCGCGTATTCTTCGATCCAGCGATTGAAGTTCAGGGGTGGACTGAAATGATGCTTGTCCATTGAATTGTCCTTAAGCGTTGAGGGGAGCGTAGGCCACGGCTTTGATTTCGATGCGCAAGTGCGGGTGTGGCAATTGGTGCACGGCTACGGTGGTGCGGGTGGGACCGGTCTCGTCAAAATACTGCGCGTAGACCTGGTTGTATCCGTCAAAGTCGTTCATGTCGACCAGATAACTGCTGATCTCGACCAGGTCGCCAAGGCCTGCACCTTCGCTCTCGAGAATGTCGCGGATGTTCTCGATCACGGCCCGGGTTTGCGCGCGAATATCCAGGCGTGTCGTGCCCATGGCGTCGACTTCCACGCCTTCGAAACTATTGTCCGGACGGCGCGAACTAGTGCCTGACACGTAGAGAAAGTCACCGGCGCGCCTGATATGCGGAAAGCGCCCGCGAGGTGTGGCTTTTCCGGGTACAACGGTGGATCGGTTAATGCTCATCATGCCTCTCCGTGTTTGGCTGCCACGCTGAAACCGCACTCGCCGAAGCCGGCAACTTCCACGCTGACATACGCACCAGGACTCAAGGCTTCTGCAGCGGTCGCGGCACCGGCCATAATCAAACTGCCGGCGGGCAGGGCGATTTCTGCGCGGGCCAGCAACTGCGAAGCCTGCACCAGGCTGCGTAGCGGATGCCCGAGGATGGCGGCGGTTGAGCCGGCCTGAACCACTCGGCCATTGATGCGCATCAGCACCCCGGCGTTGTTCAACTGGGCGAAGTCTCTGGACCAGGCGCCAACCACGAGGCCGGATGAAGAGCAGTTGTCAGCGACCACGTCTTCAAGACTGAACTTGAACGCTTGGTAACGTGAGTCGATGATCTCGATCGCAGGCGCTACGGCTTCCAGGTAGTCGACCGCTTCCAGTGCGGTCAGCGGTCGGTCGATGGTACGCCGAGTGATAAAGCACACCTCCGGTTCAACCCGCGGGTGGATGAAGCGCTGCAGGTCGACGACACCGCCATCCTCTTCGAGCATGGCGTCGGTGAGCCAGCCCCAGATCAGGCTGTCGACGCCCATCTGCATCATCTTCGCGCGGCTGGTAAAGCCCAGCTTGAGGCCGATCTGGCGCTCGCCGGCAGCGTAGCGGTGTTGCATCGAGGCACGCTGGATCAGGTAGGCCTCGTCGAGGCTAAACGGTGTATGGGTACTGAATTGCGCCACGGCTTCGGCTTTACGGGCTGCCTGGTCCAGGGCCTTGGCGATGTGAGCGATATCGGTGCTCATGGGTGTAGCTCCTTGCACGATTTCAGAGGGTCCAACGCGATGGTCCGGGCAGGAGCAGGCATGCTCGCGATTGATCGCGAACACGTCCGCTGCGCCAGGGGGCATCGGGTTAGCGTTTCAGCAGATCCAGAGCGACATCGACGATCATGTCTTCCTGGCCGCCGACCATGCGCCGCTTGCCAAGCTCGACGAGGATATCCACGGTTTTGAGGCCGTATTTGTGCGCGGCAACTTCGGCGTGGCGCAGGAAGCTGGAGTAGACCCCGGCGTAGCCAAGGGCCAGGGTCTCGCGGTCAACGCGTACCGGGCGATCCTGTAGCGGGCGCACGATATCGTCGGCGGCGTCCATCAAGGTGTAGAGGTCGGTGCCGTGGTTCCAGCCCATGCGCTGCGCAGCGGCAATAAACACTTCAAGCGGCGCATTGCCGGCACCCGCGCCCATGCCGGCAAGGCTGGCATCGATACGGTCACAGCCTTCCTCAACCGCAACAATAGAATTGGCCACACCCAGGCTCAGGTTATGGTGGGCATGCACACCGGTCTGGGTCTCGGGCTTGAGCACGGCTTTGAGGGCCTGGAAACGCTCGCGAATATCCTGCATACCCATCGCGCCACCGGAGTCGACCACGTAGATGCAGGTGGCGCCGTAGCCCTCCATCAACAATGCCTGAGCGGCCAATTGCTGCGGGCTGATCATGTGGCTCATCATCAGAAAACCGACCGTGTCCATGCCCAGCGTGCGGGCATACTCGATGTGCTGGCGCGAGACATCGGCTTCAGTGCAATGGGTGGCCACACGCACAATGCGCGCTCCGGCCTGATACGCATTTTTGAGGTCATGCAGGGTGCCAATGCCAGGCAGCAAGAGTGTTGCGACTTTGGCGTGAGTCAGCACATCACTCACGGCTTCTATCCATTGCAGATCGGTATGGGCGCCAAAGCCATAGTTGAAGCTTGAACCCTGCAAACCGTCACCGTGGGCGACTTCGATCGAATCAACACGTGCCTGATCCAGCGCACGGGCGATGGCCTGCACCTGATTCAGTGAGTACTGGTGCCGGATCGCATGCATGCCGTCGCGCAGGGTGACATCAGAGATGTAGAGCTTTTTGCCGGGGTTGAACGTCATCGCAAATCTCCTCAGGCGTTAAGCATCGACTGCGCCATACGCTCGGCGGTAGCCAAGGCAGCGGAGGTCATGATGTCGAGGTTGCCGGCATAAGCAGGCAAATAGTGGGCAGCGCCTTCAACTTCGAGGAACACCGTCGTCTTCAGCCCGCTGAAATGCCCGTGGCCGGGAATCAGCAGCGGCGCGTCGGCACTGATCACGTCGAACTGGACTTTTTGTTTAAGGCGATACCCGGGCACGTAAGCCTGTACCGCTTGCGCCATGCGCTCGATGGACGCCTCGATGCTGGCCTGATCGGCAGCCTCGGACAGCACATACACGGTGTCGCGCATCATCAACGGCGGCTCGGCCGGGTTCATCACGATGATCGCCTTGCCCTTGGCTGCGCCTCCGATCACCTCAATTGCCCGCGAAGTGGTTTCGGTGAATTCATCGATGTTGGCGCGGGTGCCGGGGCCGGCAGATTTACTGGCAATCGAGGCGATGATCTCGGCGTAATGCACTTTGGCGACGCGCGATACCGCGGCCACCATCGGGATAGTAGCCTGCCCGCCGCAGGTGACCATGTTGACGTTGAGCTGATCCATGATCTGATCCAGGTTCACCACGGGCACGCAGTACGGGCCGATAGCCGCCGGTGTCAGGTCAATCAGGCGGATGCCCGGCCTGGCTTTGCGCAACAAGGCCGCGTTGTGCACGTGGGCAGTGGCCGATGTGGCGTCGAAGACGAAATCGATGTCGGCAAACTGCGCCATTTCAATCAACCCTTCGACACCCTGATGGGTGGTCGCCACGCCCATGCGCCGGGCACGGGCCAGGCCGTCGGAATGCTCGTCGATACCGACCATGACCGCCATCTGCAAATACCGGGCGTTGCGCAGTACCTTGATCATCAGGTCGGTACCGATGTTGCCGGAACCGGCGATGGCGATATTCAGTTTCTGATTCATGCAGGGCTCCACGATCACGATTGCAGGTCGAAGGCAGCGGTGACGCTGCCCAGCCCCTGGATATGTGCGGTGAACACGTTGCCCGGCCGCGCCGCCACCATCGGGCCGAGGGCACCGGTCAGCAGAATGTCGCCAGCGCGCAATGGCGTCCCCAGCCGCGCCAGGGTGTCGGCCAGCCATACGGCGGCGTTCAACGGGTTGCCCAGGCAGGCGGCACCGGCGCCAACCGATACCGGCTCTGCGCCCAAAGTCATGCGCATGCCGCAGCGCACCAGATCCAGACGCGACAGCTGCACCGGACGAGTGCCCAGCACAAACAGGCCTGAGGAGGCATTATCGGCAATGGTGTCGACCAGCTGGATATCCCACTGGGCGATCCGGCTGCCGACCACTTCGATGGCAGGCAAGGCGAATGCGGTCGCGCGAATCAGATCGGCGACGGTATGGCGCTCGTGGCACAGGTCGTGCTCCAGCACCAGGGCAATTTCCGCCTCGACCTTGGGTTGCCGGGTGTCGCTCCAGGCAATCGGCTGATCGTCACCGCGGGCCATACTGGCGAACAATTGGCCGAAGTCCGGTTGATCGACGCCCAACTGTTGCTGGACCGCACGTGAAGTCAGGCCGACTTTGCGCCCGACCGGACGCTGGCCAGCCTCGATGGCGGCCGCATTGTTGTATTGCTGCACGGCGTAGGCGAGGGCGACCGGATCGATTGAAGGGTCTGCGGCGAGGGCACTGGCGATCAGTTCGCGCACCGGAGCGCACGGTTTCCCGTCGCGTTCGGCCTGGCGCAGCCGACTGGCCGCTTCTATAAGAGCTGCATGCATGGGCGAAACTCCGGGGCTCAAGGGTTGACGCAGATGGTGGTGATTTGCGAGTAGAAATCCAGCGAATGGCGGCCGCCTTCACGGCCCAGGCCTGACAGGCGCGTACCGCCAAACGGGGTGCGCAGGTCGCGCAGGAACCAGGTGTTGACCCACACCATGCCGACCTTGAAACGCCGCGAGACGGTATGCGCGCGTTTCAAGTCGCGGGTCCACAGGGCAGTGGCCAGGCCGTAAGGCGAGTCGTTGACGCGTCGCACGACTTCATCGTCCGTGTCGAACGGGGCAATGTGGCAAACCGGACCGAATACCTCTTCACGCACACACCGCGCGTCATCGTTGAGGCCCGTCCAGATGGTCGGTTGCACGTAGGCACCGTTATCGCGCTCGTCACCAAAACACGGCACGCCGCCACCAGTGACGACGGTTGCACCTTCGTTGCGGGCCAGTTCGAAGTAACCCAATACCTTGTCGCGATGCTTATGCGAAATCAGCGACCCCATGTTCACGCCATCTTCATCCGGGTAGCCGATTTTCAATGCTTCGGCACCGGCTTTCATGGCCGCCACAAAGCGCTCATAGATCGGCCGCTCGACATACACCCGCTCCGAGCACAGGCACACCTGACCGGCATTGGTGAAGCTGGAGCGCAAAACACCGGCCACCGCGGCGTCGAAATCACAGTCGGCAAACACGACGGCTGCGTTCTTGCCGCCCAGTTCGAACGACACATCACGCACGCCTTCGGCGGCGACCTTCATGATGGTTTCGCCGGTGCGCGACTCGCCGGTAAAGGTGATGGCATCCACATCCGGGTTACGGGTCAGAAACTCGCCGGCCGACCCCGGCCCGAAACCGTGCACCAGGTTAAACACGCCTGCAGGCAATCCCGCTTCGTGCATGACTTCGGCGAGCAGGGTCGCGGTGGACGGTGAGTCCTCCGACGGCTTGATCACCACTGAGTTGCCACACGCCAATGCCGGGGCCACTTTCCAGGTCATCAACAGCATCGGCAGATTCCACGGCGAGATGATCGCCACCACACCGTGTGGCTTGCGCACCGAGTAACTGAACACATCACTGCCATCGGCAGTGCGCATCTCAAAACATTCACTGCCGGCCTGGTTGATCAGCTCGGCGAAAGTGCGAAAGTTGTGAATCCCGCGGGCGATATCCAGGGTGCGCGCCTGTTGCACCGGGCGTCCGGTATCGGACACTTCGGCGGCGACAAATTCTTCGAAACGGCGCTCGATAATATCGGCAATACGCTGTAACAGCGCAGCCCGCTGACTGGCGCTGTACTCACTCCAAGGCCCGTACTGTGCGGCTTTTGCAGCCGCGACAGCACGGTCGACCAGCGCGTTGTCGGCTTCGCAGACATGGCTGAGCGTACGGCCATCGATGGGCGAAATATTGGGGAAGGTCTGCTCGCAAGCGACGAATTCGCCCGAGATGTAATTACGCAGCAACGGCAAGGGTGCAGACACATCAGCCTCCGGAAAATTGGGGTAGTCGGAGGAAGTGTAGGGAGAACGGATATTAGTGAATAATAAAAAAGTCGCGCCTTGCTATGCTGGATTGGAATACCTGAATGGGCACCTCAACCCTTGGAGGGATGGCGTTCACTGGACTCGCAACGGGCCTGATTCAGGCACTCGCGAAATAATCGTGCCGCAGGCCCCAACGCCCGGGTATTGGAGAAGAAGCAGCCAATATCGCCAAACTGCAGCGGCTTACCGAGGTCAAACGCCTTGAGCAAACCGGCGCTGACAAACTGTTGCGCGGCTTCGAACGGCATCAGCGCAACGGTTTGCTGATCTTGCATCAGGGTGATGTTGGTAAGGATCGACAGCGACTCGACCACATTGCCCGGCGGGGCAAGATCAGCCTCGGCGAACAGTTCGTCGGCAGTACGCCGCAGCAGCGAATCACGGGTCGGCAGCACCCACGGGTACTCAAGCAAATCGGCGAGACTGATCGGCGAGCGCCCGTGTAATGGATGACCGGCTCCAGCGACCACGCTCAACTCTTCGGCATACAACACCTCGACATCGAGCATGGGTGACTCATTGCGCCAGCGCCAATCGTCAGGCACGCGGCCCACCACCAGATCGACTTCACCGACTGCCAGTGCCGGAAACAGTTGGTCCATCTGCCCGACTCGCAGCGACACCAGCACGCCGGGGGCTTGTTGCTTGAGCAACTGCATGGCCCTTGGCAGCAAAGAGGTTGAAGCCGAAATCAAGGTGCCCACCATGACATGCCCGGAAGTACCTTCCTGAAAGGCATTGACCTCGTCCGTCAGCGAGCGCAACTCCGCCAACAATGACTTGGCCCGCCGAACCACCAATTCCCCCAGCTCAGTGGCCGTCACGCCGCGATTGCCACGAATCAGCAAAGGCGCATCGAAGTACGACTCCAGCTCATGAATGATCTTCGTCACCGCTGGCTGAGTCAGGTTGAGTGCATGCGCAGCACGCACCAGCGAGCCACTTTGCAGCACCTGATCGAACACTACCAATTGGTAAAACTTGAGCTTTCGCGCAACAGAAATCGTGGTGAACTTCATTCGGAGTCTCAAATCATGCACGGGCACAGCGGGCTTTCTGAACCCTGGGCGGTGGACGCTATAGTAATCACGATCTGGAGGGAAGAGGGGGGTGTGACGGTGGATTCAGGGCATTTCTACTTTTTAGAAATGCCCCTCACCGGTTTAATTCAGCGGCGCAGGTTCGCCACTCAGCGCATCGACCATGGCCGGATGATCCTGAGCGGCCTGGCGCAAGTCTTCGGTGACCCGCAGCTCGGCGCCGGTCGGGGAGAAGGTGGCGGCTGCCGCAAAAGGCGCGGGATTGGCCGGTACCGGGCGCTTGCCACGGCGCCAGAAGAAGAACGTGACCATGCACAGGTTGACCAACGCGAAGACCCAGAACAGGCCATTTGCGCCGAACGAATTCATCACCGGCGAGATCATCATCGGACTGATCGCCGAGCCCAGCGAGTTGATCAGCAGCAGGCCCTGGATCATCGGTACCAACGCTTCGGCAGGGGCGCGGTCGGCGGCATGGCTGACCGCAACCGGGTACAGCGCAAACACCCCACCGCCGAGCAGGAACAGCAGTGCGGCCAGCAGCGTCGAAGACAAGGGCAGCAGCACGATCATCAGCGACAATACCGTGCAGGCCACCGCCAGAATGGTCAGCACCTGCAAGCGATCCTTGTGGTCGGACCAGCGTCCAACCGGGTATTGCAGGAGCATGGCGCCGAGGATCGTCCAGGCCATCATGCTGCCGACTTCACCGACGTCCAGGCCCGCGCGTTGCAGGTACAGCGGCAGCAAGGTGTAAATCGCGGCGATGCTGACACCCGAGCCGAAACACCCGACCAGCCCGGTCGGCGTTACGCCCAGCAGTTGCCGGGGCTTGAGTGGCTCAACCTGGTCCAGCAGTGGCGACACCCGTGGCAGGATCACAATCGGCAGGACCGACAACGAAGCGAGCATGCCGGCCACCATGAAGGGCGCACTGTCGCTCAAGCCGGTGATTGTTCCCAACGCGGCCTGACCCAGCACACCGGCGCCATACAGCACGATCATGTACAGCGCGAGCAAGCGCCCGCGAATCTTGGCGTCACCGGCCAGCAGCAGCCAGCTTTCGATCACCAGAAATACCCCGACCGTGGCCCAGCCGTTGATCAAACGCAGCGCGAACCAGCCCCATGTGTCGTAGAACAGGCCCTGGAGCAGAATGGTCACGGCGATCAACGAGGCAAAACTGCCGTAGGCGCGGATATGACCGATGCGCAGAATCAAGCGATCATTGAAGACGGCACCCAGGGTCAACCCGATGAAATAGGCTGATGAAACGACCCCGATCATGGTGGCCGACGTGCCGGCGGCGTCCAGTCGCAGGGTGGTCAGGGATGAAAGAAAGCCGTTGCCCAATGCAACAATGAACAGCCCAAGCAGGGGCGCCAGCGCCATGGCCAGCAAACGCGGAGACATATAAACCTCTGGAAATCGAACAGCGGACCGTGCGCCTCTGCGCATGCGATTGCCAAGCCGAAGAGTGTGTTGTGCAAATGCCCACCCTACGGGCAGGGCGGTTGTGTCGGGCACACATCGACGAGGTGTGGCCAGCCATTGAGCGACGCGCCTGTGTCACTGCTGCGCCCCCTCAGGGCTCAGGCAACTGCAAACGAGCGCGGGATTCTAAGGCTTGCGGGGGATTTTCCAAGGGTTGTCTGCTGCGACGTTAGGACGCAGGCGGTTCCAGGCCCTTCATATAACGACAGGTCATCGTTAGCGCACTGAAAATATCACTTTATCCCGCCTGTCCCGCTGGTTAGCCTGTGCGGTCGAGTTACCATTTTGAACATGGGGTCATGATGCAGATCAGGGGTGAGCGGGCGGCCACAGCGTGTGGTCTGGTAGCGATTGTGTTGTGGAGCACTGCCGCCGGATTGATCAGGGGTGTCAGCGAACATTTCGGCCCGCTGGGTGGCGCCGCGCTGATTTATTCGTTGGGTGCCCTGATGCTGCTCATATTTCTGGGACGCCCGCGAATCCGCTCGACATCAACGCTTTACCTGTTGCTCGGCAGCGCCTTGTTTGTCGCTTACGAAGTGTGCCTGTCGTTGGCGCTGGGGTTTGCCAGTGACCGTCAGCAAGCCATCGAACTGGGCGTGGTGAATTATCTGTGGCCTTGCCTGACCGTGGTGCTGGCGATTTTCATGAACGGCCAGAAGACCCGCTGGTTCATCGTGCCGGGCTCCGCCCTCGCGCTGTTCGGCATCTTGTGGGTGGTCAGTGGTGACGGTTTATCCCTGCCGGGCATTGTGCGCAATGTGCAGTCGAATCCGCTCAGCTACAGCCTGGCACTGACCTGTGCGATCACGTTTGCGCTGTATTGCAATGTCACCCGCCGCTATGCGGGCGGGCAGAATCTGGTGGTCCTGTTTTTTGTGCTGGCGGCCGCGGTGCTGTGGCTGAAGTGGTTTGTGAGCGACGAACAGATCCCGGCCTTCACGTGGGCCAATTCCCTTGAGCTACTGGCTGCCGGAGTCGCCATGGCGGGTGGATACGCGCTATGGAATATCGGCATCCTGCGGGGGAATCTGACGCTGCTGGCGACCTCATCCTATTCAGCTCCGGTGCTGTCATCGGCGTTCGCTGCGGTATGGCTGGGTGTCAGTCTGCAGGCACAGTTCTGGCAGGGTGCAGTGCTTGTGACGGCGGGATCGCTGCTGTGCTGGCACGCAACCCGACAGCGGGCGGCTCTTGAGCCGCTACCGATACAGGTCAGTGCTGACGAAAGCCCGCGTTGAACAGGCTACAGCCGTACATACACGGCAGTATCTCTGGTGGTCACACGTTGTCAGTTGTCGCCGGGGTGAGTAAGCTGCCCCGATGAGTCAGCCATCCCTATTTTCATCTTCAGCCAGCGCCCGTGGTCCAGCCGATCATGACATTCGAGATCAGATTGTCGCGGCTGCCAACCAGCACTTTAGCCAGTACGGCTACGGTAAAACCACGGTTTCCGAGCTGGCCAGGGCCATTGGATTTTCCAAGGCTTACATTTACAAGTTTTTTGATTCCAAGCAGGCGATAGGTGAAGCCATCTGCGCAAACTGCCTGGCTCAAATCGTCGCGGCAGTGGATCAAGCGATCAATGTTGCAAACCTGTCGCCTACCGAGCGCTTTCGACGTTTGGTCAAGACCTTGATCTCGACCGGTGTTGACCTGTTCTTCAACGATAGAAAGCTCTATGACATCGCAGCGTTTGCAGCGTCAGAAAGCTGGCCCGTCTCCCAGGCGTATGAGGCACAGATCAAACGCTTCGTGCTGCAAATAGTCCGGGAAGGGCGAGAGGCAGGAGAGTTTGAGCGCAAGACACCCTTAGACGAGACCGTCGACGCTATACATTTAGCGCTGCGGCCCTTCGTTAACCCTTTGCTGTTGCAATACAACCTCGATTTTGTCGACGAAGCCCCCACCCTGACCACCAATCTGATCTTGCGCAGCCTTATGCCCTGACTGTGGGTCTGCGTTTTTCCTTCTTCCATCATCCGCCCGGGCCACGTCTGGGCGTCACGTCACGCTGCTGTGCGACATAAAGCTGACCCCAGTCACGATCCGCAAACGGGGCCTCTGGACGATGCTCGTCCGGGCCGATAAAAGCGAGGGAAGGGCGGGGGCATTGCGTGTCCTTCGGCAGGCTTGAATGTGACCATATCAAACACCAGTCACGACCTTTAAATCGCGACCAATTGCGCGTTTACAGCTTTTGTGTCGATAGCGAGAAGCGTACCGCTTTACGATTAGTGACCATTGACACAAGTAGTCACCATGCTGAGAATATGGCGCTCGTCCTATATTTCAGTAAGGGAACCTATGCGCCGGCTTCGACCTTTCCCCATTGCCGCTTGCTTGCTGCCTCTTGTCCTGACGGCATGTGGCGACTCATCCAGCGTTGATGATCCGCGCACACATGCCCCCCTGGTCAGGTCCGCGGCGGTGCAGGGAGCCTCCGACGTCTCACGTTCTTTCACCGGAGTGGTGGCTGCCCGCGTCCAGGGCGATCTGGGTTTTCGTGTATCAGGCAAAGTGCAAGAGCGTCTGGTTGACACCGGTCAGAGCGTTAAACGGGGTCAGCCCCTCATGCGCCTTGATCCCATCGACCTGAGGTTGCAGGCGCAAGCGCAGCACGCGTCAGTCATCGCCATCAGGGCCCGAGCCAAACAGACAGCGGATGACGAGGCCCGATATCGCAATCTGGTCGCCGCAGGTGCTGTTTCTGCATCGACCTATGACCAGATCAAAGCCGCAGCGGATACCGCCAAAGCGCAGCTTAGTGCCGCACACGCCCAGGCTGATGTGGCGAGCAATGCGTCTGGTTATGCAGTGCTGTTGGCGGATGCCGATGGCGTTGTGGTGGAGACGCTCGCCGAGCCCGGACAAGTGGTCAGCCCCGGGCAGCCCGTGCTGCGTCTGGCGCGTGCAGGCCAGCGCGAAGCCATCGTGCACTTGCCCGAGACATTGCGTCCCGCAGCAGGCTCCACCGCGCAGGCGACGCTTTATGGCAATACGACCGGAGCTGTTACCGCGAAGCTGAGGCTGCTGTCCGATTCGGCCGACCGAATGACCCGCACCTTCGAGGCGCGGTATGTGCTTGAGGGGGCGCTGGCCAATGCCCCCATAGGTTCGACCGTGACCCTCCGGATCGCTGAAGGCGCCGTGCAACGGCCAACGATGCAAGTGCCGATCGCCGCCGTTTATGACCCTGGCCAGGGCACTGGCCTGTGGGTCATCGCCGGCACCCCGGCGAAAGTGAGCTGGAGACCCGTTCAGGTGTTGGGCCTGAGCGACGACGTTGCGCAAGTCACGGGTGATCTCAAGGTGGGTGAGCAGATCGTTGCGCTGGGCGCACATCTGCTGCACGAGGGGGAGGCGGTGAGAGTGTCTCAACAAGAGCACGCCAACGCTGCCGGGAGTCGTCCATGAGCGAGGGACGTTTTAATCTGTCCGCGATTGCCGTTCGCGAGCGCTCGATCACAGTCTTTCTGATCTTCCTGATTGCCGTTGCAGGGATCCTGTCGTTCTTCCAGCTGGGTAGAGCAGAAGACCCTCCGTTTACGGTCAAGCAGATGACGGTCATTACTGCCTGGCCGGGGGCTACTGCGCAGGAAATGCAGGATCAGGTCGCCGAGCCACTGGAAAAACGCCTGCAAGAATTGAAGTGGTATGACCGCTCGGAAACCTACACCCGTCCCGGTCTTGCTTTCACGATGCTGTCACTGCTCGATAGCACGCCACCGGCTGAGGTGCAGGAAGAGTTCTATCAGGCGCGCAAAAAGCTCGACGATGAAACCAGAAAGCTACCGCCGGGTGTTATCGGGCCAATGGTCAACGACGAGTTTTCGGACGTGACATTCGCGCTTCTTGCCCTGAAAGCCAAAGGCGAGCCGCAGCGGCTGCTGGTGCGTGATGCCGAGTTGCTACGCCAGCGCCTTTTGCATGTTCCGGGGGTGAAGAAGGTCAACATCATCGGCGAGCAACCCGAACGTATCTTTGTATCCTTTGCCCATGACCGGCTGGCCACCCTGGGCGTATCCCCTCAGGCTATCTTTGCTGCCCTGAATGACCAGAACGTGCTCACACCTGCCGGTTCGATCGATACCGCAGGGCCGCAGGTGTTCCTTCGACTGGATGGCGCCTTTGACACACTGCAAAAAATCCGGGACACCGCCATTACGGTACAGGGGCGGACGCTCAAGCTCTCTGATGTGGCGACCATCGAGCGAGGCTATGAGGATCCCGCAACCTTCCTCGTGCGTAACAACGGTGAAGACGCGCTGCTACTGGGGATTGTGATGCGTGAGGGCTGGAATGGCCTTGACCTCGGCAAGGCACTGGACGCGCAAACGCTCAAGATCAACCAAGACATGCCTTTGGGCATGACGCTCTCCAAGGTCACCGACCAATCTGTGAATATTGATTCGGCGGTCGGCGAGTTCATGGTCAAGTTCTTCGTTGCGCTGCTGGTGGTGATGCTGGTGTGCTTCCTCAGCATGGGCTGGCGTGTGGGTTTTGTGGTCGCGGCGGCTGTTCCGCTAACGCTGGCCGTGGTGTTTGTGGTGATGGCAGCCACCGGCAAGAACTTTGACCGTATCACCCTCGGCTCGCTGATTCTGGCACTTGGCCTGCTGGTCGATGACGCCATTATTGCCATCGAAATGATGGTGGTGAAAATGGAGGAGGGCTACGACCGCCTCAAGGCTTGTGCGTACGCCTGGAGTCACACGGCCGCGCCGATGTTGTCCGGTACGCTGGTGACGGCAATCGGCTTTATGCCCAACGGCTTCGCGCAATCAACCGCGGGCGAATACACCAGCAACATGTTCTGGATCGTAGGCATCGCCCTGATTGCCTCCTGGGTGGTTGCGGTCGTGTTTACACCCTATCTGGGGGTGAAGATGTTGCCGGATATCAAGAAGGTCGAGGGCGGTCACGCGGCCATCTACAACACCCCTAACTACAATCGATTTCGCCGGGTATTGACGCAGGTTATCGCGCGCAAATGGCTGGTAGCCGGGGCTGTTATTGTGTCTTTTGTCGCCGCGGTCCTGGGCATGAGTCTGGTTAAAAAGCAGTTCTTCCCGACCTCCGACCGTCCAGAAGTCTTGATTGAAGTGCAAATGCCGTATGGAACCGCCATCGAGCAGACCAGCGCGACCGCCGCGACCCTGGAGGCCTGGCTGCAAAAGCAGGATGAGGCAAAAATCGTCACGTCTTACATCGGCCAGGGCGCACCCCGTTTCTATCTGGCGATGGCGCCGGAACTGCCTGATCCATCGTTCGCCAAGATTGTGGTGCTGACCGATAGCCAAGAACAGCGCGAGGCCCTCAAGTTGCGGCTTCGACAGGCGGCCGCTGAAGGGCTTGCCCCGCAAGCGCGGATCAGGGTGACTCAACTGGTGTTTGGTCCCTATTCGCCATTTCCTGTTGCCTACCGGGTAATGGGGCCAGATCCTTCAAAACTGCGTGAAATAGCGGGGCAGGTGCAGGACGTATTGCAGTCGAGCCCGCTGATGAGAACCGTCAATACCGACTGGGGACCGCTGACGCCGACGCTGCATTTCACACTCGATCAAGATCGCCTGCAGGCGGTGGGCCTAACGACTGCTTCAGTTGCACAGCAACTGCAGTTCCTGCTGACCGGCGTACCGATCACCACCGTGCGTGAGGACATTCGCTCGGTGCAGGTGGTGGGGCGCGCAGCGGGTTCTGTCAGGCTCGATCCGGGCAAGATAGAAGGTTTTACGTTGGCAGGCACAGCGGGCCAGCGGATTCCGCTGTCCCAGGTGGGAGAGGTCGATGTGCGAATGGAGGACCCGCTCCTGAGGCGGCGTGACCGTACGCCGACCATCACCGTGCGCGGCGACATCGCCGAAGGCCTGCAGCCACCAGACGTATCGAGCGTGATGATCAAGGCATTGCAGCCGGTGATCGATCAATTGCCTGACGGATACCGGATCGAGCAGGCGGGGGCCATCGAGGAGTCGGGCAAGGCCGGCAAAGCGATGTTGCCACTCTTCCCGATCATGATCGCCTTGACGCTGCTGATCATCATTGTGCAGGTCCGGTCTATTTCGGCGATGGTCATGGTCTTTCTCACCTCGCCACTGGGCTTGATTGGCGTGGTGCCGACGCTGCTGATCTTCCAGCAGCCGTTTGGCATCAATGCGCTGGTCGGGCTGATCGCGCTATCGGGCATTTTGATGCGCAATACGCTGATTCTGATCGGGCAAATCCATCAAAACGCACAACAAGGGCTGGATCCGTTTCACGCAGTGGTCGAGGCCACGGTACAGCGGGCCCGCCCGGTACTGCTGACAGCGCTGGCGGCCATCCTGGCGTTCATCCCCCTGACGCACTCCGTGTTCTGGGGGACGCTGGCCTACACCCTGATCGGGGGAACGTTCGTGGGGACCATCATGACATTGGTGTTCCTGCCGGCGATGTACGCCATCTGGTTCAGGATCCGCCCTGACAGCGCGGGCAACACGTCAACCTGATCACACGAACCTGATGGAGAGGGCGCCTGCGTCCTCTCGCCATAAAGGTATGGCCCCGGGTTTAAGTACGCTGCTTTTCAGGGGCGTCGATTGATAAATGAAGAGGTTCGAATGATTAATCTTGAAGGTCAAAAGCGAATCGTAGTGACAGGCGTCGGAATGGTCGGGCCTCTGGGATGCGGTGCAGAAGAAGTCTGGAGCAGATTGCTGTCTGGACGTTCCGGCATCCGTACCTTGCCAGGCGATATCACCCAGGACACTGGGGTTAGCGCAGGAGGTCAAGTGCCATCTCTGGAGGAGGACGCCATTGCCGGCTACGACCCGGAACGCGTCATTTCGGCCAAGGACCGCAAGAAGATGGACCGCTTCATCGAGTTCGCGCTGGTGGCCGCCCATGAAGCGCTGGAGCAGGCTGGCTGGCGGCCAATAACCGCCGCAGAGCAGGAGCGAACCGCAACGGTCATCGCCTCGGGTGTGGGTGGGTTTGGCGCAATTGCCGATGCGGTACGAACCACTGACACACGTGGCCCCCGTCGGTTGTCGCCGTTCACTGCGCCGTCTTTCCTCGCCAATATGGCGGCAGGGCACTTGTCCATCAACTACGGCTTCAAAGGCCCGCTCGGCGCACCGGTAACCGCCTGTGCCGCTGGGGTGCAGGCCATCGGTGATGCGGCGCGAATCATCCGCAGCGGCGAGGCAGACATCGCCATCTGCGGCGGGACCGAAGCGGCGATAGACCGAGTGACTCTGGGCTGCTTTGCGGCGGCCCGCGCGCTGTCGACCGGATTTGCCGAGCACCCGCAGCAAGCGTCACGCCCTTTTGATCGTGATCGCGACGGCTTTGTGATGTCCGAAGGTGCCGGGTTGCTGGTGATCGAGACACTGGAACACGCCCTCGCGCGCGGAGCCACGCCTCTGGCGGAGCTGGTCGGCTATGGCACCAGCGCCGATGCTTACCACCTGACCGCGGGGCCCGCAGACGGCAGCGGGGCACGACGCGCCATGGAAATGGCGTTGCGCCAGGCGGCTGTGAGCCCCGCCGACGTGCAGCATATCAACGCCCACGCCACCTCCACCCCGGTCGGTGACAGAGGAGAGCTGGCAGCCATTCACTCGTTGTTCGGGGCTGACTCCGGCGTAGCGATCAGCGCCACCAAATCCGCCACCGGGCATCTTCTGGGAGCCGCCGGAGGCGTCGAGGCCATCTTCACGGTACTGGCGCTTCGTGACCAGATCGCGCCCCCGACCCTGAACCTGATGAACCCCGATGAAGCGGCCAGCGGGCTTAACCTCGTTGCTCTGCAGCCACGCAACATGCCAATTGACTACGCACTTTCCAATGGCTTCGGCTTCGGTGGCGTTAACGCCAGCCTTCTATTCAGACGCTGGCATGATTAATCCCGTGTGCAGCCTTGAACACCCATGAGCCAGGACTGACGCCCTGGCTCATGGCGTGACTACCGGTTAGCCGCAGGGAGCCAAAGGTTTCCCGTCAACCTGACGCCAGAGATTCAGCGGGTTGTCTTGCTTAAGCGCAGCAGGGAGCAAGATGTCCGGGAAGTTCTGATAGCAGACCGGACGCAGGAAACGCTCAATTGCCGTCGAGCCTACCGACGTGGTGCGGCTGTCCGAGGTGGCGGGGAAGGCGCCACCATGCACCATGGTGTTGCAGACCTCTACGCCGGTCGGGAAACCGTTGATGAGAATACGCCCCGCCTTTTTCTCCATAGCCTGAACGAGCCCCTGAGCAATCTTCAGGTCCTGGTTTTCCAGATGAAGGGTCGCCGTCAGTTGCCCCTCGATGGATTGAGCAAAAGCCAGCATCTCTTCGACGTTCTGGCAACGAATGACAATAGCTGCGGGGCCGAACACCTCTTCCAGCAGACCTGCATTGGTCGCCACATTCGCGAACGCTGTCTGGTAAAGCTGGCCCTGAGCTTGGTTGATGCCGGAATCAAGCTGCCCGGATGCCACAGCCTCGATACCTGGTTCGTCCAAGATTCGGCTGATCCCCTGTGCGTAAGCTGAGTGAATGCCGGAAGTGAGCATGGTCTGGGCTGCCTTCTCAGACAGGTGAACGCCGGCCCGTGCCAGGAAGGCGTCCAGATCTGGGCCTTCCACGGCCAATACCACGCCGGGATTGGTGCAGAACTGGCCCGCCCCCATGACCAGGGCGTCCACGAAGGCTGTAGCAATGGAACCGGCTCGATTGGCCAATGCCCCGGGCAGCAGGAATACAGGATTGATGCTGCTCATTTCCGCGTAGACCGGGATCGGCTCGGGGCGCGCTGCGGCAGTACGCATCAGAGCCAGACCGCCTGCTCGCGAACCGGTAAAGCCGACCGCTTTGATGGCCGGGTGCGAAACCAGTTGCTGGCCAACGTCACTGCCGTCACCTGCCACCAGGGAGAATGTCCCTTCCGGCAGTTCAAGGCGCTTCGACGCCTCCTGAATCACCCGGCCGACCAACTCCGAGGTGCCAAGGTGAGCACGGTGGGCTTTGACCACCACGGGGCAACCGGCAGCAAGTGCAGACGCGGTGTCGCCGCCCGCCACAGAGAACGCCAGTGGGAAGTTACTTGCACCGAAGACAGCAACCGGGCCCAACGGGATTTTGCACATGCGCAGGTCAGGCCGCGGTAAAGGCTGACGCTCAGGCAGCGCCGAATCGAACGTCGCTGTTTGCCACCGGCCTTGACGAAGCACCGTGGCGAACAGCCGCAGTTGGCCAGCCGTGCGACCACGTTCACCTTCCAGTCGCGCCACCGGCAGGCCTGTCTCGAGGTGCGCACGCTCAATCAGGGTCGAGCCCAGCCCCATGATCCCGTCAGCAATAGCTTCAAGGAACCGGGCGCGGGTCTCGGGATCGGTCGCGCGGAACGGGTCGAATGCGTGCTCTGCAAGTTCGCAGGCCTGATCGACAAGATCCGCGGTCGCGCAGGTGAAAACCGGCGTGCTGATGGCCTGCTGGTCATGAGGATTCATCGCCAGAAGCTCACGCCCTTTGCCACGAACCATCTGATAGCCGATTAATTGTTCGCCAGTGAGTTGCATACATTTACTCCCTTAATCTGATTATTTGTCAGTGGAAATGGGCTGCTTCAGTAGCAGTACGTAGGCCATTGCTGCCACAGATGCCACGACGGCACTGATCAAGAATGCAGAGGCAAAGGAGCCCGTTTGCTGGATGCTGAATCCTGTAACAATGGGAGCGACCGAGCCCGCCAGGTACCCGCCGAAGTTCTGGATGGAGCCAAAGGAGGCGACACGCCGGCTGTCCACCACGGTGTTTACGATCATCCAGGCCGTAGAGCTGGCCATGTTCACGCTGAACAGCGCGCAGCACAGCAGAATCACACTCAGAACAATGCCGCTGCCAAACGAAAGCGGAACCGTGAAGGCGGCAGCCGAGAGCAGGGCGCCCACCACAACGATCTTGCGACTGCCCAGAATCGTGACGCCGTTCTTCACCAGGCGGTCGCAGATACGGCCCGCCACAATGGTGCCCAGCGCGCCGAACACGTAAGCCAGAGAAACGACCCATGCGGTCTGATAGAGCGTGAGACCATGTTCACGCTCGAAGTAACCCGGCAGCCAGGTCAGGTGCAACCACAGCATGTAGATCACGCCCATGAACCCCAGCACTGCTCCCCAGGTCGTCTTGTGGCGAAATAGCTCGGCCCAGGCGCGAAGTTGTTCCTTGATGCCTGGCCTGGCCGTAACCGCCGCCTGTGGCTGTGAGGCCAAGAGTCGAGCCCGCTCCTCGGCAGGCAGTTCAGCCAGGTAGCGCTCCTTACTTTTGTAGAAAGCGAACCAGCAGGCAGCTAGCACAATCCCGAACACGCCTGTGACGATGAACATGCCTCGCCAGCCCCAGGTGACCATCAGCAGTGTCAACAGGGGAGGCGCAATGCACGGCCCGATACAGGTCGACGACAGCACGATGCCCGTAGGTGTACCTCGCTTCTCGGCTTCGAACCACTCCGACAGCGCTTTCGCCGCCGAAGGGAACATCGGTGCCTCTCCAATACCCAGCAAAATCCTCAGGCCGATAAAGGACGAGAAGCTGTTGATCAAGCCAGACGCGGTCTGGGCCACCGACCAGCCAAGGAGCGCCGCGCCCAGGGAGATCTTGCTGCCAAGGCGGTCAATGATCACCCCCAGAGGTAACTGGGCAAGTGCGTAGGCCAGAGAAAACGCCGACAACAGGATGCCCATCTGCGTAGGTGTGATCCCCATGTCCCGCTGGATTGAAGTGTTGGCTATCGACAGCGCACTGCGGTCGACGTAGTTGATGATGCCAATCACCAGAAGCAGGCTCACGGTGATGACCTGGTACTTCTTATAAGGATTCGAACTCGCGACCGTTACAGGCTTGCGGTCTGACGCTGTTTGCGCATATTCATTATTCATGGATATTCACTTTTCTTATTGTTTTTGGAAAGCGGAGGGGGGGCCTACATTGAGGCCTCAAGAATCCACAGATAATCGTCAGCGCAAGCCTCACGCGGGTTGGTGCGATGACTGTGATCAGCCAGGGCGCCCTGGATGATTTTCGCAAACATGTCTTCGGTGACTTCCAGCTCACGCAGACCGGTCGGCAGACCCAGCGCAAGCGTCATATTGCGAATCGCCTCTTCGATTTTGCTCTCATCCGCGAGGCCAATTGCCTGAGCGATTCGAGCCATCTTGTGCTCGGCCACAACCGTCTCGGCCTTGCGGTTGAATGCGATGACAGCGGGAAGGAAGATGGCGTTGAGGGTGCCGTGGTGCAGGCGGGGATTGATGCCGCCCAAGGAATGGCTGAGGCTGTGAACGCAGCCCAAGCCTTTTTGGAATGCCAGAGCGCCCTGCAGTGAGGCACTCATCATGTTGATACGGCCTTCCAGGTTCTTCGGATCCCGGGTAGCGGTTTCGATGAAGCGCCAGGCACGCCACAGGCCATCCAGGGCAATGCCGTCAGCCGGCGGATTGAACGCCGGGGCCATGAAAGTTTCCAGGCAGTGTGCAATAGCATCCATACCGGTCGCGGCGGTCAGTGCCTGTGGCAGGCCCAGCGTCAACTCCGGATCGCAGATGGCAGATTTAGGAACGACATAGGGAGAAATCACCCCGACCTTGCGACCGTCGTCCAGGATCAGGATTGCGCCACGGCCAACCTCGCTGCCAGTCCCGGCAGTGGTAGGGACTGCAATCACAGGAGCGGTCGCTGGAGTGATGCGGGCCAGGCCGCCTTCGATGACGGCAAAGCTTTTAAGGGGGCCGTCGTGGGTGGCACAGACAGCCACGCCTTTTGCCAAGTCGATTGCGGAGCCACCGCCGATGGCGATGATTCCATCACATCGGAACTCTTTGAACATGGCCACGGCTTCGCGAACGGCCTTTTCGTTCGGGTTGGAAGGGGTGCCGTCGTAGATCGGCAGCTGGACGGTCGCATCGGGGAAGTGACTGAGAGCAACATCGATGATGCCGGCAGCGCGGACACCACGGTCAGTGACGATCAAAGGTCTGGTTATACCAACCCGATGACACTCAGCAGGCAGAAGCGAAATGGCGCCTGCATCGAATTGAATCTGGGTGATGTAATTGATCAGGGACATGGGTCTCTTTGAGCCTCCAGGCATTGTTATTATGGGCCGATTTCAGGCCTGCCTGTCGCTCCAGGCGCGACAGTGTTCCGCGCCAGTATAGGAATCAATCGTAGGGCATGGTATTGAGAACAATCCATACAGGTATAGCTTGGAGCAATATCAAATGACCCCATCGCTTAACTCGATCATGTCCAGACTCCATGCCAGACACCTGCGCCTGCTCATCGAGCTGGACGAGCATCGCTCGCTCCTCGGGGCAGCGAGCAGCGTTGGCCTCACTCAACCTGGCGCGAGCAAAGCGCTACAAGAGATCGAAACAACCTTTGCTACGGCGCTTTTCACACGAACCAACCGGGGACTGGAGCCGACGGCAGCCGGCTACTGTGCAATCCGCTACGCGAGAGTGGTTCAAACCGATATCTCAAACCTGCGGCATGACCTGGATGCGATCTTGAGAGGTGTCGGGGGGCGACTTGCGGTCGGCGCAATCATGGGCGCGGTTCCACTGCTCATGGGGGCCATCTCTCAGCTCACCGCCATCCAGCCCGAGATGTCGTTCGAAATCATCGAAGACACCAGTCAATCTCTACTGACGCAGATCGAGAGTGGTCGACTGGACATGGCCCTGTGTCGGACGTGTGTCAGCAACTCACCGCACCTGTTCTCGAGTTCGCGTGTACAGGATGAGACTCTGGCCGTCATCGGCAACATTGATCACCCGCTCAAGGATGAACAGACGCTAAGCCTTGAACAGTTGGCTGCAAGCCGATGGATTGTGTACAGGGCGAACATGCCGATGCGGGTGCAACTGGAGCGGGAATTTCACGATGCAGGCATACGCTTCCCGCTCCACCTGGTCGAGACCACTTCAATCCTGGCGACGTTGTCGCTCCTGCAAAATCAGCCCGACTTCGTGGCACTGGTGTCGATAGACGTGGCGAACCAATGCGCTCAACACCACCGAATACGGATCCTGCCCCACACAATGAAGTCGATCAGTGACCCCTACGAACTGGTGACACGCCGGGGCAGCCAGGCGACACCTGCCATGAAGCAGTTAACGCAGCTACTGCTTGGGCCAGCCGAAGTTGAATAGTGAATCGCCCCTAGTTTCGTAGACACCTCCAGGCCTCATAATACGGCCCATTAGGAGGTGCCATGAACAACCCGCGTTATCCCGAAGAATTCAAAATCGAAGCCGTCAAACAGGTGACCGAACGAGGTCTGCCAGTGGCTGAGGTAGCTGCTCGTTTGGGTATGTCGACACACAGCCTGTATGCCTGGGTGAAGCGTTACAGCAAGCCCCAAGAGCAGCGCGCGCAAGAGGACGACCAACACGCTGAGCTACGTCGTCTGCGGGCTGAACTCAAGCGCGTGACCGAAGAGCGAGACATCCTAAAAAAGGCCGCCGCGTACTTTGCCAAGGAGTGCGGCTGAAGTACGCCTTCATCAGTCAGCTATCCGCAGACTATTCGGTTCGCCGTCTGTGCCAGACCCTGAAAGTACATGCCAGCGGTTACTACGCCTGGCTGGCTGAGCCGAAGTCGGCACGAGCAAAGGATGATCAGCGGCTACTGGGTTTGATCAAGCACTCCTGGTTAGAGAGCGGTGACGTCTATGGTTACCGCAAAATCCATGACGACCTGCGTGAGCTTGGAGAACAGTGCGGCAGACATCGAGTTGCTCGACTAATGCGCCAGGAAGGGCTGCGCTCGCAGACAGGGTATCGGCGGCGGCCGGGGCGTTACGGTGGTAAGCCTCCAGTGGCGGCACCGAATCACCTGGAGCGTCGATTCAATGTCACCGAGCCCAACAAGGTCTGGGTCACGGACATCACCTACATCCGCACCTATGAGGGCTGGTTGTTTTTGGCAGTGGTGCTCGATCTGTTTTCGCGGCAGGTCATCGGCTGGTCAATGAAGCCGCAGATGACTAGCGACCTGGCGATTGATGCATTGCTGATGGCGGTTTGGCGGCGTAAGCCAAAGCAGGAGGTGATGATTCACTCAGACCAAGGGAGCCAGTTCAGCAGCGGCGACTGGCAGAGTTTCCTGAAAGCCAACAACTTGCTTGGCAGTATGAGCCGGCGCGGCAACTGCCATGACAATGCGGTAGCGGAAAGCTTTTTCCAGCTGCTGAAGCGGGAGCGGATCAGGCGAAAGATCTACAGCACCAGGCAGGATGCTCGTGCTGATGTGTTCGATTACATCGAGATGTTCTACAACCCAAAACGCCGGCACGGTTTCAACAACCAGCTATCGCCGGTAGAGTTTGAAAAGCGCTATTTCCAGAGCCTGGAGAGTGTCTAGAAAACCTGGGGCGATTCATAACTCTGGCTCGGCCCTAACCCTTTACACGAATTTCGTAATTTTTTGACCGTCAGCACCAAGCGCTTTACAGAGCTCCACTGGCTGTTCCGAAAGAAGACCAATGATGTCTCCGGTTCGGAGTGGCACGTCGGACAGGTCCGTAATGATCGCGAGCAGTGAATGCCTCTATTAGCTCAGCTAATGAATTGGGGGCGATCTTTTTCTGTAGAGTTTCTAGACTCATTCCGGTAGCCATCCCAGCGCTTGCAGCGCATCGCCCCCGCGGTTGCCCCTGACAGGAGTTCGCCCATGACAAGACTTCAAATCAACGGCCAAACCAAGGACGTTGAAGGCCCCGACGACATACCGTTGCTATGGGCGCTACGCGATGAACTTGGCATGACCGGAACCAAGTTTGGCTGCGGCATGGCCATGTGCGGTGCCTGCACCGTGCATATGGACGGTACGGCCATTCGCTCGTGCGTCACTCCAGTCTCGGCGGTAGCCGGGCGGGCAATCTCGACCATCGAGGGAATGGAGGCGGATCGCGTCGGGCAAGTCGTGCAACAGGCCTGGATCGAGAACAACGTCGCCCAGTGCGGTTACTGCCAGGCAGGGCAGATCATGACGGCGGTGAGTTTGCTCAAGAGCACGCCGAAGCCCAGCGAGCAGCAGATCGATCAGGCCATGAGCGGTAACATTTGCCGCTGTGGCACCTACCCGCGCATCCGCGCAGCAATCCAGCAGGCTGCCAACCAACTTGCGCAGGGAGGCTTGGTATGAGCATCAAATCTGGACTCTCCCGACGTGTCTTTCTGCAAGGCAGCCTGGCTGCGCTAACGCTGGCCGTGACGGCCAAGGGACTGGTCACCGCCGCCTGGGCAGATGACGGCGCCAAGAAATACGGTGCCGATAGTATGCCTGGCGGTACGGTGGACGATCCGCTGATCTTCGTTTCCATTGTTGAAGATGGCACGGTCACCATCGTCGCGCACCGTGCAGAAATGGGTACAGGCGTGCGCACCAGTCTACCGATGGTGGTGGCGGACGAGATGGAAGCGCGTTGGGAGCAGGTCAAGATCGTACAGGCTGAGGCTGACGAAACGCGCTACGGCAACCAGAACGTGGATGGCTCGCGTAGCGTGCGCCATTTCCTGATGCCCATGAGGCGTGTCGGTGCCGCAGCGCGTCAGATGCTCGAAGCGGCCGCCGCAGCGCGCTGGTCTGTGCCTGTGTCTGAGGTCAAAGCTATTCAGCACGAGGTCGTACACGAGCGTACCGGGCGGCGCCTGGGTTACGGCGAGCTGGCGGTGGATGCGGCCAAGCAACCGGTACCCAATGCCGACGCACTCAAGCTCAAGGCTCGGGAAGATTTTCGCTACATCGGCAAGGATCGCGTACGCCTGGTCGACTTAGAGGCGATTGGTAAGGGCCAGGCCACTTACGGTATGGATATGCGTCTACCAGGCATGGTCTATGCCGTAGTGGCTCGTCCGCCCGTGGTTGGCGGGAAGTTGCGCCGATACGACCCCAGTCAAGCGATGGCTGTGCCAGGCGTCATCAAAGTGGTGGAAGTGCCTGATATGAGCGGCGCACCGGGGTTCCAGCCTCTAGGCGGTGTAGCGGTCGTCGCGCGCAACACCTGGGCCGCACGCCAGGGACGCGCTGCTCTGAAAATCGAGTGGGACGACGGCGCCAACGCCAACTATGACTCCGTTGAGTACCGCCGAACGCTGGAGAGTGCAGCGCGCAAGTCCGGCAAGGTAGTGCGCGACCAGGGTGACGTTGCGCAGGCCTGGAGCAGGGCGCCTGAGGCCGAACGCCTGGTCGCGGAGTACCACGTGCCGCATCTGGCTCATGCCTCAATGGAGCCTCCGGTGGCCACCGTACAGATCCAGGGTGGCAAGGCAGAGGTCTGGACCTCTATCCAGAACCCCGTCGCGGCACGTGATGCTGTGGCGGCGCGGTTGAAGCTAAAGCCCGAGAACGTCAAGGTCAATGTGCTGCTTCTAGGCGGCGGTTTCGGTCGCAAGTCCAAGCCCGACTTCGTAGATGAAGCTGCCATCGTCGCCCAGGCTATGCCTGAAGGGACGCCGGTCAAATTGGTATGGACCCGCGAAGACGACATCCAGCACGACTACCTTCACACCGTTTCGGTTGAACGGCTAGAGGCGGTCGTCGACAGCCAGGGCCAGGTCCGCTCGTGGCTGCACCGCAGCGCGGCGCCCACCATCGCCTCGCTTTTCACCGAAGGCGCCATGGGCGAGCAGATCTTCGAGTCGGCGATGTCGGCGATCAACATGCCTTACCGCATTCCGAACGTGCGAGTGGAAACCGCCGAGGTGCCCGCACATGCCCGCATCGGCTGGTTCCGCTCGGTGGCCAACATCCCGCATGCCTTTGCGGCGCAGTGCTTCATCGCCGAACTGGCTCATCGCGCAGACAAGGATCATCGACAGTTCGCTCTCGACCTGATCGGCCCAGCGCGCCAGATCGATCCGGGCACGATGGCCGATACCTGGAACTACAGCGAGTCGCCCGAGCGTTACCCTTACGATACCGGTCGCCTGCGTGGCGTGATCAACGCTGCGTGCGAGGGAGCAGGGTGGGGGCGCGAACTGTCAGCGGGACA
Organism: Pseudomonas sp. D1HM; assembly: GCF_019266105.1. NCBI lineage: Bacteria > Pseudomonadati > Pseudomonadota > Gammaproteobacteria > Pseudomonadales > Pseudomonadaceae > Pseudomonas > Pseudomonas sp. D1HM. Next base: position 222,646 of record NZ_LRMN01000006.1, on the reverse strand, counting down.
TGGTCTCGGGCTGGCATTCTGCTATAGCTTCCTCAGCTACACGGCCGCTGTGGTCGAGGTGGCAGTGGACGACAAGGGTGCAGTGCGCGTGCTGAGTGTGGACATGGCGATTGACTGCGGTCCGCAGATCAATCCAGAGCGTATCCGCGCACAACTCGAAGGGGGCGCAATCATGGGCCTGAGCCTGGCACTGAGCAGCGAGATTACGTTCGCCAAGGGCCGAGTGGTTCAGAGCAACTTCCATGACTATGAAGTATTGCGCCATAACGCGTCGCCGCGGGTTATCCGTACCCATCTGGTTAATGACGACCACAATCTGCCTCCCGGTGGTGTCGGTGAACCGCCGGTACCACCGGTTGCGCCTGCACTGTGCAATGCGATCTTTGCTGCTACCGGCAAACGTGTGCGTAGTCTGCCGATTCGAACAGTGGCGTAAGTTAAGGTGCCTAGCTGACCGCCAAGGTCAGCCTGGCACCAACCAAACTATGTGCTTTGCAATAGGCTGTGTCCCCAACTTGTGCGCTACATAGCTGCTCGCACTCATCACCCAAATGCATTGCCGCTGACTACTGATTAGATTCGAGTTGACCGATGCCGAGCGAAGCGGTGTGGTGTAAGCAGGGGAGGTCTTGATTCACAGGAAAGGGCAGGGATCGCGCTTCGGAGTCACAATGGTGGTCCGACGTATCGCCCGAGTCACACCCACCCGCAGTACTAAAAGATCCTGGGCGCAGATTCTTGGATCCTGCGGGGCTTTGGCAATGCGCTGGTAAAGGCCGTCGTAGATGATGACCTCGTCGAACTCCTTCCCTTTGGACTTATGTATCGTCATTAGGTGATCGTGTGACACACCAGGACAGGTACTGCTTCAGCAAACGCAGGTACTGGTCACGGGTACGCGGATCGATCTGCGGAAAAGGTTCCGTTCCAGAAGTGCCGATTCGGCCGACCAAGTTGTCGGCTTGTCGGCCGCTTTGGAGCCAGATGGCGTAACCGTCCAGTAACGCCAGAACCGCCTCAAAGTGGCAAGCCAAGATGGCGTCATCAATATTAACTTCTCGACTTTTGGCATAGCTATAGAAAGCCTGGATCGCGCGCAGATGCGCAGCTGTAGTGTTGTAAGCGCGGTACCGTAGCTTGAGTTGAACGTAGATGAACGGGACAAGTATGGGCAACGGCGTCGCATCTCCAGTCTGCACGAGCAGCGGTACACGCTGACCTGAAGAGAAACGGCATTGAATCAGCTTCATCGGCAGCCACCTCATTCAATGACTCGCCATGAACACGAAGTACATGGCCCGTTGAGAGAGTGGACGCCAGAAGCGGGTTTGTCGAATCAGTGTTTTACGAGCCTCATGAACACTCTTAACATAGCACCTCGTTTAACATAATATACATTATGCGAACCTTCGTATCGGGGTGTCAGGGTCAGTGGAAGTCAGATTTGCCGCAGCGCCTCTCAAAAATCAGTCCTGCTTACAGTTGCATTGCTCATAGCTGATCGCATCTAATTCGTCCCCGTCATTTGATGACAACTAAGTCAGATGGCTCGTATTAAGCAATCAAGGACGCAACATGAAAAACAGGAAAACTGTATCCCTGGCAATTCTGCTCGCAGCATTGGCCGGTTGTTCTGATCCAAAGAAAGCCAACGAAGAAAACTTCGAAAAAGCTGCTCAAGCTTATTTAGACACTCAATACCCTCGGTGCCTCGTCGTAACTGAACTCCCGACTGAAACCAAAGATTTTGATATGACTGGCAACAGTAAGGCCCTGCATGCTCTGGCCCAGGTCGGCATCATCAAAGAAGTAGAATTGTCCCGCAAAGAAATTCCAAAGAGCTACTGGCAAGAACAACGAACCGACATTCGTTACTCGTTCGATCTAACTGATGAAGGTCGTAAGTTCTACAAGACCGACGCGCAAAAACGCATGAACGGAACCACTGTAGGTGGCATCTGTGTAGGCAAAGCTCAGGTTGTTAGCATTGACCAATTCAGCGAGCCTGGCGACATGATGGGTCAGAAAATCTCTCGAGTAACTTACTCCTATAAGGTCAATGACCTACCGGATTGGGCTCGTAACGAGGAAGTCGTAGCTACCATTAATGGTCTAGCCCCAATGATTGCGAGCGAAAAGGCTCCCATCAAAGAAACGCGAGCCATGGTTTTAACCAACAACGGTTGGGTTCATGAGCGTCTTTTTGGTAAATAAATAGTGGTCTGACACTTAAACACAAAAATTAGATTTTGACCGTTAGCTCTCAAATTTGAACGCTAACGGTCAAATTTGAGCTACCCCTGGCTCATCTGAAAGCTATTTAAATGCTACAGCCCAATGAAAACGTGGATTGTAACCGATTACACGTGCTTTCAAGTGCGCGAAACTGGGTGAGTAAGAGCCCAATCTGGCTCTTCGCAGGGTCGTTGCGAAGCAGCAAACGAGCGGCGGCGATCATGAGTTTGATCCAGTCTGCACGGTTGAATGGGCATGATCCGTATGCCTATCTCAAGGACATGCTGACCCGACTGCCAACTCCGCAGGCAAGTGAAATAGCTCAACTGCTACCGCATCAGTGGGTACCACATAACTTCACAAGGTGAACTGTGCGACCACTTCGTCCGATGACATGACATCGGCATACTCATCACCGAGTATAGCTAAGGTTAATTCATGGACGGTTGTGGCGTCCCACGACTTTCCATGTGCTCCGATGACAGGCACGGCTGTCGTGGCATCTGAGGGAAGGATGATGCTGTATCCGAGTGCTTTTCCCGCACGGACTGTGGCATCCATGCTGTTGTGAATGACAACCCCCGTCAGTACCAAACGCTTTACCTGCATACTTTTAAGAGTTGCGTCCAATTCAGTGCCAATGAAGGCGCAGTTTTCCTGTTTGGTGATGACGGTTTCTCCCTTTATCGGGGCAACGTCTTTTTTTATGCCATTCCATGGGCCATGGACGTAATAGCTGGATGTAGGAGTCTGCTCATCGTGCTTCACGTGAAGAACCGGCCAACCGTTTGATCGCCAGTGCTTGAGAAGGCGTTGGATCACGGGCAAATACTCAGGATTATTTTTGCCATCCCAGTTCGGGCGATCAATGGCATCCTGAACGTCTAGGATAACAAGGGGAATAGGGCCAGATTTATCCTTCATGTAATCTCATCTCCTTTAAGTTTTGATGCAATGCTGATGGCGACTCATTACACTCGCAGCGCTTGCCTCTGATCAAGGATCGATCTTCAGATGTCCATATCTATTTTGCCTCGCGCTTTACTCACTGCGGTTGATGCGATTTATTTGCCTGCCGGTTTGAAATGCCCGAGCGATATTTCGCCACACGCTGAGGCTCGTGAATACGGAGGCTGCCAATTCAATCTGGCGGGCCGTCGAGTACTGTTCCGTGTTGCCAAAACGACGCCGACCAAGGTTGGACAGTTCGTTACATTATGGAAACGCCCCTGTATCGACAGTGTTATTGCACCACTGGATCACGCAGATGGCATCGACTTTGTGGTGGTCAATGTGGCCAGCGCCTCGCAGAGTGGCCAGTTTGTTTTTGACCGTGATGCACTGTTGGCCCACGGCGTGACGTCCATAAACGGTGTCGGCGGTAAGCGTGCCATGCGTGTTTACCCTCCGTGGAGCCAGCCGGCATCCAGGCAAGCGTTACAGACTCAACGCTGGCAAATGGCGTATTTTCTGGCGATTGAGCCCTTTGACGAGGCCTCAGTACTGCGCGCCAAGGTGTTATTCAAGTGCGGGTGACACTACTCGGCTGACAGGCTAACAAAGTGATTCATAGCCTTAAGTTATAACTCAACTAAATGTCTGTTTAGTTGAGTTATAACAAAACAGATCCCCAGTGAGGTTCGGCCACGCCGTTTCGACGCTGATACATCTCCCATCCCCACCGTTCTGCACCCTGCCCTCAGCCCGGTATAAATCGCCCGCCGGGTTGCCGTGACCGACACGGCTGCTGGTTGCACAGCCGTTTTTTCGGCTCGTTCACCGGCTCAGCGATTCCCGGCCAACGGATAAAGCGCTTCATCGAACTGCGACAGGCAAGGAAACACTATGGGCAGATCGTCGGCGATATGAACGAGACGCTGCTGGTAACTACGCAGAAAATCCGCACGGGCCTCGTCAGTGATGTATGGCACATGCCAGGCCACAAACGGTTCCAGCACTTCGCAGCCGACGTAAGCCAGAGTGCCACGCAGAATCGGCCGTAGCATGTCTTGCAGCGGGCCGTGAATGGCGCCTTCACCGAACATGTGCTCGCGCCCGCCCAGGGTCACCGTCACCAACGCCTTCTTGCCGCTGAGTCCGCCCTGGTCGTAGAAGCGTTTGCCGCCGTAACAAATGCCGGATACCAATACCCGGTCAATCCAGCCTTTGAGTATCGCCGGTGCCGAGAACCAGAAAATCGGAAAATTCAGGATCAGCAAATCGGCCCACAGCAGCTTGTCCAGTTCTTGCTGGATATCCGCTGCCAGTGCTTGTTTTTTGACCCCCAGGCGCTGCTCCAGCGCATAAACCAGGTAGTCCGGGTTTTCACGCGCTGAGAAATCATTGGCACTGGCTACCGGGTTCCAGTTCATGGCATACAAATCACTGACCTGTACTTCATGCCCTTGGGCTTTGAGGGTTTCGACCGCTTGGTCGCGCAAGGCTGCGGTGAAGGAGTTGGGTTCGGGATGCGCGTGGACGATCAATACTTTCATGGTAATTCCCTGGATGCTTTCAAGTGTTTGAGGCGAAGAACGGGCGGTGTCAGGTCAGGATCACAGTTGCAACGCTTTCACTTCGACGAATTCGGCCAGCCCTTCCTCGCCCCACTCGCGGCCATTGCCGGACTGTTTGTAGCCGCCAAACGGAGCCTGATAGTTGAACGCCCCGCCGTTGATAAAGCACTGGCCGGCACGGAGCTGCCGACCCAGGTCGACAGCCCGCTCTCGGCTACCGGCCCATACGCCACTGGAGAGGCCGAACGGTGAGTCGTTGGCGATGTGTATGGCCTCGGCCTCGTGGGTATAGGGGATCAGGCACAACACCGGCCCGAAGATTTCCTCTTGAGCGATACGCATCCGGTTGTCGACATCGGCAAACAGCGTTGGCTTGACGTAGAAACCGCGCTCAAACTCCTCTGCCGTACCGCCGCCACATAACAGGCGAGCGCCCTCCTCCTGGCCGACGTTTATGTAGTCACGTACGGTACGCCGCTGCGCGGCCGAACACATCGGCCCCAGGAAACTCTGCGGGTCGAGCGGATCGCCCATGCGCAGGCTTTGAGTCTCGGCCACGGCCAATTCCAGTGCTTCGGCATAGCGGTTGGCAGGCAATAGCATGCGCGTCAGCGCCGTGCAGGTCTGCCCGGAGTTGATCATCACGTCTTGCACGCCATAGCGTACGGCTGCTGCCAGGTCGGCATCCTCACCGATCAGCAACGGGGATTTGCCACCCAGTTCAAGACAGACCCGTTTGACCGAAGGCGCTGCGGCTTGCGCCACACGAATGCCCGCACCGGTAGACCCCGTGAACGAGACCATGTCCACGTCATGGTGCCTGGCCAGTGCCTCACCGACCTTCGAGCCCGGCCCGCTGACCAGGTTGAAGACCCCGGCAGGCAAGCCGATGGCGTCGATCATTTCAGCCAGCAAGAACGCGTGAAGCGGGGTTTCCTGACTCGGTTTGACCACGACGGTGCAACCTGCGGCCAGTGCCGGGGCCAATTTGCCTATCAACTGATGCAACGGGTAATTCCAGGGATTAATGAACGCACACACGCCAACCGGTTCACGGATCACTAATGAACTGCCGACCTCGCGCACTTCATCCATAAGCCCGGCGATTTCGATGTACTGCTCAAGCCCGGTAATCGGCCCTTCGACTTGTACCGAGCGGCACCATTGCACCGGCATGCCCAGTTCGGCCGTGATGACTCCCGCCATCTCGTCTGCTCTTGCACGCAACTGTCCTGCCAAAGCCTGGATATAACCTGCGCGTTCGGCGGATGACGTTCGCGACCACGGGCCAAAGGCCTGTCGCGCGGCGGCCACGGCCCGGTCGACATCACGTTCGTCGCCCATGGGCACGCGCCCTGCGACCTGCTCCGTTGCCGGGTTGATCACCTCAGCCATGCCCTGGCCTGAAGGTGTCTGCCACAGACCGTTGATGAATAGAGCCGTGTAGTTACGCATCGACCCGTTCCTCCATCAGCTCATGGGCACACCGGGCGATACGTTGGCAGGCATCACGCAACTGCGCCGCACCCAGCACCAGGCCCAGACGAATATGCCCGGCCGCGCTCGGGCCAAATGCTTCACCGGCCAGAACGGAAACACCATGCCTGTCCAGCAAACGGTCTGCGAAGGCCTGGGCGCTAAGCCCGGTTTCACGGATATCAACCATCACGAACATGCCGCCATCCGGTCTCAAGGCACGCAGCCCCGGGCACGCAGACAGGCTTTCGCACACCAGATCCCTGCGCTGGCGATAGGCCTGACGCATGGCTTCAAGCTCCGGCAGCTCCGCTTCCAGGGCGACCACTGCCGCGTCCTGAATGAAATCCGGAGAGCCATAAAGCATGCACAACGCGAGGTTTTCCAAATGCCCGGCGAGTGCCTGCGGTGCAACCACCCAGCCAACACGCCAGCCCGTCATGGCGTGAGATTTCGAGAGGCTGTTCAGGGTCGCCGTGCGCTGCGCCATGCCAGGCAAACTGGCCGGGCTGATGTGCTCGCCCTCGAACAGCAATTCGCTGTAGACCTCATCGGAGATCAGCCATAGATCATGGGCAATGCACAGCTCGGCCAACGCCTCCCAGGTGGAACGGGACAAACTGGCACCGGAGGGGTTATGCGGGCTGTTAAGTGCCAGCGCCCGGGTGCGCGGTGTAATGCGCGCAGCGACGTCTTCGGGCAATACCCTAAAGCCATTTTCGGAGCGCACCGGCACCGGAATGACCACCGCACCACAGGCCCCGAAGACAGCTTCATAGGTGACGTACATCGGCTCGGCGACAATCACTTCATCACCCGGGTTGAGCACGCACTGCACAACGCTGAACAACGCACATTGCGCACCGGACAGCACCACGACGTGATCGGCATTGACCTGTTGGCCGCTGCGCTGCTGATGACGCCTGGCAATGCTTTCACGCAAGGCACGCTTGCCGCGGACTTCGGCGTAATGGGTATTGCCTGTGAGCAGGCTGTCGATTGCCGCTTGCACGATGGGGGCCGGGGTATCGAAATCCGGGTCGCCTACCGAAAGCAGCAGAATATCGTGGCCCTGTTCCTGAAGTGCGATGGCGCGGTAGTGAATGTCCCAGGCTGCCGCGCCGTCACCGGCGATACGTTGAGTCAGATCGGAAAAACGCATGATGGTTAGTTCCTTATAGTGGGGTTAACCGACCAGCGCGCACGCGTGCTTGAGTTCGATCAGGGTGACGCCGTTTCGGCTAAATCCTGCACGCAGGTCCATTTGCAATTCATTCAGGTTCTGCGGCTGGGTCACGCTGCAACCAAAGGCACGGGCCAGTGCAGCGAAGTCGGGATTGCGCGGCAGTACACCAATCGGCTCGATATCCAGGCCGATCATGTCATCACGGATCTGCCCCAACGCGTCGTTGTTCCAGAGCAGGATCACCAAAGGGCTGTCCAGCTCCTCTACCGCGGTTGCCAGCTCTTGTGCGGTGTAGAGAAAACCGCCGTCGCCGACCAGCACCAGCCCGGGCCGGTCCGGCGCAGCGAATTTGCCACCGATACCCGCCGGCAGACCGTAGCCCAGGGTGCCGTAGCCTGTCGGATGCAACCAGCTGCGCGGCGCATGACTGTTGAACGCGTAGTTACCGGTGTAGGCCAGCTGAGTCATGTCGCTGCTGACAAAGGCGTTGGCCGGCAGCTCTGCTGAAACCCGGTCGAGAATCGCCTGGTGAATCGACTGCAAAGCGCCATGCCCGGCCTTGACGGCCTGACGCAACGTACTGACGGTTTGAATGGCCGCGCTGGCATCACGGGCCGCCTCGGGCAGGCGCGCCAACAACGCAGCCACGGTCTGCTGGGCATCGCCCTGCAACGCCACGGCACAGGGGTAGAAGTCATTGAACTTGCGCGGATCGATATCCACCCGCAGCAGTTCGGCATTCAGTGGCAGGCGCTCACGCCAATAATCGGTATCTGCCATCTCCGTGCCTACGGCCAGTACCACATCCGCTTCGGCAATCAGCTGCCAACCGGGCTCGATACACAACGTTGCGCCCGCATTCAATGGCGCGTTCGGCGGCAACAGTCCCTTGCCGGCGACGCTACTGAAAAACGGTGCGGCCAGGCGCGTGCTCAGGGCTTGCAGCGCTTGCGCCGCGTGCAAGGCGCCACCGCCGGCAATGATCATCGGTCGTCGTGCAGCCTTCAGTTTCGCCACGGCCTGATCCAGCACCTCGCTCGACGGGACACCGCGTCCGGGGCGCCGCACCACCTCATGACTCCAGTCGCGGGCCACTGGCGCAGCCAGCACATCCAGCGGCAGCGAAATATGCACCGGCCGCGGCCGCTCACTGTCGAACACCGCGTAAGCCCGGGCAATCAGCTGCGGGATGTCCTCGGCAGTCAATGCCACCGCCGAAAACGCGGTGATGGGTGCGGTCATGGCACGTTGATCCTGGGTCTCGTGCAAGCACCCCCACCCTTTGCCAAGACTCGCCGTGTGGTTAACGCTGGAAATCACCAGCATCGGAATCGAGTCGGCGTACGCCTGGCCGATAGCCGTAGCCGCGTTGGTCACGCCGGGGCCGGTAATGATGAAGCACACGCCCGGTTTGCCACTGACCCGCGCATAGCCGTCCGCCATGAACCCGGCGCCCTGCTCGTGCCGGGTCAGGACATGGCGAATGCCGCTGCCAGGCAAGCCGCGATACAACTCCAGGGTATGCACCCCGGGAATGCCGAACACAGTGTCGACGCCGTAGTTCGCCAATAGACGCACCAACGCCTGGCCACCGGTCAAGGTTTTGCTTTGCATGCTCATGTCCTCAGGCGTGGTCGAGGCGAATTAACGCATCGACCGCAGTCGTGCCTTGGGCACCGACCAATAATGGGTTTACATCCAGTTCGAGCAAGTGCCCGGCGTTTTCGCAGGCGTAGTCCGCCACCGCCCGGATGGCGGCGACCAGCGCGTCCATGTCCGCGGCTTCGCGGCCGCGAAAACCTTGCAGCAACGGGGCACTGCGCAGGCTTAGCACTGCGCCGCGAATGGCGTTATCGGTGGTCGGCAGCAACAGGCTGCGGCTGTCCTTGAGCAATTCAACCAGAATCCCGCCAGCGCCAATGACCAGCGCCAGGCCAAAGCCGGTTTCACGCTTGACCCCTACAATTAGCTCCGCCAGAGGTGGCGACGCCATGCTTTCCAGCAGCACCTGGTCGAACGGCACCCCTGGCGCGTAGTCGGCAATCCGCCCGCGCATTTGTTCCAGGGCGGCACTCAAGGCCTGGGCATCTCGCAGATTCAATGCCACCGCACCGGCTTCGGTTTTGTGCGGCAATCGGGCGCTGACCGCCTTGAGCACCAAGGGATAACCCAGCGTGTTCGCCGCATCCAGAGCCTCGCCGGGGGTCGTCAATACCCCTCGCGGGGTCGGCAAGCCAAAGGCTTGCAGGGCCTGCTTTGACTGCCACTCATCCAGCAACTGCCCGTTGCCTTCCAGCGCGTGTGGCGCAATTGGCAGCAACCCAGACTCACCGAGTGCCAGCAAGGCCTGGCGCCGTTGCTGATAACCGGCAATGGCGCCCCACGCGGCAAATCCATCCTCAACCCCTTGCAGCGCCGCTACGCCGTGGGCATGCAGGCGCTCACGGGCACTGGCCGGCAGTAATTCAGGGAAGGCCGAGGAGACAAAACCGGTCTTGCCATGACGGCTCAGCGCCGAGCAGTACAGCTCCAGCAGCAGGTCACATTCCTTGCGTTCGCCGGTCGCCTCAGAGGGGTAATCCAGTACCAGCACCGCGGCGTCTGCTTCGGTGCGCAGGGCACTGTCGAGCATCTGTTCCAGAGCGTTGCGTTCCCCCCAAATCGCTGTGGTGAAGTCCAGAGGATTGACCAGGTTGGCGTAACTCGGCAGGACTTTATCCAGTTCGAGGCGCTGCCCTTCGTCCAGGGGTGGCAGGCTCAAATCATTGCGTTCGGCGTAGTCGGCAATCAACCCGGCATCGCCACCCGAGCACGCCAGGGCGATCAGGCTCTTGCCCGCCGGCAAGTTGCCGCAGGCGGCGGCTTTGAGTGTTTCAACAAAACTCACCGGACCACTGACCCGAATGACCCCGAGACGGTCGAACAAACTGTCGTACAGCGCATCGGAGCCGGCCAGCGAACTGGTGTGGCTCAGCGCCAGTTCTGCACCGATTTGCGACACCCCGGTTTTCAGGGCAATGATCGGAATCCCTTTCTCCAGCGCCTTGTGCGCAGCGCGGGCGAATCCCGGAACGTTCTTCAGCCCTTCAAGGTGCAAACCGATGGCCGTGACACGCGGCTCATCGAGCAGCACATCCATCAATTCGGCGATGCCCAGTTGCGCCTGATTGCCGACTGAAACCATGTAGGCCACAGGCAGCGAGCGATCACTCATGGACAGGTTATAGGCGAAGTTACCGCTCTGGGTCAGCACTGCCACGCCCTTCTCCACCGTCTTGCCGCCGTGGGCGACCGGCCATAATGCGCAGCTGTGCAGGTAGTCGAGCACGCCGTAACAGTTGGGGCCGAGCAAGGCCATGTCACCGGCGGCCTGAAGCAACCGGTCTTGCAAGGCCTGGCCTTGCGGTCCGATCTCGGCAAAACCGGAGGCATAGCAGATCGCGCCGCCTGCGCCTTTGGCTGCCAGCTCGGCGACGCAGATCAAGGTCAGATCACGATTGGTGGCAATGAATACCGCGTCCGGCCCACATGGCAGCTCTGCGACGCTGCGCACACATGGCACACCTTCGAGGCTGTCATGCTGCGGATTGACCAGCCACATCTGCCCCTGGTAGCCGCCCTCTGCGCAACGCTTAAGCGCGCGCGCCATGCTGCGCCCGCCGATAAACGCCACATGGCGCGGTGCGAGCAGACGCTTGAAGTTGTCACGAATGTGTTGAGACATGTGCCTTCTCCGGTCAGCGCAGCAGCGGCCGCAGCAACTCGCGTGAAATGATGTGCCGCTGGATTTCGGAGGTTCCCTCCCAGATCCGCTCGATCCGGGCATTGCGCCAAATGCGCTCCACCGGGCCTTCGTCCATCAAGCCCATGCCCCCAAAAATCTGCACCGCCTCATCCGCCACACGCCCCAGCACTTCACTGGCGAACAACTTGGCCATGCCGGCTTCGCCGTCAGTCATGCTGCCTTGATCCATTTTCCAGGCGGTGTGCAGGGTCATCAGTTCCGCCGCCCGGATTTGCGTGGCCATGTCCGCCAGCTTGAACGACACCCCCTGGAAGGTCCCGATGGGTTGACCGAACTGCTTGCGATCTGCCGCCCATTGCAGCGAAACGTCCAGCGCCCGCTGGGCCTGACCCACGCAGTTGGCAGCCACCATCACCCGCCCGGCCGTTAACCAGGCATTCGCCACGTCCCAGCCCTTGCCGACTTCACCGAGCACTTTGGAGGCCGGCACACGGCAATCGTCGAAGAACATTTCGTAAGTGTGATAGCCGCGGTTGCTGACGCATTTCGGGCCACGGCGGATGGTCATGCCCGGCGTGTCGCGGTCGACCAGAAATGAGGTCACGGCATTACGCGTGCGGCCGTTGTGCTCGTAGGTATCGGTCACCGCGAACACAATGGCGAAGTCAGCGTGCCCGGCATGGCTGATAAAGTGCTTGCTGCCGTTGATCACAAAGTCATCGCCCTCTCGTACCGCTCGGGTTTTGATCGCATTGGCATCAGACCCGGCGCCGGGCTCGGTGAGTGCGAAGCAGTCGGTTTTTTCACCCTGAATGCACGGCAGCAGGTAGTCCTGGATCTGCTGGCCGGTGCAGGCCATGAGAATCTTCGACGGACGTGCGACAAACACATGCAAAGCCCATGAAACTTTGGACAGTTCGCGTTCGATCAGCGCCTGGGACAGGTAGTCGAGCCCGCCGCCGCCCACTTCTTCCGGCATGTTGAAGGCATAGAAGCCTGCTGCCAGGGCCTTGCCGCGAATCTGTGCCGCGAGTTCAGGGCAGACCTCATCGGCGCGATCAACCGCTTCTTCATGTGGCAGCAGTTCTTTGGCAACAAAACTGCGTACGGCATCCACCAACATTTCTTGTTCTTGGGTCAGCTGGAAATTCATTGCGCTACCTGCTCTTCGATAACCGAGTGTTCTGGGGCTGTTGTGTCGTGGGTGGGCGAGTCGTGCTTAATTGCCCGAAAAGACCGGGGTGCGTTTTTCCATCGCCGCCCGCAAGGCTTCAGCGCCGTCTCGACTGCGCCCACAGAGCAAACCGGCAGCCCGTTCTGCGTCCAGTTGTTCCGGCAAGCTGCGTTGAGCGCCTTCGCGCATCAGTTTTTTGGTTTGGGCAAAGGCGAACGTCGGGCCGCTGGCCAGGCGCGACGCCAGCTCAGCCGCCGCGGCCAGCAGTTGCTCATCGGCACACACTTCGCTGACCAGACCGGCCGCCAGGGCCCGGTCGGCGCCCCAGAGCTCATCGAGAAACAGCAGACGCTTGGCCTGCTCGGTTCCTATCAGGCGCGGCAGATGCCAGCTGGCACCGGCATCAGGCGAGTACGCCATGCTGGTGTAACCGGCCTTGAATCGGGCGGACTGGGCCGCAAGGCGAAAATCGCAACACAGCGTCAAGTCCATACCGGCGCCCACGGCGGTGCCATTGATGGCCGCGACAGTCGGCTTATCGAAGTGGTACAGGCAGCTCATCACGGCATGGGCGGTTTCGGTCCAGCCATAGGTTTCCAGCGCCCCGCGAGACTCGGCTTCGGCCCATTCGGCAAGGTCGGCACCCGCGCAAAAGCTGCGACCGGACCCGGTCAAAACCACAGCGCGCACAGAAGGATCGAGATTGAACTGATCGAGCAACGCGTGAAGGTTTTTCAGGGTTGGGATATCCAGCGCATTACGCTGCGGCACGCGGTTAAGCGTGATCCATGCAACGCCTGCTTCAACCTGGCTGAGCAGAGACTGTTGAGTAGTCATATGAGTCCTCTGATTGTTGTGTTTGTCATGAGGTGGGACCGACATGGCGCCATACTAAACGACTGTTCAGTAATGCGGCAATCCTGGGGCCGCTCGCCTGAAACAGCGTTAAAATCTGGCTAATTTATTGATTTATAGAAGAAAAAATTAATTGAGCGCTTCATTCCCTGAAGCGCTGTTACATCTTTGAACAACTGACTACGAGCGTGTTGCCTGCCCGGAAAAAGTCGCTGACGGGCGAGTTCGCGATAAGTGCGTGTCGCGATCCCGCCCGCGCCTGCTTTGGGTGAAGGGTCAAACGGTTTGCAGCGCCTGCGCCCGGTCGGCCTGACGTTTGCGATTGGTCAGGAAGTAAGCGCCGTAGCAAATGGCAATGAAACCAAAGCCCCAATACAGCGACGGACGCTGGGTCTCATCCAGGGCCAGAAACACGAAGAGTGAGCAGCACATGGCGATGCATAGCAGCGGCAAGAACGGGTACCACGGGGCACGGTACTTGAGATCGCTGACCTTGCCGCCAGCCTTGATATAGGCCCGGCGGAATTTGTACTGCGCCAGGGCAATCACAATCCAGGTCACGGTGCCGGACATGCCGCTCACGGCCATTAACACCATAAACAGGGTGTCAGCGGCGATGAAGCTGGTCATCAGCGACACCAGGGCAAAGCACAGCGTGATGCTCAAGGCGCGCAAGGGCACACCGCGAGAGCTCAGTGGCGACAGCATTTTCGGCGCCATCCCGGTTTTCGACATCGCCCACAGGATTCGCGTAGAGGCGTACAGCCCCGAGTTACCGACCGAGAGAATCGCCGTCAGGATCACGAAGTTCATCAGGTCAGCGGCATAAGGAATGCCGACCATGTCAAACATCTGCACAAACGGGCTTTCCATCAGCCCGGCCTGCTCCCAAGGCACGATGGCGGACAGCACCACAATCGCCAGCACATAGAAGATCAGTACGCGGAACACCACGTTGCGCACCGCTTTGGGAATGCTCTTCTCCGGCTGATCGGTTTCGCCAGCCGCCACGCCCATGATTTCGCAGCCCTGAAAGGCATACACGACGGTCATCATCACCGCGAACACTGCCGACAGGCCGTTGGGGAACAGTGAGTCACCGATCAGATTGCTCATCATGGGGGCAGGATCGCCATTGGCCAGCGGCAATGCACCGAAGATCACCAGTACACCGACGATGATAAAGCCCAGGATCGCCGCCACCTTGATCCCGGAAAACCAGTACTCCGCCTCACCAAAGGCCCGGGTTGCCAAGGCGTTCAAACCAAACAGGACCACCACAAAGAGGGCTGACCAGTACCAGATCGGGACGCTCGGGAACCAGCGCACCATCAACATGCCGGCGGCGGTGAACTCAAGGCCGACAGTGGTCGCCCAGCTCATCCAGTAAACCCAGCCGATCATAAAGCCGGTGGCAGGCCCGATGTATTTGGTGGCATGCGTCTGGAACGAGCCGGACACCGGCATTTCCACGGACAGCTCGCCCAGACAGACCATCACCAGGTACATCAGGAAACCGGCCACCAGATAGGCCAAAACTGCCCCCAAAGGCCCGCCCTGGTTGATGGTGACCCCCGACCCCATGAACAGACCGGTGCCGATTACCCCGCCCAGCGACAGCATGAAAATGTGCCGGCTTTTCAAGGCGCGGGTGAGGTGTATGCCTTTACGTTCGATTGATTCGCTCATGGCAGCACCTCTTAGTATCGGGAGAGGTGCAGGACGGATAACAGGGTGTCATCACGCAGGGAAAGATCAGCTTTACGGCAGTTCATTATTATTATCTCCAATAAGCTTCGAAGACCGCGTCCAGCGCGGTTATCCCGATTATTGGAAAGCCATGTAAGTTCGCGTTGTACACCAGGATCAAAGATGTACGAAGTCGTAACAAATTTGTATGTCAGCTGCTCAGCGTGTCTTCCAGCACCGCCAGCGAACGCTGCAATACGTGCTGGAAGTGCGGTAACAACGCCTGTATCGCTGCGCTGTCGTTGATCCGCGCTGCGGACTCAAAGCCTCGCAAGGCTTCAGCCAGGGCGCTGAACCCCAGCGAGTCGCTGCTCCCGGCCAGGCGATGGGACAGATGACTGACTTCCGTGTGGTCACCCGCTTCAATGGCCTCAATCAGCGCCCAATGGTGCTGGGCGATTGAGTCACGCAACACCCCAAGTAAACCGTTGAGCTTCTGCTCGCCGAGCAAGGTGCGATGGGTGTGCAGCAATTGCCAGTCCATCAATTCATCTGTATCGGCGGGTCCAGGGATCGGCGATTGCCCGGCCAGAATCTGCCGCAGGCTGTCGAGCTTCAGCGGCTTGGCGAGAATACCTTGCATGCCCGCGTCCAGATAAGTGCGGACCAAGGCCGGTTGCACGCTCGCGGTCAGGGCAAAAATACGACTGTGTTGATTGGGGCCGGGGGTTGTCCGGATCAGTTGGCACAATTCGACGCCACTCATTCCCGGGAGGTACACATCGAGCAGAATCAAGTCAAAGGTTTGCCTGCGGCAGATCTCCATTGCCTGCTCAGCCTCTTCACAAAGGCAGACCTGATGCCCGTCGCGTTCGAGCAAGCCCCTGACCACCTCACGATTCAACGCCACATCTTCGACCACCAGAATACTCAGCCCGTGACCCGGCAAGCTGGCAACCGGGGCAAGGGCAACAACGTGGGTGGCCGGTTGCAGGGTCAGCTCGAACCAGAAGCGGCTGCCCTGCCCCTCCTGACTGTCGACGCCAATACACCCGCCAAGGACTTCCACCAGATGCTTGCTGATCGCCAAGCCGAGTCCGGTGCCCCCATAACGCTGCCTCACGTCTTCACTGGCTTGTGTGAAGCGTTCGAAAATCTTTGCCTGAACCGCCGGCGCGATACCGATGCCATTGTCGGTCACGCTGAACCCCAGGCGCTGCCCCGGGGGTTCGGCGTCAGTGGCCAACAGCGTGACTTCAACCGTGATCTGCCCCGCCTGGGTGAACTTGATGGCATTGGCCACCAGATTGCTCAACACCTGACGCAAAAACTGTTCGGCACCCTGGCAGCGTTGTGCGATCTGCGGGTCAATCCGGGCAAGCAGTTCATTGCCATTGCTCCGGGCCAGGGGCTCCAGCAGCGTCAACACCTCATCGATCAGTTGCCTGACAGAGAAGTCGACCTGTTCCGGGTGGCTTTCGCCTTCTTCAAGGCGTGCGAAATAAAGGACTTCATTCAGAATCGTCAGCAAACCTTCGCCCGCCTTGTGCAATGCCTCCAGGCGCTTACCGTCGAGCGCTTCAAGGCGGGCGCCGCGTAGCAATTCGGCCATGCCCAGGATGCCGTTGAGTGGCGTACGCAGTTCATGACTCATGGTGGCCAGGAAGCGTGACTTGGCGAGGTTCGCCGCCTCAGCCTCCTCCTTGGCCCGCAACAGACTGGCCGTGCGCCGCTCGACCATTCTTTGCAGTTCGTCACGATTGTCCTGCAATGCCAGGCGGTCGACTTCGCGCCGGTCAATATCAATGAGGATTGCCTCACGCATGTCATCCAGCGCATGGGCCACCGTATCGATTTCGTCTTCGGTACCGCTGCGGTTCTTGTCCAGCCGCAGAGGCTCGTGCCAGTCACCGGCAGCCACTCGCCGGGCAAAATCGGCCATGACCTGCAGATGCCGGGTCACCAGACGGTAGAACAACACTGAAAGCGCGACGGCAAGCCCGCACAGGAACACGCTCATCCACAACACGCTGGCCAGCCCGGTGGCGTATAACCGCTGATGAACCGCCCCCAGGTCGATACTGACCTCCAGCTCACCCAGATGGCGAAGCTCACCGCCGGGAGGTTGATACGTCAGCTCGAAGCGCTCGATACGTAAAGGTCCGAGCGGCGATGGTTCACCTTGTACCAGTTCAAAGTCAGCACTGCTCAAGCGCACCCGGGCCACATCGGAAAAATCCACCAGCCCGCGCAGCTGCACATTCAGTTGTTCCTGGTTCAGGTCCCACAGGCTGCGCTCCAGACTTCCGAGAAACCCGGCACGAACCAGTTCCATCCGTGAATCGATATCGCGCATTTCCCGGCGGTACTCGAAATACAACTGCACGCAACTGGCCAGCACGGTGAAACACAGGCTGAACAACAGAATGAACAGCAGCAAACGGCGCACCAAGCCATTGTGGCCGGCGCGCTTCATCGGGTGTTCACCGGCAGGTTGATCATGTCCCGGTAGGTGGCTTCGCTTTCGTTCAGCCAGCGTTCAACCTCGCCGGCGTCGACCATGCGTTGCAACTCGGCATCGATTTGCGGCATGCGCTCGGCCAGGGCCGAATGGCGTGACACGGCAATGCGCAAATAATCCACGCTCAATGAGCGAGGCAGCGCCGTAATGCTTTCTGCCCCCGGCAGATGCTCAACGTAAAGCTCCCCGGTGCGCCGTTCCTGAGTAATGAAGTCAATACGCCCACGGATCAGCTTGCCGAAGTTCTGTCGACTGTCAGACACCCACTCAATATTGTTGTGCTGCATAACGAAGCGATCGAAGTCCGGCCCATAACTCTCGCCGAACAACAGGCCTCCCCGATAGTGGCCGAGGTCTTCAAGCTTTTCGAACGTCACCGGATGATTGCTATTGACGAACACGGCCACCTCTTCACGCAACACCGGCACGGTCGAAAAGCGCATGCTCTGCTCACGCTGCGCCGTGCTGTAGGCCAGCACCACATCGACACGGCCTTCGGCGGCGTCCAGCAAACAGCGTTTCCAGTTGCCCAGCACGACAATATCGACTTCATACCCGAGACGGGTAAACAGCTGCTTCACCACGGTGGGTGCCAGGCCGCGCACCTGTTTTCCGTCGCTCCAGGAGATCGGCGGGTAGACCGGATAATCGCAATAGCGAATGCGCTCGGCCGCCACGGCGCCAGTGCCGGCGGCCAGCGCCCATAACAGCCAGAGCAGCCGCAGCATGCCGATCAGGCCGCTACACTGGCGGTGAACAGATAACCGGCGCCATGAATGGTGATGATCAAGTGCGGTTTGGCGGGGTCGTCATGCAGCTTGCGCCGCAAGCGCCCGACCAGGACATCAATGGAACGGTCACTGGGCACCCATTCGCGATTGCGTATTTGATCCATCAACTGGTCGCGGCTCAGGGTATGGCCACTGTTGCGCAGAAACACATTGAGCAACTGGTACTCACCATGGGTCAGCAGCGTTTCGCCGCCCGCCTGGTCGATCAGGCGCCGACGGTCGGTGTCCAGTGCCCAGTCTGCGAACTGTTTGACTTGCTGGCGGGGCAATGGCGCTGCGGGCTCCTGCAAGGGGGCATGGCGAACCCGGCGCACCAGGTTTTTCGCCCGGGACACCAGTTCCCGTGGGCTCAGGGGTTTTATGACGTAATCATCGGCGCCGCACTCAAGGCCGACGATACGGTCAATTTCGTCGTTGCGCCCGGTAATCAGGATAATGCCGACTTCCGAACGCACACGCAGTTCGCGAGTCAGGGTCAGGCCATCCTTGCCCGGAAGGCGGATGTCGAGCATCACCAGATCGACAGCCTGCGACGCCAGGAAGGTTTCGGCCAGCTCCGCCGTGGCGGCGCAGTGCACTTCATAGCCTTCCTGCGAAAGATAAGCGTGTAGAAGTTCGCGAATCAGCGGATCGTCATCGACGATCAGTACCCGAGGTGTCATCGCTTGATGTCCTGCATGTGCCCGAAGGCGCGTTTCTTATTAGAGTTATGGGTGCATCAGTGCCAGAGAGTATCCATCGCTGAACGATCGATCAACAGCCCTTTGTCTGCAGCCGGAAGCGATGCCGGCCACCGGCTTGCAAGCCATCGACCCAGGCCTCGCAGATCTGGATGCCATTATCTGGCGTAAAGGTGCCCGGGTTGAGCCCTGACTCCAGCCACAAGCCGTCGAGCAAGGCGCTCAAGCCGATGGCGGCCAGATCGGCATCAAACCCCTCCCAGCCCTCCTCTTGCGCCAGTTGGTTGAGGATCTTGCGCAACTCGGCGCGGTATTCGCCGTAAGAGTGTTCATGGGCAAGATTGATTGCCTCAGCGGTTTTCATCGCCCCCCAGAACGCCAGCCAGGCCTCCAGCAATTGCGGGTCAAGCATCTCAGGGGAGAACGAGGCACGAAAAAAAGCCGAAAATCGTTCGCGCGCATTGGGTGCGGCCTGTTCCATTGCATCGCGCAGCAAGCTCATGACCCTGCCGGTGATCGCCATATAGGCTTCGGCGACCAGCTCATCCTTACCTGAGTAGTGATGGCTGATCAGCCCTACCGAAACCCCCGCCTCAGCCGATATTTTGCGAATCGAAGCGCCCTGAAAGCCATCGCGCTTGAGGCATACCAGCGTCGCCTCGATCAAGTTGGCCTTGCGCAACTCCGGCTCCATTCGGGAAAAACGGGTTTCCTGAGTCATTGCGGTCAATCTCCTGGATTCAGTCTTGGGGCTGAGCTCGCGACCTGTGCGGCAGCGCTGAACGACTGTACAACAAGAGCGCTGCCAGCGTCTTCAGCTCAATCTCCCGCCTCTGGACATGCATCGATCCGGGACCGTTTTCTGGCAAGCACCTCAATTCCGGTAGTCAGGCGCCACGCGCTCCAGCAATCGGAGCAAGGCGGCCCACGCCAACCCCATGGCATCCGGGTCATTCAGTTCACCCTCCTGCAACGGACGTGCGGGGTCGTTGAACTGGCGCTCGGTGTGCTCACAGACCGCCGCAGGCGGCAGAATAAGCTCACCGCAGGCTTGTGCCGCCAGTTGGATCTCGCAGGCTTTTTCCAGGTAGTACATCCGCAAGAAAGCCTGCCCCACGGTTTCACCGACAGTGAGCAAGCCGTGGTTGCGCAGGATCAATACCGATTTATCGCCAAAGTCGTGTACCAGGCGCTTCTGCTCGTCAAGATCCAGCGCAACGCCTTCATAGTCGTGATAGGCGACCCGGCCGTAGAACTCCAGGGAAATCTGATTGACCGGTAGCAACCCGCACTTCAAGGCGGCCACTGCACACCCGGCCTTAGTGTGGGTATGCAACACGCACTGCGCCTCTTCACGGGCGCGGTGAATCGCACTGTGAATCACAAACCCTGCCGGATTGACCGGGTGAGGCGACGACTCCACCTTGTGCCCCTCCAGGTTGATCTTGACCAGACTGGACGCCGTAATTTCATCAAACATCAGTCCGTACGGGTTGATCAGAAAATGATGTTCCGGCCCGGGCAGGCGCACCGAGATGTGGGTGAAAATCAGGTCGCTCATGCGAAAGTGCGCGATCAGTCGATAACAGGCGGCCAGCTCTTCGCGCAGGCGCTGTTCCGTCATGGCCTGCTCGGCAGTGACCGGGTGGGCGATCTCATTCATGGTGTTGGCTCCTCTTGCTCAGGGGATTGCGCGGACAATAGCGCCCTACCTGGATGCCCACGCGTTGAAACGCTCTTCGAGCTCTTCACCGTGATCTACCCAGAACGGTACATTCATCGGCAACGCACCCATCAGGTTCTGTGGCGAGGTCGGCACCCACCCGGCCAGTTTGGGGTCCAGTCGCGCGGCGGCCAGAGTATTGGTGGGGCCGTAAGGGATCTGCTCGACGTACTTCACTTGCGCATCGGGCTGGTTGGTAAACGCGATGAACCGTTGCGCCTGATCGACATGCCTGGAGCCTTTGATGATTGCCCAATAGTCCATGCCATACAGGCTGCCCGGCCAGACCACACCGAGGCGGCTGCCGTTCTGCACAGCGGCGGCGATGCGTCCGCTGTAGGTTGAGGTCATGACCACATCACCTGACGCCAGCCATTGCGCCGGTTGTGCGCCTGCTTCCCACCACTGGATGTAAGGCTTGAGTTCCGTCAGTTTGGCGAACGCACGGTCGACACCCGCCGGTGTGCTCAAGACCGAATACACGTCTTCGACTTTCACCCCGTCCGCGAGCAAAGCAAATTCAAGGTTATACACCGCACGTTTGCGCAGCCCGCGCTTGCCGGGGATTTTTTTGACATCCCAAAAATCTGCCCAGGAGGCAGGTGCCTGCGCGAGTTTATCGGTGTCATAAGCAATGGCCACGCTCCAGACCAGGGCTGCTGAACCACAGTCCTGAACCGCATCGGGAATCAGTTGATCCGCGTTGCCGATGGTCTTCCAGGCCAGTCGCTCGTACATGCCCTCATCGCACCCGCGCATCAGGTCCGGGCCTTCGATCTGGACTACATCCCAATCGACGCTGCCGGTGTCGACCATCACCTTGATCCGGGCCATCTCACCGTTGTATTCACTCTGGATCAACTTGCTGCCGTCTGCCGCACTGAACGGCTGAAAGAAGGCCACGTCCTGGGCTTTCTGACCGGCGCCACCATAGCCCACGACAACCATGTCCGGCGCGGCTTGTGCGCCACCCGAGCCCAAGGCAAAGGTAAGGATCAATGGAAAAAAACCATGCTTGAGTGTATTCGACTTCATCAGTGGTTCCTCATGCGGGTACTGATCAGCGGCCGCTGTCATGACCCTTTTTTATTGTTGGTGAGGTTAACCCGAGGGCCGGGTATAAACTGAAGCTACTCAAGCGATATTAAAAAACAAGTTGATTTTTTACTGAGGGTAAATTTCTATAGCGTAATAATAACAACGCCGAACACCCTGTAAACGGCTCGGCCAGCCTGGAGTACCGCACCATGTCGACTTCAAACCACGGGTTTGCGAACCTCTTCGAGCCGCTGCAGATTCGTGGCAAGCGCCTCAAGAACCGCATCATGTCCAGTGGACACGACACGTCGATGCCCACCGACAACCTGGTCAACGAACAATTGATTGCCTATCACCGGGCGCGTGCCGAAGGGGGTGCGGGGCTGATCGTACTGCAGGTGGCCGGGGTGCATGACAGCGCGCGGTATACCTCCCATGTGTTGATGGCCACCGACGACGCGTGCATCGAGGGCTACAGGAAACTGGCTGACACCTGTCATGCCCACGGCACGCTGGTGCTTTCGCAGATTTTCCATCCCGGGCGGGAAATCATGGAGTCCAGCGATGGCCTGCTGGCGGTTGCCTACTCCTCCTCAGCCGTCCCCAACGAGCGCTTTCACGTGATGCCGCGTGCGCTGGATCAGGCCATGATCGATGACATCGTCGCAGGCTACGGCGCAGCCGCCAGGCGTTTGCATCAAGCCGGCCTGGACGGTGTGGAGGTGGTCGCCAGCCATGGTTATCTGCCTGCGCAATTCATCAACCCGCGGATCAATCAACGCACCGACGGTTACAACGGCGACCTGGAACAGCGCCTGCGATTTTTGCGTGAAGTCATCGCAGCCGTGCGTGCCAACACCGATGACCAGTTCATCATCGGCATGCGCATCTCCGCCGACGAGCGCGATGCCGAAGGCCTGACTGAAGACGAATCGCTGGCGGCGGTGAAATCATTGCAACATCAGCTGGATTACATCCACATCGTCGCGGGCACCTCGGCCTCTCTGGCCGGTGCGGTACACATCGTGCCGCCAATGGCCATCGAACCGGCTTATCTGGCCAAGGAAGCCGGAACGTTCAAGGCCAGCCTGTCGATTCCATTGTTTGTCACCGGACGGATCAACCAGCCACAGGAAGCCGAACTGATCATTGCCCGCGGTCAGGCCGATGTGTGCGGCATGACCCGCGCACTGATCTGCGACCCGCAAATGCCGAACAAGACCGATGCAGGACGCAGCGAGGATGTGCGGGCCTGTATTGCCTGTAATCAGGCGTGCATCGGGCATTTCCACAAAGGCCTGCCAATCTCCTGTATCCAGCACCCGGAAACGGGTCGGGAGTTGATATTCGGCTCAGTGCAGCCGACCGTAAAACGTAAACGCATCATGATCGCAGGTGGCGGGCCCGCCGGGATGAAGGCGGCAGCCATCGCCGCCGAACGCGGGCATGACGTCACACTCTACGAAGCCAGCTCGCAACTGGGTGGGCAAGTCTTGCTGGCACAACTGCTGCCCCGGCGCAGTGAGTTCGGCGGAGCCAGCACCAATTTGCAGCGGGAAATGCAACTGGCCGGCGTACGTGTCGTGCGCAACACCCGCGTGGATCGCGCGCTGGTCGAGCGCGAAAGACCGGATCTGGTCATCGTGGCAACCGGTGCAGAACCTTACTGGCCGGCCTTTGAACGCGGCGGCGAACTTCAAGTGGTGGATGCCTGGCAGGTATTGCGCGACGAGGTCAAACCCGGCCGCTCAGTGCTCGTGGTCGATTGGCGCTGTGACTGGATCGGCCCCGGCATCGCCGAACGCCTGATGCGCGCCGGCCATCAGGTGCAACTGGCCGTCAACGGTACCCATTGCGGGGAAAACCTGCCGCTGTACGTACGTGATCAACTGGCGGGCGAGCTGCATCGACTGGGCATTCCAATCACGCCCTATGCGCGTCTTTACGGTTGCGATGACAGTACGGTGTACCTGCAACACACCGCCAGCGGCGAGCCGATGCTGTTTGAGCAAATCGACACGCTAGTCCTGTGCCAGGGCCACCAGCCCGTGGATACCCTGGGCGCGGAACTGCAGGGGCTGGTGGAGTTTCGCCGCATCGGCGACTGCCTCGCACCGCGTACCGTCGAAGAAGCCATTTATGAAGGATTGAAGGTTGCCTGGGAGCTTTGACGCTGCTTTATACTCCGGGCCTTTGTCAGCATCGTCGCAGACATACCCTCTTCAGGCTGAGCGCTTCAACGCGTTCAGCCCAGACTCGGTTCGGAGCATGCAATGAGCAATAGCAGCAAACTGCCGCCGGGCTGCACCGCGCCCGTCAAACAGGGCGGCGCAACAGAGCCGCACTTCCTCGGCACGCGGATTCGCGGCCTGCGCAAGCGCAGGGGCATGACGCTGACCGCCCTGGCAGAAATGAGCGAACTGACAGCGGGTTATATCAGCCAGCTTGAACGCAATCTGGCCTATCCCTCCATTCCGGCGCTGTTCAATATCGCCCGAAGCCTGGGGGTCACCATTCAATGGTTTTTCGCCAGCGAAGCGGGCTCAGCGCCCGAGGACAGTGGCTACGTGGTACGCAAGAACAGCCGCATGAGCGTGCATTACGAGGACGGTATCGTTGACCAGTTACTGACCCCGCAGCCCAATCGTCAGCTGGAAATCCTGCACTCGCGGTTCCCGCCCGGCACTTACAGTCAACAAAGCTACAGCCATGAGGGTGAAGAAGCCGGGTACCTGCTCACTGGCAGTTTTGAGTTGTGGGTCAGCGACCGGCATTTCCAGCTCAATGAAGGCGACAGTTTCAGCTTTTCCAGCCAGGAACCGCACCGTTACGGCAATCCCGGCGAGGTCGATGCCGTGGTGATCTGGATCATCACCCCACCGACCTTTTGACCTGCACAACAATAAAAAAACTGCCGGAACCCGGTGTCCGGCCAGTGAATCCAGAAAAGGCAGCCCGATGAACCCTGTGATCCTGAGCACTCAAAACGACGCCGTGTTGACCCTGACCCTCAACCGCCCGGACAAGCTCAATGCCCTGAGCAACAGCATGTACACCCGTCTGGCCGACCTGCTGCTTGCCGCTGACGAAGATCCCGATGTCCGCGCGATCATCATCACCGGGGGCGAACAGTGCTTCACCAGTGGCAATGACCTGCAGGACTTTCTCCAAGACCCGCCGACCCATCTGGACAGCCCGGCGTTCCGTTTCATGCAGGCGGTCATCCATCTGGAAAAACCGCTGATTGCAGCGGTCTGCGGCGCCGCCATTGGCATCGGCACCACCCTGCTGCTGCATTGCGATCAGGTGCTGATCACCCGTAATGCCAAGCTGCGCATGCCTTTCGTACACCTTGGATTGTGCCCGGAATTCGGTGCCAGTCTTCTGCTACCGCGCATGCTGGGTCATGCCAGAGCGGCTCGGTTGCTGCTGTGGGGCGACGCCCTGGACGGTACCCAAGCAGTGGCCCTGGGCTTGGCCAATGAAGTGCTGGACGACGGCGAACAATGCCTGGCTGCCGCACAGCATATAGCCGAGCGACTGCTGGCCCTGCCGCACGAGGCCCTGTTGCAGACCAAGCGTTTGCTTAAACAGCCCGTGATGAAAGAACTGGAAGACACCCTTCGCAGGGAAAACTTGCTGTTTATCGAGCGTCTGAACAGCCACGAGGCCAAAGCGGCACTGAACGCCATGCTGCAACGTATCCGGTGACGCAGATATAGCCGGGACAGACCCATGACGTCCCGGCCCGTCATTGCACTTGAGTCGCCCCTGCCGGCCTTCTCGATTCTCGCCATTGCCTTGTCCCGCTGATAAACCCGCCACGGGTGTGCAGCCTGGATTATTACGGCTGCCACAAAAGTCCTTCCTGCCCCCCTGTCGGCGGACAATTTGTCGCAGCCGTCGTTTTTTTGATATTCTGGCAAAACTAACCATTTAGTTAACAATGTGACTGCGTACTGACGATCATCCGTTTTCCCGTTAAGACGGACTCCAGCGACCCAGCCACCCTTCTCGTTTTGTCCGGGAAACAGCTATACCTGATTAAGGATCAAGTCTGTTTGCCTGCAACCTCCCCCACAACGTTCATGCATCAGTAGGGTCATGCACCATGATTAACTCTCAACCTTCGGCATCTGCAAGCCGCTGGCCCGTTCGGGTCGTCGCCTTGGGCGTGCTGGTATTCGGATTGCTCTTCACCGCCGGTGGCGGTTACCTGGCGACGCTCGGAGGCAGTCTGTACTTCCTGCTCGCGGGCCTGGTCATGATTGCCTCCTCCATACTGCTCTTCAAACAGCGCGTGTCGGGCGCCTGGCTATTTGCAGCCGTCATGCTTGCCTCCGTCCTCTGGGCCCTGGTCGATGCCGGCCTGGTCTTCTGGCCGCTGGTCTCTCGCCTGTTCGCCTTGGGCGTATTGAGCCTGCTGGTGGCGCTGGTTTATCCGACGCTGCGCAAGGCAAACGGCTTGCAGCCCGGCATGGGTGGATATGCCCTGAGCGCGGTGCTCGCCGTGGCGATGGCCGCGGGTGTCTGGGGCATGTTCCAGCCTCACGCCACCGTTTCGGCAACCGGTGATGGCCCTGGCCTGACCAAGGTTGATCCGGCTAATGCGCAGAAAGACTGGGCGCACTATGGCAATGACGAAGGTGGCAGCCGCTTTGCCGCGCTGGATCAAATCAACCGCGAAAACGTTTCCACGCTGGTGCCTGCCTGGACTTACCAGACCGGTGACATTGCCCTGAGCGACGGCAATGGCGCGGAAGACCAACTGACCCCGCTGCAAGTGGGCGATAAGGTCTTTATCTGCACACCGCACAACAATCTCATCGCGCTGGACGCCGACACCGGCAAAGAGCTGTGGAAAAACCAGATCAACGCCAAATCCGCGGTATGGCAACGTTGCCGCGGTATGGCTTACTTTGACGCCTCGGCGCCTATCGCTGCGCCTACCGATGGCAGCCTTCCTGCCGCAGCAGTAACGGTTGCACCCGGTGCTGCTTGCCAGCGTCGGCTGCTGACCAACACCATTGATGCCCGTCTGATTGCTGTCGATGCTGACACCGGCAAGTTCTGCGAAGACTTTGGCAACAATGGCCAGGTCGACCTGAAAGCCGGTCTGGGCAATGTCCCAGATTCCTACTACCAGTTGTCGTCGGCACCGCTGATGGCGGGCACCACGGTCGTGGTGGGTGGCCGCGTCGCCGATAACGTTCAGAGCGATATGCCGGGTGGCGTGATCCGTGGTTTCGACGTGGTCACGGGTGCCATGCGCTGGGCCTTTGACCCGGGTAACCCGCAAGACAAACAAGCGCCAACCGGCGACAAGACCTACGTACGCAGCACGCCTAACAGCTGGGCACCGATGTCTTATGACCCGCTGATGAACACCGTGTTCTTGCCCATGGGCAGCTCGTCCACGGACATCTACGGCGTAGACCGGACTGCACTCGACCACAAATACGGGGCTTCGATCCTGGCCCTGAACGCCACCACCGGTGAGGAAAAGTGGGTTTACCAGACCGTGCACAACGATCTGTGGGACTTCGACCTGCCGATGCAACCCAGCCTGATCGACTTCACCAAATCTGACGGCAACACCGTGCCTGCCATTGTTATCGGCACCAAGGCCGGGCAGATTTTTGTGCTCGATCGTCACACCGGCCAACCATTGACCACCGTTGAAGAAGTGCCGGTCAAAGCGTCCAATATTCCCAATGAACCGTACTCGCCGACCCAGCCAAAATCTGTCGGCATGCCGCAAATCGGTGCGCAAACACTGACCGAATCGGACATGTGGGGCGCGACGCCGTTCGACCAGATGCTGTGCCGCATCTCGTTCAAAAAAATGCGCTACGACGGTTTGTACACCGCACCGGGCACTGACGTGTCCTTGAGCTTCCCTGGCTCGCTGGGCGGGATGAACTGGGGCAGTCTGTCGACGGATCCGGTCCACGGCTTCATCTTTGTCAACGACATGCGCCTGGGTCTGTGGGTCCAGATGGTGCCGCAGGAAAAAGATGCCAAGGCCTCTTCGGGTGGCGAAGCGCTGAACACGGGCATGGGTGCAGTACCGCTCAAAGGTACGCCGTATGCGGTCAACAAGAACCGCTTCCTGTCGATCGCCGGTATTCCGTGTCAGGCCCCGCCTTTCGGCACCTTGACCGCAATCGACATGAAAACCCAAAAAATCGCCTGGCAGGTTCCGGTCGGTACGGTCCAGGACACCGGCCCGCTGGGTGTCAAAATGCACCTGCCGTTGCCGATCGGCATGCCAACCCTGGGAGGCACGCTGTCGACACAAGGCGGCCTGGTGTTTATCGCCGGCACTCAGGACTACTACCTGCGTGCGTTCAACTCGGCCAACGGTGAAGAAGCCTGGAAAGCCCGTTTGCCCGTCGGCAGCCAAGGCGGTCCCATGACCTATGTTTCGCCTAAAACCGGCAAGCAATACGTGGTCATCACCGCCGGTGGTGCTCGCCAGTCCGCTGATCGCGGTGATTATGTGATTGCTTACGCGCTGCCTGACAGCCAGTAACAGCCCTTAGCACCTGCAATAAAAAGACCCGCTGTCACCTTTACGGTAACAGCGGGTCTTTTTTTGTCTTTCACTGCGCAGGGATTACAACGCAGACAGCAGCACCCTCTTCACCCGACGCTCTTCGACTTCGGTCACTGTCAGGCGCCAGCCTTCCCAGATCAGCGTGTCACCGATGGTCGGCAGCCGATCCAGCAGGCTCATGACCATCCCGGCGAGGGTCTGGTAGTCATCCGTAGCGCTGGCCGGAAAACCGGTCTGCTGGCGCACCTGACTCAGGTTCAGGCCGCCGCTTACCAGGTAGCCGTCTTCCCGGGACACGATGTTCGGGCCCTCGATCTCACTGGCATCCGGCAATTCGCCCGCAATGGACTCAAGGATGTCGGTCATGGTCAGGACACCGATAAAGTCGCCAAACTCGTTGACCACGAACGCAATGTGCGTCGACTCCTTGCGCATCTGTTCCAGGGCATTGAGGATCGTGAAACTCTCCAGCAGGTTGAGAGGCTTGCGCGCCATGGCTTCCAGATCCGGTTCATGACCCGCCAACAGCTCTTTCAACAGTTCTTTTTTGTGAACAAAGCCCAGCGGTTCATCGATGCCCCCTTCCCGAATCAACGGCAATCTGGAATAGGAGGAATGCATCAGCTTCTCGCGAATCACCTCTGCAGGATCCGACAGGTCGATGTAGTCCACCTCGCCCCGCGGGGTCATGACACCGCGAATCGGTCGCTCCGCCAGTTGCAGAACACCGCTGATCATGATGCGTTCGCGGCGATGGAAAACCTGCTCGTCTTCGCTACCCTCCATCAGGTCGGCAATGTCTTCGCCGACTTCATCCGTATTCAACTGGCGACCGCCCAGCAAGCGCATGACCGCATGAGCCGTGCGTTCGCGCATCGGGCGCAGCCCCTGCAGGCTTTTCTTGCGGCGCAGGCGCGCAAGCTGGTTAAGCAACTCGATCAGGATCGAGAAGCCGATGGCCGCATACAGATAGCCCTTCGGAATATGGAAGCCCAGGCCCTCGGCCGTGAGGCTGAAGCCGATCATCATCAGGAAGCCCAGGCAAAGCATGATCACGGTCGGGTGACTGTTCACGAAGCGAGTCAACGGTTTGCTGGCCAGGATCATCAGGCCGATGGAGAACACCACCGCAATCATCATCACCGACAGATGTTCGACCATGCCCACGGCAGTAATGACCGCATCCAGCGAAAACACTGCGTCCAGTACCACGATTTGGGCAACGATCGGCCAGAACATGGCATAGCCCATCGAGCCCGTACGCTCGGTTACGTGGCCTTCGAGTCGTTCATGCAGTTCCATGGTGGCTTTGAACAGCAAAAACAGACCACCGAAGAGCATGATCAGGTCTCGTCCCGAGAACACCTTGTCAAACACCTCGATCAGAGGCTGAGTCAGGGTCACCATCCAGGAAATACTGGCCAGCAGGCCCAGACGCATGATCAACGCCAGGGACAGACCAATGACGCGGGCGCGGTCACGTTGCTCGGGCGGCAGTTTGTCCGCCAGGATGGCAATAAACACCAGGTTATCGATGCCGAGCACCAGCTCCAGCACAATCAGGGTCAGCAGGCCAAGCCAGGCCGTGGGATCAGCAATCCATTCCATAGATAATTATTCGCTCTCTCGAAGGTTCAGGCCGAACGTTTGCCACGCGCAAGCGAACATTTCCCGACTCGAAGGCATTCGATTCAGGGGCATGGTATTCGGCGAAATGGACAAGGGTACGTCGGGGGATATCAGGCTTGGAAAGCGTGACACAGGCTCGATGACGGCGATCAAGCGAAGCGTGGCGACTGATGGGTAGCCGCGACTGGGAGGTTCCAGGAGGGTGTTCATACAAACCTTTAGTGGATTGGGGATGCAATCCTACTTCGATTTTTATCCGGCTAAACAAGGATAGTTATTACAAGGTTTTACATCCATAAGCCCCCCAGCGATGAATCGACGCTTCGACCAGCGGTCATGCCCGTGACCGCCACACCCGGGCGACGATCGCTGGAGGGCCCTGTCAGGAATACCTCGACATTGCTGCCCCGCTCAAGCGGGGCACTGGATCACGAGGTTTGCGTCTCGGGTTTGGGCCCCGCCACCCACCACGCCAGCATGCCGAACAGCGGCACGAATATAATCACCGCCATCCACATGCAACGACTGTTCTTCGACGCACCGCTTCTGAGGGCGCTGCGGATGGCCCAGAATTCGGCCAGCAACAGGATGACTGCGAGTGCGATCCAGATGTATTCGGTTTGCATGCTTCACCTCCAAAGTTGTAAAGCTTTAGGTGAGGTCATGGCGTGAGGGTTCAGTAAATTTTGACCGGCAACCCGCCGGGCAGACACCGATCACAATATAAAACGATCAGTTGCATTGCGCCGCTCGTTGTCATCACGCATGTCATAGCTGACGGTGGTGGCGATGTTGGCGTGGTGCGCCAGCTTTTGTGCAATTGACACGTCGTACTCCTCGATCACCCGCGTAATGAACGAGCGCCGGAAGTCGTGGGGCATGATATTGACCCCGACCTGCTTGCCCCGTTGTTTGGCGATGTAGTAAATCGCATGTTTGGTGATGCGTTCACGGGTGATGTGATTGCCGCGGCGGATGCGATTGAACAAGAAGTCATCATCGCTGACCCCTTGCGGGAGATTATCCCGGCGGAAGGTCAGCCACGCTTCGAGCTTCTCGAAGGCCCAGGCGGGGGCAAACTTGATCAGCTCCTTGTTGCCCTTGCCCAGCACTTGCAAGCTGCGTTCTGCAACATTGACCTGGCTCAGGTCCATGTTCACCGATTCTGACTTGCGCATCCCGGAGCCATACAGGATGGCAATAATCGCAGCGTCTCTGAGACCCTGCGGCCGCGGGTCTGCGGCACAGACATCCATCAGTTCCCGAATCAGGGTGCGGCGCAGGTTGCGGCCCTTGGAAAGGCGCGTCCCGCCGCCCGCCTTCACCGCACGGATTTTCAGCAAGTGATCCTGAGTGATCAGGCTTTGCTGCCAGGCCTGATTCATCACGCCGCGAATGGCATTCACATACAACGATGAGGTGTTGGGGGCGTAACCGTCAGTGCGCAGCGTAGCCACCAGGGCCGTGATATGCCCCGGCTGCAGCTCGTGCCAGGGAAACTCATCGATCGCCACATCTTCGACGCCCAGTCGATCCGCTGCGTCCTGGAGTACGTAGCGCATGGTCTGACGGCTTGAGGGCGCAAGTCGCTCAAGATAGAGCGCAACAGGTGCCTGGACCTGATGTAACTGGACAGTTGAAGGCTGCGGGGCGACGGAGTGATGACTCGACAAAACCAATCTCGATACGGGCAGAAACACGTCTCAATATAACCTATGACAGCCTGTTTCCCGTGCACTTAAAGCGTTTTGGCTCAACCCCGATCAAAATCCCCGCGCCAGCATCAACGCGACGCCCAGCAACATCACCGCTGTAGCCCTGCGCAATAACACCTGGCGGGCCGGGCTTTGCAGGACGCGGCGAATGCGCTGGCCGAAATAGCAGTAGAGGCAGCCACTGGCAAATTGCAACAACAGAAAGGCCAGCCCCAGCAGCGCCACATCCAGCGCCCGTGTATCACCACCCTGCCCGGCAAACTGTGGAAACACCGCGCTGAACATGACGATGGTTTTCGGGTTGGAAAAACCGGTCAGCAAGCCTTTGCCAAAACGCCCCTTGAAACTGTCCTGGACTGCGGTAGCAGGGTTATCAAGCGCCAGACCCGGGCTGGTCCACTGCCGGTAGGCCAGGTACAGCAGGTAAGCCACGCCGATGTACTGAATGGCCCGGCTGATCAGTGGATTGCCCTTCACCAGCTCAGCGAAACCGACAGCAAAAATCAGGATCGAAACCAGATACGCCACGCTGGCGCCAAGTTGCACAGGCATTGAGCGCTTCAGGCCCTCCTGCATGCCCAGTCCCATCAACAACAGGGTCATGGGGCCTGGACTGAAGGTCATCGTGGCGCAGAACAGCAAAAAGTAAGTAAACGAAGCAAGTGTCAGTTGGGTGGTCATGGCGCGCCGTACATCCTGATCTGATCGCTCGAACACACGCGAGCGGTCACGCAGTCTAGCCAGCAGGTGTCAGCCTGGGCAGATCAAGCACACGCCGACTTGACCGACCTTTACTGGTAGCATGACCGGTCAAGTACGAGGTCCTGCATGCACATACCCACCCTGCTGTTCCAGCCTGGCAAATCCAAGGTTCAACAGATTGTCGAATGCCTGAACGACGCCATCGATCAGGGCCTGCTGGTTCCCGGCAGTAAACTGCCCTCAGCCCGGGAAATGACGCAGGCCTGGGGCGTGAGCAAATTCACCTTGATTGAAGCGCTGGATCGCCTGCGCGGACAAAATCGCATCACCTCGAGCCAGGGCCTTGGCTACTTTGTCGCGGCCAGGTCGGTGCAGCCGCAAACCAGCGGACTTGACCTGCTGCCGCAAGACCTGACCAGCATCTTGCGCCGTTCCCTGATTGGCGCCAGCGGTTCCATGCGTCCGGGTGGCGGGCATTTGCCCGAAAGCTGGCTGGAGTCCAGTTCCATGCGCGCCAGCGTGCGTCAAATTGCCGGCTCTGCTTCCTTGCAACTGACGGGTTATGGCGACCCGAGCGGTTACTTGCCCTTGCGCCAGGCCCTGCAGCACAAGCTGGCAGGGCAAGGCATCGAAGTGCCCGTGGAGCAGATCATCACCACCGCCAATACCGTGCATGCCCTGGACATGCTTCTGCGGTTGCGCCTGCGACCCGGGGATTGCGTGCTGCTCGATGCGCCCTGCTATTTCAACTTTCACGCCAATCTGGCATTGCATGGTGCCCGTGTGGTCACCCTTGAGCGCAGCGCACAAGGGCTGGACCTGCAAGCACTGGAACAGCTGCTGATCGAACAGCGCCCGCGCCTGTATGTGACCACCAGCCTGCTGCACAACCCGACCGGCCACTCCTTTACCCCAAGTCAGGCCTACGGGCTGCTGGAATTGCTCAAGCGCCATGACTGCCACATCATCGAAGACGACCTCTATGGCGACTTGCACCCCAACCCGCCTCCGCGCCTTGCCGCCCTGGCCGGGATAGACCAGGTGACGTACCTGAGTGGTTTCTCCAAAACCCTGAGTGCCAATCTGCGCATGAGCTTTGTGGTCGCCGCACCGCAAGTGGCGGCCAACCTCACGCAAATGAAGCTGATGTGCGGTGGCATTACCTCGCAAATGCTTGAACAGGTGGTCACGTCGATGCTCAACGATGGCAGTTATCACAAGCATCGCAAACGGGTGATGCAAGGCCTGCAAGCCGCCGGCCCGCGAGTGGCCGACTGGTTGCAGGGGCTCGGGTTCGAGTTGAGCGGCCCCTATCAGGGCGGGATGTTTATCTGGGCCTCGCTGCCCCCGGGATTTGATGCCGAGGAACTGGCCCGCACCGCACTGACCCGGGATCTGGTGCTCGCTCCCGGCAGTCTGTTCGGCGTTGAACCGGGTTTACGCCAATCACTGCGCTTTAACGTGGCCTGCACTGACAACCCGCAGGTCATGGCGGCCGTAGAGGCCTTGCTCGCTTAACCCAGCTTGAGCGGATCGACCAGCCCCGCAGCGATGGCCATGCCCACCAGATCCGGCAAGTGCCGGGCCTGCATGCGGGTCATGACCCGGGCCCGGTACAGGTCGATAGTCTTGGGGCTTACCCCCAGTTGTCCGGCCATTTCGCGGGTGGTGTAGCCCTTGACCAGCGGCAAGAGCACATCGCGTTCACGGGGCGTCAAGCTGTGCAGGCGCGCCTCAAGCTCGGTGTGTTCCTGACTGGCGGCCTGCTGGGCATTACCGCCGCTGAGCGCCTGCTGCACACTGTCGAGCAGTAACTGCTGGTTATAGGGCTTTTCGATAAAGTCATGGGCACCGGCCTTGAAGGCACGAACCACGATAGGCACGTCGGCGTGCCCGCTGACAAAAATCACCGGCATGGTGATGCCACGCTCGCGCAAAGCCTGCTGCACATTCAGCCCGCCCATGCCCGGCATGCGGATATCCAGTACCACGCAGGCACTGCGTACCGGATCACAGGCTTCCAGAAATGCCTGCCCGCTGGTGAATGGCAGCGCAGCCAGCCCCACAGATTCCAGCAGCCAGACGGTCGAGTCGAGCATGCCCTGATCGTCGTCGACCACATACACCACCGGTTGCATCGGGATTGCCATAGGTTAGCGACCTTCTTCCTGTGAATTGAGTGAAGTCATCAGCGGCAAGCTGCAGCACATCAACAAGCCGCTTGGTTGTGGACAGGCCTCGAGTTCGCCGCCAAAGCCTTCGATGATACTGCGGCTCATTGACAACCCCAGCCCCAGCCCTTGCGGTTTGCTGGTGTAAAACGGCGTGAAGAGTTGCTCAAGCTGGTCGGCACTGACGCCGGGGCCTTGATCCTGCACGCGGATCTGCAACCCGCCAGTGGCGAGTGGCTGGACCTGCAATGCAATACGCGAAGGTTGCCCGGGATGTTGCTCTGCGTTGGCGTCAATGGCGTTGCGCAACAGGTTGAGCAACACCTGCTCCAGTAATACCCGATCGGCATACACCCGGGGCACGTTTTCCGGCCAGTGCAGGTCAATGCTGACCTGCTGCTCACGCGCCTCCCAGGCACACAGGTTCACGGCCTGGCGGGCCACCTCGCTGACATCCAGCGCTTGCAGATGACGGTGACCCTTGCGCAGAAAACCACGCAGGCGCTTGATCACTTCCGAGGCATGGTTGGCGTGCAGATTAATCCGCGCCAACCCCTGGGCAACCCGCTCGACAGCGTCGGGATTGCTGTCCAGGGTTTGCAAATAACGCTGGCTGGCATTGGCGTAATTCACCACGGCTGCCAGCGGCTGATTGATTTCATGGGCAATTCCCGAGGCCAGCTCACCGAGGGTGACCAACCGCGCTGTATGGGCCATTTCATCTTGATGATGACGCTGCTCGGCTTCACGCAACTCGCGCTCACGCATGTCACGGGCCACCAGCGAGAAAAACCGCTCGCCGGCGGTGGAGCGATGCGCCAGCAGCAATAATGACACCGGCACGGAGGGCTCGCCGTTCAAGGGTTGCAGACGCGTCTCGGTGGTCCACAGGCCTTCTTGTTCCGCGTGGCGCCAGCCGATGGTTTCCAGGCGGGCAAGGTCATGCGGATTCAAAAACGCCGCCAGCGCGGGCATGCCGGCCGTCGCCGGTACCCCGAGCATGCGCCGGGCCGCCGGATTCAGGTAAGACACACCCCCTTGCGGGTCGATAAACAACACAGGATCCGGATTGGCCTCCACCACCTCGGCCAGGCGCCGCTTGTTCTCTTCAGCCTGAACCCGTGCGGTGATGTCACGCGACACGCTGACCACCTCGACCACCGCCCCGGTGTAGGTTTCACGGATCGCGCGGCTGGCTGTCTCAAACCACAGGTAATGCCCGGCCTGATGACGAATGCGGTAAGTCATGGTGTGATACCCGTCGAGTTCCAGCGCATCCCGGGCCTGGCGCATCACGCACGCCAGATCATTGCGATGGAACAGGCGTTGCGCCAGGCTGCCGCGCAATGCCTCAGGCCAATACCCAAGCAGCGTCCAGGAGGCCGGGGACGCATCCAGAAAGCGCCCGTCGGGCGTGTGCCGCGAGATCAGGTCCGTGGTGTTCTCGGTGATCAATCGATACAGACGCCGGGCCCTGGCCGCATCGCGCTCTGCCAGCAACTCAGCACTGGCCTCACGCCCGCGCGCTACAACGCATTGATTGTCCAGGTCAGGGATCAATGTCCAGAGCCATACCTGATCGTTGTAGTGAGCTTCCACCTGCTCAATCGCCCGGGCCTGTTGCAGACATGCGCGCACCAGCGCCGGCAAATTTCCCGGCAGCCATGCGCGGACACTGCACAACGGGTCGCCGGCCAGCAGGCGCGACAAGGCAGGATTGGCCACCCGTGGCGATGCGTCTGCATCCAGCACAACAGACGGTTGAGGGTCGTGCGTCATCAGGGAAACAGGCATGGGAGTTCCTGGAGAATGTGCGAGCATCGAGATATAGAACATATACTATATTGCTTAGGTATTACTTCCATATCAAACCCAGAGTGGGCTATAAATCAGGCCGGACATCAAACTGCCCGTTCACCCCAGGTAGAACAGGCAGCCCTAGAGCTAACAATCAGCCACCGGAATGACCATCATGTCGATTTTTGAGCACGGCCTGGAGCCGTCTGCCGTCAACCATATTGCCCTTTCCCCCCTGAGTTTCATCGAGCGCACCGCCAGCGTCTACCCCGACTACCCCGCCGTGATCCACGGTTCCATCCGCCGGACCTGGGCCCAGACCTACAGCCGGTGCCGGCGCCTGGCCTGTGCCCTGGCGGGACGCGGCATTGGCAAGAACGATACCGTGGCCGTCATGCTGCCCAATATCCCGGCCATGCTGGAAGCCCATTTTGCGGTGCCGATGATCGGTGCCGTGCTCAATGCCCTGAACGTACGTCTCGATGCCGAGGCGATTGCATTCATGCTGGCCCATGGCGAAGCCAAGGTACTGATCGCCGACCGCGAATTCCACGATGTGGTTCATGCCGCGGTGGCCATGCTTGATCATCCGCCGCTGATCATTGACGTGGATGACCCCGAATACGGCGAAGGCCTTCCTGTCAGCGCACTGGATTATGAAGCGCTACTGGCTGAGGGCGACCCTGAGTTTGACTGGCAATGGCCAGAAGATGAGTGGCAAGCCATTGCCCTCAACTACACCTCAGGCACCACGGGCAATCCCAAGGGCGTGGTCTATCACCATCGCGGGGCTTACCTGAACTCGCTGGGCAACCAGATGGTCTGGGCCATCGGTAACCACCCGGTGTATCTATGGACCTTGCCGATGTTTCACTGCAACGGCTGGTGCTACCCGTGGATCATCACCGCCCTGGCCGGGGTGCACGTGTTTCTGCGCCGGGTGGACCCGCAAAAAATTCTGACCCTGATACGCGAACACCAGGTGACCCACCTGTGCGGTGCGCCGATTGTGCTCAATGCGCTGGTCAATATGCCGGAATCTGCCAAGGCCGCCATCGATCATCCGGTGCATGCCATGGTCGCGGGTGCGGCGCCTCCGGCCAAAGTGATCGGCGCGGTTGAAGAAATGGGGATCAAGGTCACCCATGTGTACGGCCTGACCGAGGTCTATGGCCCGGTAACCATTTGTGCCTGGCACGACAAATGGAACGAGCAACCGCTGGCCGAGCGTGCCCGGATCAAATCCCGCCAGGGCGTGCGCTACCCCACACTGGAGGGCGTCATGGTGGCTGACCCGAAAACCCTGCGCCCTACACCACGGGACG
The DNA here is from genome assembly GCF_019266105.1 of Pseudomonas sp. D1HM. NCBI lineage: Bacteria > Pseudomonadati > Pseudomonadota > Gammaproteobacteria > Pseudomonadales > Pseudomonadaceae > Pseudomonas > Pseudomonas sp. D1HM. The sequence goes on along the minus strand of NZ_LRMN01000006.1, from coordinate 185,119 downwards.
GCGAAACCATGGGCGAGATTTTCATGCGCGGCAACACGGTGATGAAAGGCTACTTGAAGAACCCCAGCGCCACCGCCGAGGCGTTCGAGGGCGGCTGGTTCCATACCGGTGATCTGGCGGTGTGCCACCCCGACGGCTATGTTGAAATACGTGACCGCCTTAAAGACATCATTATTTCCGGCGGCGAGAACATCTCGACCATTGAGGTCGAAGGCGTGCTGTATCGCCACCCCGGCATCATGGAAGCCGCCGTGGTCGCCCGACCGGATGAGAAGTGGGGCGAAACCCCTTGTGCTTTCGTCACCCTCAAAGCGGATCACCGGCAACTGCGCGAGAGTGAAATCATCGCCTTCTGTCGCGAGCATCTGGCCGGGTTCAAAGTCCCGCGTACGGTGGTGTTCACCGTGCTACCCAAGACCTCGACGGGCAAGGTCCAGAAGTACGTGCTGCGCGACATGGCCAAGGCCCTGTAAATCATCGCGCACGACCCATGCCCCCCCTGACAACAACGAGGTTTTGTGATGCCTGAATTCAATGCACCGCTGCGCGACATGCGTTTTGTACTGCACGAAGTGTTTGATGCGCCAGCCCTCTGGGCGCGCTTGCCCGCCCTTGCCGGCCAGGTGGACGCCGATACCGCCGATGCGATTCTCGAAGAAGCCGCCAAGGTCACCGGCCAGCTATTGGCACCGCTCAACCGAAGTGGCGATGAGGAAGGCGCGCAGTGGGAGGCCGGACACGTCAGTACGCCCCAGGGCTTCAAGTCCGCCTATGACACATACATTCAGGGCGGTTGGGTCGGACTGTCGGGCAACCCCGCGTTTGGCGGGCTGGGCATGCCCAAGATGCTGGCCGTGCAGTTTGAAGAAATGCTCTATGCCGCCAACTCGAGCTTCGCCCTGTATTCGGCATTGACGTCCGGTGCGTGTCTGGCCATTGATGCCCACGCCAGCGAAGCACTCAAGCGCACCTACCTGCCACCTATGTACGAAGGACGCTGGGCCGGCTCCATGTGCCTGACCGAGGCCCATTCCGGCACTGATCTGGGACTGATCCGTACCCGGGCCGAACCCCGGGCAGATGGCAGCTTCAGCATCAGCGGCAGCAAGATGTTCATTACCGGCGGCGAGCAGGACCTGACCGAGAACATCATTCATCTGGTGTTGGCCAAACTACCCGATGCACCCGCCGGGCCGCGGGGCATTTCATTGTTTCTGGTACCGAAAATCCAGGTCAATGCCGATGGTTCGCTAGGTGCAAGCAATGCCGTGAGCTGCGGCTCGATTGAGCACAAAATGGGGATCAAGGCTTCCGCCACCTGCGTGATGAACTTCGATGGCGCTTGCGGCTGGCTGATTGGCGAGCCGAACAAAGGGCTGGCGGCAATGTTCACCATGATGAACTACGAACGCTTGTCGATCGGCATCCAGGGGATCGGCAGCGCCGAGACCTCCTACCAGAATGCCCGGACCTACGCCCGCGAACGCCTGCAAAGTCGTGCGCCGACCGGCGCGGTCGCCATCGACAAGGTTGCCGACCCGATCATTGTTCATCCCGATGTGCGCCGCATGCTGCTGAGCATGAAAGCCATGACCGAAGGCGGCCGGGCCTTCGCCAGCTTCGTCGGTCAGCAACTGGACCTGGCCAAGTTCTCCACCGACCCGCATGAGCAGCAAGCCGCCAGCGAGCTGGTTGCCCTGCTCACCCCTGTGGCCAAGGCGTTCTTTACCGACACTGGCTTTGACAGCTGTGTACTGGGCCAGCAAGTGTTCGGGGGCCATGGCTACATCCGGGAGTGGGGGCAGGAACAGTGGGTGCGCGATGTGCGGATTGCCCAGATCTATGAAGGCACCAACGGAATCCAGGCGCTGGATTTGCTGGGGCGCAAGGTCATCGCCAACCGCGGCGTGGCCTTGCGTTTATTCACATCCCACATCCGCGCCTTTGCCGCCGAACCTGGCAAGCCTTATGCCGGTGAACTGCTGATTGCCGTACAGCGCCTTGAAGACGTGAGTGACTGGCTGCAAGGACAGGCGCGCCTCAACCCCAACGAGATCGGTGCCGCGTCTGTCGAGTACCTGCATCTGTTTGGTTATGTGGCGTATGCATGGCTGTGGGCCCGCATGGCCGATGTCGCGCAGCATTCGCGGAACGCTGATCCTGACTTTTATAACGCCAAGCTGGCCACGGCGCAGTTCTACTTCAGCCGTCTGCTACCGCGTACATTGAGCCTGGAACAATCGATCCGGGCCGGCAGTGAATCGCTGTTCGGCCTGGAAGCCGCCAGTTTTTAGGCGCTGAAACAAATGCGGCGGCCTGTTCAGGGCCGCCGCGACATGCTGCACGGTTTAATTGACGCTCAAATGCTGACTTCATCCAGCAGCAATACTTCACGATGCGCCAACAGTTCGCCAACGGCCTGAACCATCGTCACATAGTGTGCAGTGGTCTTGTGCTGCTCTATGGCCTCCATGTCCGCCCAGCCTTCGATAAATACAAAACGCTCAGGGTCGGTACGATCCACGTGCAAGTCGTAGAACAGGCAACCGGCTTCAGCGCGTGATCCCGGGACACAGGCACGCAAGGCCTGTTCGACGGTATGCCCGTGACCTGGCTTGGCACGCAACGTGGCGACAATTTTGATGACGTTGGACATTTCAACTTCCTGAATCTTGGGTGACTTAAACGCTCAAGCGCTGCGCGATTTTATCTTTGATCTGCAGCCGCTGCTCCTTGAGCTTGCGCAACACATCATCTGGGACACCGATAGCGTCATTCGCCTCAGCCTCAACCACTTCGGCATCCTTCTCGTTGTACTGCACAAACAGCTTGTCGAGATGAGGATCTGCGCTACGAGACTGGCTGACAGCTTCCTTAGTTAGACCCAGATCCTGTAACAAGTCGTGCTTAACGGGCATATCTGCACCTCATTCGTTAGGGTGAAGGGTCAGACTCCGAGGACGAGTCCGATCGGTGCACGCATGTCATACGTGCACCCCACTAACCAATAGCATGCAATGGGTCACTCAGAAACCCATGCGTTAACTTTAGTCATCCACCCTCTTCTCACCGGGCCGATTTAATCTCTGTTTATTGAATAAACAGGCTGTTAAACAGCTGAATCGTTACCGCCTTAATAGGCATGCCAATTTAATGACCCCAATCAAGAACATGATATTTTTTTGACATATCAAGCTCTAAATCATGGGCCTCTGCCATTTCCCGGTGATACTATGTACAAATTCCGACATTTTTTTTACAAGCAGCTACGCTAGGCGCAACCTGTCCGGACGCTGAAACTTAAAAAATCCAGACTAAGGTCAAACACAAGCCAAATTCAGCGCCATATTATTGACGCCAATAAAAGCTGCTGCAAGGCAATACTCGATGCGAGCCAAGCGAACTTTTTTGCCTGCCCGTCTTTAGCGCCTGACCACATCAATTTCCCGGGGGGGGATGTATCGCTTGGCTCATATCAGCTTGGGTATCCAGGGATTGCTGGATCAACAGATTGCATTACGTACGGGCGGGATTTTTTGGGTAACGGTCGACCAGTCGGCCGATGCACGCCTGCTCGCCCGGCAGTTCCTTGAGGCCATGCCCGCACACGTACCCGCCACACTGGTCTGTGGTTCGGGTTCTGTGCAGGCGCTCATCAGTGACCTTGCACCTGATCGAGGCCCGGACAAGCTCAGGCTGTACGAGATCGCCCAAAAGGTCATCGCCCCAGGATTGGCGACACTCTCGCGAGATCTGGCCCGGACAGGCATTGAGCAGGGCTGCCAGATCGCGCTGGTGGTGCCCTCCAACAGCTGGGCCGAGACTGTTTCCGTCAGGCATTTGCAACACTGGTGCGAACGCCTGCGTCCATGGTTGAAGGCTCGCGATGCAACTTTGCTGGTGATCGCCCACGGCGAGGCCTCCCCGTTGCATGCCAACCTGTTGCAACTCAACGAAACCCTGTCCGGCTTGAGCCGGCTGTACCGCCACAATGGCGATATTCGTTACCAGCTGCACTTCTGGCACAACGCTATGGGTGTCAGTGCCGGCCAGGAGTTCAAACTGTCGATTCAGGACAAGACCCTGACCCTGATCCCGCAAACGGCCGTCGATACCCAGCCTCGCGTGGCTGACGACCAGCATGTTTACCTGGCTGAACGCGCCGTGCTGGAGGGCACGCCTTCGTTGTCCAGGCACTGGTACCTGTTTGAAAGTCGTGAAGCGTTGCTTGAACAAGCCCGGACCGCACGCGCGGCGACCATCATCGTGGGGATAGACAATAGCCACCAATTGCTTGAACTGGCGCAGCAACTGCACGATCTGCGAGAGCAGTGCGGGCCGGCACTGAAAATTGTCGTGCGCGAAATGGAACCCGCCGTGCGCTATCGCGATGAGCGCCTGTTGCTCGCCTGCGGTGCCAATATCATTGTTCCCGACGGCACTCTGCTGTCACGGTTTCTGAGCCTGATCGAGAGCGTCCAGGGTCAGCGCTGGCAACATACCCGCAACAGCGACTTTGCCACGCTGCTCGAACGCCAGCGTCCCCCGCAGATTCGCGGCCTGGTCAGCCCTCGCGAGTTCTATGAGACCGTCGAGCAGATTTATGCCGACAGCCTGGGTGAAGTCACCCACCAGTTGGTCAGGTTCGAGCCTGTGCAGGGGCTGAGTGAAGACGTGTTCCTGAACCAGATGTGCCTACGCCGCTTTGGCGACATCGCATGCCTGCTGAACGGCGACTTGTACCTGTTCCTGTTCGCCTGCCGCGCCGATGGCCTGGACCCTGCCCTGGGCAATATCTGTCGCCTGCCCTGGCGTGACCTGTTTGTTCAGCGTCATGTACTCAACGGTATCGCCGACCTGTCCGAAGACGCCTTCATGCAAGCTCTGCCGGGGGCTGCACATTGGCACATTCCCGTCGAAAGCTTTGTCACCCCCTCCCCCGGGATCAACAACCGCACACCGCTCAAACCTCAGCCCATTACTTTACCCCTGAGTGAGCCACAACCATGACGTTCCTGGAACTGATCGATGTCATCGTTTTGACTGGCGTCGTCACCGTACTCTTAACGCTGTTCTGGCAGCGCATACGGGCGCTTGTGAAAAACCATCTCGAGCAATACCTGTCGCCCCGGTATCTGAAATCCTGCGGCGTGCGACGCCGTGTGCCTGCCAGCCCTTCATTGAGAGCGCCTGATGAGTCTGTTTAAGCCCGCCTCGCCGGCCTACAAAATTGCCGGTGCCTGGCAAGGCCTGGGCGCCTGGAACCTGTATTTTCTGGGCAAGTTCCTGCTGACCTGGACCGGCCACCTGAATTTCCAGGTGCTGCCCAATCTGATCTTCGCCGTGGCATTGCTGATTCCTCTCGGCCGCCCCGTCTGGTCCCGTATTCGCACCCTGATCGCCATTCCTGTGGCGGTTGCGCTGTTGTACCAGGACACCTGGTTCCCGCCATTCAGCCGCTTGCTGGCACAGCCGGGGGTGCTGGATTTCTCGTTCGACTACGTGGTTGAACTGCTGGGGCGTTTCATCGACTGGCAAGTGTGCGCCTTGCTGCTGTTGTTAATTGTTGGCTATGCCTTCGTCAATCAATGGCTGCGCCTGACCACACTCACCGTTGTCGGTTTTGCCTGGCTCAGCATGGGCAACCTGCAATGGCTGCTGCCGCCGGCAGCGGCCCCGCTGGTGGCCGGCACTCAAACCGGCGCGGTGACACAAGGCAATGCCGGTGAGCCGGACGACGCCACCCTCAATAGCTACCTTGAAACTTTTTACAAAACAGAGGCGCAACGTCAAGTCGAATTCAAGACGGCAGCCGTCACACCGCAGCCCTTTGACTTGCTGGTGATCAACATTTGCTCCATGGCCTGGGATGACCTGGATGCGGTGGGCTTGCGTGAAAACTCGCTGTTCAGCCAAATGGACGTGATCTTCGACAACTTCAACTCGGCCACGGCTTACAGCGGCCCCGCGGCCATCCGCCTGTTGCGCGCCAGCTGCGGCCAGACCTCCCACGCACAGCTGTACAAATCAGCGCCGGATCAGTGTTTCCTGTTCGATGACCTGCGCAAACTGGGCTTTTCGGACGAGCTGATGCTCAACCACACCGGCGAGTTCGATGGCTTCCTCCAGGAAGTCCGTGATCAGGGCCAGTTGCCACCGCCTGCACTGGGCGTTGTGCCTTCGGCCCTGCCACGCACCTATGTAGGCTTTGACGGTTCACCGATCTGGCGCGACCGCGACGTGCTGAGCAAGTGGTGGCAACACCGCCTGAGCGAAGACAAGCCCAACATGGCGCTGTTCTATAACACCACCAGCCTGCATGACGGCAATCGCCAGGTGCAGCGCGATGGCGGCACCAAGCCGGCTGATTACAGCAGCCGGGCACAGGTACTGCTCGATGACCTCAATGTCTTCATCAAGGAACTGGAAAAGAGTGGCCGCCGAGTGGTCGTGGCGATCGTGCCCGAGCATGGCGCTGCACTGCACGGTGACCGGATGCAGATTTCCGGCATGCGTGAAATCCCGAGCGAGTCCATCACCCATGTTCCGGTGGGCATCAAGCTGATCAACATGGGCGGCAACGGTCAGGCAGCACCGGTGCATGTCGCCCAGCCCAGCAGCTATCTGGCTGTCGCAGAAATCATTGCGCGCCTGTACACCGACCCGGCCTTGAGCGATGGCCAGAACGTGGACTGGTCGAAGCTGCTGACTGACCTGCCGCAAACGCAAAAAGTTTCGGAGAACTCCGGAACCGTCGTGCTCGACTACAACGGCAAGCCTTACGTGCGAATCAAGGAGGACGGTGGATGGCTACCTTACCCACAGCGTTTCAAATAAGTGCCGATATCCTTTCGCGCAATGAGCGGGCCGACGACATCGCACGACTCAAGTCGATGATGGATTTACCCGAACTCGGGTACGTCGATGTCTCGGCACATATGGAGCTGTTACAGGCCTTTGAGCGCTGGCCGCTGCTGGCGCACCTCAAGACGCAGTCGCGCCCGCCTCGGCCCGACGCTGAACAACGCCTTGAGGAAGCCCCATGATTGCGTTGAGTCTGCGGGGGGTACGCGGCGGCGTGGGAACCAGTTCAACCCTGGCCGGCCTGGCCTTTGCCCTGCATGCCCTGGGGCAAAGAGTGCTGGTGGTCGACATGTGCCCGGAGAACGTCCTGGGCCTGCATTTCAGTCTGGATTTTGCGCAACACGCAGGCTGGGCCCGCGCAACCCTCGATCAACAACCCTGGCATCAATCGGCCTGGAGCATCGAACCGGGACTGTGTGTGCTGCCTTACGGTGAACTTCATGCCCATGAGCAAGACCGGCTTGACGCGCTGCTGCTGACACAGCCGCAGCTGTGGAGCCAGCGTCAGGCGGCTCTGGCCGAGGGGTTTGACTGGGTGCTGTTTGACCTGCCGCAACGCTTGCCCGGTCACGCCGCAAACCCGCGATGCGACTTTTCCATCACGGTGGTGAACGCCGATGCTGCTTGCCATGTGTTGCTGCAGCGCCAACCGGAACCGATGCCGCTGCTGATCAATCGCTACGACGTCGCCTGCCAGTTGCAACGGGATCTGGTGCTGATCTGGCAACATCGCTATGCGCAAACGCTGGTCCCCATCAGCCTGCATGCCGACGAAGCCATGAACGAAGCCCTGGCCCGACGCGAGCCCGTAGGCCGCTATGCACCGGGCAGCCTGATTGCCCAGGATGTCATCAGCCTTGCCAGCTGGTGCCTGCTGCGCGGCAGGAGGCCTGAATGAGCGAGCGCTGGTTCCCTTATACGTATTTGCGACGCGAGCAGAACTGCACCCGCTTTACGGCTTTCATCCTGGCAGTGATTCAAGCCCTGGGCTGGGTATGCCTGCGCCTCGAGTCGCCCAACTGGAAAGCCTTGCGTGCACAGCGGCGGCGCTTGTATCCGCACCTGATCGACAAGCGTCCGACCATCGGCGACCCTCTGCGCTATGTGATCCAGACTGTCTGGCTACTGCTGGTGCGCCCGGTCGAGGCGGATCCGACCCGCCGTTTGCGCAGGCGTCGACGCCTGCGCAGCCATGTGCAGGCCATGCTCAATGTGGTGCTGCGCCCGTGGGAGTTGTTGTCCAACTCCTTTGAGCAATTGCCCGCCGCCATCGGCCCGCAGGTCACCCAGGGTTCACGCTGGTGGAGCGCGGTGCAATGGCCTCTGCGCAAGGTGCTGTACATCGCCATCGGCGTGCTGGCCGCCGTGCTGATTTTCATCTGTGTGACCGAGCCGTTCGGCTATCTCGCACAGTTGGTATTCGTGGTGCTGTTGTGGGCCATTGCAATGCTGGTCCGACGTATGCCGGGGCGTTTTCCGACCTTGCTGCTGATCGCCCTGTCGGTCATCGTCTCGTGCCGTTACCTGTGGTGGCGCTACACCTCGACCCTGAACTGGAACAACACCCTGGATCTGGTCTGCGGTCTGATTTTGCTGCTGGCCGAGACGTATTCCTGGATGGTGCTGATCCTGGGTTATATCCAGACCTCCTGGCCATTGAACCGGCGTCCGGCCCAACTCCCCGCCGATACCCGTGAATGGCCGGTGGTCGACCTGCTGATTCCGACGTACAACGAGGAACTCTCGGTCACCCGGGGCACGGTGTACGCCGCGCTGGGCATCGACTGGCCAAAGGACAAGCTGCGCATCCATTTGCTCGATGATGGCAACCGCCCCAGCTTCAAGACGTTCGCCGAGGAAGTGGGCATCAACTACATCGCCCGCACCGACAACCGGCATGCCAAGGCCGGCAACCTCAACCATGCGCTGACATTGATCGACGGCGACCTGGTGGCGATTTTTGACTGCGACCACATGCCCGCGCGTTCTTTCCTGCAGTTGACCGTGGGCTGGTTCCTGCGCGACCCGAAGCTGGCCCTGGTGCAAACGCCGCACCATTTCCTGTCGCCGGATCCTTTCGAGCGCAACCTGGGCACCTTCCGCAATCGACCCAACGAAGGCGAGCTGTTCTATGGCCTGGTGCAGGACGGTAACGATATGTGGAACGCGGCGTTCTTCTGCGGCTCATGCGCCATCGTACGGCGCAGCGCCATTGACGAAATTGGCGGGTTTGCCGTCGAAACCGTCACTGAGGACGCCCACACCGCCCTGCGCTTGCACCGCAATGGCTGGAACTCGGCGTACCTGCGCATCCCGCAGGCCGCCGGTCTGGCCACGGAAAGCCTTTCGGCGCATATCGGTCAGCGCATCCGCTGGGCCCGCGGCATGGTGCAGATCTTCCGCACCGACAACCCGTTGCTGGGCAAGGGGCTGACAATCTTTCAGCGCATTTGCTACACCAACGCCATGATGCACTTTCTGGTGGGGCTGCCGCGCCTGGTGTTCCTCACGGCACCGCTGGCCTTCCTGCTGCTGCACGCTTACATCATCTATGCCCCGGCCGTGATGATTCTGCTGTACGTGTTGCCGCACATGATCCATGCCAGCCTGACCAACTCGCGGATGCAAGGCGCCTACCGCCAGACATTCTGGGGCGAAGTGTATGAAACGGTACTGGCCTGGTACATCGCACGCCCGACCACGGTAGCGCTGTTCAGCCCGTCACGGGGCAAGTTCAACGTGACGGCCAAAGGCGGCATGATGGAAGAGAACCAGTTCGACTGGCAGACCGCCAAACCGTACCTGGTGTTGTCGGTGCTCAATGTCGTCGGGCTGGGCTTTGCCGTCTGGCGAATATTTACCGGGCCCAAGGATGAAATCATCACCATTCTGGTCAGCGTACTGTGGGTGATTTACAACCTGCTGATCATCGGTGCAGCCGTGGCGGTCGCGGCCGAAGTGCGTCAGGTTCGCCACACTCATCGCGTGCAGACCCGCTTGCCCGGCGCCATCAAATTGGCTAACGGGCACAGCTACCCCTGTGAACTGGTGGATTACTCCGATGGCGGGGTTGGCCTGCAAGTCAGCCAGGTGCTGCAGCTGTCCGTGGGGACACCGGTGTCGCTGATTCTCCAGCGCGGCACCCGCGAGTTTGTGTTCCCGGGGATCCTGACCCGCACCAATGAGCTGTTCATGGGCCTGAGCTTTGCCCAGTTGCCGCCCGAACAAAAAATCGAATTCGTTCAATGCACCTTTGGCCGCGCCGACGCCTGGCTCGACCATAACAGCGGGTTCGAAGCCGACAAACCGATCCAGAGCCTGAAGGAAATTCTCGCGCTGGGGGTCAAGGGCTATTACCGCCTTTACGAATACTTGCCTGAATGGATACGCCAGATAGCGCATCCGATCGTTAGCGTCTTTCAGTGGCTGGGCAGCTATTTGCCGCGCATGCCCAAAGCGTCCACCCCTCTTATCTCCCGGCCAGTGAGCAAATCATGAGTCGTTCATCGAAAAACAAATTCTTCGCCAGCCTTGCGCTGATGACCTTCGCCTCACAGCTGATGTCTGCACCGCTGCCTTTACCGGGCAGCGCGTCTGCGCCACTGCCAAAACCTGCCCTTGAGCAAACGGAACAGGCACTGCCCAGCTGGCCGGTGAATTACACGTTCAAACAACTGGGACGCGACTCAGACACGCTGTTGCTGGGCATCAACAACACTGAGCAGGTGGAGTTCAACCTGCGTCGCGACCGGATCGCCAGTGATGCCAGCCTGCAACTGTCGTATACCGCCTCACCTTCGCTGATCCCGACCCTCTCCCATCTGCGGGTTTACCTCAATGATGTGCTGATGGGGGTGCTGCCCATCGAAAAAGACCAGCTGGGGCGGACCACCACGCAAAAACTGGCGCTCGATCCACGGCTGATTTCTGACTTCAACCGGGTTCGCCTGGAATTTATCGGGCATTACACCGATATCTGCGAAGACCCGGCCAACAGCACGTTGTGGGTCAATATCAGCCGTTCCAGCGGTATTACCGTGCAAGAGCAAGCGTTGAGCCTGCAAAACGACCTGGCGTTTTTCCCGCTGCCGTTTTTTGACCCGCGCAACAGTGGCAAGCTGGAGCTGCCGTTCGTGTTTGCCGCCAACCCGACCCTGGGTGAACAAAAAGCCGCGGCGATCCTGGCCTCGTACTTCGGCAGCCAGGCCAACTGGCGCGGAGCGAACTTCCCGGTGCTGTTCGATAGCCTGCCGGCCGTGCAAAGCAAAGAAGCCATCCAGCCAACGGTGGTGTTCGCGACCAACGATCACCGCCCGGCCTTTATGAGCGACCTGGAGAAATTCCCGGCCGTGACTGCGCCTCTGATCGAGATGATCGATCACCCGGATGCGCCTTACAGCAAGATCCTGCTGGTGATGGGCCGCAACGATGAAGACCTCGCGGTCGCCGCCAAGGCCCTTGCCCTGGGCGGGCATCTGTTGCGGGGTTCGCGTGCAACCATCGACAAGGTTGAAACACTGCAACCGCGCAAACCCTACGATGCCCCGGCGTGGATGCGCACCGACCGCCCGGTACGCTTTGCCGAGCTGATCGCCTACCCGCAGCAGCTGCAGGTCAATGGCTTGCAACCACGTCCGATCATCCTCGACGTGAACCTGCCGCCCGACCTGTTTGTCTGGCGCAACCAGGGCATCCCGCTGCGCACCCAGTTTCGCTACACCGCCCCGTCGAGCAACGATGATTCGCGCCTGAACATCAGCCTCAACGACCAGTTCATGACCAGCCTGCCCTTGCTGCGCAAGGACACCAGCAGCCTGGAAGAGCTGCGGCTCGCGGTGCTGTCCAACGACTCGGCAAACGCCAATGACAAACTGATCGTGCCCTCGCTGAAAATTGGCGACCGCAACCGTCTGCGCTTTGACTTCAACTTTGCCAGCACCCTGAGCAGTGCCCAGCGCGATCGCTGCCAGACCATTCTGCCGGCCAACACCCAGGCGATCATTGACGAAGACTCCACCATTGATCTTTCGGGCTATCACCACTACATCAGCATGCCCGACCTCAAGGCCTTTGCCCGCAGCGGTTTCCCGTTCAGCCGCATGGCCGACATGTCCGAATCCATTGTGGTGGTACCCGGCAAAAGCTCGCCGACTCAAATCAGCACCTTGCTCGAAGCGGTCGCCGGCATTTCCGCCCGCTCCGGCTATCCGGCCTTCGGTCTTCGCTTGAGCGACGACTGGCAATCCGCCTCGAAAGAAGATGCCGACCTGCTGTTGCTGGGGGAGATGGCACCTGAACTGCGCGACAACCCCGACCTCAGCGTCCTGTTGCAGCGCCAGCACGACATGCTGGTACAGCCCGTGGGCACGACCCGCATCGATGCCAACAATCGCCGCGGCCCGTCTGCTGATGGCCGCAACCTGCCGGCCAACCGTGTCGAAGTGACCGCTCAGGCTCCGATTGCCGCTATCGTCGGCATGCAGTCCCCCACCCATAATCAGCGCAGCATCGTGGCCCTGCTGGGCAATGACGATGCCGACTACAGCCTGCTGCGCGAAACACTGGGCGACAGCGGCAAGCTGGAAGCGGTTGCAGGCTCCGTGGCCTTGATTCGCAGCAGCGGTGTCTACAGCCAGCTGGTGGGCGATCAGTACTTCGTGGGCAACCTGCCGTGGTACTTGCTGTTGTGGTACCAGCTGTCCGAGCACCCGGTCCTGCTGGCCGTGCTGGCCGTGATCAGCGTCCTGCTGACTGCATTCCTGCTGTGGCGTGCCTTGAGCTGGGCAGCCAATCGTCGTCTGCACAAGGATGACTGACGCCATGCGCCGCCTTGCAGCACTGACCTTGTCCTTGTCCCTTGGCAGCCTCCCCTTGCTGGCGAGCGCTGCCACCTGCAGCTGGCCCGCCTGGGACAGCTACAAGCAGGCAATGATGAGTGACGACGGGCGCATCATCGATCGCTCATCGCCAAAGCTGATCACCACTTCGGAGGGGCAGAGCTACGGACTGTTCTTTGCGCTGCTGGGCAACGACAAGCAAAGCTTCGCGCGGATTCTCGACTGGACCCGCAACAACCTGGCCGAAGGTAACCTTGAAGCCCATTTGCCCGCCTGGCTCTGGGGCCGTTCCGAATCGGGCAAATGGCAGGTGCTTGACACCAACAACGCCACCGACGCGGACCTGTGGATTGCCTACAGCCTGCTCGAGGCAGGACGGCTCTGGCAACAGCCGGCGTATCTGGCACTGGGCCAAAACATGCTCTGGCGCAGTGCCGCGCAAAGCCTGCGCAAATTGCCCGGGCTGGGCCTGATGCTGTTACCCGGCGATGTCGGGTTCGACAGCCCTGAAGGCTGGCGCTTGAACCCCAGCTACCTGCCACCTCAACTGCTGGCGCGTTTTGCCGGGATTTCACCGGTCTGGGCAGAACTGGCGGCCAACCAGCAACGCGTGTTGATCGAAGGGTCACCCAAAGGTTTTGCCCCTGACTGGCTGCTCTGGAAGTCCGCAACTGGCTGGGCGCCCGACACCCAGGACGGCAGCGCCGGCGACTATGACGCGATCCGCGTCTACCTGTGGGTTGGCATGCTGGCCAAGGACGCGGCCAACACCCGGTCGCTGCAGAAGCACTTTGCGCCGATGCTCAGCCTCACCCAGACCCTGGGCCATCCGCCGGAAACCGTGGATGCACTGACCGGAAAATACAGCGGTACCGGGCCGGCGGGCTTCTCCGCAGCCATGCTGCCATTGCTCGCCAGTGCGGATTCACCCGCACTCGCCGTGCAGCAGGCGCGCGTCCAGCAGGAACCGCCTGCGGCCGATGCTTATTACAACCAGTCCCTGCTGCTGTTCGGCCAGGGCTGGGCTGACCAACGCTATCGCTTTGACAAGGATGGGCAGCTTCTACCGGCGTGGGCAAACACATGCAAAAACTAACGACATGGGCATTTTTGCTCGGCGGCTTGTCCTCCACGGCCATTGCCCAACCCGTCAACGTGCAGGAGCAGCAACAGTGGCTGCTGGAGCAGGTGCGCATCGGGGAGGCCTTGTACCGCGAAGACCTGGTACGTGATTCGCTGGCACGCTTGCAGTTGATCGCACCGAATAACCCGCAAGCCCTCGCCGCATCGATTCGGCAGGCGTTACTGGAAAAAAAACCTGAACTGGCGCAACAGCGTCTTGCCCAGCTTCAGGCCCTGGCCCCTGATTCCGCAGCGCTGCGCCAGGCTCGCAGCTTGATGAAGCTGCAAGACCCACAAAGCCAGAAAGACTTGCAGCAGGCCCGACTGCTTGCAGCCGCAGGCCGGCCCGAAGAGTCTGCGGTGATTTTTGAAAGGCTGTTCGGCAACGACTCTCCGGATTTCGCCACCGCCCTGGAATACCTGCGTATCCGCAGTAACATCCCCGGCCAGCGCCCCAAAGCGATCCAGCAGCTAAAAGCACTGGATGCCGAATACCCCGGCAATATTGGCCTGCGCCAAACCCTGGCTGACTTGCTGTTCAGAGAGCAACGGGCGCCTGAAGCCCTGGCGGTATTGCAACAACTGGCGAGCGACCCGCAAGCCAGCAACGCGGCGGCCAACCGCGAATACGAGTACCTCAACACGTTGCCGGTGGATCGCCACACAGAGCAAGCCTGGCAGGCGTTCATCAAACGCTACCCGGGTTCACCGACAGCCATCGAAGCCAATAAAAATCTGCAAGCCCAGCAACGTCTGCTCAATGACCCCAGCTGGGTCGCGGGCGCTCGAGGCAAGCAGATGATCGAGCAGTCGCGCAATCCTGCCGCCGCCGAAGCCCTGTTGCGCCGCGCCATTACCCGTTACCCCGATGATGCGAGCCTGTACGGCGCACTGGGGCTGGCCCACATGCGCCAGAGCCGCTATGACGCGGCCTATGCCTCGTTCAGCACCGCGCGCAGCAAAGAGCAGGACACCTCCTCCATCAGCCGCTGGCAAGACCTGATGGCATCCAGTCATTACCGGATGCTGCTGGCCAAGGGTGACAAGGCGCTGGAACGCAACGACCTTGCCGTTGCCCGCAGCGCCTTTCAGCAGGCACGCAAAGCCAAACCGGGCGATGCCGATGCACTGATCGGCCTGGCCAGCGTGGCCCGTGCCGAACACGATGACATCCAGGCCGAAGCCCTGCTGTTGCAGGCCCGCAGACTGGAACCGGGCAATACCAGCGCCGTGCGCGCACTGGTGCGCTTGTACACGGCGCAATCCCCGGACAAGGCCAAGGCGTTCCTCAATAACCTGCCCGCTTCCAGCCAAAAAGAGTTCGCCGGGCTGCGCCAAAGCCTGGAGCTCGACGAATTGAATCAGCAGGCCGATGCGGCCAGTACCCGCAAGGACTGGCCACAGGTGGTGGCCCTGCTGAGTAAAATCCGCAGCCTGACGCCCGACGAGCCCTGGCTGACCTACCGCCTGGCCAATGCTCAACGCGAGATCAATCAACCCGGCGCCGCCGACGACAGCTTCAAGCAACTGATGCAGCGCCAGGGGCAGAATCCGCAAGCGCTGTATGCGTATGCGCTCTACCTGTCGGGCACCGATCGTGACGCCAGTGCCCTGGGCGTTCTGGAGCAACTGCCGGCGGCGCAATGGAGCGACGACATGCGCGAGCTCGATACGCGCCTGCAGCGCAACGTGCGGGTAGCCCGGGCTGAAAGCTTGCGAAAAGCCGGTCAGGAACCCCAGGCCATTGCCGTGTTGTTGCAAAAAGCCACTCCTGAAGACTGGCTGACCCTGGCCGGCTGGGCCCAGGAGCGTAATGACCACCGCGAAGCGCAGCGCCTGTATGACCTGGTGCTGCAACGACAGCCCGACAACACGCAGGCCCAGCTGGGGCATATCGAAACCCTGATCGCCTTGCAACAACTTGAGGCCGCTCGCCAGGCCCTGGGCCGCTTCAAGCCTGGCAGCGACACACCACTGACCGCATCCGACCAGCGCCGTCTCGCCAATGCCTGGGTAGCTGCAGGCGCGCCGGACAAAGCCACTGCCCTGTACACCGAGCTGTTGAAAACGCCGCAGACCGACCCGTTGATCTACCGCGATGCGGCGCGCCTGATGGCGCCCAAACAACCGCAGCAGGCGCTGGACACCTACGCCAAAAGCATGGCCGCCGCTGGTTTGATCACGCCCGAACAGGCCGCGCCGCGGGACAACCGCGCCATGACCCTGGCCAGCCGCGAGAAGGATAACGACGACTGGCTCGCCAGCAGTCTGCGAAGCGACGTGGATGAGCTGTACCAACGCCAAAACCCGACGCTGCACCTGTACACCGATTACGGGTGGCGCTCCGACAGCGCATCGCAAGGCACGTCTGATACCGATACCCAGACCACGATCCTGCAGCTGGATCTGCCCGTTGCCGATGGCACGGGTTTCATCCGGGCCGAGCAAATCAACATGGATGCCGGGCACTTCGATGCCGACCCGGATGGCCTGGTGCGTGAGCAATACGGCACCTGTGCTGTTGCGGTCAATCGCAAGGGCACCGACGGCCCTGACTTCTCAGGTTGTGCCGACAGCTCTCAATCCGCTCGCGGCACCACCCTGGCGGCTGGCTGGAAGAACGAGACATGGAATGTGGATATCGGTCGCACCCCCGAAACCTTCAAGGTGTCCAACTGGTTGGGCGGTGTTGCCTATAGCAGCAACTTTGGTTCCCTGGGCTGGACCTTGACCGGCTCGCGTCGCCCCTTGAGCAACTCGATCCTGTCCTATTCCGGCGCGGTCGATCCCAATACCGGCGTGACCTGGGGCGGCGTGACGTCCAACGGCGTGACCCTCAGCCTGAGTCACGACGAAGGTGGCGTGGACGGGGTTTGGGCCAGCTTCGGGCAGCACTGGTTGCGGGGCAAGAACGTAGAGGACAACCACAAGAACACCGCCATGGCCGGTTATTACTATCGTCTGGTCGAACGAGCCGACGAACGCATGCGGACCGGCCTGACCGTGATGTATTGGGGATATGACAAAGACTTGAGCGAGTACACCCTGGGCCAGGGTGGTTATTACAGCCCCCAGCAGTACTTCTCGGTGGGTGTGCCCCTCAACTATGCCTGGCGCACGGCCAATTGGTCGGTGGCCCTGGAAAGCTCGGTCGGTTGGTCGTATGCCAAAACCAAGTCCAATGACCTGTACCCGCTCAGCGGCCTGAACGACAAAATCCTCAGTGCCGTCGACGACGCTGGCTTCAAGCTGGCTGACGGGCTGGGGCAGACTTCAGGAGGCAGCAGCAGTGGCATCGGTGTGCGCCTGCAAGGGCTGGTAGAGCGCAGGCTGTCAGACAACCTGGTACTGGGTGGCGGCGTGCTCTTCCAGCACAGCGAAGGCTACGCCCCGAGCCGGGCCATGCTCTACCTGCGCTACACCTTCGACACCTGGCAGGGCAACTTGCCGTTGCCGGTACAACCACTGGTGCCATACGCCGACTTCAGATGATCAAAACCTGTAGGAGCGAGCTCGCTCGCGAAGCTCTCGAAAACGCCGCGTTTATCCAGCACGCACGCGTTATCGTTAGCGACCATCGCGAGCAAGCTCGCTCCTACAAGGGCTTTGGCGCACAAATACCAATCAAAACCTAAAACCTGTAGGAGCGAGCTCGCTCGCGATGCTCTCGAAAACGCCGCGTTTATCCAGCACGCACGCGTTATCGTTAACGACCATCGCGAGCAAGCTCGCGCCTACAAAGGCTTTGGCGCACAAATACCAATCAAAACCTAAAACCTGTAGGAGCGAGCTTGCTCGCGAGGCTCTCGAAAGCGCCGCGTTTATCCAGCACGCACGCGTTATCGTTAACGACCATCGCGAGCAAGCTCGCCCCTACAAGGGCTTTGGCGCACAAATACCAATCAAAACCTAAAACCTGTAGGAGCGAGCTCGCTCGCGAGGCTCTCGAAAGCGCCGCGTTTATCCAGCACGCACGCGTTATCGTTAACGACCATCGCGAGCAAGCTCGCTCCTACATCAGATGATCAAAACCTGTAGGAGCGAGCTTGCTCGCGAGGCTCTCGAAAGCGCCGCGTTTATCCAGCACATACGCGTTATCGTTAACGACTATCGCGAGCAAGCTCGCGCCTAGAAGGGCTTTCTGGCTCTATCGATCAGCGCTTTACCGGGGTACGCATGGTCACAAACTCTTCGGCGGCGGTCGGGTGAACCCCGATGGTTTCGTCGAAATGCTGCTTGGTAGCCCCGGCCTTCAAGGCAATCGCCAACCCCTGCACGATCTCCCCTGCTTCCGGCCCTACCATGTGGCAACCCAACACCTTGTCGGTGTCGGCATCGACCACCAACTTCATCAGCGTGCGCTCCTGGCATTCGGTAAGCGTCAGCTTCATCGGGCGGAAGCTGCTCTCGAAGATCTGCACCTTGTGCCCGTCTTCGATCGCCTGCTCTTCGCTCAAGCCCACGGTGCCGATATTGGGCAAGCTGAAGACCGCGGTCGGGATCATTTTGTAATCCACCGGGCGATACTGCTCGGGTTTGAACAAACGACGCGCAACCGCCATGCCCTCGGCCAATGCCACGGGCGTCAGTTGCACGCGACCAATGACGTCGCCAATGGCCAGAATTGAAGGCTCGGCACTCTGGTACAGCTCATCGACCTCAACAAACCCGCGTTTGTCGAGCTTCACACCAGTGGTTTCCAGGCCCAGGTTGTCCAGCATCGGACGGCGGCCCGTGGCGTAGAACACGCAATCGGCAATCAACTCTCGACCATCCTTGAGTGTCGCCTTGAGGCTGCCGTCAGCCTGCTTGTCGATACGCGCAATATCGGCATTGAACTGCACGTCCATGCCGCGCTTGGTCAGCTCTTCGTGCAGATGCTTGCGCACCGCGCCGTCAAACCCGCGCAGGAACATTTCACCGCGATACAACAGCGATGTCTCGGCGCCCAGGCCCTGGAAGATCCCGGCGAACTCAACCGCGATATAGCCCCCGCCCACCACCAGTACCCGCTTTGGCAGCGCCTTGAGGAAGAACGCTTCGTTGGAGCTGATGGCGTACTCATGGCCAGGAATTTCAGGAATCTGCGGCCAGCCACCGGTGGCGATCAAAATGTGTTTGGCGGTGTAGCGCTGACCATTCACCTCGACTTCGTTCGGCCCGGTCAGTTTGGCGTGGCCTTCCATCAGGGTGACGCCGCTGTTCAGGAGCAGGTTGCGGTAAATACCGTTGAGGCGATTGATCTCGCGATCTTTGTTGGCGATCAGGGTCGCCCAGTCAAAGTTCGCTTCCCCCAGGCTCCAGCCAAACCCCGAAGCCTGCTCGAAGTCTTCGGCAAAGTGCGCCCCATACACCAGCAACTTTTTCGGGACACACCCCACGTTTACGCAGGTTCCCCCCAGATAACGGCTTTCAGCCACCGCTACCTTTGCGCCAAAACCCGCCGCAAAGCGGGCCGCACGCACACCGCCGGAACCCGCACCAATCACAAACAAATCAAATTCGT
This sequence comes from Pseudomonas sp. D1HM, assembly GCF_019266105.1. Lineage (NCBI taxonomy): Bacteria > Pseudomonadati > Pseudomonadota > Gammaproteobacteria > Pseudomonadales > Pseudomonadaceae > Pseudomonas > Pseudomonas sp. D1HM. Next base: position 165,790 of record NZ_LRMN01000006.1, on the reverse strand, counting down.
AGGCCATTTCTTTCTCCTGGGCAGCCCATCAGCATAATCGCTCCGGCGCGATTGACCAGCGCCGGGTTCGCTGAAAACAAAAATACGAAAAAGCCACCCGAGGGTGGCTTTGTCTTGAAGCGTGCTACAAACAGGCCCTGTCAGTAAGCCTTGCCTGTTTTGTAGAAGTTTTCGAAGCAGAAGTTGGTCGCTTCGATATAACCCTCAGCGCCACCGCAGTCAAAACGCTGACCTTTGAATTTGTAGGCGATCACACAACCGTTCTGCGCCTGCTTCATCAGGGCATCGGTAATCTGGATCTCGCCACCCTTGCCCGGCTCGGTCTGTTTGATCAGCTCGAAGATGTCCGGAGTCAGGATGTAGCGACCGATGATGGCCAGGTTCGACGGGGCATCTTCCGGTGCCGGTTTTTCAACCATGTTGCGCACGCGGTACAGGTCGTCACCAATCAGGTCACCGGCAATAACGCCATACTTGTTGGTTTCCTGAGGATCGACTTCCTGGATCGCGATAATGGTGCAACGGTACTGGTTGTACAGTTTGACCATTTGCGTCAGGACGCCGTCGCCTTCCAGGTTGACGCACAGGTCGTCTGCCAGAACAACAGCAAACGGTTCGTCACCGATCAGCGGGCGGCCAGTCAGAATCGCATGGCCCAGGCCTTTCATTTCGGTCTGACGCGTGTAAGAGAACGAGCACTCGCTCAACAGGCGACGGATACCGACCAGGTACTTTTCTTTATCGGTGCCCTTGATCTGGTTTTCCAGTTCATAGCTGATATCGAAGTGGTCTTCCAGCGCACGCTTGCCGCGGCCCGTTACGATGGAGATTTCGGTCAAACCCGCATCCAGTGCCTCTTCAACCCCGTACTGGATCAGTGGCTTGTTCACCACCGGCAGCATTTCTTTAGGCATGGCTTTAGTCGCGGGCAAAAAGCGAGTGCCGTAACCGGCTGCTGGGAACAAGCATTTCTTGATCATATGAGTCCTTACAAAGGGCTTTACGTTCGAATTTTTGGCGCAGTCTAATCAGGCGACATCGACGTTACAATGCCTGCGGTAGCAAACTGATGCCAACATAGAGGAAATTTGTTCCGGTAAGTTCCCTTAACAGTGTTTTTCGACACCCGGAAACGCGACTGGAGCCCACCAAACACCTTCCCTGCCTGCTTGAAGCCGTAAAAAATACCTGAATGCCAAATCCACGACAGGCGTTATCATATCGCCATTATTTGAGTTTAAAAGGCAGTTATTCGATGTCCACAGCAAACAGTGTCAACGGCTACACGATCCAGCAGAACGATTCCGGCGAGTGGTGGATGCTCGATGGGGCAAACGAACAGGTCGCGGGCCCTTTTGCGAGCGAACAGGCTGCCATTGAAATTGCATCGGTATTCCAGGATCAGCCTGCACCTCCCGCACGCCGACGCGCCAAGAAAGACTAACCCTACTCTTGATGACCCCTTCAATGAATAAACTTCTGACGTTACTTGCACTGGCATCACTGGCGGGTTGCGCCACAACCTCCAGCACTTACTTGGCGGATGGCAAACAAGGATTGAGCATCGACTGTTCGGGCGAAGCCATGTCATGGGCCAAATGCTACGAGAAGGCCGATGCTTCCTGCGCGGGCACCGGTTACAACATCGTCGGCACCGACGGAACGCCGGCCGTGCAAGAGCGCGACAAGACGCTGGGTGTTGACGTGGGCAATTTCAACGCCCGCAATATCGTGGTGACCTGCAAGTAGGCGTTAAAAAACCTGACGCCGCATCGAGCGATCGTCAGGTTGGGGAGAGCGTGAGGCGGTCAGATTGCTTGTGACCGCACTCAACCGGAAATGCAGTGTGTTACTGCGTTACGGATATCGCTGGGACGTACCGGAACGTTGGCCATGCTTTCATGAACTTTGATGCTGCTGCCGCCTGAGCGCTCCTCAATGTCAACGACCGCCGTCGGCCCGGATGTCACTTTTTGCGGGATGATAATCCGCAGCCCCTCTTTGTGCGGCTCAATCTGGGGAGGCTTGCGAGTACCTTCCAGTTGCTGCACCAGGCATTCCGCATAGGCTTGCGGCTTCTTGCCCGAGATGACACTCATTGTCGGCAATGTCTGCTCTATGTCCGTGACTGATGCACAGCCCCCCAACGCCAGCACTGCCACCAATACGCCCCACTTCATACAAAACCTCCGTTAAAGACCCTACGACAATGGATATTCAGAATTTATCCCTGGGTCCTGCGTCAATTGTGGCGATTTATCAGAGTTTTACGTCAGACTCACCTGCATCGCGTCATAATAAGCGTCTTTGGCCCCCTGCTTGGACTAAAGCACATGTTATCGTGCTGATTTTTCAGCAAAAGCCCCCATTCTGGAGCCCCCATGAAATTTATTCACCAGCGTGAGCACCTTAACGAAGATGACATCGTCGTTATTGAGTGCTCCCAACCCTGCAACATCCGCCTGATGAGCGATGCGCATTTCCGCAGTTTCAAGAACGGCGGTCGTCATTCCTACCACGGCGGTGCCTTCAAGGACTTCCCGGCACGCATCACCGCACCGAGCACCGGTTTCTGGAATATCACCATTGACACCGTCACCAGCCGGGCAATCAGCGTGACCCGCAAGCCTAGCTTCAAACCGACCATCAAGATCGTACGTCGCTCAAGCTCGAAACTCCGCTAAGCCTGACACCCATAGCCTTCAAAGACAGGAAATACCGTGGATACCACCCGTCACGACACCACCAAGTTCGTCATCAAGTACAAACTGAACGGCGAACGTCGTTTTGAGTTTGCTCAGCTGCAAACCGGCTCCGAAGAGGAAGCCCGCTCCGCCCTCGAACGCATCCACGGCGATGCGGACGATGTCATCACCGACATCAAGGCGAGCAAGGCGCTCTAAGCCCCAATGTCTCTTGATCTGTTTGCCGAAGACGACCTGCAACAACCGACCCGGATAGAAAGGATCAGTGAGCAGGCGTTTGTGTTGCGCGGACACGCCCTGCCCCGGGTTGATGAACTGCTGATCGCGCTGGCGAACATTCTGAACTGCGCGCCCCTGCGACAGATGCAGACCCCCGCAGGGTTCGCCCTGTCCGCACGCTTGAGCAGTTGCGGTGACTGGGGCTGGTACTCCGACCGCAATGGCTACCGTTACAGCGCTACCGACCCATTGACTGACCAGCCCTGGCCAGCGATGCCCGCGGCCTTCCTGGCGCTGGCCAGAGCGGCGGCCAGCACGGCAGGGTTTGAAGATTTTGTCCCGGATGCCTGCCTGATCAACGCCTACGCGCCGGGCGCCAAAATGTCATTGCATCAGGATAAGGACGAACGCTCCTGCACTGCACCGATTGTTTCGGTGTCGCTGGGGTTGCCTGCGGTGTTCCAGTTCGGCGGATTTCAGCGCAATGACCCGGCGCAACGCGTCTCGCTGTTTCATGGCGACATTGTGGTCTGGGGCGGTGTCGACCGCTTGCGCTATCACGGTGTGCTGCCGATTCAGCCCGGGCATCATCCATTGCTGGGCGAGCAACGGATCAACCTCACGTTGCGCAAAGCCCGGTAAGCCCCTGCCGCCCCCCTGACCCAATCAATTGGCGCACAAAGCGCTATATATTTATTTATATACCGATTATCTTCCTTCTGTCCGCCCCCCATGGCTTAGGGGCCCATCCCGTTAACGGAGTTTGGTCATGAATGTTTGTGCTCGTTCCCCGGTTTTATCTTTGATCACCGCATTGACCGGCTGCTTCGCGCTGGGCTCTGCGCACGCCGATGAGGTGCAGGTGGCAGTGGCTGCCAACTTCACCGCGCCGATCCAGGCCATTGCCCGCGACTTTGAAAAAGACACCGGGCACACGCTGATCGCCGCCTACGGCGCAACCGGGCAGTTTTATACGCAGATTAAAAACGGCGCTCCCTTTGAAATGTTTTTGGCTGCGGATGAAAGCACGCCAAAAACACTCGAAAAAGAAGGCGAGATTGTCCCCGGCTCCCGCTTTACCTATGCCGTTGGCACGCTGGCCTTGTGGTCCGCCAAAGCAGGCTATGTCGATCACGATGGCAAGGTACTGACAGAAAACACCTTCAACCACCTGGCCATTGCCAACCCTAAAGCAGCTCCTTACGGCTTGGCCGCGACCCAGGTGCTGGCCGGGATGGGCTTGACCGACCGCGTCAAAGGCAAGATTGTCGAAGGCCAGAACATTACCCAGGCCTACCAGTTCGTTTCTACCGGCAATGCCGAACTGGGATTCGTGGCCTTGTCGCAGATCTACAAAGACGGCAAAGTCAGCAGCGGCTCGACCTGGATTGTCCCGGCTGCGCTGCATGACCCGATCCGGCAAGAGGCGGTGATCCTCAAAAAGGGCGAGAACAACCCGGCCGCCAAAGCCCTGGCGGATTACCTGAAAAGCCCGAAAGCCACAGCCATTATCAAATCCTACGGTTACCAACTCTAAATGCCGCTATCGAGTGCTGACTTTTCTGCAATCTGGCTGACCTTGAAACTGGCGTCAGTGACGACATTCATTTTGCTTTTGCTCGGTACTCCCATCGCCCTGTGGCTGGCCCATACCCGCTCGCGCTGGCGCGGGCCCGTCGGGGCGATCGTTGCCCTTCCGCTGGTATTGCCGCCCACGGTCATCGGTTTCTATTTATTGCTCGCCATGGGCCCCCACGGGTATGTCGGCCAGCTCACTCAAGCACTGGGCCTGGGCACGCTGACCTTCAGCTTTGCCGGGCTGGTGATCGGATCAGTGATTTACTCCCTGCCCTTTGTCGTACAGCCTTTGCAGAACGCGTTCATGGCCATTGGCCCAAGGCCGCTTGAAGTTGCCGCTACCTTGCGCGCCAACCCCTGGGACACCTTTTTCAGCGTCGTCCTGCCGCTGGCCAGACCGGGGTTTATCACGGCGGCCATTTTAGGCTTCGCTCATACCGTCGGTGAGTTTGGCGTGGTGCTGATGATCGGCGGCAATATCCCGGAGAAGACACGCGTCGTCTCCGTTCAGATCTACGACCATGTGGAAGCACTGGAATATGCCCAGGCCCACTGGCTGGCAGGTGCCATGGTGGTGTTCTCGTTCCTGGTGCTATTGGCCCTGTATTCCAGCCGCAAGGCTCAAACCAGCTGGAGCTGAACATGGCGACACCGATCACGCTACGCCTGCAACACCGTTATCCCGGGTTTACCCTGGACCTTGACCTGCAGCTGCCTGGCAAGGGGGTGACAGCGCTTTACGGTCACTCCGGCTCGGGAAAAACCACCTGCCTGCGCTGTATCGCCGGCCTGGAACGTGCCAGCCAGGCATTTGTGCAGGTCAATAATGAAGTCTGGCAGGACACCCGCAACAACGTGTTTGTCCCGGTACACAAGCGTGCGCTGGGGTACATTTTTCAAGAGGCGAGCCTGTTTGCACATTTAACGGTGCGGGCAAACCTTGAGTTCGGCCTGAAGCGCGTTGCCCCCGGAGACCGGCATGTCGAGCTGGGGCATGCCTGCGAATTACTGGGCATCTCGCACTTGCTGGCGCGTATGCCCAATCATTTATCAGGAGGCGAACGCCAGCGGGTCGGCATTGCCCGCGCCCTGCTGACTAGCCCCGGGCTTTTGTTGATGGACGAGCCGCTGGCCGCTCTGGACAACGCGCGCAAGCGCGAAATCCTGCCGTATCTGGAGCGCCTTCACGCTGAGCTGGAGATCCCGGTGCTTTACATCAGCCACTCCCAGGACGAAGTGGCGCGGCTGGCAGACCATATTGTGCTGTTGAGCGATGGCAAGGCGCTGGCCAGTGGCCCGATCAGCGAAACCCTTGCCCGGCTAGACCTGCCATTGGCTCAAGGGGATGACGCCGGGGTCGTCATTATCGGCAAAGTGTGTGATTACGATGCCCACTATCATTTGCTGTCCTTGCAATTGACCCAGGGAGGCCAGCGTCTGCGCGTCGCGCACACGCCAATGGCAATCGGCAACACGCTGCATGTGCGGGTGCAAGCCCGTGATGTCAGCTTGAGCCTGTCCCCGGGTGAGCACAGCAGCATACTGAACAGCTTGCAGGTGACGGTTATCGAAGAAGCCGAAGCCGACAATCAGGCCCATGTGCTGGTGCGCCTTGAGCTGGCGGGCAGCGCCTTGCTGGCACGCATTACCCGCTACTCACGCGACCAGCTTGGCCTGTACCCCGGGCAAGTGCTCTGGGCCAATATCAAATCGGTTGCTGTTCTGGCTTAAACCGACGGTTTGAGGTTTTGCCGGCGACGTCCCTGGAAATACCGGGCCGTGGCAATGCCCATGCCCAGCAAACCGCCCAGGAACAGGCCGAGGATGACAATGATGGCTTTTTTCGGCTTGATCGGACTGATCGGCGTCTGGGCCTTGCGGTCGATATTGACCAACCCCAGATGACTCATATCGGTCCTCAGGTTACCCAACCGCACCACTTCGGCCCGCAACGGTTCAATATTTTTCAGAAACAGGTCTTCGTTCGAGCGCTTGGCAAGCATCTCCACCTGGCGGTTGACTTCCAGCAGCTGCAACTGCCGGCCGATGTCCGATACCTTCTTGTCCGTGAAATCGTCAGACGTACGCTTGAGCAATGCCGCGCGTTCAGCCTGAAGGGCCTTGGTGCCCATGAAATACAACGGGATGCTCTGTGACGTGATTTCGGTACGCATTACGCTGGAAGACGAGCCCTGGGCCGCATCCGCCATCGCTGACGGTGTGGTCGGATGCACAATGCCCAAAGAACTGGCAATGGAAATCGCTTCATTGAGCTGCGCAATGCGGTCGTCACGCTCCGTTCTGAGTTGCAGGCGCAGGGCCTTCAACTCGTCTTTCAATTTTGCCCGTTGCAACGAGTCCGCCTCGACCAGAGTTGCAATCTTGCCCTCTTTATCCGCGTGATAACCCGAGCGGGCAGCGTTGATTTTCTCTTCGAGCTCTCTGAGACGGTTATTGATGATGACCTTCAGGTCGGCGCTGATCTGTTCCCGCTGGTTATTGATCGCGTATTCCACAAAACCATTGAGAATTTGTACGCCATTGACCGTGTCTGGATAAGTCAGCTCAAGCCGTATGAACGGGCTCAACGAATCAGCCTTTTTCGGGTCTGGCTGAGTCAGGTGGATGGCATCACGGTTAAAAATCTCAAAACTCTGTTCCAGCGAGATACCGTCTTTTTCCAGCGGCTTGAACAGTTCCTGATGGTCACGGAAAAAGTTCAAGCGCGTGTCATACGACTCCAGCGCAGACCCCACTTTAAGCAAAGCCTCTTTCGGAGGCAGCTTGTAGACCTCGGATCGATTGAGGGCATCGAGTTCGTTGATGGCCGCGGGACGCAGAACACTGCTCGCCAGGTAGACCGGCTGCGCAAGCAATGCATAGGCCAAAGCAACCCCACCCGCTACAACCGTGGTGGCAGCAATCAGCTTTTTTTGCTTCCAGTACGAGTGAAGCAGGTCAAACAGATCAATATCAGCGTGTGAAGTTGCAGCTGGCGGAGGTTCAATAGCTTTCAAAAATAGGCACCTTGTGAGCAAAACTTTTTGGCAAGTTCACCGCTGACGGTTTAAACACGGGCACTCTACCCAGAATAAAGGTAACGCTGTGACAGACTATTACAAATAAAATTCCCGTCCATAAGAATCAAGCACATAGCTTCACAAAAGCAAGAGATGACAAAGAGACGCCCTTCACATTTCCCAATAAGTCTTGTCAATTCGCAGTCGAAGTACCTTTCTTACATAAAACGTAACCTGCGCCCTGGCCCATATATACAATTCGTACTTACATTTGGCCCGCCCCATGCCCGGATCGCTTGCCGAGGCCCGCTCACAAGGGGTGCGCAGCTAGTCGACAGGGTTCAATACAGGATATTTTTCCGACAGTCTGTGTAATTATTACCGCCACAAAAAAGCACGCTTACGTGTGAGGTAAGAATCGGCATGGACATTTATCAGGCAATGCGGGTGTTTGTCCGTGTAGTCGAAACCGGGAGTTTTACTGCCGCCGCTCAGGCGCTGGGCTATTCCACGGCACAAACTTCGCGTTTGCTGTCCGAGCTGGAAGCCTCGTTGCAGGCCCGCCTGTTGCAACGCAGCACGCGCCGCCTGGCGCTGACCGAAGTCGGCATGCGCTATCTGGAACGCTGCCGCATGATCCTCGGCGAGATCGAGGATGCCAATGCCGAAGCCGCCGGTGCACACCTGATTCCCCGTGGCCACTTGCGGGTACAGTCCACTACCGGGCTGGGCATCCAGCTGCTGGCTCCGCTGGTGGCCCGTTACGCCGAGCTCTATCCGCAGGTCAATGTCGACTTAACCTTGTCCCAACGCCAGCCTGACCTGCTTGAAGAAGGCCATGACGTAGTCATCACGCTGTCGGGCAGCCTGCCGGACTCGGAAATGATCGGGCAACCGCTGGGGAGCATTTTCAGCGTCATCAGTGCGGCCCCCTCCTACCTCAAGAGTCATGGGGTCCCGCAAACACCCGGCGACCTGAACGATCACCGCTGCCTGCACCTGGTAGATCCCTTGTTTACCGACAGCTGGACCTTCCACGATGAACACGGCGAACAGTCGATCCGCCCTGGCAGTGTGTTTCAGGTCAATGTGGCCGAGGCCATGGCGCAAGCGGCCGAGGCCGGGCTGGGCGTGTGTCTGCTACCGGATTATGTCGCGGTGGGCTCTTACCGGAGTGGCGCGCTGGTACGCGTGCTGCCGCAGTATCGCCTGCATGAAAAAAGCATTTATGCGCTCTACCCTTCACGACGTTTTCTGGATGCCAAGGTCAAGACCTGGGTCGAGTTCCTGAAGCTCGAAATTCCGAAAATCCTCGAAGGGCACCAGGCCATCGTGGATGACCCGGCGCATTGGGCGTAACGGTTAAGCGCGGGAACCCGCGCCTGGCTCAAATCCCTTGCAAAGCAAGGTCCATGGCAAAGTAGGTCAGGATCATGTTGGCACCGGCACGCTTGATCGAGCCAAGGCTTTCACGGACCACCCGCGCTTCATCGATGGCGCCCGCCTGAGCACCGAACTTGATCATCGCGTATTCACCGCTGACCTGATACGCGGCCAAGGGCAAGTGCGTGGCTTCACGAATGTCGCGAATAATGTCCAGGTAAGCACCTGCCGGCTTGACCATCAGTACGTCAGCACCTTCCTGCTCGTCCAGCAGCGACTCGCGAATGGCCTCACGCCGGTTCATCGGGTTCATCTGGTATGACTTGCGGTCGCCTTTCAGTGCGCTGCCACCGGCCTCGCGGAACGGGCCATAAAGGGCAGACGCAAACTTGGTCGAATAGGCCATGATCGCCGTGTCGGAAAAGCCCGCACCATCCAGCGCGCTGCGGATCGCCTGGACCTGGCCATCCATTGCGGCCGAAGGTGAAATAAAGTCAGCGCCTGCTGCGGCAGCGGCCACCGCCTGCTTGCCCAGGTTGATCAGCGTTGCGTCATTGTCGACACCGTGGTCATGCATCACGCCGCAATGACCGTGCGAGGTGTACTCACAAAAGCAGGTATCGCTCATGACAATCATTTCAGGCGCGGCGTCCTTGCAGATACGCGCCATGCGCGATACCAGGCCGTCTTCACGCATGGCGTCGCTGCCGGTGGCATCCAGATGATGCGACACACCGAAGGTCATCACTGATTTGATCCCCGCACGGGCATACCGCTCAATTTCGCCCGCCAGTTTCGACTCGGGGATACGCATCACACCCGGCATGCTGCTGATCGGCACGAAGTCATCGATTTCTTCTTCGACAAAAATCGGCAACACCAGGTCGTTCAGACTGAATTCGGTTTCCTGAAACACATCGCGCAAGGTCTGTGAACGGCGCAAGCGACGGGGACGTACGGAGGGAAACTGGTTAGGCATCATGGTTCCTGATGGGCAAGTTCATAATACAAACGAGCCTTGGCCAAGGCTCAATGGCGCAACAAATACAGGATTGATTCTACAATTGCAAAACTCCGGACGCCTGCGGCCTCTTGCCACGGCCCGTTTACCGGTGGCTTCGATGCTACAAAAAACAGCCGATGGCGTGCTTGCGTCACACCGCTCCCAGGCTAATTATTGAACATTTCGTAAAAAGGCGTATCGTTGCGCCCATGATTCTCGAACAGCTAAAAGCGCTGGGCAATGACACCCGCATGCAAATGATGGAGTGGCTCAAAGACCCGACCAATAATTTCCCGCCTCAGGGTCACGGTGACCCTGCCATAGGTGTGTGCGTGACCCATTTGCAGCACAAGGCTGGCCTGAGCCCTTCTGCCGCTTCCGCCCACCTGGCCATTTTGCAGCGCGCCGGCTTTGTGCTGACGACACGCATTGGCAAATGGACGTATTACCGACGCAATGAACAGGCGATCGATGAATTTGCAGTTAAGCTGAAACACGCGTTGTAATTTTTAATCTTACATTTCGTTATTTTACGTAATGTAAATATGAGGGTATTCCATGAGCAGCAAAACCATTATCGTCCAACCTGGCGGCGGATATGACAATGTCGTCATCGGCGAACGCGAAGTACGTGCACCGGCCAGCGGAGAAATCACTGTACGTTTGCATGCCAACTCATTGAATTACCATGACTTTGCAGTCGTAAGCGGCATGTGGGGCCCCACTGAACCCCGCATTCCCATGGCGGACGGTGCCGGTGAAGTCATTGCCGTCGGTACTGATGTCAGCGAATTCAAGGTGGGCGATTCGGTGGTCAGCACCTTCTTCCCGGAATGGATTGACGGCACGCCGCTGGTTGAAGGTTTCGGCACTGTACCCGGTGACGGCATCGATGGTTATGCCCGCGAACAGGTCACGGCGAAGGCCACTTCGTTCACCCTCGCCCCTGCGGGCTGGAGCCATGCCCAGGCCTCGACCCTGACCACGGCAGGCCTGACAGCCTGGCGCGCCCTGATGGTCGATGACTCGCTCAAGCCGGGGGACACGGTGCTGCTGCAAGGTACCGGCGGGGTGTCGATATTCGCCCTGCAATTCGCCAAGATGGCCGGTGCCACGGTGATTGCCACCTCCTCCAGCGACGAAAAACTCGAACGCCTGAAGGCTATGGGTGCGGATCATGTGATCAATTACCGTAAGGATACGCAATGGGGTGAGACTGCCCGCGCCCTGACCGGCGGCCGCGGTGTCGATCACGTCATTGAGGTTGGCGGCCCTTCAACGCTTGAACAGTCGATGATTGCCGTGCGGGTCGCAGGGCATATTTCGATCATCGGTATTTTGAGCGGTGTCAGCGGCGAGATGAACTTCGTCCCGGCCCTGATCAAGCAAGTGCGCTTGCAAGGTGTGTTGGTGGGCAGCCGCAGCCAGCAACAAGCCATGATCCGCGCCATCAATGCCAATGGCATGCGCCCGGTGATCGATCGTCACTTCCCGCTGAGCGAGATCGTCGAAGCCTTCAAATACCAGGAAACCAATCAGCACTTCGGCAAGATCTGCCTGGACATCTAAGCCGCAACAGCCTCCGGGCGCATTGACAATGCGCCCGGAGCTTCTCTAGATTCAGGCTTTTGCCCAAAGAGTCGAGCCTGATGAGCCTTGAATCCGTACGCGCTTTCTTCACCGCAAACGCACCAGACCTGCACATCATCGAACTGGCCACCAGTACGGCGACCGTGGCACTGGCGGCGCAAGCCCACGGGGTCGAACCCGGCCAGATCGCCAAGACCCTCGCTTTTCGGGTCGGTGAACGCAATGTGCTGCTGGTAGCCCGCGGCGACGCCCGTATCGATAACAAGAAGATCAAGCATGCACTCGGCAGCAAAGCCAAAATGCTGGATGCCGAAACTGTCGTAGCCCTTACCAGCCATCCGGTCGGCGGGGTTTGCCCGTTTGGCTTGGCGACGGATCTTGCTGTGTATTGTGATATTTCCCTGCAGGCCTTCACTGAAGTCATGCCCGCAGCCGGTGCGACGCATACAGCCGTGCGCATCTGCCCCACGCGCATGGCAGAACTGGTCAATGCTCAATGGGTCGATGTGTGCCAGGCAACCGAAACCGCCTGCGCCTGAGCGGTTCCGGGCAAAAAAAAGGCCTGAAGCTCAATCAGGATTGAGCCTCAGGCCTTGTTCAGTGCTCACGAAATCAAGCGATGGCGTTATCCACCAGCACCTGGGCTTCCTCGACCAGGCGGCTGAGGTGTTCATCGCCTATGAAGCTTTCGGCGTAGATTTTATAGATGTCTTCAGTGCCCGAAGGACGCGCAGCGAACCAACCGTTCTCAGTCATGACTTTCAGCCCGCCAATGGCCTGATTGTTGCCTGGCGCATGGCTGAGAATCCCGGTGATGGATTCGCCGGCGAGGGTCGTCGACGTGACCTGCTCAGGCGACAGCTTGCTCAATTGAGCCTTTTGCTGCGCGGTGGCCTTGGCATCGACCCGCGTCGAGAACGGCTGGCCCAGCTCTTCGGTCATGGCCTGGTACAACTGGGAAGGATCACGGCCGGTGCGTGCGGTCATCTCGGCGGCCAGCAGCGAAGGAATCAGGCCGTCCTTGTCGGTCGACCAGACAGTGCCGTCACGACGCAAGAATGAAGCCCCTGCGCTCTCTTCGCCGCCAAACCCCAGAGAACCTTCAAACAAGCCATCGGCAAACCATTTGAAGCCTACCGGCACTTCGTACAACCGGCGGCCCAGGCGCGCACTGACGCGATCGATCAAGCCGCTGCTGACTACGGTCTTACCGACTGCGGCGTCTGCCCGCCATTGCGGACGGTTCTGGAACAGATAATCGATCGATACAGCAAGGTAGTTGTTGGGGGCCAGCAAGCCGCCCGACGGGGTGACAATACCGTGGCGGTCGTGATCCGGATCGCAAGCGAAAGCGACGTCGAAGCGTTCCTTGAGCCCGATCAATCCTTGCATGGCGTAGCTGGAGGACGGGTCCATGCGGATCCGGCCATCCCAATCCACGCACATGAAGCGGAACGTCGGATCGACCGCCGTGTTGACCACCTCAAGATTCAAGCCGTAATGCTCACCAATCGCAGACCAGTAACGCACGCCCGCACCGCCCAGTGGATCAACACCCAGGCGCAGATTGGAGTCGCGCAGAAGATCCATATCGATGACGTTTTTCAGGTCCGCGACATAGGTGTTGAGGTAGTCGTGGCGGTGGGTGGTACTCGCTTTCAACGCTTGCTCGTAGCTGACACGCTTTACGCCCGCAAGCCTGGCGGCCAGCAATTCGTTGGCCTTGGCTTCGATCCATTTGGTGACATCGGTATCGGCCGGGCCGCCATTGGGCGGGTTGTACTTGAAGCCACCGCTTTCAGGCGGGTTATGCGACGGCGTAATCACTACGCCATCGGCCAGGCCTGATGTGCGACCGCGGTTGTAGCAAATGATCGCGTGCGAAATGGCCGGGGTCGGCGTGTACTCGTCGCCCGCTGCAATCATGGTTTCGACGCCATTGGCCGCAAACACTTCAAGCGCACTGGCGCCTGCCGGGGTGGACAGGGCGTGAGTATCGATGCCGACAAACAACGGGCCGTTGATGCCCTGTGCCTGGCGATAGAGGCAAATGGCCTGACTGATGGCCAGCACATGCCACTCATTGAAGCTCAGCTCAAACGAGCTGCCTCGATGCCCTGAAGTACCAAAGGCCACGCGCTGGTTGGCAATGGCGGCATCAGGTTGACCGGTGTAGTAGGCGGTCACCAGTCGCGCAACATCGACCAGCAACTGAGTCGGAGCCGGCTTGCCCGCAAGAGGACTGAGTGTCATGCAAAACCTCTGGAAATAAGTAATACGAAGAATAAAACGCAGCTTACTGGCTGTTCGACCATGGCGTGAAGCAATCTATCCCCACAGGGTCGTCTGTTTTGCACTAAACCGCCAATTGGAGGCAGTAGCGGAGGATTTTGCAGGGTTCAGCGGGGGAGCCACTACCCAAGGTGTTTGCATCCAGCCCCTGCGCGCAGCCAAACTATGCCAATGCACCGATTTTATCCGGATGCGTATATTCAGCCCTGAAATTAAGGAAGCAGCATGAAACCACTCGTTATCAGCGCGGCGTTACTCATCTCGTTGAGTACGCTTTGCAGCGTGGCCAGCGCCGCCAAACTGGAAGACGTGGCGCCCTACCCTCAAGCCGATAAAGGCTTTAGCCGCCAGGTCATCCACCTGCCAAAGCAGAAGAACGAAGACGACTACAAAGTTCAGGTCATCGCCGGCAAGACCTTGCAGGTCGACTGCAATAAACAGCGCCTGGGCGGCAACCTGGAAGAACAAACGCTGCAAGGCTGGGGTTACCCGATGTATCGCCTGAGCAAGGTCAGCGGCCCCATGAGCACCTTGATGGCCTGCCCGCAAGGCAAATCCCATCCTGAGTTTGTGCCCGTGGTCGGTGAGGGTTTCATGCTGCGTTACAACAGCAAGCTCCCTATCGTGGTGTATGTGCCCAAAGACATCGAAGTCCGTTATCGGATCTGGTCGGCTTCCAAACAAACCCGGCAGGCCAGCAGCGAATAAGACCGTTTAGCGCTCTCGCACACCGCACCCCGGTATCTCCCGCCCCGGACAAGGAATGTTCAACTTGAAACGTATCTTTCTGCCATTGCTGGCCCTGGTCATTTTTGCCGCCTATACCTTCAGCGTCATGCTCCAGGCACAGGAATCCCTGCTCGACTTCGGTATTCGACTGATGTCGAAACCGGATACCGCACAGGTGGTCATCGACCTTTACCTGCTGGCGGCCCTGGCCTGTATCTGGATGTACAAGGATGCCCGCAGCCGCGGGAAGACCATGGCATCAGTGATCCCGTACTGGTTGATCACTGCGCTATTCGTTTCCATGGGGCCATTGTTGTATCTGGTGGTGCGTGGCCTGCAAGAGCACAAGGCAGCCCGCTCGCTTTAATGACACGGACCGGCCGGGATTGCCCCGGCCGGTCCTCACCGGCTTACTTCAAACCCACCCGATACACCGCGCCGTCATCCTCATCGGTCAATACATACACATAGCCATCAGGGCCCTGGCGTACATCACGAATTCGCTCACCCAGATCGCCCAGCAAACGCTCCTCCTGCACCACCTTACCGCCATCCAGTTGCAGGCGAATCAGCGATTTATCGACCAGCGATCCCACAAAGAGACTGTGCTGCCACGGTTTGAAGCGCTCTGCATCGTAGAAGGCCATGCCGCTGATGCCGGGAGACTTTTCCCAGACGTGGTGCGGTACGACCGTACCTTCCAGGGTCTTGCCCTTCGCTTCGGAAATGGGCAGCGATGAATAATCAACGCCATGAGTTGCCAAAGGCCAACCGTAATTTTTACCGCCTGTGATCACATTGACTTCGTCCCCGCCCTTCGGCCCGTGCTCATGGGTCCACAGCGTTCCTGTCCAGGGGTTCAATGCAGCCCCTTGCTGATTGCGGTGCCCGTACGACCAGATCTCCGGACGGACGCCCTGCTGCCCCACAAACGGGTTGTCGGTCGGGACACCGCCATCAGGGTAAATACGCACGATTTTGCCCTGTAGCTTGTCGAGGTCCTGAGACGTAGGACGCTGATTGTTTTCTCCCAGGGCGATAAACAGATAACCCTCACGATCAAACACAAGACGTGAGCCAAAGTGGTTGCCGGTAGAAAGCTTCGGCTCCTGACGGAAAATCACTTCAAAGTTACCGAGTTTGGTCATGTCCGCAGATAAACGACCACGTCCGACTGCTGTACCGGCCTTGTCGCCCTCTTTGTCACCCTCTGCATATGACAGGTACACCAGCCGGTCCTTGTCAAAGGTGGGGGACAACACCACATCCAGCAGACCACCCTGCCCCTTGGCCCAGACCTGCGGCACCCCTGATAAAGGCGCCGACAGCTTGCCTCCCGGACTGACCACTCGCAGATTGCCCGAGCGCTCGGTTACCAGCATGCCCTGCTTGTTGGGCAGGAACGCCAGCGCCCATGGGTGATCCAGGTCTTCAACTACCTTCTCGACACTGACTGAAGCGGGCAAAGCTGTGGCTGACTCCCCGGAGGCTGCATGGGCGCCGATAGCCGCAGTGAGCAACGATGTGGCGCACAACGAGGCCAGCATGGTTTTTTTCAACATGTGCGATTCCTTCTGCAATTAACGTTTGTCCCTGGGTTGTAGCGAGGGCGCGGTAGGTTTGAGCGTTTCGGGCAATGGCGGGTTACGGGGATAACCGTTGCCGATGGCACCGTTCTCGATGGAGGGCTGGCGCTGCGCAGGAGCCGTCGAAGGGCCTCTCACCGGGGGTGTGGCGGGAACGGAGCCTTGTCGGCTGTTGGGGTTGATACGACGGATCGTATCGTTGCCGGGCCGGGAATCGGCGGGGAGCGTATTCCCGGCAACCTGCAGGGTCTCGCTCACAGGCTGCAAGCCCTCACGGGCATGAGGCTGTGCCAGTAGCGGGGAAGCACTCACACTTCCCAGCAACAACAAAAAAAGACTGGATCCGGCAATATTCATGATGCCCTCCGCGTGCTGACAGGTCGTTAACCTTTGACGAGGCATTGGCCAGCAGGTTCGGTTTTACGGCCAAACCAGGAGCATGTACACGGATTGAAATGTGACGCGGTGTTACGTGATCCCTGGCATTTGGCGCCAGCGCGTCTTAAACCCGCCTGGATGCACTGGCAGAACGGGCGCTGGCTGTCACTCCGAGACTTCAGGCCCGATCTCGATCACCGTCGACTGCCGGGCCTCTTCCAGAAGGGCCTGCCGACAGACTTGATAACAGTCTTCGATATGACCGTTACCGACCATTTTCATCACCCCGAAGCTAATGGTTGCGGCGACGGCCTGCCCTACGAATGGCACAAAACGTACCACCGATTTGGTCGCGACCTTGGTTCCCATCTTGCGCAACAGCGACATGACCAGGGTACGGCTGATGAATTTACCGATCACCTCACTGCCAATGCTGGTCACCGCAACCACAATCAAACGCTTGGAGCGTGTGTCCAGCTGCTCGATTTGCTGGGGTGTCAGACCGAACTTGCTGTTGATGGCCGGTAGCATCTCGACCAACAGTGCCACATCGGTGCCAATATCCAGTCCGGGCAACGGGATTGCAGCGGCCCCCGCCGACACGGCCGAACGTTTGGTGACCATGGTCCTGCACTCGTCACGAATGCGATCAAGCTCGGCTAATGACCTGATTAACATAAGATTCCCCGACAGATAGAGATAAAACCAACGCAGTCTACTATGGCCTGCAGACCAAAAAGACAGGTCTGTTCCATGTAGAGGGTTAACCGGGCAGGAAATTCAGAAAGGGGGCAGTAGATTTTTCGCCACAACGTGGCAAGGACCCAGGTTGAGCCTGTACTTTGCGCAAGTACAGGCCATTGAACGAAGGGTTAAACGTCTTTTTTGACTTTAGACCACTCTTCCTTGAGTTTTTGTACAAAACTGGTTTTTTGATCCTTCTCGCACGCGGTTACGATGAGAGGGGTGATTTTTTCGACGCCATCCACATCCAGTACGGCATCTTCAACCTTGCCGCTCTTGTTAACGACTTCACCCAAGCCGACGGCAGTCGGTTTGAAACTGTCATCAACGGCCAGGAAATCTTCGCAGGTCCACTGTGAAACCGGCTGTTTAGTGTCGGCAGCCTGAGCCAAAGTAGAAAGTGCAACCAAACTTGCGGCACCCATCATCAGCCAATGTTTTTTCATGAGAATATTTCCTTATACTCGAATTGACGTTACGTTTAGTGTGCGGGAAAAAACATAGTCGGCAAAGTCAGACCTGTCAAAGAAAAGGTCACCAAAGAATAACCCGAGCCTCGCGCGAGCTTCAAAATATTGACAACGGTCAATTCAATACAAAAACATCTAACTTCATTAAATTTTGCACGGCCTTTATGGAATGAGGCATTTAAAATGGACGATTCATTGAGCAATATTAAAGCTTTCAGCTGTCACTCGCCTGGCGGTATATCAGCACCTGATACACCGCCAGCCAAGCTTTGCATACTGTAGGCTTCAATCAAGCGCCCCGTTCAGCACCTCATAAATAATCCCGGTCGCGATCGCCACCAATATCAGATCGGTGCCGGCCTGACGCCATTCATAACCATCATAATGGGGCAGCCTGCCAAGTAGACGGCTGTCCAGCTTCTTGGCTATGCCAGGTGGCAGTGGCTTGCCCCGCGCCAGGTTTTTTTGTATGCCTGGCGGTAAGGCCGGGCCTGGACTCCAGTAGTCCCGATAACCCCCCAGCACCCCGATAATGCTGCCTCGATCAATACTGGGGCCGTGCCTCCAGTCACTGTCACCCGTCATGTTGCCCTGATTGCCCTGATTGCCCTGACTTTTACCCTGATTCCCCTGACTCTTGCCTTGATGACCTTGTTTGCCCTGGCCTTCATTGCCTTTGCCACCTTGAGAATTCCCTTTCCAATTACCCTGATCCTTGCCGTTTCCACCGCCCGGGTCTGCCAGAGCCGGGGCAGAACCCGCAGCCAATGCCAGACAGGTTAGAGCGGTTACCAAAATACGTGATTTGGACATGGCCGTACTCTCAGAAAGGGAATGTTCCCTTAAATATAGAAGTTAAAGCCGATTATAGTTCCGTAATCTTGAGCAAACCGCCTGTTCGCCCCTTGTCCAAAACAGCGTGCGAACACTCTAAAAGACACGAAAGGGCATTTCAACACGAGGGGCTGGAGCGTGTCTTTTCAGGCTTGCAATCCTTTACAGGCTACCTAAACTCGAACCGCCGAAGTGAGGCTCCTTCCCTCGGTACTGGCCTGCCTGCCCCAACAGGCGGGCCTTTTTATTGGCCTGTCATCATTCAGCAATACCCATCAGAGAGAGTGGGCTCAGCCAGAAGGATCTGGCCGTGTTTTTGAGCGCCGGAGAGGCGCCGAGCCTTGATTCAGGCAAGCTGTTTCATCAGCATTTCAAGCCCGCCCTTGCGGGCTTTTTTTTGCTCCGATGAACCGACAAGGCCACGTATCGCACTCACCCGGTCACGTTAAAGTGGTTGCCCGGTTCATGGCACCCTGCGCAGCTCAGTTGCCGCTTTTCGCGCACCCTGAATGACGTTGTCCGGCATACGTCCAGACAGATGTAAACTCGAAAGACTCTCCCGACATGGTGTCGGTACACGGTACTGGCGTGATGACTAACGTGAACGCTTTGTCCCCGTCTACACCGCTATATTTGACATCATCGCTCGCAACAACCTGATCGACGTTGAGTTGTTTACCCTGTGAAAGCTCAGGTGTTATCCAGGTTAACGTGGAGTGGCTGGCCTTGACGGTCCAGAACGGCTCATTACCGCTTGCCACAAACTGTCGCCCCGCCCCCTCGGCACCGGGGTTTGCTGCTTGTGGCGCCGACGAACCGCCAGGGCCGGACTGGCTGCAGGCCGTGACTGACAGCCCTAATAAAAGAGTGCTCAATACTGAAAATATCGATTTATTCATGCGACGGTTCCTTTGAATTCAATAATGCCCCGACAAAAGAGTTAATACCGGAGGAACAACACTTACTGTCCGGCCAGTATATACACCGCTCAAATCAGTCTCAAAACATGACCTCTTTTCCGGGTATGACAATTCGCAACACCCTCCCTCAGGCCCTGCAATTTGCATATATGTGCTGCCCATGAGAGAGTTGACGGTTAATTGTTTAGGAGAGCCGATATGACTACCTTTCAATTTCTAACCGGCATGATCTTTTGTTTTATAGGTCTTGGGGTAAGAGCTTATCTGGTGATGTTCAAGGATCAAGAGTCCATGACAGGCCATTCAACACCCAGGAAGAAAAAGACTGATTCTTCCGAAGATTAAACCTGCGAACAATAACGGATGCCTTTCAGTGCCTGAACATGTCACCCATTCATAGGCCGCCGAGTGACTGATTGCCCTGTTTCGCCTGTGACAGGCGAAACAGGGCAGTGTTTTAGGGCTGAAGGCCGCCTCAGTGGCGAACCGTCCACGCAACGAGCCGGGTAACCATCGGCCGTACGACCAGTACACAGGCAAAGGCCGCCGGCATTGCCACGCGGTACGCATTCATCACATTTTCCATGTAATGGTCATTCATACCGAATTCGGCGACCGTGATCACCAGGCACATCAGAAACGCCATGATGGTCGCCATGTAAAAAGCAGAAACGTAGGGTGCAGCGTGCTTTGGAAACAAACGCAGGGGCGCGTTCCCGGCTGTTCTCTCGGTCATCGACAAGTCCTTGGGGAGAAAGAGCGACTAACCTAGCAAGCGGCCCAGCACGGCGGTAGACGCGTTACACTTGAAACATCCTTAAGTAAAACTTACGAATCGTGTACCGGGAATCGAATGGACATTCTGGGCTTGATCAATATCTATATACGCGTCGTCGAAAACGGCAGCATTGCCGCAGCAGCCCGGGCCCACGGCATGAGCGCGGCCGCTGTGAGTCAGAGCATCAAGCGACTCGAAGCCCACGTGGGCGTGCGCTTGCTTTCGCGCACAACCCGCAGCATGGCGCTCACCGAAAGCGGCAAGCGCTATTTCGAGAGCGTGCGGCACATCCCTCGCGATATCGAGCTCGCGTCGCAATCCGCTGCGGTCGCGACCCAGCCGCAGGGACCTCTGTGCATTGCGACTACAGCTGCATTTGGACGTCACGTACTTGCACCGCTAATGCCCGCGTTTAAAGACGCTCACCCGCGCATCGAGATTGAGCTGATCAGCACTGACCGGCGAGTTGACCATCGGCTGGAGGGCGTTGATGTCAGTATCCGGATCGAAGCGCAACTGAACGATCAATTGATCGCCCGCCCTATCGCCTCGCGCCCGTTCGTCATCTGCGCATCGCCAGCGTACCTGGAGCGCGCGGGAACACCTGCCACACCGCAAGAGCTCGAACAGCATGCCTGTCTGGTCTTGCGCTATCCAACGGATGGTCGCTTTCTGCCATGGGGTTTTGTGCACAACGGCCAGCGCTTCGAGGCCAAACTCAGGCCGGGCTTCGTCTGCGATGACATTGATATCATCGCCCAGATCGCAGTCAACGGTGGCGGGATCGCACGACTCGCCAGCTTCATCGCTCAGCCCCTCATTGAAAGCGGCCGACTGCTGCCACTGTTCAACTCAAACAACAGTGACGCTGCTGCCCCTGAACCCGAGCCAATGAATATCTATGCCTGCGTGACCGAGCACTCGGCATTGAATGCGAAGGTGCGCGCGTTTATCGACTTTCTTGAGCATGCACTGCAACGCGAGCCTCAGGCCAAGGCCCTGTTACGGCCAGGAACGTAGGGCAACCAGGACGATTACGTCACGCTATCGATTCGCGGGGCACGTGGGAGGCCCAGGCTTTCAACGGCATCCAGCATGTGGCGCAGCCGCTTCGCGATGGACATGTCCCCTTCCAGCCTGAGCACAGGGCAAGCGCGTTCAGACAGCCACTGTTGATGCTTGCCCAAGCTCCGCCCGTCAGCGTTTCCAGCGTCATATTGAGCCGCCCAGGCCAGGAATTCCGGCCGGGCACTGCCGAAACGTTGTATTTCCCGTCGTTCAAGCCTTTGCAGCCTGAGTTCGACAGGCAGATAAAGAAACACCACCAGATCAAATTCATCCTCAAGCACCTGCCCCCATCCCATCACGGAGCCCGCAACTACCGCGTGACCAACGGAGCGTATTGCCTGCAGTAGGCGCTTGTCGCGCTGAGCCTTGTCTGCCAGGTGTTGATACGGCGGACGGGTTGGTAGCCACAGGAAGTCATCCGCTTCCAGGTGCGTTGCGCCCAACGCCGTTGCCAAAGCCTGCGCCAAGGTCGTCGTACCGGTGCCTGCGGCACCTGTAATCAGGATTTTACGGGCCGTGTCCTGGGTCATTTCACGTTTAACCACCAGCGTAATCGAGGGACTTGCTCCGGAAGAAACAGGCCTGCCGACCATCAGCGCCTGAAGATACGGCACAGACCACCATACAACTGTCGTCACACCTATGCGACAATACGCTCAATGTCCGGTTTGAATCCCGCCTTCATTTCCCAGCAGCTTGGCCATCGCGCCCAAAAGTTGCTGTCGACGTATGCGCGCTGGATCAACTCAAGCTCAGATTGGAGCGAGCTGGAAAGCTCCGACTTGGTATCACACATTGGTATCGGCTTAAACCAGCGAACTCTAAGCTATTGATAGGTAAAGTAATTGATCTCCACAGCTAACATCACGATGCAGTTCGGCGCAAAGCCGCTATTCGAGAACGTTTCAGTAAAGTTTGGCGCAGGTAACCGTTATGGCCTGATCGGTGCCAACGGTTGCGGCAAGTCCACCTTCATGAAAATCCTCGGCGGGGATCTCGATCCATCCGGCGGTCAGGTCATGCTGGAGCCGAACGTTCGTCTGGGTAAGCTGCGTCAGGACCAGTTCGCTTACGAACAATTCACCGTGATCGACACTGTGATCATGGGTCACGAAGAGCTGTGGAAGGTCAAGGCTGAGCGCGATCGCATCTACTCGCTGCCGGAAATGACCGAAGCAGACGGCATGGCCGTAGCCGAACTCGAAACCGAGTTCGCTGAAATGGACGGTTATACCGCTGAATCCCGTGCCGGTGAACTGCTGCTGGGCCTGGGTATCGGCATCGAGCAACACAACGGCCCGATGAGTGAAGTGTCGCCAGGCTGGAAGCTGCGCGTATTGCTGGCCCAGGCACTGTTTTCCGATCCGGAAGTCCTGTTGCTCGACGAACCGACCAACCACCTGGACATCAACACCATCCGCTGGCTGGAAAACGTGCTGACCCAGCGCAACAGCCTGATGATCATCATCTCTCACGACAGGCACTTCCTGAACAGCGTCTGCACCCACATGGCTGACCTGGATTACGGCGAGCTGCGCCTGTTCCCGGGCAACTATGACGAGTACATGACCGTTGCGACCCAGTCGCGCGAGCAACTGCTGTCGGAAAACGCCAAGAAGAAAGCCCAGATCAACGAGCTGCAAGCGTTCGTCAGCCGCTTCTCGGCCAACGCCTCGAAATCCAAGCAGGCCAGCTCCCGCGCCAAGGCGATCGACAAGATCACCCTGGCCGAGGTCAAGCCTTCGAGCCGTGTCAGCCCGTTCATCCGCTTCGAGCAGACCAAAAAGCTGCACCGCCAGGCGGTGATCGTCGAGCATATGGCTAAAGGCTTTGATGGCAAGACGCTGTTCAAAGACTTCAGCTTTACCATTGAAGCCGGTGAGCGCGTGGCAATCATTGGCCCGAACGGTATCGGTAAAACCACCCTGCTGCGCACGCTGGTCAACGAGCTGACGCCGGATGCCGGTACGGTCAAGTGGACTGAAGCCGCCGAGCTGGGCTACTACGCCCAGGATCACGCACACGACTTCGAAGATGACTACACCCTGTTCGACTGGATGGGTCAGTGGACTCAAGGCGAGCAAATGATTCGCGGCACTTTGGGCCGCATGCTGTTCTCCAACGACGACATTCTCAAGTCGGTCAAGGTCATTTCCGGTGGTGAGCAAGGCCGCATGCTGTTCGGCAAGCTGATCCTGCAAAAGCCGAACGTACTGATCATGGACGAACCGACCAACCACTTGGACATGGAATCCATCGAAGCGCTGAACCTGGCCCTCGAAAACTATCCGGGCACCCTGGTCTTCGTCAGCCATGACCGTGAATTCGTGTCCTCGCTGGCCACTCGTATCATCGAGCTGAGCCCAAGCGGTGTTATCGACTTCAGCGGTACGTACGATGACTACCTGCGCAGCCAGGGCGTTGTGTTCTGATTTCAGACACGGCGTGAGCTGAGCAAGACGTCATACTGAAAACCCCGTCCTGGTGACGGGGTTTTTCATGCCTGTTCCCTTCACATTCGTTAGCCTGCTTCCTTTTACGGCGCGCCCGCGCCATCATGCGTTCATCGATTGTCAGCCGGACGCTCCGTTTATGCCTGCGCAACACCCTTCCCGTGCAAGCTCCTTGTCGGTCACCCTGCAAATCCTGTCGATCGTGTTCTATACCTTCATTGCCTTTATCTGTATCGGGCTGCCGATTGCGGTATTGCCCGGCTACGTGCATGACCAACTGGGCTTCAGTGCCGTGGTCGCGGGGCTGACCATTGCGTCCCAGTACCTGGCTACCCTCCTCAGTCGTCCCTCGGCCGGGCGCCTGGTCGACAGCCTCGGGACCAAACCCGCCATCGTCTACGGCCTGATCGGTATCGCCATCAGCGGCGTGCTCACCTTCCTGGCGGTTGCACTTGAAGACTGGCCATTACTGAGCCTGTTGATCTTGATCAGCGGACGGATTTTCCTCGGCATCGCCCAAGGACTGATAGGGGTAGGGACGATCAGTTGGGGAATTGCGCAGGTCGGCTCCGAACATACCGCCCGTGCTATCGGCTGGAACGGTATCGCTTCCTATGGCGCCATTGCCATTGGCGCACCGCTGGGGGTCGTGATGGTCGACAGGCTGGGGTTCTTAAGCCTGGGCGTGACCCTGTTGCTGCTGGCGTTGCTGGCGCTGCTGCTGATCCGCAAAAAGCCTTCGGTCCCGGTGATTCGCGGCGAACGCCTGCCTTTTTGGTCCGTATTCGGCCTTATCGCGCCCTACGGTATCAGCCTGACACTGGCCTCCATCGGTTACGGCACGCTGACCACGTTTATTACCCTGTTTTATCTCGATCGTGGCTGGGTCGGGGCCGCTTATTGCCTGACGGTATTTGGCGTGTGCTTTATCCTCGCCCGCTTGATCTTCACCAATAGCATCAACCACCTGGGCGGCTATACCGTGGCCATTGCCTGTATGGTCATTGAGGCGATTGGCCTGACGCTACTGTGGCTGGCGCCATCGACTGCGTTTGCCCTTGTCGGGGCGGGCCTGGCGGGCTTTGGCCTGTCGCTGGTGTACCCGGCGCTTGGGGTTGAAGCGGTGAAGCAGGTCCCTACCCCCAGCCGCGGTGCCGGGCTGAGCGCTTATGCCGTGTTTTTTGATCTGGCGCTGGCCATTGCGGGGCCCGTCATGGGCGCCATTGCCTTGAACATGGGTTACTCGTGGATCTTCTTCGTTGCCGCGCTTCTGTGCTGCCTGGGACTGCTGCTAACGCTGGGGCTGTCCCGCCGGTCGCGCGCCTGACTCAGGACAGACGCAAAAAAGCCCTGCATCCCGAACCGTTCAAGGTCTCGGGAATACAGGGCTTGATGCACGTAACGGTGCTGGCTGCTTAGGCCGCGCTGAACAGGTCCTGGCTGATCTGCGCCTGGGCATCGTTCATCGCCTTGGTGCGGACTTCATCGCCATACGCCAGGCCGTGGGCGCGGACGAACTCGATGTCAGTGATGCCCATGAAGCCCAACATCACTTTCAGGTAGTCTTCGTGGGCCACACCGGTGGCCTGGCCAACATGCATCCCGCCAGCAGTCGACACCACGATTACCTTCTTATTGCCGCACAGGCCTTCCGGACCGGCTTCGGTATAGCGGAAGGTCTGGCCTGCGACAGCCACGCGGTCAATCCAGGCTTTGAGCTGGGTCGCAATGGTGAAGTTGTACATGGGGGCCGCAATGACCAGCGCATCGGCCGCCAGAAACTGTGCGAGCGTCTGGGCGCTGACATCGGCTTCATGCTTCTGTGCAGCGTCACGCAATTCAGCCGGGGTGCCTGCCGCGACCAGCGTCGCGGCCGAGAAGTGTTCAATGGCTTCGGCTGCCAGGTCACGGTAGCTGACCTCAACGCCTGGCTCTGCGGCCTGCCATGCCTTGACCACTTCACGGCTCAACTGACGCGAAGCAGAGTTATCGCCCAGGATGCTCGAATCGATATGCAAAAGTTTCATGGTGATCTCCAGAGGTGAGGATCGCCGCTGGGCGATCAAGTGGAGGTGATACTACCGGCGAATCCAATCGACGATAAGTCAGTCAATATGCGATAGTTCGTCCTATCTGCAGGACAGTGAGCCAACCCCCCATGCAAGACCTTAACGACCTGTACTACTTCGCCAAGGTTGTCGAAGCCGGTGGATTCGCCGCCGCCGGCCGTGTGCTCGGCATTCCGAAATCACGCTTGTCACGCCGTGTTGCCGAACTCGAAGAGCGTTTAGGCGCCCGCTTGCTGCAGCGCACCACACGCCAACTGAAGCTGACGGCGGTAGGCGAACGCTACTTGCGCCATTGTCAGGCGATGCTGCTTGAAGCCGAAATGGCTGATGAGGCCGTCGCCAGCATGTCGAGTGAGCCCAGGGGTCGCTTGCGCGTCTCCTGCCCCGTGGGCCTGGCCCATGAAATCATGCCCGGGGTCATCAGCTCCTTTCTGCAGGCCTACCCGCACGTGCAACTGGACGTCAGCCTGCTGAACCGGCGGGTCGACCTGATTACTGAAGGCATTGACGTGGCCCTGCGTGTGCGTGAACTGGGGGATGAAGACCCGTTACTGGTGACACGGCGCTTGCGCCAGGCCCAGACCGTCATGGTCGCCACCCCGGAATTTGCCCGACAATGGCCAATCAATAGCCCCGAAGACCTGAAAAATGTTCCGCTGCTAGGGGCACTGGAAGCCGACCGCATGGTTCACCTGCGCATGCTCGACGAACACGGCAAGCCAAGTGACCTGGTACTGGAGGCACGGCTGGGTATCGATGACTTTATTGTGCGCAAGGCCTGTACCTTGTCAGGAATCGGGTTCACGGTATTACCCATGATGTACTGCGAGCAGGAGCTGCAGGAGGGCCAACTGGTACAACTGCTGCCCAAATGGTCATTGCCCGGTGGCTGGCTGCATGCGGTGTACCCGCATCGACGCGGGGTGATGCCTGCCGTACGGGCCTGGATCGAACATTTGGTCGTTTCATTCGAACGCTGTGGAGACAAATTGCTATGACCCGCGCTCCGATTAAACAGGCAAGCATGAGCAAACAGGACGTGGCCGAGTTCTGCCGCAGTTTGCCGGGTGTGCAAGAGGATGTGAAATGGGGCGGCGTGGAGGTGTTCTTTATCGACCAGAGCAAGATGTTTGCCCTGTTCAACCTGAACACCGACGGCTTGTCGTTCAAGGTCGAAAAAGAACTGTTCCTGGGCTATATCGATCGCCCGGGCATACGCCCGTCGCCGTATCTGGCGCGGGCGTACTGGATCAACATGCAGGCGCCCTACCCCATGGGCGCTGAAGAGCTGCAGGACCTGCTGCGCCGCTCCCATCAACTGGTGGTGAGCAAGTTGCCGAAAAAGCGCCAGATCGGCTTGCTGCTCTGAACCGCTACAGCCCCGGGAAGGCCGTCTTCAAGAACAGGACGTCAATCCAGACCGCCAGGTGCACAGCCACTATTAGCCAGAACATCACCTGATAAGACACCTTGCGGGTCTTGTGGCGCAATAGCTGCTGCGCCACCAGGGCGCCGGGCCAGCCACCTAGCAGCTCCACCGCGTGCAGAACCTTTTCCGGGGTGCGCCATTGACCGGTGCTTGCCTGATGCTTGTCGTACCAGTACAGGCCGAACGCAACACCGCTGGCCATTCCATAAGCCAACAGCGGAATCCGGGTAACACCGTTGACCCAGAGGCTCAGCGCGCCACCGATGGGTAACGCGCACAGCAGTGCGAACAGCGGCAACTTGAACTTCAGCCCGCGGACCTGCGGGCTTTGTCGGGCCGGCTTGCCGGTACGCTCCCGGCGTGGCCCCGGGTTGTCATTTACGGTTCTTTTCACGCTGCGGCCGCTGTCCAGTCAATCCAGCCAAACTGCCAGGTGGCCAGAATCAGCAGGCCAAACCCGATGCGGTACCAGGCAAACAACGCATAGCTGTGGTTGGAAATGAACTTGAGCAAGCCCCGCACGGCAATCATCGCGAAAATGAACGAGGTCACGAAGCCAATCGCGAACACTGGCAGATCATCGGGCTGGAACAGGTCACGGTACTTGTAGCCCGAGTACACCGCGGCGCCCACCATGGTCGGCATCGCCAGAAAGAAGGAAAACTCGGTGGCCGCCTTGCGGGACAAACCGAACAGCAAACCGCCGATGATGGTCGAGCCTGAACGCGAAGTACCGGGGATCATGGCCAGGCATTGCGCAAAACCGATCTTCACCGCGTCTTTCCAGTTCATCTCATCCACTGTTTCGGTGCGGATGACATGTTGACGGCGTTCGGCCCACAACATGATGACCCCACCAATAACCAGTGCCGTGGCAACGGTGATCGGGTTGAACAGGTATTCATGGATCATGTCGGCAAAAATCACCCCCAGCACGACCGCCGGCAGCACCGCGATGATCAGGTTGACGGTAAAGCGACGTGCCTGGGGTTGAGTCGGCAAACCGACGACAACGTCAATGATCTTGCGGCGAAACTCCCAGACCACCGCCAGAATCGCACCCAGCTGAATGATGATATTGAACGCCATGGCGCGCTCGCCGCCAAAGTTCAACAAGTCCGCGACAATGATCTGGTGACCGGTACTCGAAATTGGCAAAAATTCCGTCAGGCCCTCAACGATACCGAGTATCAATGCCTGTACGGCTGTCCAAAGATCCATCGTCCCCCCATAAAGCTCAGCATCATGCCGAGCTGCGTTAGTCAGAAATAGGTGTGTGCAACCGCTGCCACAGGGATTGTGGCTGCAGGTGTGCGTTTTCACCCGAGCAGAGTGAAAAACCGTCGGATTATCAATAAAGATGCAGCTTTACGAATTGCGGCCGAGATCCTATCAGACACGTTGCACTTTCGCTGCTATGACACACATGACGCAATTTTCATGACAGGTTCTGTCGTTGACTGACAGGTACCTGTCCATGGATGACAACAAGAATAAAAATCTGGGGTGACCGCTTTATGAATACCTTACGCAGACTGTCCATCAGCCAGCGGCTGTGGCTGATTTTGATCGTGGCAATGACCATGTTGCTGGCGTTGGGTTTGTTGATGCTCAAACAGCTCCATGACGATCTCTATCAAGGCAAGGCACAACAGACCCGGAACGTGGTGCAAGCCGCCAGCGGGATTCTCACCTACTACCAGGGACTGGAAAGCACCGGCACGCTGACACGGGCTGCGGCGCAGCAGCAGGCGCTGAGCACGATCAGCCAATTGCGTTACGACCACGACGACTACTTCTGGATCAACGACCTGCGTCCCTTCATGGTCATGCATCCCACCAACCCCACGCTCGACGGTAAAGACCTGTCCGCGATCAAAGACCCTGACGGCTTTGCAATTTTCAATGAAATGGCCAGGCTCGCCCAGACCAAGGGCGGCGGCATGGTCGATTACCGCTGGCCCAAGCCCGGCGCTGAAGCCCCAGTACAAAAAACTTCTTACGTGCAATTGTTTGAACCCTGGGGTTGGGTCATCGGCTCTGGCGTGTATATCGGCGACATGCAGGCCGAATTCCAGGCCCAGGTATGGAAGGCCTGCTGGGCGGGCCTGGGGATTGCGCTGATCATGGCAGCACTGGTGACGGTCATCGCCCGCAGCATCGTGCGCCCCCTGCAAGAGGCCGTCCATGCCATGGCCAATATCGCCAGCGGTGAAAGCGACCTGACCCGCAACCTCGACACCCATGGGAAGGATGAGGTCACAGCACTGGCCCGGCATTTCAATGATTTTGTCGCCAAGCTGCGCCGTGTGGTCAGCCAGCTGCAAGCCACCGCCATCGCACTGGACCAGTCTTCAACCACGCTGGGCAGCGACGCCACGGACGCGCAACAACGCAGCCAGCAGCAAGCCCTGGAAATGGATCAGGTTGCGACCGCGATCAATGAAGTGACGTACGCCGTGCAAGAAGTGGCCAGGAATGCCGAGCACGCCGCCAGCGAAATGCGCGGAGCCCAGAGCCAGGCGGAGCAAGGCCAGCAGAACATCGACAGCAGCCTGCAGCAGATCAATCAATTGTCAGGCACCATCGGCCAGGCCGTGGAGGTCATTCGTACACTGGCGACGCAAAGCAGCGAAATTGGCAGCGTGCTGGAGGTGATCCGCTCCATTGCCGAACAAACCAACCTGCTGGCGCTCAATGCGGCGATAGAGGCCGCACGCGCCGGCGAGCAAGGCCGGGGATTTGCCGTCGTGGCCGATGAAGTGCGCCTGCTGGCACAGCGCACGCAAAAATCGACCGCCGAAATCCAGACCATGATCGAGGGCTTGCAGGCTCATTCCGAGGCGGCAGTCGATGTGATCGGCAGCAGCAGTCGAGCTTCGCAAATAACCATTGAGCAAGCGTCCCGGGCCGGAGACAGCCTGACCCGCATTGGCCAGGCCCTGAGCACTTTGAATGGACTGAACGCTTCGATTGCCAGCGCTACGCTGCAACAGGCCCATGTCGTGGAAGACATCAATCAAAATGTCACCCGGGCGGCCGGGCTCTCGCAGAGTACCGCGCTGGCCGCCGAGCAATCGAGCACCGCCAGCCTTCATCTCAAGGGATTGAGCACCGAGCTCAGCGGGTTGCTGCGTCAATTCAAAGCGTAAACGCTTGCGCCCGTGCCAGCCCGCTGCTGGCGCTCATTCCACAGCCCCACCCAACGCCGCGAGGCTGGGGCCTCGGGAACGCTCGACGGCACTGGCCACCCGCCGCCATTGCCGACTGGCTCCCGAATCAAGGAGCCCGTCACGCGGCCCCGCGTGCTTGAGCAGGTTTTTAACCAACTGACTGAGCAGCACGACAAACCCGGGGTCAGGCAGCTCGATCAACAGGTCGCCTGCCTGACGGTGAAATGCCTGGCGCACCACGAGCAAGGTCTGCGCGGCGCCATCCATCAATACCAGATCGTCGTCATGGCGACTGACCGCGATCTTCCCGGGGTCATCCACTGGCAGGCTCAAACGGTGCAGATGCTGAACCTGCGGTGTGTACTCGATCACCACCGTGCGGTAATGCGCCCAGGCGCTCTTGCTGAAGAAAAATGTATCGCCATGACTGCCCGCACCGATCACCACGCTGTCGACCCCTCTCAATTTCAAGGGCTTGATGCTTCCGGGGCCAGCAGCTTGTAGCAACAACACCGCCCCCGCACGCTGGACACGGCCAAAGCGACTCACGTGCTGTGCCGTGCCGTTGCCGTCGATGTGATACAGCGCCGCAGCAACAGGACTGTAAACGTAGGCGTCCTTGTTGCTGATGCCCGCCCCGACAAATTGCAGAGTGTCTGCATGGGGAATGCCCCCCGCCGAGACCAGCAAACCGCTACCCGCCTCAAACCAGCGGCCAGTGCCCTGCAAGGTGAGCACGCCCGTGCATCGCCAACGTCGGGCAAGTGCCACGAGTGCCTCTGACAAGTCGGGCAGGTTGGCCTGCTGCCATTCGGCATCGTATGCCTGCCCTCGCCGCCCTGGCTCAATGGCCTCGTACTGCCAGGCTTCGTCGACTCCCGTCAGTTGCAGCTCGCCGCTGCGGGTACGCACGACAATTTCGCCCTGGCGCGTGGTCAGCCGCAACCCGGCGTCAACCTGCTGGACCGCTTTCAACCGCAATGACGGCACTGCCTCACGGGGCGCAGGAAGGTGTACACCGGCTTTAAGGACCGTGCCGGCGCCAAAGGCCTTTGCCCTGTCCTCCAGGGGCAGCGGCGGCTGAAAATACAACCTGCCGCTGCCGGGTTCAAACAGACGGGCACTGCTGCCGTCCGCTTCGAATCCGAGGAACTGCAGCGCCTTGTCTTGCAGGGATGGCGCGACCACGACCAGTTGGCCCTTGTGGTACCACACCGCCAGCGCCTGCTTTCCATCGGTAGCCTGTACACCGAATACCGCAAGCGTGGCACCAGCGTCCGTGACGGTATCAAGCGCTTCCCACCAGCAGGCCTGCCCCTTGAGCCAATGTGGATTGACCGCTTCAGTGTGCAGCCGGCCCCACTCATCGACACGGGCCACTCGCCCGTCTGCGGTGATGGCAATCAAATTGCCGTCTGCCTGCAGCAAATTCGCCAACGGCGGACAGATGACCCGCCTTGCACTGGGCAGGTTGGCATCAAGGCGTTCCGCGCCAGGCCCGACCTGGCGGAAAAGCACCTGCTCTGCCTTACTGTAAAAGAAAAACACCTCGCCACCGCCGGAGCGGGTCAGACTGCCCGCGAGCACCAGATCAGACGGGATCGGCCACGCGCTGCGGGGCTGCTGGCTTGCGCTCTGGCGCCCGGCATGATCTGCCGGGGGTTCAAGGTTGGGCTTGATCAGCACACTGTCCGCAGTGCGTAGCCAGTACCGATGATCAACACCTTCGGCATCTGTGCCATACACCAGCACCAACGGCGCAAGGGATGACTCAATCAAGTGGTCGAGGGTTGGCCCGGGCGGACTGTGCCGGTATCCACTGAGGATGGCCGAATACTGCGAACGCAGCGCCAGTTGCTTGAGCAGATGGTCATCCCCCTTCATGCGTACCAGCGCCATTTCAGGGCCCTGGATCTGGTAGATCAGCTCGGTTTCCGGGGTGCCTGAAGGTGGCTGGCGCAGCGTGAGGTAGACCTTGTCGCCCTCCTGCCAGAGCCGGATCGCCTGCGCGCCGTGCAACCGGCTCTGGGGATGGAATTGCCCGCGCAACTGTCCGCTGGCGACATCGACCCGCCAGGCGATCCCGGCCTGAGCACTATGGAAATAGGCATGTTTATCGGTGACGGCACCCAGCCAGGCATCCCGGGTAACTGCGTGGGGGCTGTCGGTGAACAGCATCCGCGCCTTGCTCACGTCGTAAAACCCCCGGCCCACAGGCCGCCCTTGATGCTGGTAGTTCTCAACCTGCACATATTGCCCGTGCAGTTGGTGGGCCCTGGCCAGGGCCTGCAGGTGCTGCTCGAAGCGCGTGTCCTGTGCGTCCCACTGAGCCGCATCCAGGCTCTCCACTTCGCTGGTTTGAGTCATGCAGTTAAGGCGATGACCTTCACGGTTATGCTTGAGTACCCGCAGGCAACAGGCATGCGCAGGATCCAGCTCGATAAGTACCCCGCCTGCCATCAGCCGGTACTGACGGACACTCACACCGTCGGCTTGCAGTTGAGGCGCCAGGAACAGGAGCTCATCGCTGTACAACTGGCGGGTATCGATCAACCACTCCGAGGGCAGGCCACTGACCAGCCGCACGCTCACGCCCTCCCGGAGCTCAAGCAGGTAGTCACCTGCATCACCCGCTCCGGTTAAGGAATAGGTCAGGTAACCCTGCAACGCTTCAGGCAGCTCGGGCACCAGCAGGTGCCGGGGACCCGGGCCAAGGATCACATCGACCGTGGTCGGTACATATTCCTGGCGTATCCGGCGAATGATCTGCTCGCCCGGAAAGACATAAAAATCGTAAGCGAACCGCTCGCTTTCAAGCCTGCGAATCACCTCGAAGCCAGGATCGTCACGAAAAGTGGCAAAAGGCAGCAGCCCGTAGTCATGCGCGATCCACGACATGGGGGTCGCCGGCAGGATGATCGCCCGGGCATTGCTATGCGCCAAGGGCTGCCGGCTGTCGACATAACCAATGCCGCTGCGCACCTCGATGGCATGTTCACGGTCGAGGTCAATCTGTGGCAGGTCGCCGATCCAGGCAGATTGCGTGCTGTAGATGTACTGGCTGCCAAAGACCAGACTCCCCTCAACCAGATCAAGGCGGCTGATCACCGCGCCCGCCAGCGGCACCAGCACCTGGCGCGTGTCGTCATAGCGGTAACCCCTGGCCTTGTAGGCGCTGTCGACCTGCTGGAAATAGCGACCCACCGCTCTGGCATCGTCTGCCACAGCACCAAATGCCTGTGCCAGCGCCACAAATCCCACCGACAGTCCGCCCAGGATCGCCGTTGCGCTACCCAGCACCGCAGAGGCCGTGGAGGCGCCCATCAAACCGCTGGTAAGCCCGGCAACGCCCGTGACCAGGCTTGCCGAATCGAACACCAGCAGAGTGCCGTGAACCGCCCGTTGCAGCTCATTTTCAGCATAAGCCAGCTCGTAGATGTCCAGGCCGATCATGACTTCTGCGAAAACCAGGCCGACTTCTTCATTCGTCCGCGCCAGGAGCGCGGCCACGCCCTTGAGTGACTCCCCGCTACTCAGCACATCCTCCCGCAAGGCGGTACGTGCCAGCTCCAGCACACGGATTGCATCCTGCGCGGCGCCCTGTGCCATCTGCACCGCCGTGAAATAGCTGTGAATCTTGAGCAGTGCTGCGCGCTCCGATGAGACGAAGGGCTGCGCTGGCCCTTGGCGTTTCTTATCGGCAAACCATTGAATCAGCGCCTTGATCGCAAACCCGGCATTCAGACCGTCAACGTGCGCATCGGTCACGTTCCGTGACACGGCAGTACCGGATGGCAGGCGCAGGCGGCGCATCTGCGTATCGATGTAACGGCAAAATTCGGCAACGGCTGACGCTTCGCTGTTCACCCAACGGGTCCGGCCGGGGTCTTCACTGTCGATAAACTGCACCCGGTAACGGCCTTCGCCGTGATTTTCGGTGTTATCGAGCACGGGGAACCAGCGGTGGTCCAGGCCCGCTTCGTGCATCAACCGACTGCTGGCCGCATGAAAACGCGTCCCCCAACGCTCTGCCTCGAGCATCGCCAGCGCCCTGCGCATGGGCAGATCCTCGGCCAGTTGGACATGCGCCGCGACTGCTGGGTCGACCTGTTGCCGCTGTCCGACGATATCGGCCAGTTCATCCGGCCGGCTCAGATCAGCGACCTGCAAGCCATAGCCCAACGGAACGGAGGCCATCTTGCGCGTATCGATTTCGACCAGCCTGAAGCCGGGCTGCGACAAGCTGCCGTAAGCGGCATACAAACCCGCCAGCCCGGCCTCCAGCAAGTGCTGCTGCAAGGCCTGGAACAGGCGCTCGGTCTCATCGAATGCGAAAACCCCGAGGTTGGGGTCATAGAAGTAGTCACGGCGCACACCCGCCCCCACCACACAGCCCAGCAGCATCGAGTGAGTGCGGGTATTGAGCGCAAACATCGTGGTGCTGCCGGCGGCTTTGAACCGTGACGCCACCTCGGGCAAGGTGAAGGTACCGGTGCTGCTGGACGCTTGAACCGCCGCCAGATTGGCATGCAGCGTTTGCAGGCTGTATTTGAACAACGTGGCACTGCCCCCCGTCGGGTCGGCGGCGGCCAGGAACAGCTTTTGCACCAGGGCGTCTGCACAGGTTTCACCGCCGATCGCCAGCGCAACGGCCATGGCCCTCACCAAGGGATAGCAACGCCCTCCGAAAGGGTCGCCCACGCGCGACAGGTAAATATCCTGCGGCACAAGACGCTCGAAACGACTCCCGGCCTGCTGAAAATGCTCGCACAACACAGCCGACTGCCGGAGCACCTGTTCGAGATAGCCAGCCTGGCGGTCAGCGGGTACCCGTCCTGCACTCTGCAGCGACCTGTCATCACTCAACAACACGGCTGACAGGTCACCGCTGGCCTTGATCTGCTGCCACAGCCAGGTTTTTTCGACACTCTGCGCCTCCCCCAGCACGGTATAGAAACACCCCTGGTAGTAATCGATCGTGTCGTTCAGCCGGCTGATCTGCTCGTCGACGAAAGCCTTTCGGCCCGACCCCGGGCGCTCGGCATACAGGCTTTGACGCTTGGCGAGCACCCCTTGCAGGTCAGTATCGAGCCTGCCGTACAGCTCGCTGCGCAAAGCATTCCAGCCCGCCAGCGCCGGATGCTCGGGGCTGAACGCGCCACCGCTGTACACCCCTTCGATGGCCGCAGGCACCGGCAGTTGAAACTTGCCGGCCAGGCGCCTCAACTGGCGGTGAACCTGCTCGCGGTAAGCAGTGAACTCAAGCTGTTTGCGCTGCAGCACGCGGGGCTCCGGCCCATGAACCGACACGGGCGCCCCGTTACTGCGCAGCATCGGCCAGACATGATCGCCAACGCGCTGATACGCCTGACGCTGAAGTACCAACTGCCAGTCACCCTGGGTGTAATGCATAAAGACCGACGCCAGGCCTTCTGCGGTACCCGGCACCTGGTAATCCAGATAATCGACGGCACACACCACGTCGTCATACAGCAGCGAGCTGTTGACCCGGCCGTCGTGGTAAACCCGGTACATCGTGGGGTTCAGCCGGGTGACCACCACCGAACAGCCGGACAGCGTCCCGGTAAACACAAGACTGCCGGCTGGTGCCTGGCGGGGAATATCGACATAAGCAGGCTGCGCATTGTTCTGGTTGGCGCCCTCGTACCCGAGAAAATACGCCGGCACGCTATTGGCAGCAGACCCGGACGTGGCCGGTTCAACTTCGTACAGCCGGGGCCCGACCTTCACCAGTTGCGCGTGCCCTTCGGCCGGCAGCCTTCGCACCGACCTGGCCAGGCTTTCGGCGCTGAACACATTGGCACCGGCAAACCCCACAGGGTCCGCAATGAAACGTTGAATATCATCGCTGCCCGGGCGGGATGCGTACCCGCCACTCATGGGTATCAGCCCGCCTTTGAGTTGCCGGTCCCATACCGCTTGGGCCAACACTGCCGGGGTGTGTACGTCATAACCGCGCACGAGCAAGGCATAGGGCAAGGTCTGTTCAATCGGCGTGTTGGTCAACATAGCCCGGGCGCAGGCCGTGGCAACCCGCCCCGCAAGGGCCTGGCCGTAACTCCCGGAGCCGCTCTCGATCGTCTCGGCATAGAAAATCCCTTTTGCCACGCGATACATGCCGGGCGGCGCATGATCGACACGCATTGTCTCGGGCAAGCGCCCGGCGAGCCCTGCTGCGACGGCTGACACCTGCCCGCTTCCGGCAACCGACAG
Organism: Pseudomonas sp. D1HM; assembly: GCF_019266105.1. Lineage (NCBI taxonomy): Bacteria > Pseudomonadati > Pseudomonadota > Gammaproteobacteria > Pseudomonadales > Pseudomonadaceae > Pseudomonas > Pseudomonas sp. D1HM. The sequence continues at coordinate 129,135 of NZ_LRMN01000006.1, read as the reverse complement.
ATTGACAACGGCGTACACGTCCCCCCTGCCCAAGCGTACAGGCCCGGGAATCCGGGCCTGTACCAGCCAGCCTTGAGCGTCCTCGCTGAACATGTGTGCCAGAGCCAGGGCCAGTGTGTTGATATGCAGCGGGTCGACCTTGAGGGTCAGTTGCGCCCCCGTACTGGAACGCACAGGCTGATCGCCGGTGCGCCTGGGCGTCATGACCAGATCCCGTGGCGTATTCCACGCATCCGGCAGAAGTGAATGCAGCGGCCTGTCCTCTGCCCCGTATTCGCGGATCTCGATCGTGGCGGTGTGAGCATCCAGTGCCAGCAGGTAATCGAAGTACTGGCGTTTTTCACCCGCGCCCGCTTCACTGCCTGCCGCGCCGGCGTTGCAGTAGTGCGCGTAGGCCACGCTCGCCAACCGCTGTTCGAAGCCCCGGTAATCAGCATTGTCCGGGGCCGTCAACGGGGCATCGGCGGGCTTTTTCAGCGCGAGGACCAAGGCCTTGAAGCTGGGCGTGTTGCAGACGCGGTTAAACACCTGGCGGGCGAATTCGAGAAGAGAACGGTAACTGTCGCTTTGCGGGACGTTGGGCATGACTGTGGCCTGGAACAAAGACCTGATGATGCGGATTCGGGCCGCCTACCCGGGAGTAGATAGATATCGTTTATCGGAACGGAGCCTTTACACAGGTGCAACAGGCGCTTTTTAAACACCAGTTTATAAACGGCACTTGACGCCGATGGGTGATTTGAGTTTTCCTGAAACCGGTTTCAGTGCAATGCACTCAATCGCCTGCGATAACTCAAATAAAAGGTTTCAGGCCGTGAACAGTTTTTCTGCTGCCCAGCGCTCCCGCGTGACCATGCTTGATGTTGCCCAACGTGCCGGCGTGTCCAAGGCCAGCGTGTCGCGCTTTATTGGCGAAGACCGCGCCTTGCTCTCCGAGGCCACGGCGCTTCGTATCGAGCGCGCCATCGACGACCTGGGTTATCGCCCGAATCAAATGGCCCGCGGCCTCAAGCGCGGGCGCACGCGGTTGATCGGCATGCTGGTGGCCGACATCCGCAATCCCTACTCCATCGCGGTCATGCATGGCGTCGAAACTGCCTGCCGCCAGCACGGTTACAACCTGGTGGTGTGCAACACCGACCGCAATGACGAGCAAGAACATCAACACCTCGCCGCCCTGCGCTCCTACAACATCGAAGGTCTGATCCTCAATACCCTTGGCCATCATCCTGACGCACTGCAAGCGCTGCATGAGGAAATGCCCATCGTGTTGATCGACCGCAAAGTCGAACAACTGCACGCCGATCTGGTGGGCCTGGACAATGCGGGGGCGGTACACATGGCCCTGGAGCATCTTCAGCAGCAGGGTTACCGCGAGTTGCTGATGGTCAGCGAGCCTGTCGATGGCACCAGCTCCCGCGTCGAGCGTATCAACAGTTTTACCGCGCAACTGGCAGCACGCCCGGCGTTGAAAGGCGCTGTGGCTCAGACCGGCAGCCAGTTGCATGACCAGATCAAAACCTTCCTGCATACCCCCGGGGCCGGCCCCAAAGCGCTGTTCTGCGCCAACGGCATTGCCGCGCTGGCATGCATGCAGGTGTTGCGCGCGTTAAATTGCCGCCTGTTCGACGACGTGGGCCTGATTGCGCTGGATGATCTGGAATGGTTCCCCCTGGTCGGTAGCGGCATTACCGCTCTCGCCCAACCGACGCAACAGATCGGCGCCAATGCCTTTAATTGCCTGCTGCAACGCCTGAGCGGCGATAAAGAGCCGCCACGGGCGCTGGACTTTGCGGCGCAGCTGATCGTTCGCGGCTCCACCCGCCCCGTGACTGCCTGACGCTTTACCGGCAGGACACCCGCGGATGGGTGCCCTGCCTGTTACACAACACTTTCAATAAAAAATGAAACCGGTTTCAGAGGTTAACAACAATGACAACATTCCCCGTTTCCATCAGCCTGTCGAGCTATGGTGCCGATCTGGTACGCCAGCGCGGGCAAGGCAGTTTTATCGAGCTTCTGGCCAACGCCGGAGCATCGCGCATCGAGTTGCGTGAAGAGCTGCTGACCCATGAAGAGCCCGTTGCCTTCAGTGAGGCGGTACAGCAGTACGGTCTCGAATGCGTATTTTCTTCGCCTCTGGAACTGTGGGAAGCGGGGCAATCACGGCCCAATCCGCAGTTGCTCGCCACGTTGCACAGGGCTCACGCCTTTGGCGCCAAATGGCTGAAAGTGTCACTCGGCTATTTCACTGAACACTGCGATCTGCAAACCCTTGCTGCTTGCCTCAATCAGCAGCCGGTGCATTTGCTGGTCGAAAACGACCAGACCTGCCAGGGCGGACGCATCGAGTCGATGCAGCGCTTCTTCGACAAGGTCGAGCAGCAGCAAGCGCCAATCCACATGACCTTCGACATTGGCAACTGGCAGTGGCAAGACCAATCGGCCAGCACCGCCGCCCGCCTGCTGGGTCGCCATGTCACCTACCTGCACTGCAAAGGCGTGATACGCCGTCCGGATGGCAAACTGGTCGCCACCCCGCCGACGGCCGCTGACCTGAACAGCTGGGAGCACCTCATGGGTCATATGCGCCACGGCCTGACGCGCGCCATCGAGTACCCGCTGCAGGGTGCCGACCTGGACGGGCTGACCCAGGAACACGTGGCCGTTCTGGCCCGCTTGAGCCAAAAGCAACAGGAGCCGAGCCATGTCTAAGCCTGATGTGCTGTCGTTTGGCGAAACCATGGCCATGCTGGTGGCCGAACACACGGGCGAACTGGCTCAGGTCGGGCAATTCCACAAGCGTATTGCCGGTGCTGACAGCAACGTCGCCATTGGCCTGGCCCGGCTCGGTTTCAACGTGGCCTGGCTAAGCCGTGTCGGCGCGGACTCCTTTGGCCGCTTTGTACTCAACACTCTGCAAACTGAAGGGCTGGACTGCCAGCATGTCGAAATCGACCCGCAGCACCCGACAGGCTTCCAGCTCAAGTCCCGGGTCGACGATGGCAGCGATCCGCAGGTCGAATACTTTCGCCGTGGCTCTGCCGCCAGCCACCTGAGCCTTGACGCACTCAGCGCTCCCCTGCTCAGCGCCCGCCATTTGCACGCCACCGGGATCCCGCCCGCCCTGTCGGACAGTTGCAACGCATTGTCCTTCGAGTTGATGAAGTCGATGCGTGCCGCTGGTAACAGTGTGTCGTTCGACCCGAATCTGCGGCCTTCCCTGTGGGCCAGCGAGCAAAAAATGATCCGTGACATCAACGCCCTCGCCGCCCATGCCCATTGGGTATTGCCGGGGTTGAGCGAAGGCCAGCTACTGACCGGTTACGACGATCCGTCCGACATTGCCGCGTTCTATCTCGATCAAGGCGCGGAAGCCGTTGTGATCAAACTGGGCGCCAAGGGTGCGTTTTACCGCACTGCGCGAACCGAAGAATTCATTCCCGCCGTACCGGTAAGCCGTGTGATTGACACCGTTGGCGCAGGTGACGGGTTTGCCGTCGGCGTAATCAGTGCCTTGCTGGAAAACCTCGGGTTTGCCCAGGCAGTACAACGCGGCAACTGGATTGGCAGCCGGGCCGTGCAAAGCCGGGGCGATATGGAAGGCCTGCCGACCCGTGCCGAACTGACGCACCACACCACACACGCCGAACCTGTTCCCACACCGTGATCAGCTTGACCTGTTACCTGCTGCGACAAAAACAACAAGATCAGGAGCACCACTATGCACTCGCTAAAACTCGCCGCCCGTCGGTGGTGGTACATCATGCCCATCGTGTTCATCACCTACAGCCTGGCCTATCTGGATCGCGCCAACTATGGCTTTGCGGCAGCGTCCGGTATGGCCGAAGACCTCAACATCACCCCGGGGCTTTCGTCGTTGCTGGGGGCGCTGTTCTTCCTCGGGTATTTCTTTTTCCAGGTACCGGGAGCGATTTACGCCCAGCGCAACAGCGTTAAAAAACTGATTTTTGTCAGCCTCATTCTCTGGGGCAGCCTGGCAACCCTGACCGGCGTGGTTTCCAACGCCTGGTGGCTGGTGGTTATCCGGTTCATGCTCGGAGTGGTTGAAGCCGCCGTCATGCCGGCCATGCTGGTGTACCTGTGCCATTGGTTCACCCGTGCCGAACGCTCGCGCGCCAACACCTTCCTGATCCTCGGCAACCCAGTGACCATGCTCTGGATGTCGGTGGTCTCGGGCTACCTGGTGCAGCATTACAGCTGGCGCTGGATGTTCATCGTCGAAGGCCTGCCAGCCGTATTGTGGGCATTCATCTGGTGGCGTCTGGCCGATGATCGTCCAAGTGATGCCAAGTGGCTCACTGGCCAGGAGAAACAAGACCTGCAAAGTGCGCTGGATGCAGAGCAGGTCGGGATGAAACCCGTTAAGAACTACGCCGCCGCTTTCCGTTCGCCAAAAGTCATCCTGCTGGCCCTGCAGTTCTTTTGCTGGAGCATCGGGGTCTACGGGTTTGTGTTGTGGCTGCCTTCGATTCTCAAGCAAGGCGCGCAGATGGACATGATCGAAGCCGGCTGGCTGTCGGCCCTGCCGTATCTGGCTGCCGTGATCGCGATGCTGGCGGTGTCCTGGGGCTCGGACAAGTTGCAAAAGCGCAAACGCTTTGTCTGGCCGCCGCTGCTGATCGCATCCATTGCCTTCTACGGTTCCTACGCACTGGGGGCTGAACACTTCTGGTGGTCCTATGCGTTGCTGGTGATTGCCGGTGCCTGCATGTACGCACCTTATGGTCCGTTCTTCGCCATCATTCCGGAAATCCTGCCGTCCAACGTGGCCGGCGGTGCCATGGCGCTGATTAACAGCATGGGCGCGCTGGGTTCCTTCGGCGGTTCGTATCTGGTGGGCTACCTGAACAGCGAAACCGGCTCGCCGGGCGCGTCTTACTTGTTGATGAGCGGTGCATTGCTGATCTCCGTGCTGTTGACCCTGATGCTCAAGCCCACGACCAAAGACCCGGTGACACCGACTTTCAATGCCCAGCAACGTCTGGCCCATTCCTGATTGCAATGTGAGTGATGACCTTGAAAAAGAATGTCGTGCTGTACAAGAAACTGTCCGAGCCACTGATGCAACGCCTTGAGGCCCATGCCCGGGTCACGCTGATCGAGCGCCTTGATGCCGAAGGCATGAACCAGCTGCGGGCTGCCCTGCCCCAGGCCCACGGTTTGCTGGGCGCAAGCCTGAAGCTGGATGCACAGCTTCTGGACCTGGCCCCGCAACTCGAAGCCATCGCCAGCGTGTCCGTCGGTGTCGACAACTACGACATCGACTACCTGACCGAACGAAAGATCCTCCTGAGCAACACCCCGGACGTGCTGACCGAAACCACCGCAGACACCGGTTTTGCGCTGATTCTGGCCAGCGCCCGGCGTGTAGTGGAACTGGCCAATCGGGTGCGTAACGGGCTCTGGCAAAAAAACGTCGGCCCCGAGCATTTCGGCACCGACGTGCATGGCAAGACCCTGGGCATTATCGGCATGGGCCGCATTGGCGAAGCCCTTGCCCAGCGCGGGCACTTTGGCTTCGGCATGCCGGTGATCTATCACAGCAACTCGCCAAAACCGGCCGTTGAAGCGCGCTTCAATGCGCAGTACCGCAGCCTGGAACAACTGCTGCAGCAAGCAGATTTTATCTGCCTGACCTTGCCGTTGACGGCGCAAACGGAAGGCTTGATCGGCGCTGAACAATTTGCCCTGATGCGCCCCGAGAGCATCTTCATCAATATCTCCCGGGGCAAAGTGGTTGACGAAGCGGCGTTGATTCGGGCCTTGCAAGACGGCCAGATTCGCGGCGCGGGGCTTGATGTGTTTGAACGTGAGCCTGTGGACCCGGCATCGCCGCTGCTGCAACTGGATAACGTTGTGGCCACGCCCCACATTGGCTCGGCCACCTTTGAAACCCGTGAAGCCATGGCGCGCTGTGCCGTGGATAACCTGTTGGCCGCACTGGCGGGTGAACGCCCGGCCAACCTGGTTAACCCGCACGCCATCCGTTAATCAGCCACCGGCCTTGATTCGGGTCCACACCCGCGTGCGGACCCGATCGACTTTCAAGGGCATGGCTTGCAGCGCAAACAGGGTGTCCATCATCGCGGGGGTTGGATACACCTTGGTGTCGGCCTTGATCTGCGGGTTGACCAAGGCATCCGCCTGCTGATTGCCATTGGCGTAATGCACGTGGTTCGTGATCTCGGCCATCGCCTCGGGGCGCAGCAAGTAGTTCATATAGCTGTAGGCTGCCTTCTCGTCCGGCGCATCCACGGGCATGGCTACCATGTCGAACCAGATGGGCGAACCTTCCTTGGGCACCGAATACCCGATATTGATGCCGTTGCCGGCCTCTTTGGCGCGGCTGTCGGCTTGCAAAATATCCCCGGAGAACCCGACTGCCACGCAGATATTGCCGTTGGCCAGGTCACCGGTGTATTTGGATGAGTGGAAGTAGTTGATGTACGGCCGGACTTTTAGCAGCAACGCCTCGGCTTTTTTGTAATCCTCCGGGTCTTTGCTGTGGTGGGGCAACCCGAGATAGTTCAGGGCGACAGGCAACAGTTCCGGGCCATTATCAAGAATCGCCACCCCGCACTTGGCGAGCTTCTCCATATACTGCGGCTTGAAAATCAGGTCCCACGAATCCAGCGGCGCGTCCTCCCCCAGCACCTCCCTGACCTTGTCTATGTTGTAGCCGATACCCGTGCTGCCCCACAGATACGGAAAGCCATGCTGGTTGCCAGGGTCATTGACCTCCAGCGCCTTGAGCAGCACCGGGTTGAGGTTCTTCCAGTTAGGCAACTGGCTCTTGTCCAGTTTCTTCAACGCGCCGCCCTGGATCTGCCGCGCCATGAAGTGGTTGGACGGAAACACCACGTCGTAACCCGAGTTGCCGGTCATCAGCTTGCCGTCCAGGGTTTCGTTGCTGTCGTAGACGTCATAACTGGACGCCACGCCGGTGTCGCGCTCAAAGTTCTTCAGCGTATCCGGCGCGATATAGCTCGACCAATTGTAGATTTTCACTGTCTCGCCAGCCTGACACAGCGTACCGGCAAGCATGAGGGGCAACAGGGCCATACGGATCATGATTCGATTCCTTGCAGTTTTTAAGCAGCTGTTTTTATTGGCAGGTTTCGGTGATCAAAAGATCAATACATAGGTCTTGCGCACGGTTTCCTGGATGTCCCAGATCCCGGTGCTGTTGGCAGGCAACATCAGTGCATCGCCCGCTTCTATCGTCAGGGTTTCACCGTCATCGGGGGTGAAGGTGCAGCGCCCCTGAATAAAGTGACAAAACTCCTGCTGCACGATCTGGCGCCGCCAGCGCCCGGGCGTGCACGCCCAGATGCCTGTCTCGACGCCGTCATGACGCTCGACACAGGTCACCGAAGTCACGGCCACCGGGGTGCCCAGCGGTACCGCCACGGGTGAAGACGCATCCAGCGTCATGTGGGCGGTATTTTTAAAGTGAGTAATGCTCATGGGTGTTTCCTGATCAGATAAAGGCCAAGGGGGTTACTGCATGAAACCTTCCATAAAACCGGCCAAACGGCTGGCCAGTTGCCGACGCCAGGGCGAGCTGTTCGGGTTTGCCAGGGTTTGGTCTTCGTACACAAAACTACGAATAATCGCGTTGTAACCCAGCCAGCGGCAGGGTTCCGGCTCCCATGCCTTGAGTGCTTCGAGACCGCCCCCGGTCAACACCCAGGGCTGCCGGACCTCAAGGGTGTCGCGTTGCAGGATCAAGTCCGCCAGGGTGCGCCCGCCCAGATGGCTCGCGCCCACGCCCTCGCCGCCATAGCCACCGGCCAGCGCAATACCGTGCTGCCGATCGCACAGCATGTGCGGCTGAAAACGCCGGGACATGCCCAGGTTGCCGCCCCAGGCGTGGCTGATGCGCACATCTTTGAGCTGCGGAAACAGCTCGCCAAACAGGTAGCGGCGCAGGTCGATTTCGCTTTGAGTCAGGTCGAAGTCGTGCCGCAAGCGTCCGGCAAACTGATAGCCACCCCGGGCGCCAAACACCAGTCTGTTATCGACCGTGCGCTGGCCATAGGTGACTTGTCGGCTGCTCTCGCTGAAGGCTTGCCCCTGCGACAGGCCGATATCGCTCCACTGGCTCGCGGACAACGGTTCAGTGGCCACCAGCAGGCTTTGCACCGGCAGTTGATAACGCCCCAAGGGCGGCAGCGTGTTGGCATACCCTTCCACCGCGGGCACCACCCAACGGCAGCGTACGTCGGCCCTGGCCGTACGGGCATGACCGGAGCGCCACTCGAGAACCGGGCTTTGTTCAAAAATGGTGACCCCAAGCCGCTCAACGGTACGTGCCAGGCCGCGCACCAGTCTGGCCGGATGAAGGGTGGCCACGTGCGGGGTAAAAATGCCGCCATAGGGCCGTGCGACACGAATCTGCTGCGCCAGTTGCGCCGGGCTCAACCAGTGATAATCCGCTTCGCTCAATCCCTGGGCGTAGAGCGAAGCCAGATAACTGCGCAAGCTGGCCTCTTGCTCGGGATAGCGCGCGGCGCAATACAGCGCGCCTCCCTTGCGCAAATCGCAGTCGATACCTTCCCGCTCAGTGACGCGCTGAACTTCATCGATAATGCCATGCAGCAAACCGAATGATTCACGCCGTTGCTGGGGAGAAAGCCCTGCCAATAGCCGGTCCTCACCCAGCAAGTTCCCCATCAACCAGCCGCCATTACGCCCCGAAGCACCAAACCCGGCCGTTTGTGCCTCGACGATGGCAACGCTCAGCTCAGGGGCGTGCTGTTTGAGGTAGTACGCGGTCCAGAGTCCGGTATAACCGGCGCCGATGATCAGTACATCGACATCCAGGTCATGGGCAAGCGAAGGCCGTGGCGCCAGATCATCCCCAAGCTGGTCCATCCACAGACTGATAGTGCGCCATGCAGGCATTGCCGACTCCAAACCTTGATCAAGAATGGGTCGATCCTATCTCCGGGCCTCAGGGCGAGTCTTGCGTGCGTACCCGCAGAGAAATTTGCCTGGCGTAGGCCTTGGGAGACTGCCCGGTGTGTTGACGGAAACAGCTGTAAAACGCCGAGAGGGAGTTGAACCCCGCCGCGAAGGCCACGTCATCAACTTTGATCGCAGAGCGGGCCGCATCCATTGCCGCCAGCACATGGCGCAACCGTGCCTGGTTCACGTACCGGTAAAAGCTTTGCCCGAGCACCTGATTGAGCAAGTACGACATCTGGTTGCGTGTGTAGCCGCACGCCTTGGCCACTTGCTGCAGATCCAGATCGGGATCGAGAAAGGGTTGTTGCTGTTCAAAATAACTTTGCAGGTCCTGGGCCATAAAACTCAATTGCCGTGCCGAGAGCCCCAAGCGACTTGCCGCAGGCCGTAGCGACGGCGATCGTGGGGTATTTTGCGCCTGCTCGTGGACCAGCGAGGCATATTCATTCACACACCAGATCAGCCCGTCGCGCACCGTGATCGCTTCGCTGGCGCGGAACGACACCAGGCCCTGGCTGCCTCGCAGGGTCATTCGGTACTGAATGAACGCGGTGTCGCCATCCAGGCGAATGCGGTCGCTATGCTCCAGCGCCTCGTCCGGGTCTCGGGGCATGGACAATTGCACGTACTCGCGCAGCTCATCGAGCACCATCATCCGGTTCTGGAAAAAGTCGTGATAGCGTACATCCGGGTGGTACAGCGCCATCACCCCTTCCAGGTCCCGGTGTTTCCAGCACAGGTGATAACGCAACACGGTTTCGCCAGTGGCGCGGGTCTGCTCGGGGCAGTCGTCTGGGGCTGACATAGGATGCTCGGAAACAAAACATGAGAGTGCCGCGTCTGGGGCCCGGCTTCAACACTCATCGGATACCCGATAACCGCTGGAAAACCGCTTCAGCCCATGACGTGCATCAAAACCTGTTGAAACAAGTGGGCTTCAGTTAAAAAAAGGCTTATCGCCACTACTTCGGGATGATAGCTTTGAACACGAAACAATCGTAAACATGGCGCGGCCGGGTTACCCGTGCCGTACTTGCCCAGAGCAAAAGGAATCGCTCTATGAACACGTCAAACAGTGTCAACAAAGTTTCTTTTCCCAACGCCTGCCAACTGATGCGCTGGCATTTCCACCCCATGGGCTTCGAAGCCAGCATGGACGCCCCGCGCAGCATGATTGCCCGGCTGTTTGACCGTGCCAGCGGCGAAACCCTGATCGCCATTGCCGGTATCCCTTGTGCAACCGTCATGAATACCGGCGAAGTGGCCCGGATCATCCAGGCGGTGGAGGACGAGCTCGAAAGTTTCGTGCCACCCCGGGCCTGGCAGGCGCTGGCTTGATAGCGCTGCGCAGCGACAGGTGTCTCGCTGCGCAGCCTTCGTGCCTCGGCAGCGGCTACAGGCAGTAAGCCGGGACGCGGCCTCGTGCTACTCGTCCAGCGCTACGTTAAGGGTTCGCCAAAAGAGGTGTATCCACCCCTCGTAAATCCTCGAAAAATGCCTTGCCGGCGGGAATACGATCAGAGGCCTTGGGGATGTTGGGGCCTTGGGCATCCTGCTTCTCCAGGTACCAGTAACAATGTTTGACTGCCCGTGTGATGCCGACATAAGCGAGGCGTAATACTTCGTCTTTTTGCGCGTTATCGTACGGGTCAGGATCGCCATCTTTCCCCAGGCCCGCCATCCGGTACACCTGGTTCTTGTACGGTGAAGACGTCAGGTGCTGACAATCGCCCAGCAGGAAAACTGCATCCGCCTGCAAGCCCTTGGCGCTGTGATACGTCAGTTGCTTCAGCCTGCGGTCTTCAGGCGCCAATCTAGAATCAACATTAACAACAGATTGAATTTCCTTTTCAATCAATGCCTTATCGCTGCTTTTTCGATACAACATTAAGATTCGATCCCCGGCATGGTAATGCTCGGTCAAGCGTGTGGCGAGATCCTGCTCGTCACGCGGCAAGACCGTCACCGGCACCAGCTCCTTGGGTTCGCCGCTGGCCTTGGCCCGTTTTCCGGCAATCGAAGGCGCAGCACGCACGATATGCTCGGCTGCATCAATGATGTGCTGGTGGCTGCGGAAGTTGTCGCTGAGCATGACCCGGGTCGTGGCGGGCGAAGGGAACTCTTGGTTGAACGCCATGAAATACTTCGGCGAGCTGCCACGCCAGCCATAGATTGACTGCCAGTCATCCCCCACACAGAGCAATGACGAGCGCTGGGCACCCCGCCCGACATGCATCGCCGGACCCCGGCTGCGAATCTCCCGCAGGCTGGCCCGCAACCACGACACGATTTGTGGCGAGACGTCCTGGAATTCATCGATCATTAAGTGCGACAACGGCCGCAACTGCTCGTGACTCAACAGCTTGAAGTTCTGTGGCGTGTTTTCGCCAAACAGCGAGAACATGCGGTTGTAGGTCATGACCGGCGGGGTTTGGGCCAACAGGTGATCTTCCAGGGCGCGCCAGTACAGGCTCAGGGCCTCGAAAAAGAAACGGTCCGGATCGTCCTTGGCAAAGCGCATGTCACCGACGGCTACCGCCACATCGAGCCCCAGGTTCTCGATAAAGCTCGCCGCGGATACAAACGAGTCGAGCAAGGGGGCCGAGCTCAGTTCCCCCTTGAGCTTGTAGTCGAACCCCGGCCCGGCGCTCGCATCCCCCGCCAGGGAGGCAATGACGCGCTTGGCAGCGTCATAATTTTCCAACCAGATCAAAGGCTTGCTACAGAAAGCTCGAAACAGTGTGCGCTTGACCGCCCACTCTGCGCGCACACTCAGCTTGGCGCCGGGGCGGCAGATCTGCGGGTTTTCCTGCGGGTCGAAGCCCAACACGACCCAGGCATCCAGTTGCGGGATATAGCCGTGACAGTGGAAGTGCGAACCGTTGATTTCCAGGGTTTCGCGGTTGGGTTCGATGCCCTTGATGGGCCAGGCGCCTGCAGCAAACCACAGGTCTTCAAGGGTGTCGCACAACTCTTCGTCGCGCTTGGCGGCCAGCTCAGTCACTGCCATGCGCTTTTGCACGTCCGGGTGATCGCGCTCCAGCTCCTTGAGCTGCAGGGCATGCCGGCACAACGGTGCAAGCGCCTGGCGAAAACGCTCATCCCGGGTATACAGCCCGTGGTAGCACGCATTGAGCTGCTGACGCTGCGCATCATTGATACGCAAGTCAAAGGGGTTGCTGTCGGTGTCGTCATCGTTGAACAGGCTGCGGCTATTGAGCGTCTCGAAGGCCTGCAACTGCCCGTAACCGGGCAGGCTGCGCACGAGGGGCAAAATACGCGAGTGGAAGGTACGGACCACCTCCCGCGCCTCTTTAAGGCTCAGGTTCCGGCCCCACAGGGCAAAAACCTCTTGCAACTTGCTGATGAAATCCTTGCGCGACTCACGGGTGAAGGTCACGACCGTCATCGACCCGAGCTCAAACCCCAGGTAATGCGTCAGCAATAGAATCCGCAGCACCAGTGACGTCGATTTGCCCGCCCCGGCCCCGGCCACGACGGAGGTTGACGGTGTATCACTGAAGATCATCTTCCATTGGGCTGCACTGGGCTGGGCATGGGCAGGCAGCAGCGCGGCCACGTCAGCCTTGATCTGCTTTTTCAGCTCGGGGGTCAGCGGTAAGCGCCAGTCGTCGAAGAGGTTGTCGTCGATGCCGGGGGCTCGCAGCTCCTGCGAACGGGTGTCACTGATAAACAGCACCTGGCGGCCCTCTTCCAGCCCCTCGGCATGTCCCTCCTGGAAACCGTAATCGACCCCTGCGGTATGGCCGCTGCGAAACCCGTCCGCCTGACCTTGCAACCAGGACGCCGCATGTTGCGCGCGCAAACGGCTAAGGCCGCTGCCAAACAATCGTGCGGCCAGGCGCTTGAGCAATGGCAGTTGAGTGACAGGGGCAAGTTCGACAGGCAGTTCGGGGGTGTGTTGCGGCACGCTGACTCCAGGGTGTGAGGCTGTTCGGGAGGATGGGCTATGGTCGCCGCAATGGGCGAGGATATCTAGCTAATTGCTTGGGCATCAGCTGTTTAGGCGCTGAACCATCGGTGATTCAGCTTTGCTAGCGCCGCACAAACATCTATTTAATCGATTGCTTTGAAGCATTTTTTAACCTTTTTATCGATATATCCTTGATGCAAAATCACTCCATCAACCACTGGCCACCGTTTAACCGTACGGCTGACCTGAACCGGAGAAGAATCATGCTTGAGCTCAGACCTTTCAGCACCCTGGGCGGTGCAAACCATGGCTGGTTGGACGCCCATCACCACTTTTCGTTCGCTGAGTACTACGACCCACAACGCATGAACTGGGGCAACCTGCGCGTGTGGAACGATGATGTCATCGCCCCGGGAACCGGTTTTCCAAAACACCCGCACCGTGACATGGAGATCATTACTTACGTTCGTGAAGGCGCGATCAGCCATGAGGACAACCTCGGCAATAAAGGCCGTACCGAAGCCGGTGACGTGCAGGTCATGAGCGCAGGCACCGGTATTGCCCACAGCGAGTACAACCTCGAGCCGATCCCTACCAAGATCTTTCAGATATGGATCATTCCCAATCAGCAGGGTGATGTACCTGCCTGGGGCGCCAAACCCTTCCCCAAAGACGGACGCGAAGGCTTTGTGACCCTGGCCAGCGGCAAGCAAGGTGACGACGAAAGCCTGCGAATTCGCGCCGATGCGCGACTGGTGGCAGCCAACCTCAAGGCCGGCGAAAGCGCGGAGTATCGACTGGACAGCGGCCGTCGTGCCTATCTGGTGCCCGCCACCGGCGTGATTGAGATCAATGGCCTGCGGGCCAGCGCCCGGGACGGTGTGGCCATCGTCGATGAAGCGGTGCTGCGGGTCACCGCGATTGAAGACAGCGAAATAGTGCTGGTGGATATCGCCTGAAGCAAGCCACTAAAAAGGCCGGTCACCTCAAGGGTGACCGGCCTTTTCATGTCAACGGCAAAACAGGCTCAACTGGCAGCAAGAGCTTCCCGGCGGGCCTGACGACGTTGTATCAGATAACCCAGCACTGCCAGCGGCGCCGTGGCCAGCATCACCTCCACGGTGATTTGCAAGGGCTGGCTGATATAACTCGACACCAGCAGGCTACCGAGAAAGCACAACCCCAACTGCAAGGTGTTTTGCAGCGCCGCAGCCTTGCCGGAATTCTCCGCGAACGGCATCAGTGCATTCGCTACCACAATCGGATAGCTCGCCCCGTTAACCAGCGCCATCAGGCAAAACGGAATCAACAAGGTGGCCAGCGTCGGCTCGGTTTGTGTGGCGACCCCGTACAACCCCGCCATGCTTGCGCAGTAAGCCAGCAGCAGCCAGGGCAAGAGCTTGCGGCCCTTGATGTACTGCAAGGCACTGCGGCAACCATAACCGCCCAGCATGAAGGCCAGGGTCGGAAACGCGTAGCTCAGACCGATATCGCTCGGGCTGTAGCCCATATCACCGAGAATGAAGGGCGAAGCGGTCAGCCAGGCGAAAAAGCTCGCCGAACAGGCGGCAAAGATCATCACATTGCCGCTGAAACTGGCAGTGCGCAGCAATTGCCAGTAAGTCACCCCGCTCTTCACCCGCAAAGGCGTCACACGGGCTTTTTCTTTAAGCAACAGCGTGGGCACGATCAGCATGACCGCCAGCCCCAGCAGCACCGCGAAAATGCCCTGCCAACCAAAATGGCTCAGCACCACGGCACCGAGTAGCGGCGCCAGTGCAGGTGACAGGCCCATCAACGGCATGATGCCGGCGAACACCCGGTTTGCCTTGTCCGCCGGATAACGGTCAATCACCAGTGCCTGCCATGTGACGGCCGCGGCGCAAATGCCAATCGCCTGAATAAACCGCAAGCTCAGGAGCAGCGCGGTGCTCTCGACCCACAGCATCCCCAGGCAACCCAGCGCAAACAGCGACAGGCCTGCCAGCAAGACCGGCTTGCGCCCCAGACGGTCCGACAACGGGCCCCACAACAACTGTCCAAATGCAAAACCCGCCAGAAAGATGCTCAGGCTTGCCCCCACGGCACCGGCCGAGAGCTGCAATTCACTGCGTAAGGTGCCGAAAGCGGGCAAATACATATCCATCGCCAGGTAGCCCAGCATGCTGAGCCCGGCGAGATAACAGGTAAATCCAAAAGAGTTCTTCATGGTCATCCAAAACTTGCCATCAAACAATTTGTTGACTGGCGTGCATTATCCAGCTGACCATTTGCTTGTGAAGCGATAATAATTGCCGACTGGCATCAAATATTTTGAAGGCAAGTGCATGTGGTCAGAATACTCCCTGGATGTGATTGATGCCGTCGCCCGGCACGGCAGCTTCAGTGGCGCCGCGCAAGAGCTGCACCGCGTGCCTTCAGCCGTCAGCTATACCGTGCGCCAACTCGAACAGTGGCTCGCCGTACCGCTGTTTGTACGCCGTCATCGAGACGTCGAACTGACCCCGGCCGGCAAAATGTTTGTCAAGGAAGCCCGGGATGTCATGAAAAAAATGCTCGGCACACGGCGTTTGTGCCAGCAAGTGGCCAATGGCTGGAGCGGCCAGTTGCGGGTCGCGGTGGACTCCATCATCAAGCAGCCACGCTGCCAGCAGATGGTGATCGATTTCTATCGGCACTTCCCGGACGTGGAACTGATCGTTCACTACGAGGTGTACAACGGCGTTTGGGATGCACTGGTCGACGGCCGCACCGATATCGCTATCGGCGCTACCCGCGCGGTGCCGGTAGCGGGCAGCTTTGCCTTTCGCGACATGGGCTTCCTGCACTGGCTGTGCGTCGCCAGCCCGCAGCATCCGCTGGCATCGATTGAAGGGTTGCTGAGCGATGAACAACTGCGCCCCTACCCGTCCTTGTGCATGGACGACACCTCCCGCAGCCTGCCCAAGCGCGACACCTGGACCCTGGATAATCAACGGCGAATGATGGTGCCCGACTGGTCAACCGGGCTGGGATGCCTGAGTGACGGGCTGTGCGTGGGCATGGTGCCCGCACACTTGGCCCAGCCCTTGATTGCACAAGGGCAACTGGTGGCGCTGCACTTGCAACGGCCCTTCCCGGCCAGCCCTTCGTGTATCGCCTGGGCCCAGAACCATCATTCGCCGGCCATGAGCTGGCTGCTGGAGTATCTGGGGGATACGCCGACACTGAGCCAGGAATGGCTCAATGAAGGTGACGTCGAGGATTAATGCTCGAACAGGATCGGGTACAGCGACACCACCAGCAGCAACGCCATCGACAGGTTGAACGCCAGCAACCACTTGGGCTTGGTCAGTACGTTGCGCAATGCGCTGCCACACCCGGCCCAGACACAGACGCTGGGCAGGTTGATCAGGGCAAACACCAACGCAATGATGAACACGTTGGCGATGTAACCCTGGGACGGCGTGTAGGTGGTGATGGCGCCAACGGCCATGACCCAGGCCTTGGGGTTGACCCATTGAAAGGCCGCTGCACCCCAGAATCCCAGGGGCACGCCAGTGGCGGTATCAGACTGCGAAACAGGTCCCGAGGTGGCGACTTTCCAGGCCAGGTACAACAAATAGGCCGCCCCCAGATAGCGCAAAACTGTATAGGCCATGGGTACCGCCTTGAATACCCCGCCCAGTCCCAAGCCGACCGCCAGTACCAGAAACATGAAACCGACGCTGATCCCCAGCGCATGGGGAATGGTGCGGCGAAATCCGAAGTTGACGCCCGAGGCCAGCAGCATCGTATTGTTCGGCCCCGGGGTGATGGAGGAGACAAACGCAAACAGCGCAAATGCGGAAAGTAATTCGAGGGAGAATGGCATGGGGAGTGTGACCTGTAGGAGCGATCGATCCACCCTATCGGATTGCCACGCCGGCATTGCACTACAGCTGGGCGTTATTTTTACCGCACACATTGGAAGGGTTGCGTTTTCACGACATGCTTTTCACGTCACTTTCACATCAATGGGCCTAGATTGAACCCACTCCTTTAGTGAATCCCATTTGGCCCGCTCCCCAGCGGGCCTTTTTTTGGGCGGTGCTCAGCAGCCGTCAGTCTTCCAGTGGCTTGGCCGGTTTGACGGGCCTGGCTGCCTTGCCCGACGCCGCTGCCTTGCCTGGCGCGGAGGCCTTGTCTGGCGTTTCAACCGTCGCGGCCGCCTGGGCTTCTTTCTCAGCCATCGGCATCTCATCAATGGTTTTAAACAACGCGTTGAGATCCACCTCGCCCACTGTCTCGTTTTTCTTCTCGCCATCCTTGCCGATCAGAATCACTTTGGCCTTGTTATCGATGATCATCCCCGGCTTGAGCCCGCGAATCAGCGACATGGTCGACTGCGGCTCGAGGTCTTTGCCATCACGCTTGCCGGTGATGCCGACAATCGTATAAAGCACCATATTGCGTGCTTCGAACCCCTGTCGATTGGCCGGGTCTTCCAGGGCTTTTTTCAAGCTGGACAATGTCTGGTCGCTGTCTGCACGGGCGAAAACCACTAACGGGCGAAACTTGCCGCGATCCTGTTCAAGAGGGCTCGGAACTTCAACAGCCTGCACCGTGCCACAGACCAGCACACTGGCGAGGATCAACAAACGGATAAACATCCAGACCTCCTTTTTTATCATCGGGCCAGGTCACTGGGCGTACAACCTATGCCTTGAAATCCTGTGCTCTGGCCTGCCATTTAGAGCGTAGGCCAAGGGTTTCATCATGCAACCGGGTACCCGGACTTTGCCTTTCACGTTTATGTTTTGCAACCGCGCCCCGGTTGAAATGTCGCTGGCCGGCATGGCCAGACCGTCAAGGGTGTTTGAGCGCTGCCCGTGTTTTCACCCTGAAGTGGCGAACCAGTGCCAGCACCAGCATTAGCCCGACAATCCCTAGCGCGATCGGTAGACGATACGGTTTGAGGTCGCCCAGGATGCCCTCCAGAAACTCTCCGGACCAATAGCCCGCGCTGGCAAACAATGTGGCCCAAGTGACGGCGCCCAAACAATTGATGCCGGCAAATTTCAGGGGGGAAACCCCGGACGCACCAATCACCATCGGGCCAAGCAGGCGCATGCCATATAAAAAGCGCACCGAGAAAATCGACACCGTCGGGTGCTGATTGATCAGTTGAGTAACGCGGTCAATGGTGGCCTGTTGTTTATGCAGTTTCGGTAAAAGCCGTGCGCCAAAGTAACGGCCAGTCCAGAACAGCAACTGATCCCCCAGCATGCCTGCCAGGCTCGCGTAGCCGATGACTGGCAGAAGTTTGAGTACATGCTGATGAGCCGCCATGCCCCCCAGAATCAGGATGGTTTCACCTTCCAGTAAACAGCCGATAAAAATGGCCAGGTAGCCATAGGTTGCCAACAAGTGGGTGAAGTCGATGTGTTCAAACATGCGTGCTCTGTCGCTCCCTGTGAGGTGACATTATCCGGTGCCGGATTTGCGTTCAGTGCCGGTGGCGGTGATGAATATCCGGAAAATGCGGGTGGCTATGCGCAATGGGCAGGTGCTGGTGTGTGTGACTGTGAGGTTCGCCTGGGGCTACACCCTCTGCATGTTCATGCCGGTGGTGTTCATCGTGCGTGTGGCGATGGGTGTGCTCCTGCGCTACATGCCGGTGACTGTGTTCATGCTGCTCGGTCAGGTGCAGCCATACCCCGAGCAACATGAATGCCGCGGCCAGCCAGAACAGCAGCGAGACTGATTCTCCCAGTACCATGATGGAAATGGCAGCCCCCAAAAAGGGCGCTGTCGAGAAGTACGCGCCGGTTCGCGCCGCGCCCAGCCCGCGCAGTGCCAGCACGAACAGCACCAAGCTCACGCCGTAGCCGAGAAAACCGATCAGCAGCGTCGGGCTCAAGACTTCGAGCCTTACAGAACCGGCTCCCATCCCCCAGGCTATGGTGCAATTCACCAGCCCGGCGAACAGCCCTTTGGCACCTGCAATATACAGAGCATCCGCAGCCGACACCTTGCGGGTCAGGTTGTTGTCCACTGCCCAGCACAAGCAGGCAAACGCCACCGCCAGCGGTCCAAGCCAGGACTGCGACCCATTCGACGCCTGCCCCGACGGCCATGACAACACAACGCCCCCAACGATGATCGCCAGCATCCCGAGCACAATCCTGCGGTCAGCATTTTCTTTGAACACCACCCAGGCCAGCAGCGCTGTCAGCACAGGTTCGAGGTTCAGCATCAGCGAGGCCGTCGCGCCACTGGTCAAGCTCAGACCGGCCATCAGGGCGACGGGGCCCAGCACCCCGCCGAAGACAATCGCACCCATCAGCCAAGGCCATTCGCTGGCCTGCAATCCGGAAGCTTTCCAGCCACGATCCCGGACACAGCGCACCATCAGCAACCCCACGCCACTGCCCAAATACAGCAATCCGGCCAGCATCACGGGAGGGATTTCAGCCCCCAGCAACTTGGCCAGCGGTGTACTTGCACCAAACAGCGCAGCGGCCGCCAATGCGTAAATAACGCTCGTATTCATCTCACCCACTTCTGTATCAGACGTGCAAGCAGCCTAGCCCAGCCTGCGGAACACGCGCACTGATGCGGGTCGATCAGTTCTCGGGGTTGTTATCCGCAAATGACCTGTTCAGCAGTGCCTCTACAGCGCGGTCGGGATGCCCCAGTAATTGCTTATAGAAGGTTTTTCCATCTGCCGATCGCGTTGCCAGAAGCCCCCAGGACTGCTTGCCGTCGGCGCTGAACACGACACTTAGCTGATGATCTGCGCAGTCGTGGGGTTTACACATGTGTCCCAGCATGTAGCGCTTTCCATCCGCCGTTACACGCTCGATGGGCGTCGACGTCCCTTGAGCGTTGCTGACCCACTCAGGGAAACTGAGCATCTCTTTGTAGGCTGTTTTGTAGGGCTCCTGCCTGGCTATTTCATATAGGTAAGATTCAGCTGACGCGCTGGTTGCAACCAACAGCAGAAAAGCCCCTGATGTTGAAAACCCCATTGTCCTCATGTCCCCTGCTCCTTGAAAAAAATACGCGTAATGCCTGGCCAGTGCCCTGCTTAAAGCGTGTCACTCGCCCAGCCTTTGCCTTGACCCGTGACTCGCTCTCAAGAGCGAAACCATAGACCATCATCCTGAGAAGCGATAAATAACGCTCCGCAACCGCGCCGGGGACCTGCCGTAAATGAGCAAGCCGCGTAACGATATCCCGGACATAAAAAAGCCTCGGCAATTGCCGAGGCCAGGAGCGTTTTGTCACCCGTTACTGGGTATTGCTGGGCCGGTCAGCCCGTATCACTCTCGTGGGAAGGGATGCAGCGTAGGCAAAAGCCTCATCTCGGGAACCAAAGGAACCGAGACGGTCAGCATGGGTGCAGACCCTCCAGGGCCCGTTATTCACTTTCAGCACGTCATAGCCATTGATGTGCATTTTAGTCAGGGCTGGAACACTCATAGTCATCTCCTTTCGTAGAGATAATCCAGGGATGTCCGGTTCACCTTACACCTGCTTTTCGACGTTGTGCGAACCGAGTGTCGCATCGCAGGTGGTTGATCCGCAGACAGCTCGCGGTTACACGCTGCTGCCCCGCCGCCACTCAGCCGCTTGGCGTATCGATGTCTGCATCGTGGTGGGGCTTAGGCTCAGGGCGGGATTTGAAATCCGGACTGTAGGCGTTCTCTTTGGCTTCAGGATCAGGCCTGGGTTTGTGAGGTGCGACGCCAGGCCCGGCCGGATCGAGCCGGGGATCTGCGAGACCCGGCGAGTCAGGATCGAACCCGGACTCATGCTTCCCCGTGCCGTGCTCGGTTGATCGTGGCCCTTGCGGGGTCTTGGAACTCATACTCACCTCCACATTTTGGTTTGAAACCTCTCTCCCGAAATATGGAGCCCTTTTCACCTGAATCGTGCAGGGCAATCGACGAGTGGGACATCATCGCCTCCTGAACCACTGAACGATGCTGGGGTAAAGGGTTAGCGGAGCGATGCTGGCGCTCCGCTCCGAAGGTTAATGCCCCTTTTGTGAGTTCACGACATCCTGCAGTGCTTTATTGGTCAGGCTGATGCACTTCTGGGTATCACCTGCAGCCTGAGCTTTTTGTGCCTCGATTCTCGCATCGCGGATCTGGTCGAGCAGCGGCTGCCCCAGCGTGCTGGCAGTTGCTTTGTAATCAGACAGCTTTTTCAGGTTAACGGTACACAAGTCATCGGCAGCAAATAATGGAGTGGCGACCAGGCTCGCCAGAAGGAACAACACTGACCGTTTCATAAAATGCTCGCTTTTCTAAGGCAGGGAAATTTCACTATAGCCCCGGATAGCTTGACGCACACACCAGCAGCGCCGGATGAAGGCTGGGGACTCTATTATCCCGTCAGGCCGCTTGCTCCAGTGCGTTGAAGAGCTCCACGAACTGCAACGTCAACCTGTGTCGCGGCTCCAGATGGATAAGCGGAGAAAACGCCTGATGAGACTCCCGCATCTTCACGGAGCGGTTCAAGTACACCGGCAGCACCGGTAACGCCTGAGCAATCAACTCCTCGACGAGCTGCCTGTGCAAACGAGTCCGGCTCAAGAACTGATTGACCACAATGCCTTCGATGACCAACGACTCGTTGTGATCCTGCTGCAGCTCGGCGACCTGGGCAATGACGTTATAAATCGCCTGACGGGAAAAGCTGTCGCAATCAAAAGGAACCAACACCCGTTCGGCGGCAATCAGCGCACTCAAGGAATAGAAATTTATCGCCGGCGGTGTATCGATATAGATGCGCTCGTAATCTTGCGAGAGTTCAACCAGCAAGCGACGGAGTTTATTGATTTTAAATTTGGACTCAAGCCTGGACTGCAAGCCTGAAAGCTCCGCACTGGCGGTAATCAGGTGCAAATTGTCATAGGCCGTTTCTACGATATTCACCCGGTTTTGCTTGCTGGCCGGGCCGCTCGACAAGGTGAGCTTAAAAAAATCGGCGATCCCCATCGGCGTGTCATTGCCCGATAGCCCCGTCAGATAAGAGGTCGAGCTGGCTTGGGCATCGAGGTCCACTAAAAGTGTCCGGTAGCCCTCGGCGGCGCTGATGGCGGCAAGGTTGCAGGCGATGCTGGATTTACCGACACCGCCCTTCTGATTAAACACTGCTCGACGCACGGAAATACCTGCCGGGAAAACAGGTATCTTGCGATGCTCAGGTTAAGCTTTTGTGACAGCCCCTCGCATCATCTACGCGCCAGTTCGTGCTGGATGCAATCATCGTAATAAACCCTCTTCACCCGCTCGGGTTTCATACGCGACTCACTGTCATAAGTTTGTTCGGTAATCCCCAAGGCCATCCTGCGCATCCACTGTTTGGGAAATCGTTGGGCTTGCAGTTGTTTGCGTACCGCGTAGCGCGACACACCGGACAACTTGCTGGACTGCGCCTTCCCGGCGATTCCTGATCCCCAACTGCACATATAACGCTCACCTTCACTCAAGTGCCGTGCCTGAGCCGAAAGCGTAAAACCCGTCAGTAGTATCGATGCCAGTGAGCAGACGACAATTCTCATACACCCCGTTACCTAAGTTTCTGATAAGCCGGCGACTGTGCCAGCCAAATGAAACCCCGGGGGCCAGCAAAATGCCTGCCAGGCTCATGTTTCAGGTATTCGCTCAGGAATCCTGCGGGCGCTGAGCGATTGACGGCGTCATTCAGCGGCAGCTCTGCGCGCTGATGTAATTTGCCTGAATCATGATGCCAACTTCAGGTTCGGCACCTGAAAACACGACGCGAATCGACTCCAGGTCCTCGTCGAGCGTGTACTGGTCAGCAGACCAAATAACACCCCAGGGCGTAGATTCATCCTTTACAGGCAGTCCGTACTTCTCCGTCAGCGTATGCAAAATTGAGCCTGGTGCAGTCCTCATATTATTCACGGCTGCCGAAACAGCGCACAGGCCAGTCGTGCTACCGATCACGTAGTAGTAACTGTCTGCGTACCCTGAAGTGTCGGGAGCCTGGCTTGATAAGTAGGTGGTCCTGCCATCCTTGGTCGATAAATGCTCAAGCACAGCAAATTGCCGCAAGCCCTGCGCCGTCATTCCTTTGGCCGTACCAAAAGGCCCTGTGCCTTGCCTTGCTTCATCGCACCCAGAAAGCGCCACAGAAGAAAGCGCTAACATAATGATTTTGTTCAATTTTCAACACCAATCTCGTCCAATAGTGGCAATTTACCACTATCCGTAAACAGAGACCAAACGCCGTGTACCCATGTGTCCACCTGATATTCAAGCCAGCTCCTCTGCACCGTATGCCAAGGCAAGGAAACAGGGGGCTGGCAAATCTGGTCAACGCTGTTTCACATTGGCATCAGGCTATAACCCTTGTGCTCCAGGGTGGTGATGGTGGTCAGCGCCGAAAGTGCGGTCGTGACAGACTTATCAACTTCGCTGTAGGCAAACTGGCGTTCTGCAACAGCCTGACCACAAACAGCGATATCCACACCGGCACGCCGTAAAGCCGCGATCAGTGGCAGGTTCGGGTTGGCGCTGCCATACCTCGAGCGATAGGCGTCATCATTCAGCGCGAGAGTAGTGGCTTCACCTGAGGCAACGGCGACAAATTTCAACTGGGACAGCGGTACACCCGATGCCACATAAAGATTGACGGTCCGGGCGACGTGATCCAGAGACGGATTGACGTCTGCCGGGGTTTTGGAGCCCTTGGTGAGCGCAAACACGATTTTATAGGTGGCGGCCTTGTCGGGTTGATAGGCCGCATCGGGTAGCGAATGAATCTTGCCATAGCCTTGTATGGTGGGCGTTGTCCAGAATCCGGGAGCGGTTTCGGCCAGTAACTGGCTGCTTGTCAGCGTCAGGAGTGCGAAGGAGAGCATTTTTACTGCACGATGCATGGACATATTCCTCTGGCAAATTGAGTGACTTAGGTTAAGCGAAATCCAGGGGTGCAGCCTTGGCGTTGCCCGGCAAACTGATAAACCTGCCAGGTTTGATCGCGGACGCTGCATCCTCTAGAGTCACGCGGATAATGGGCCGGCATGCCATGCGTGCTTCCCCGTCCGGTACTGCAAAAGGTTCAACAATGCCCGAGAAGCCGCCTGCAAAGGCCACCACCGCGACAGCTGCAGATATAGAGCGATCCATTCAGGCCCTGAACAAGATGGCTGAACGGTTATGGGGAGAAGGAAGAGAAGCTGAAGCGAAAGCCCTGCTCGATGCTCTGGATGCCCTGAACCGCGCGCTGGACAGGATCCGCATCGGCGAAAATCGCCGGGTTGTCACGCTTCACTGACGACGGCCTGGAATCGGTGAAGTCCTGAGCCGGACACCCCTGTACGGCTGCCCCCTCCCCTCAAGTCCTGTCGCAGGATGCCTCGGATTCAGTGCTGGGCCTGAGTACATGCTGACGATAAGCATAGGGCGTCTGCCCGCGCCAGCGCCGGAATGCCCGGGTAAATGCACTTTGCTCGGAGTAGCCCAGCAACTGGGCGATGTCAGCCAGTTGCAGGCGCGGATCGGCCAGATAATATTCGGCCTGACGCTGACGAATGCTCTCGCGCAGCTCTCTGAAATTGATGCCGCCGGCAGCCAGTCGACGATGCAACGTGCGCGCCGACACGTGTAACTCACGGGCGACTCGCTCCAGTTCCGGTTGTCCTTCACGCACCAACCGGGCGATGCTGCGCCGAACCGCCTGCTCGAAATCGTCGCTGGACGGTAATTGCGCCAGCAAGTCATCGGCTTGTCTTTCCAGGATACTCAACAGCACTTGATCCGGCTGTCGCAACGGCAAAGCCAGCAGTGCCTGGTCAAAACGGATCGATGTTTGCGGCTGATCGAACAGGACGGGGCAGCCAAACCAGTCCCGATAGGGCTGAATGTCTGCCGGGGCCGGGTTCAGGAAACGGATTTCTCTGGCAACGATAGGTCGGCCCGTCATGTTGCGCGTCAGTTGCAACAACGCGGTGATGGCGCACTCGTCCACCAGTGATCCGGGGCGCCCCTGATCCGCGCCCCATTCCAGCAGCAGATCGTTGCCCTCCAGAGTGCTGCGCATTGGATTGACGTCATACAGCAGGCGTTGATACTGCAAGGCACGGGCCAGCCCCGCGCCGAGATTCGGGCAGGCCAGCAACACATAACCCATGACGCCAAAATGGGCCGGCGTGATGGTCTGGCCCAGATGCAACCCCAGCAAAGGGTCCTGCAAGTACTCGGCAGCGCGCTGCAGCAGGGCACGCCAGGCCGACACGGGGTAACGCATCGCGTCGCGATCCGTTGTTTGCGGCGCGGCAACGCCGAGCAAGGCCGCAGCGGCCACCCCCTGATGTTCAAGGTATTCATACAGCAGACGCACATAGGTGCTGGGGACAACGCCCCGGGGCGACTGTTGCGCAATAGTTGGGTGCATGGCGAGAAGTGTTAAATGATTGTCTGAGACGGTCAAGTCTTTCAATTTTGCCGCGGGCAACATCCAGCGTATCGGCCAAGTGCCTGGAGCGGTGCGTCATGAATGATCTGATTCTCTGGATGGAAGCCACGTTTGGCGCACATATCGAGTGGAAACAAGTGGTGCTGATCGGCATGACACCGCTGTTTCTGGTGGGATTTGCCATTGAATGGCAGATCATGCGCAAACGCGGGGCGCGCCAGCAGTTCTACTGGAAAAACATCCTCACCAACCTCACTCTGGGCAGCAGCTACCAGCTGTTCGAACTGGCAGCCCATGTGATATTCGTGGGCGCCGCCGTATTCTGGTTCTGGGACCAGCGCTTTTTTACGATTCCCGTCAACGGCTGGACCCTGCTGCCCATTTTTCTCGGCGTCGAGTTCTGCTACTACTGGTTCCATCGCTGCAGCCATCGTGTGCGCTGGTTCTGGACCGCGCATGTCGTGCACCACAGCGGCGAGCACATGAACATGACGACCGCCATGCGCCAGTCAATGCTCTACTCCATCACCGGCTGGTGGCTGTTTTTCATGCCGCTGGTATTGCTGGGCGTACATCCGGCAGTGGTGTTTATCCTGTATGCCTGCAACCTGGTGTATCAGTTCTTCATCCATACCGAGAGTGTTGGCAAGCTGCATCCGGTGCTGGAGTACCTGTTCGATACCCCAAGTAACCACCGCGCCCACCATGGCCGCAACGACTGCTATATCGACAGGAACTATGGCGGCGTGCTGATCATCTTCGACCGTCTGTTTGGCACCTACGTGGAAGAACGGGAAACCGTGGATTACGGCATCAAGCGTCAGGTCCACAGCCACAATCCGCTGACCCTCAACTTCCACGAATTCATTGCGATGTGGTGCGACGTGGCGCAGCCGGGAAGCGTGATGCAACGCTTGAAACACCTGTGGGCACCGCCGGAATATGAGCGCGAGGCCCGGCCTGAACGTGAACCGGCGTGACGCGACGGTTGCGGCAGGTGTTACCGGGGCATGACATGAGCCGCCACAGGGCACATGTCATCGGGTTAATCGCCAGGACTGGCTTGAGCTACGGGTCCGAACTGACATTGATCCTGCCTGGCGTTGATCAGCGCTTCAAACGCGCAAAGCCCCGCATAAACTTTCTGCAGCCCCTCAATTTGCGTCATCACTTGCTGTTTTTTATGCGTGATGGCTTCGCCCGCTACATCCCAAGGCAACGCTTGATCCCGGTGGTCACCGAGGATCGCCTGCATCTCCTTGAGTTTGAAACCCAACTGCTGTGCGCACTTGATGAATGCCAGCAACTCAACGGTTTGCTGGCTGTAGACGCGGTACCTGCCTTCGCGCTGAGGCGGCGGTAGCAGGCCAATGTCTTCATAGTGACGGATACCTTTGATCGTCGTCCCTGACAGCCGGGCAGCTTTGCCGATATACATAAACGTCCTTTTAACGGGCATAAAGGCGCGTATTTGCGCGCTTGCATCTTTACATGCGCCGCCGCCCGCCGGGAACCTCGGACACTTAGATCGCGCAGAGACCGGCGAGGTGGCGGGTTTGCTTGAGCCAGGCATCCCGCTGGCTGAGCCCGGACCCCAGAAGGGGCCCAAATGTCAGGGTCCGGATCGGCTTGATACCGCAGAACGCCAGGGTGGTCTTGCGCATCTGGTGCAGACCAGGCATGCAATAGACCCATTTGTAGTACCACGGCGGAGTGTCCATCGTGACCAGCAGGTGAGCGGTTCGTCCTTTAAGAAGTTTGTCTGGAAACGCTTTGCCTTCGCGATATTTGAAGGCAAAACCGGGCAGCAAGACCCGGTCGAAGAAGCCCTTCATCAACGCCGGGATTCCCCCCCACCAGATCGGATAGACGAATACCAGGTGCTCAGCCCAGAGGATATCGGCTTGAGCCTGAAGCAGACCGGGCTCCAGGGGCTGGATCTTGGCATAACCGTCATGCAGCACCGGGTCGAAGCCAATCGCCCCCAACCGTAACTGCCGCACTTCGGCCCCGGAAACTTTTGCCGCCTCGACATAAGCGTCTGTCAATGCACCACAAAAACTGTCGTCTGATGGGTGGCCCAAAATCACGAGTACTCGTTTGCCCATTATCACTGCATCCTCAAAGTCGGACGTTAAGGATGAGGTGTCCCCGTAACGGGAGAGTCAAGGAAATGTACGACTGCATTCGAGCCCCTCTCGGTCCATGCCACATCGGCAACCTGCGGCCTGTAGACAGACATCGACCGGCATGACGACGCAAAGCCCCGGATCTTTGACTATTCTTGACGGCACCCCAAAAAAAGAGGGATCGATGATGAAAACCTCTAATCAGGCACTCCCTGAAATCGTTTCTGCCGATCAATGGCAGGCCGCGCTCGATCAACAGTTGATCAAGGAAAAAGCCCTGACCCGCGCCCACGATGCGCTCAACGCCGAGCGCCGCCGTCTGCCAATGGTCAAGATCGACAAGGCCTATACCCTCGCCGGCAAAACGGGCCCGGTAAGCCTGCTCGATCTGTTCGAGGGCCGTCGGCAACTGATCATCTACCACTTCATGTTCGCCCCGGACTGGTCCCAGGGCTGCACGGGCTGCTCCTGGGTTGTGGATGCCATGTCTCACCCGGCCCATCTGCATGCACGCAATACGTCGCTGGTCCTGGTCTCCAGGGCGCCACTGGAAAAACTTGAGGGCTATAAAAAACGCATGGGCTGGGACCTGCCCTGGTATTCGTCCTTCGACAGCAACTTCAATGACGACTTTGGCGTGACCACCGAACAGGGCGAAAAGCATGCCGTCAGCATACTGCTGCGCGACGGTGGCGAGCTCTACCGCACCTACTTCACAGGCGCCCGCGGCGTCGAACACCTGGGAAGCCACTGGACTTACCTGGACCTCACGCCCTGGGGCCGTCAGGAGACCTGGGAGGATTCTCCCAGAGGATGGCCGCAAACCGAGCCTTACACCTGGCTGCGCCGGCATGACGAATATGACGACTGAGAGCGGCCGCAGCTGTCATCTCCGGGACAAGTGGTCATTGTGGCGCCCCTCAAGCACGGGTGCCGTGCCCTGCAACGATTCCATCCCCCCATGAATACTTGCGCATAACAAAGGACGACAGGATGGAGTTATCAATGGACGTAACAGCGGGTCATCCAGAGTACTTTGCGCATGTGCGCACGATTATCGGCATGGTCTTGGGCCTGAGTCTTGCCAGATTGGTCAATGGCCTGACACGCTTCGTACAACACCCCGGAACCATTAAGATTTACCCTGTCCACCTGGGCTGGGTCATCTTCCTTTTCATCACGATCGCGCACTTTTGGTGGTACGAATTCCATTTATCCAGGATCTCCGTCTGGACCTTCCCGCTCTATGGATTCCTGCTCTTCTACGCGATGGTATTCGCCGCACTCACCGCCCTGCTGTTTCCCGACCACATGTATGAATACAAGGGATTCGAGGACTACTTCGAGCAGCGCAAACGCTGGTTCTTCGGACTCCTCGCCCTCGCGTTCCTGCTCGATATTGGCGATACCCTCATCAAGGGTGACGACTACCTGCAATCACTCGGAACCGAATACCTGATCCGCCAGGTCGCGTTCGTTGTTCTTTCCATCGTCGCAGTGCTGATCACATCAAAGAAACTCCAGATGGTCCTGGTGCTCGCCGCCATTAGCTATCAAATCAGCTGGATCTTGAGACTGTACGTCATTCTTTGATGGGCTCACGCCTTACCTACCGAACATCTTTGAGATGTGAACATGACAGAGACTCTAATTTTGGTTGATGCATTCGATCATGAAATTGGTCAGGGCGAAAAACTTCAAGTCCACCGGGAAGGCTTACTTCATCGAGCGTTTTCCATATTTATCTTCGATATAAAAGGCCGACTGCTATTACAGCAGCGAGCCGCTGATAAATATCACTCAAGCAACCTATGGACCAATACCTGCTGCGGCCATCCAAGAGCGGGTGAAAAGACTGATGTCGCCGCACGGCGCCGCCTTAAAGAAGAAATGGGATTCAGTTGCGACTTGAAAAAAGTCGACACCTTTGTCTACCGGTCTCCGGTATCCGATGATCTGGTAGAGCATGAGTTCGATCACCTGTATGTCGGTGGCTACAACGGAATGTTGTCGCCCGACCCTGCTGAAGCTGCCAATTGGCAGTGGATTGAACTGGAAAATCTGTATGCCTGGATGGAACGTGAGCCTCAAAAATTCACTTCATGGTTCAAAAAAATCATCCATGATCCTGACCGTAAATTCGGTCGTGAATGGTTGCAGATACACGCTGAGCAATACACATTAAGCAGCCTGAGACGCTATCAAACGGCGCTGCTGATGCGTGTTTCAAGCACCTACGCGCTGGCCATTCCCCTGCTGCCATCCGAGCTGATGCACGTGGTGACCCATGCGTATTTACTCCTGCGCATTGCCGATACGATAGAAGATGAACCCGCGCTCACGCCTCAACAAATACGACTTTATGAAGAATCATTTATCGCCGCCGTAAAAGGACTAAGCGATGCCCGACACTTCAGCGATACCGTCGGTGCATTACTGACGGCGCAAACTGTGGCGGCCGAACATGAACTGCTACTGCACTTGCCATTGCTACTGGAGGTGCATGGCCAATTGAAATCTGCTCACCGTGAGTCCTTACTTGAGTGTTTGGAAATCATATCGCGGGGAATGGCTGAATTTCGCCAGAGCGTCAGTGTTGACGGCCTGGAGACCCGCCAGGAACTTGATCGTTATTGTTACTGCGTTTCCGGTTCTGTAGGCGAGATGATGACCAGGTTTTTTATCGACCTGGACCCGACGCTTTTAGCGCAACGCGATAAATTACTTCGCTTATCGGTCTCTTTAGGCGCGGGTCTGCAACTGGTCAATATTATCAAAGACCAATGGGAGGACCGTGAGCGCGGCGTGTGCTGGCTGCCCAAAGACCTTTTTGCTGAACATGGCATCTCGTTATCCGCGTTACAGCGGGGACAACCAGATCCCAATTATGCGCGTGCGCTCGCGGAACTGATGGGGACCACCCACGCGCACCTGCAGTTGGCGCTGCACTATGTGTTATGCATCCCGGCCAGACACATAGGTATTCGCCACTTTTTGTCATTCACCATCGGCCTGGCGTTACTGGTGTTACGTAAAGTGCAGTTGAACCCGTTTTTTTGTTCGAGCGAACAGGTCAATCCATCTCATGCCGAGGTGGCTTTGCTTATGCGTAAGGTCCTACGGCCCAAACTGTCCGACCAAGGTTTATGTACGCTGTTCAAAATGGCCTCACGCGGTCTTCCCTTCACATCACTGGACCCCGAGTGGAAAGAGGAAGCCTACCGTGTGCGGCCGTGGCCGCGCAGCTCCATTTCCTTTCTTCCAAGTGACCGCAAAAAATGACGGCACCCTCAACCAGGGCTGGAGCACCCTGCGCTCCCCCTTCACCTACTTTCGTGATTAACGAAGTCGTCCTTATCGCGTTTAGTTCTGACCTGCCCTCCAATCCCGACTAGGTTCCAAGCAGTGGAACTCACCCGGACCAAGGAAGGTAAAAATTGAGCAGGCGAATAATTATTGTCGGTGGAGGTGTTGGCGGCACGATGCTCGCTAACCAGCTGGTGAAGAAACTCTATCCGGAGATCCAGCGTGGTGAGGTACGCATTACTCTCCTGTCGAATTCGCCTGATCACTTTTATAAACCGGCGTTCATGTACGTGGCTTTCAATCAGTTCTTTGAAGAGGAACTGAAGCGTCCGGAGCGTTCATTGTTGCGCCCGGAAATCGACTTTCAGGTGGACGAAGTCATTCGCTTCGACTTCCCCGGACAACATGTGCAGACCCGCAGCGGCAAACGTCATGGCTATGATTTTCTTGTCATAGCCACCGGTTGCGTCCCGGCTCCCGAGCGGATAGAAGGCCTGAAAGAGGCCGGTGATCACTTCTATCAATATCAGGCGGCCCGGCAATTGGCCCAGCGATTGAGCACTATAAAAAAGGGCCGGATTTTCATCACCGTGTCCTTTCCCAAAACACCCAACGTGCCGCATCAATGCGGTATCGCTCCGGTGGAGACAACCTTGATGCTGGACGATTTTCTGCGGCGTCGTGGTGTGCGGGAGCAGGTTGAAATCATTTATACCTACCCCACTACTGCCCAGCTTTTGCGTAATTGCCTGTTCTTGCAGCGGCCTACCGGGGAGATTCTTCCCGGTATCTTTGAGCAGAAAAACATTCGTTTTCAGCGCGGCTTCACCTTGAACAAGGTCGATCCGGATCGGCGCATTGCCTACTCCGAAGAGGGTGACGAGCAACCCTTCGATATTCTGATGGCAACACCTCCCATTCGTGCAGTGGATGTGGTTCTGGAGAGTGGTGCTTCACAGGCCGAGAATCATGAAGGATGGTTGCCAACCAATCATGAAACGCTGCAGGTCTATGGGCTCGACGGCGTTTATGTGATGGGTGACACGGTCGATCTTCCTGTCAGCAAGGCAGGAGGCGCCTGCCACAATCAGGCCCCTGTCATCGCCAATAACATCACGGCCGAAATCCGCTTGGGGGCACCTGGCGCGGTGTATGACGGTCGCGTCCAAGCGGTGGCGCAAATGGGGCTCAATGCGGGGATGCCGCTGTGGTACGACTACACCCACGATGTGTTGCCTACCCCGCCGAGCAAGCTGGGGGGGCTGTTGCGCAATGGATTCAATCGCGGACTGTATTGGGCCATGGCTCGAGGCATGCTGTGACACTGCTTAAGGAGGAGTGAACGCCGTATGGATACCCCAGAAGAGTCGTCAACAATCAGCCCGGACGCCAATGTTCCCTCACCTGGCCACAATGCGGGGCTCGAAGCGTTGCTTGGCAAGCTGCAACCGCTGCTGGACGGCGGTCGCATGGACAATATCATCGATGTCCTGGCGTTGATTTCCGACCTCGTAGACCTGCTGGATCCTGCCATGGTGGAAAAGCTGGCCGGGTTGTTTGAGGAGGCCGCGGCGGCTTCCTGGAGCCTCGGCAATGCGTTGCGCATGGCCGCGACCGAAACCAGAGCACAGGAGGTTCCCCCCAGCCTCTATGGACTGCTGTCAATGCTCCGCGAAACGGATACCCGACGTGGTGCAGCTCTGATACTCAAAACCCTGAACGTGCTCGGAAGGCAACTGTGAGCTGAACAGTTTGACCTGCCACACCCAGCCTCAGTGCGAGGCTGGACACTGTCTGCGGTGCCGGAGGGCACATTGTCGGTGCGAGTCTGTTGGCCCTTTGTGTTGGCATCGGGCTACAGTAGAGGCTCACTAAGCCCAAAGGAGCCTGCCGTGACCTCTATCACCTCCTCTGCCTACCGCTGTACGCCAAGTCCCCTTCACGCGATTTTTCTGGCTGGAGCCATCCCTCTGTTCCTCGGCGCCTTGCTGAGTGACATCGCCTATTTCAGGACCTTCCAGATTCAATGGAGCAACTTTGCTTCCTGGCTGATCGTCGGCGGGTTGGTGTTCTCCGGGTTTGCTCTGCTGTTCGCGCTGGCCAATCTGTTCCAGGCCAAGCGCAAGGCTGGCAGGCCTGTGGTGTATTTACTGTTGTTGTTAGCGAGCTGGGTACTGGGCCTGATCAATGCCTTTGAGCATGCCAAAGATGCTTTCGCAATCATGCCCACAGGCCTGGTCCTGTCAGTTATCGTCACCTTGCTGGCTATCGTTGCAGCCTGGACAGGCCTGACCAATCTGCGTTCGGAGGATGTGAAGTGAACTATTCCAGCGTATTGACCCCCCTTGGCCTGGCCTTGCTGTTGAGTGCATGTGACAGCGAAAGAAACGGCGATCTGTCTCTCGGTCCCGACCCTAAGCTGCCGGAACAGCATCGCGGTCTCGTGCCCACGATGAAGATTGCCGAGCCGGCTGAGTGGGGTGACCGCAAACCGACTGTGCCGCAGGGCTACAGCATCACGGCGATTGCCAGCGGTCTGGGGATTCCGCGTCAGACCCTGGTGCTACCCAATGGCGATATTCTCGTGGCTGAAGGTCGTGGCGGCAGCGCCGCCAAGCTCAAGCCCAAGGATGTGATCGCTGGTTACATCAAGGCTCAGGGCAACACCAAGGTCAAAGGTGGCAACCGCCTGACCTTGCTGCGAGATGCCGACGGTGATGGCAGCTACGAGTTGCAGACGGTATTTGCCGAAAACCTCAACGCGCCTTATGGCCTGGCCTACGCGGATGGCAATCTGTACGTGGCCAACCAGGATGCCATTGTGCGCTTCGCATATGAAGACGGCCAAACCAAAGCCAGCGCTGCACCGGTCAAAGTCCTCGACTTGCCTTCGCAGATAAACCACCACTGGACCAAGGCACTGGCCATCAGTCCCGATGGTCGTCAGCTGTATGTTGCCATCGGCTCCAACAGCAACATCACCGAGCGCGGCATGGACGCTGAGGTTGATCGGGCCCAGGTGTGGCAGGTTGATGCCCGGACTGGCGCCCACAAGCCGTACGCAACCGGCCTGCGTAACCCGACAGCGTTGACGATTCAGCCTGATTCCGGGCAGTTGTGGGCGGTGGTCAACGAGCGCGACGAGCTGGGTCCAGACCTGGTGCCAGACTACCTGACCTCGGTTCGCGAAGGCGGGTTCTACGGCTGGCCCTATAGCTATTGGGGACAAAACGTCGATTCACGCGCGCAGCCACAGAACCCGGACAAAGTAGCCGCGGCAATCAAGCCCGATTACAGCCTGGGTGCGCACGTGGCGGCGCTTGGCGTCGACTTCTCCGTCCCGGCCATGGGGGCGACATTTGCCGAAGGCGTGTTCGTGGGTGAACACGGGAGCTGGAACCGCCCCGACCCGGTGGGCTACAAGGTGATTTTCGTGCCATTCAGCAACGGCCAGCCAGCCGGTGAGGCCGTCGATTTCGCGACCGGCTTCCGGGGTGAAGACGGCAAAACCCGCGGGCGGCCGGTCGGTGTAACCGTCGACCCACGCGGTGCCCTTCTCATTGCGGACGACCTCGCAAACACCGTGTGGCGGGTAACGCGCAACCAATGAAGCAGGAGGCGCGGGCGCTGCTAGTCGCGGCGCCACGTACGCCAGCCACCAGCGGTTGGAGATAAGAACACAAGCCCTGGAGCCGCGAGCCTCCGGGGCTTTGTGACGTCTGCAGGAAACAACGACTGCCGCTGTTTGTCGCTGCGTAGTGTGTGGCCACCTTCAGGATTCGATTAGCCATTTGGCGGGAAGCGACAACATTGGAATTAAGACAACTGCGTTATTTCGTAAAAATCATTGAACACGGCAGCCTGGGGCGGGCGGCACTTGAACTGGACGTAGGCGTATCAGCCCTCAGTCAGCAGATTTCCAAACTCGAAAGCGAGTTGTGCACTCGCCTCCTGAATCGCAGTACCACGGGCGTGACACCTACCAGCGCCGGATTTGCATTTTTACACCATGCTCAACTGACCCTGCGCCAAGCTGAAAACGCCATCATGGCCGCCCATCGCGGGCGAATGAGTGGATATGTCAGTGTCGGTCTGCCTCCTACCACCGCGACGGTGCTCGCTCTGCCGTTGATCAACGCAATGCGTGCCCGTTATCCGGACATTCAACTGCACTTGGTAGAAATGCTCTCCGGGCACCTGGCTGCCCAGCTCAATGCCAGACAGATTGACCTGGCAATTCTGTTTCAGCTCGAAGGCGGTAAACGCTGGAGCGTGACCCCTCTGCTGGATGAAAAACTGTTTGTTATTGCCTCGCCAAACCTCTCACAAGCGCCTCGTGGCGACAATGTGCTGTTAACCGAGCTGGGCGGCTTGCCGCTGGTGATGCCCAGTGCTCAGCATGGTTTACGCTCGGCATTGATGAGTGCGTTCGAGCGGGTCGGGTTGACGCCCAATGTCATCATGGAAGTGGATGGTCTCGCCGTGCTGATGAACGCCGTGCGGGCCGGTCATGCTGCAACGATACAACCGGGGGCAGCAGCTGCATTGAAGGACGAGTCAGGACTTTCACTGGTCAAAATTGCCGACCCCCATGTGGGCCGGCGTAATCTGCTGGCGACACTGGCTGATGACGAGCTGTCTCCGGCGGCGCTGGCAACCCGATTGGTCATCGTCGATGTCGCACGCCAACTGGTTCTCGACAAGCAGTGGCCAGGCGCAACATGGATTGAAGAGCCAGACGTGTAGTCATAGCGTGCGCTCAATCACGAAGACACGCGCTTCGCGCACTCAAAGCGTTTAGAAAAACTAAACACCTCGTGTCAAAAGCAGCCTTTCGACGCTCCGCCTCCCTCTCTATCGTTCCCCCACTCGCAAGGAGCACCCGGTTCCAGCCTCCTTGCAGATCGAGGAGCGATGATGATCGATGTATTAATTATAGGGGGCGGCAACGCAGCCTTATGTGCCGCTCTGATGGCGAGAGAGGCTGGCGCCAGCGTGATGCTGCTGGAAGCCTCTCCAAAAATCTGGCGCGGTGGCAACTCTCAACACACCCGTAACCTGCGGTGCATGCACGACCAGCCGCAAGACGTATTGATCGACGCCTATCCGGAAGAAGAATACTGGCAAGATTTGTTGAAGGTCACCGGTGGTTTCACGGATGAGAAGCTTGCGCGCATTGCCATTCGGGCATCGTCCTCTTGCCGCGACTGGATGCGTTCACATGGGGTGCATTTTCAACCATCGCTGTCCGGTGCCCTGCATGTAGCGCGTACCAATGCTTTTTTCATGGGTGGCGGCAAGGCACTGGTCAATGCGTACTACCGCAGCGCCGAACGGTTAGGTGTGAAAATCCGCTACAACGCCCAGGTCACTGACATTGAACTGGACGACGGGAAATTCGTCGCGGCCCGCATTGGCGAGCATGAGGTGGACGGTCAGCGCATCGCCGCAGAACGCATCGAAGCCCGGGCCTGCGTGTTGGCAGCGGGTGGTTTCGAGTCCAATCGCGAATGGTTACGCGAAGCCTGGGGCCAAAACGAGCGCGGTGAATGGCCGTCCGATAATTTCCTGATCCGCGGCACCCGATTCAACACCGGTATTTTGCTGCGGCGCATGCTTGATCTCGGGGCTGACGTGATCGGCGACCCGACCCAGGCACACATGGTGGCGATCGATGCCCGCGCGCCACTCTATGACGGTGGCATCTGTACGCGAATCGACTGTGTATCGCTGGGTGTAGTGGTCAATCGTGACGGCGAACGGTTCTACGACGAAGGTGAGGATTTTTGGCCGAAACGTTATGCCATCTGGGGGCGTCTGGTCGCCGGACAACCAGGTCAGCAGGCCTACTCGATCATCGATCAACAAGCCATCGGTCGCTTCATGCCGCCCGTTTTTCCCGGGACCACCGCCAATACCCTGCAAGCACTCGCACAGCAATTGAAGTTGCCAGAAAAACAATTCGTCGAAACTGTTGAGAACTACAACAGCGCTTGCCGCGTCGGCACGTTCGATCACACAGCACTGGACGACTGCCACACCCAAGGACTGACCCCGGCCAAAACCCATTGGGCACGGCCGCTGGTGAAACCGCCTTTCTACGCCTACCCGCTTAAACCGGGTGTCACGTTCACCTATCTCGGCCTCGCCACCGATGAAACCGCCGCCGTGCACTTCAATGGCAAGGCGAGCCCCAACCTGTTCGTAGCCGGAGAAATGATGGCCGGTAATGTGCTGGGTCAGGGCTATACCGCAGGTATCGGCATGGCCATTGGTACAGCGTTCGGCCGCATAGCCGGTGTACAAGCTGCCGCTGCAGTGGGCTTTGGCGCTTTATCTGTGAATACGGAGTCTGCACATGCAACTGTTTGATCCCAAGGCCTCGGGCGACTTGATCCCGGTGCTGAATCTTGACGAAAGTGAAGTCGAGCGGCAGATGACCATCTGCAATGCCTGTCGTTATTGCGAAGGTTTCTGCGCGGTATTTCCGGCGATGACCCGGCGCCTGGAATTCACTCAGGCGGACATCCATTACCTGGCGAACCTTTGCCACAACTGCGGTGCATGTCTGCACGCCTGCCAGTACGCCGCCCCCCATGAGTTCAGGGTCAATGTACCCAAGGCAATGGCCAAGGTTCGCCTTGATACCTACGCCGAATATGCATGGCCACGGGTGATGGGCAAGTTATATCAACGCAACGGATTGACTCTGGCGCTGGCTTCTGGAGCTGGCCTGGCATTGTTTCTTTGCCTGACCCTGATGCTTATGGGAAACCTGTTCACCGTCATTCCGGGTGGAGACTTCTACAAAATTTTCCCGCATAACACCCTGGCGCTGATGTTCGGTGCCGTGTTCGGTTTTGCGGTGATAGCCCTGACCATGGGCGTGCGGCGCTTCTGGCGCAATGTTTCACCCGTTGCAGCCTCTCTGCCGGTAAAAACGTCCGCTGCACTGGAAGCTACGGCCAGCGTCGCGAAACTCAAGTATCTCGATGGCGGTCATGGCAAGGGCTGCAACAATGCCGACGATCAATTTACCCTCTGGCGGCGTCGCTTCCACCACCTCACCTTCTACGGCTTCATGCTGTGCTTCGCCGCCACGGGTGTGGCCACGCTTTTTCACTATTTGCTGAATTGGTCGGCACCTTATCCGATTTTCAGTTTGCCGGTGATGCTGGGCGTTGTCGGTGGTATCGGTCTGCTGATCGGTCCTGCAGGTCTGCTCTGGCTGAACCTGCGCCGCAACCCTGCACACGGCGATGAGAACCAGAAACCTATGGATCGCGGTTTCATCGCTTTGCTGTTTTTGGTCAGCTCAAGCGGACTGGCGCTTCTGGCGCTCCGTGAAACCAGCGCCCTGGGTTTGATGCTGGCTATTCATCTCGGCCTGGTCATGGCGTTCTTCCTGACCATGCCTTATAGCAAGTTCGCTCATGGGATCTTCCGCAGCGCAGCTCTGCTCAAACACGCCATC
Organism: Pseudomonas sp. D1HM; assembly: GCF_019266105.1. Lineage (NCBI taxonomy): Bacteria > Pseudomonadati > Pseudomonadota > Gammaproteobacteria > Pseudomonadales > Pseudomonadaceae > Pseudomonas > Pseudomonas sp. D1HM. The sequence goes on along the minus strand of NZ_LRMN01000006.1, from coordinate 90,881 downwards.
GAAAAACGCCAACCCAATCCGATCAACGCCGGCAGCGAATAACGTTTTAAACACTCATTCCAAAAACAATAGTGAGCATAACGGTAGCCATGATGAAAACCACAACGGCAACAACCCGGTCCAAGGGATCCAAGCTAGGGGCCATTTTCCGGGTCACTAGCGGCAATTTCCTGGAGCAGTTCGATTTCTTTCTTTTCGGGTTCTACGCAACCTACATCTCGCAGACCTTCTTTCCAGCCACCAGCGAATTTGCTTCGCTGATGATGACCTTTGCGGTGTTCGGTTCTGGATTCCTGATGCGTCCGTTGGGTGCGATTGTACTTGGGGCATACATCGACAAGGTTGGCCGTCGTAAGGGGCTGATCGTGACCCTGTCGATAATGGCCGCAGGTACGGTGTTGATCGCCCTGGTGCCAGGCTATGCCAGCATCGGCATAGCGGCCCCGATTCTGGTGTTGTTGGGCAGGCTGCTGCAAGGCTTCTCCGCCGGCGCAGAGATGGGCGGTGTTTCCGTGTATCTTGCGGAAATTTCGACGCCCGGGCACACCGGTTTCTACACCAGTTGGCAATCGGCCAGCCAGCAGGTTGCAATCGTCGTCGCGGCCGCCTTGGGATACACCATCAACGCAACGATGCAAGCCGCTGAAATCGCCGATTGGGGCTGGCGTATTCCTTTCTTCATTGGCTGCGTGATCATCCCGTTCATTTTCGTTATCCGCCACTCACTTGAAGAAACCGCGGCATTTACCGCACGTCAGCACCGTCCTACAACTCGTGAAGTTTTCCGTTCGATGCGTGACAACTGGCGCACCGTGCTGGCGGGTGGACTGCTTGCCTCCATGACCACCACCACGTTCTACTTGATTACGGTCTACACACCGACGTTTGGCAGAACCGTACTGAACCTGAGCACCACCGATAGCCTGGTGGTCACATTGCTGGTCGGTGTCAGTAACTTTTTGTGGTTGCCAATCGGCGGTGCGCTTTCTGATCGCATAGGCCGTCGCCCCCTGCTGCTCGCAATCTCCTTGCTGTGCATTTTCACTTCGTACCCCGCTATGCACTGGCTGGCAGAGGCGGCCAGTTTCGAACGACTGCTGGCCGTCCTGCTCTACTTCTCTTTCTTTTTCGGTATTTACAATGGCGCTATGGTTGCTGCATTAACTGAGGTGATGCCTCAGAACGTACGGGTGGTTGGCTTCTCGCTGGCGTTCAGTCTGGCAACGGCGGTGTTTGGCGGTTTCACTCCGGCAATCTCAACCCTGCTTGTCCAGGCCACAGGGGATAAAGCATCGCCAGCCTACTGGCTTATGTTCGCGGCGGCGTGCGGCTTCACGGCGACAACGATTCTATATCGTCAGAAGAAAAAATTAGCGGTCAAACTCGTCTAGTTCCAGCTCGATCACCACCCGCCGGAATCACTCATCCAGGCCCTGCACCGTCAGGGCTTTTCCAACGTTCCCCGCCGTGTTCGGACACGCAAAAAGATCATCCCGACACAGTGAGTTGCGCAGCGGAAAACAAAAAGGGCCTGCACGCGAATCGCCTGCAAGCCCTTGATGGGTAGAGTGCCAAAATCCGCAATAGCTCACTCGGTAGAAGGGACGGACGCTTTTCGGCCCAAGCGGATGAGTTCATTGGAGAAACACAGGCCGACGATGATCAGTGCCGCTCCCGCGTACAGGCTTTCGCGCGGTACTTCGTTGAGCGCCAAAAACGCCAGCAGCGCGGCGAACAGTGGCTCGGTCAGCTCAAGCGCTTGCACTTGGGACGGTTTGAGGTACTCGATGGCCTTGGTGGTGCAGAAAAAGCCCAGGATTGTCGGCAACGTGGCCAGCGCCAGCAGCGCGGCGATCGCCAGCGGTGTCAGCTCACCTATCGCGAAACCATCGGCCGCAGCCGGCATCAGCAAGTACAGGCTGCCAAAGAACAACAATTGTCGGGTGAAGTGCAGCCCCCCCGACACCCCCATACGCTTCATGGCAACCGAAAAGGCTCCATAGCCGGAGCCGGCCACGCAGGCGAGCGCAGCACCTTGCAGGGTAAAGCCCTGCTGCAGATCGCCGCCGAAGATCACCGAGATACCGGCGATCGCCAAGGCGGCACCCACGGTAGCGTTCGCGGTGATGGCATCCTTGAGGAAAATGCGCCCCAGAATGATCGAGGAAATTGAGGCACTGGCCATCAGCACCACCACCACACCTGCGGCAGCGTAGTGTCGGTAGGCCGACGTTTCGAAATGGAACAGCACAAAAATGCCAAGGAATGCGCAGATGGCTGCCTGAGTCCATTTGGTCGACGTCGCCGGGCGCTTGAGGAAAAACAACAAGATCGAGAGCAGCACGCAACCCAGTACGGTCTTGATGACAGCAACACTGCTAGCGGTGAAACCATTACTCATGAGTATTTTGCTGAGTACACCGATCGTTGCATTCAGCGCCGCAGCGCAGAGTGCAAATATGACGCCTTTGCTAAAAGTGGATTGCATTGATGACGATCCCTGTCGCTGAATTGTCGTTCGATAGAATGCCGCCCTGTATCGACGGCGCAAAGTTTGAGGATAAGAAGCTCCCGCCAACCCCGGTTGGGGGTTATTCGCCTTCTTGTCATCGCCCAGGGAGACGTCAGAGGGCCTGACCCTTGGCTATGCAATATGAGTTGACGAAGGTTGCAGTGTGCTGCAAAGACTGGCGGATATCCGGTTTGGCTATTCCATGCCTGCTGGCAAATTGCTCGACCGCCGTTGTATTAAAACGGGTGGTCTGGATAAAGTCCAAGGCTTCGGGTTTTGTATTCAAAAACCACGCGACCGGAGGAATACTCAGGAGCAACTTCAGCAATCGGAGTGAAATGTGATGTTTGGGAGATTTTAAACCCAAAGGTTGCGCCACCTGTATCAGGAGTTCCCGCAAGTTTGGCGTTTGCTCATCGAGCGCCAGCAGTTCCTGGCCCACCATGGCTGGATCAAAAGCACAGGCTGCCACCAGCTCAACCAGGTAATCCACGGTGACCAGGGGCAGCCAGTGCTTGGCGGTACCGGGCACTGCAGTCAGCTTTCCCTGCACAAGGTTGCGTATCAGTGCCACCAGCGGCTGACCATCCATGATATGCCCCGTGCGGCTATGGCCACAGACAGTCGCAGGGTGGACAACGGTAACCTCCCCGCCCTTGGAGGACATGACCTCCAGCGTCGCAAAATGCGCCTCCAGCTTGCTTCCTTCGTAACCACCGACATGCCGGTAGACGGCAGGCCAATTCGTCAGCTCCGGATGATGAGGGTCAATTCCGATGCGTTGCAGATGTTCATGATTTTTCAACATGTAGCCGCCAATCATCACGAAACGGCTTTTTTGTTCAGCTGCCAACAGCGCCACGCGCTTTGCCCCTTCCACATTCACCGCACGAGATTGCTCCATTGAAAGCCCCCATGCGAAGTGGGCGCCCAGGTGGAATATGACGCTGGCGTGCTTTAACACGTCTCGGTCAGCAAGACTCAGCCCGAGGTTGTTCTGTACCAGATCGCCCGCTACAGCAAATACCCGGGTTGCACACCCTCCCAAATTATCGACTTGCTCCCGCAGTGCAGCCAGTCGCTCCGGGCGGCGCATCAACACTCGAATGGTGTGACCTTTTGCACTCAGGTACGCCACCAAATGTTGACCGATGAAGCCGGTACCCCCTGTGACAAAGCACTCCACGCTCATTTCCCTGCTCCTTGTTTAAGGTGAAAAATCAAGCGTAAACTATCGACCCAACTCTATAGTCAAGCGGTGTTTTCATGAAAATCGGCGAACTCGAGGCCCGCAGCGGCGCCAGCCGCCATACCCTGCGTTACTACGAGCAAATCGGCCTGATTTCACCGCTGCGGCAAACTAACAACTATCGCGTTTACACAGTGCAAACGCTGCAGGATCTGGACTTTATCCAGCGCGCGCAAAGCATGGGTTTTTCTCTGGGGGAAATAGGCGAGATTCTGGATGCGCAGCGGAACAAGCTGATCGATTGTGCTGACGGCGCGAAGCTGATTGAAAAGAAGATGTCAGAAATCAAACAGAAAATCGCCAACCTCCAAAGCATTTATCGCTATCTGGATGAAGAGCGTGCAACCCTCGAAGCCAGCGCGGCCAAGCAACTTGCGCTTGAGCAACAGCGCAACGCTTCCACCTGAATCAGCATCGGGCGATCACTCTTCACACGCTTCTACATGCCGCACAAAAGCCCACAGCGGAACAGCCACACAAACCAGAAGCACAAAGACAATGCTGATGCAGGTGATCAGTAGCCCTCCCATGGGGATATCCTTAAGTTGATCAAAACGGGGGCAGCTCAGTCCTGCGCTTTGGCAAACAAGCCCGATTTGGAAGTCACCAGACTGAGCACGGTGAAGCCATGAGCTGGCTACCGACCGAGCTAAAAATAGATGCCCGTCCACTCCGCCAACTCCTGTGTGCAGCCCCCTGTTAAGTGGGCTGACCTGACAAGCTTGACGGCTTAGGAGACCTTCGTCTGTAGGACAATCCTTAAGTAATACCCCACTCCAATCTAAAGCCAGCCGCGATAGCGGCAAGGACGAAGTCATGCCTGAAGGCACAGTTTTGAAGTGCTACCAGGTCGGTGATCTGGACGATGTAGCCGCGACCAATGAAGGGGATCCCGCAAAGTACTGGCTGAAATGAGCGGCGAAAATCCCGCCGAATATGCATTGTCCTCGAGGATCAAGGCCTCGATAGAAATGAGGTGATTGGCCCTGCGTCATAGCTTCAGCGTTGATCGGCGAAACCGTGACAGGGTCAACTTGGGCGCACCACTGGTGTGATGACCGAGAACTGCATCCGAAAACGGATAGGAAAAAAATCACGCCTGCCAAGTGAGTTGCGGAGCGGTCTTGGCATTTGCGGATCGAAAACAACAAGGGCCTGCACGCGAATCGCCTGCAAGCCCTTGATATAGATGGTGCCCGAACCCGGAATCGAACCGGGACGCCCTTACGAGCGGGGGATTTTAAGTCCCATGCGTCTACCAGTTTCGCCATTCGGGCGGTAGCGCTGTGAAGCGGGTCAGGCAGGCGTGGCTTTTGCAATCTGTGTGCTCAAGCGCCTGCGTGACAGGTGGGTGAATATATAGAGCCTGCGCCAATGAGGCAAGTTGGTTAGTGCTCATTCATGGAGATTTTTTTATTCAGGCCGGGGCTAAAACACTCGAAAAATCATAGGGCTATCGTCCGGACGGCGAGTTTTCGAGCCGAATCCGGCAGCCTCCTTGCCTGCCTTTTGCTCAAGCGACGATCCATGTCGCTGCTGTATTTGAGTCGCCGTTAGAAGCCCACGGTGGCTGAAAGCAGGTAGGTTCTGGGTGTTGATAGGGTCAAGCCCGGTTCGCTGTCATCCGAGGCGCCGGCCGAGCTCCAGTATCGTTTGTCGAGGACGTTCTCGATGTTGGCGCGCAGTGTTACGGCGGTGCTGTCGACCTTGAAGGCATAGCGCGCGCCCACGTCAAAACGTTCCCAGGCATCGATTTCCTTGGTGTTGGCCTGGTCCAGGTACTGCGAACTGGTGTAGATGCCTCGACCGTTCAAGGTCAGCCCCTGGACGGCAGGCACATCCCATTCGGCCCCCAGGTTGACGTTGTACTTCGGCGTGGCAGGCGCCTGGTTGCCGTTGAAGGCGCCACCGGTGGTGTCGGTCAGTTTGCTGTCGATGTACATCACGCCACCGAGTACACGGACTCCGCTCAGGGGCTCGCCAAAGACACTCAGTTCCACGCCGCTGTTCTGCCGCTTGCCGCTAGGACCAAACACCCGTGTCGTGGCGTTAGTCTCGTAAGCAGGCTGCTTGATACGGAACGCACTGGCGGTGATCGCCAATGAGCCCAGGTCATACTTGGCGCCCACCTCGACCTGACGGCTGACAAAAGGCGGGAATATCTGGTCTTCGTTGACCGCTGTCGACGGGGCGATCTTGCCCTGGCTGAGGCCTTCCATGTAATTGGCATACAGCGACAGTTCGTCGGTCACCTTGTAGAGGATGCCGCCCGAGGGCGAGACCTTTTCTTCGTCATAGGCTGTCGCACCTTTGATGCCATTGCTCCAGTCATCCACCTTGACCCGCTGCCAGCGCGTGCCCAGGGTCAGAAGCAGCCTGTCATCAAAGAAACCGAGGGTGTCGGAAAGAGCCACGCCACTGAAGCGGTTCTCGGTATAGACCTTGGGGTCAATTCGCGTCGGCGTATCGGGCGTGGGTGTTTGCACCGGGTGATAGAGGTTGCTGGATGACGGGGCATAGCGAGCGCCGCCGTTTTCAAAGTCCATGTAGAAGTCGTTGGCCGCCAGATTGACTTCATGGCTCACCGGCCCGGTGTGGAACCAGGTACGTACTCCGGCGGTGGCTGTCCTGACATTTTCGTCACGGGTGAAGTCCCGCGGCTGCACGCTGAAATCCACTGCATCGTTGGTGACCGACACGGCATGCCGGAGGAAATCGTGGTTGCTTTTACGCACGCCCACTGCGCCGTATAGCAGGGTCGAATCACTGACGTCATATTCGGCGTTCAACGTGCCGAAGGTGTCCCGGGTGCGGGCCTTGCTCCAGGCCTGAGCGTAGTTATGGCGCACATCATTGGCATTCGGGACCTTGGCGTTCGGGCCGACCTGAACCCGCTCCTGCGGCGCATCGGTATCGCGTTCGGTGTGCCCGATATCGGTCGAAAGCCGCAAGCGTTCGCCACGAAAGTCCAGCCCCACGACCGCCATCTCACGGTCGACGCTCTGATGGTCCCACTCGGTGTCACCCGACTGCTTTACGCCATTGAAGCGTATCCCGAACTGGTTCTCGTCACCGAACCGACGCCCGACATCCACTGCGCCGCCGACCTGGCTATTGGAGGCGTAGCTGCCGGTGAATTCGCTGATCGGCTGATCGGTAGCGCGCTTGGGCACGACGTTGATCCCCCCGCCGACACTGCCTCTGGGCGAGATGCCATTGATGAGCTGGCTGGGCCCCTTGAGGATATCTACCCGGTCAGCCATCTCCATATCGATCGTATAGGTCGGCAGGATGCCGTAAAGACCGTTGTAAGAGACATCGCTGTTGAACAGGCTAAAACCGCGAATGGTGAACTGCTCGTAGCGGCCACCGGCCGGATTGGTCACCCGCACGGAGGGGTCATTGGCGATCAGGTCACCCAGGGTCCGGGCCTGCTGGTTCTTGACCACTTCGTGGGTGTAAGTGGTCATGCTGAACGGGGTTTCCATGAAGTCCCGCGAACCCAACAGGCCCTGAGACCCCCGGCGTGCGACTTGCCCGCCAGCAAAGACCTCGACACCCGCGGCACCGTCTGCGCCCAGTACCGAGGTCGTGGGCAATTGCACACTGCCGCTGTCGGCTGCTGCCGGCGTCAGCGTGTAGGCCTCACTGCCCGCAGGCAACAGCTGCAGGCCGGAGCCCTGCAGCAATCGGGCGAAGCCCTCTTCCACCGCATATTCACCGGACAACCCGCTGCTGTTGCGGCCACTGACCAACGCCGGGTCCACCGCAAGATTGACCCCCGCCAACCCGGCAAAGCGCGTCAATGCGGCGCCCAGGCTACCGGCCGGCACCTGATAGCTGCGGCGCTCGCCGGTGTCGGCCCATGCGGGTGAGATCAATAAAGGGCTGGAACTGAGGGTCAACACAAGACCAAATCGCAACAACGGGCGCACGCGCAATGACGGTACTGCAGGCATGGTAGGAAGCTCTCGTATTTTATTCACTTAGGTGGAATGACCGGTGAAGTGAAAAAAAGGGACAGGCGTCATTCCCATGCCAGTCAATTAATGACAATACGAGCTCGCTCCTGCAGAGACCTTTCTCGCTTGAGTAACAGGGCTCACACACTTTTATGACGCGGCACCAGGCTGACCCAGAAGCGGGTGCGTGTCTGCACCTGCAATGGCAGGCTGGTGGCCAGCAGTGCAAGAATGCGATCGGTGTCGTCCAGGCGAAAGCTGCCCGTAACGCGCAGCGCTTCGAGGGCCGGATCCCAACGCAGCACGCCGGGGCGATAACGGTCCAGCTCCCGCAGAAAATCCCCGAGTGGCTTGTTCTGTGCCATCAGCACCCGCTCACGCCAGCCCGGCAGCGAGGCATCGAAGGCACTCACCGGGCCCGCCCCGCTTGCCCCCAGAGTCACCTGCCGGCCCTCCGGCAACAGCAACGCCGGCCCTTGCAGGGGCTGTAACTGCGCCGTGCCACTGACCACCGAGACCTGGCAACCCTCACGGTCAAGCCGTACGCAGACTTCGCCACGGCTGAGCGTGAAACGCCCATAGGGCGCCTGAACCGTCAACGCGGCCGAGCCGGGAACCTTGAGGGCGATTTCTCCGCGCACCAGCGTAATGAGCCGGGAACGCAAATCGACATTCACCGCACTGTCGGTATTGAGCTGCAGCGTGCTGCCATCGGCCAACGATGAGCGCGTGTGTTCACCGGTGGCAGTGTGCAGATCAGCCCGCCAGACCTCCAGCGGCAACTGGCGCCCCAGCAACCAGGCGGTCGGCACCAGGGCCGACACACACAAGGCCTGTTTGAGGATTTTGCGCCGTCCCGGATCCGGACGATCCAGGGTAGCCATCGCCAGCGCCGAGGGCAGGCCACGAAAACGCTGGCGTAACAACTGAACCTTCTGCCAGGCAGACTCGTGGGCGCCGTGGCTGTCGCGCCAGCGTTGCAACTGCAGGTGATCCTGCTCACGGGCCGCGCCCGACTCCAGCAACGCCAGCCATTGCGCTGCCTCCCGCGCCACCTTGCGGGCTTCGGGCGAGTGGCCGCCAGCGTTCAACAGTCCACCAGCAGGCAATGCTCGTAGGCCTGCGCCATGTAGCGTTTGACCGTACGCTCCGAGACTTGCAAGCGCTCGGCGATTTCGCGGTAGCCGAGCCCTTCGAGCTGGCTCCAGAGAAACGCACGACGTACCGCTGCCGGCATGCCATCGAGCAATTCGTCCAGGGCCTGCAGGGTTTCCAGCAGCACCCAGCGCTGCTCCGCAGACGGTACACAGGCTTCCGGCAACTGCGCCAGGGCCTCCAGATAGGCCTGTTCCAGGCTGCGGCGCGTGTAAAAGCTGCTGAGCAGACGTTTGCCGACCGTCAGCAGGTAAGCCCGCGGTTCACGCAGGTCTGACAGTTGCCGGGAGCTGGCAAGCACCCGAACAAAGGTGTCCTGGCTCAGGTCTGCCGCATCCCAGGCATTGCCCATGCGTCGTCGCAGCCAGTTTTCCAGCCAACTGCTGTGATCGCGATACAGGGCATGCAGGGTCTGCTCCGTTGGCGTCGATGCGTCAGTCATTTCAAGAGACCCTGTGGGAAAGCAGTGGTAAATGAGACTGATTCTAATTAGTACTTCACCACTTGACCACGCTCTTTTTTGACGCGTTACGCCCCCGCCGCCCCTGAACCCCGCCACTCCCCTCCTGCTTCTGGCATCACGCCGCCGATTATTCGTCCGTTGAGGACGGCGCAGACCCGCTGACATCGACCAGGGCTATGGTCCCGGGGGCTTTTTGGTCGCGGCGATCATTGAGCCATCCATTGATCTGCGTGCCGAATTCGGGAGGAGCCTTGCGCCCGGTGCGCCGCCCCAGGTCGAGGATGGTTTGCTGTGCAAGGGCTTCTTCCATGCGTTTTTGAGCAGTCATCATTGCCGCATTGATGCCGCACATGCCCTCCAGCGCCCACGGCGGGGCCGAACCCTCGAACACCGCACAACGCCCGCGAATTTCCCGACAGTCGAATATCTGCTTGGGACCGTCAATGGCATTGACGATGTCCAGCAGGGTGATTTCATCCGAGGGCCGGCCCAGTTTGAAGCCGCCGCGCACCCCTTCCGTGGCCAGGACCAGCTTGGCTTTTGCCAGTTTGGTAAAGACTTTTGCCAGGTACTCCAGCGGTACACCCTGCAGTTCAGCCAGATCGCGCACGCTGGCCTCACGACTCTCGCCCCGCTCATCCACCAGCAGCAACAGGCAATGAATGCCGTACTCAACCCCGGCACTGTAAAGAGCCATCTGCATCTCCGACTTATGTATTCGCCTCACAGTTAACCGTTTACCTGCAGCCGTAGCAAGGACTCGTTGAGGATCGACGCCTTTGTGCAACACGCCAATCGGTTCGCAAACCCGCCTGACGAGTCAAACCACGCCGTATTCCGGGCGGTTGAGCAATATTCAACAGATTTACCGGCAACGGGACCGGGCGGTTGATAAAAAAATTCTTGCACAAACAATCTACGACCAATAGAGTCGTAGTTGCTCGCCACGCTCCGCAACTCCGAGCGAAACGATCCAGCCATGGCCCGCATCACGATGCCCGCCACTGTTTACCCAACCTGAAATGACTGCTTTGGAGCACACAATGAAAAAACAAATCCTGATCGTCGGTGCGGGCTTTGGCGGTATGTGGAGTGCGCTGAGTTCGGCGCGACTGCTCGATAAACATGAGCGCGAGGATGTACAGATCACCGTCCTGGCGCCTGAGGCCAGCCTTGCCGTGCGGCCGCGCTTCTATGAGCCGGACGTGCACACGATGAAAGCTGAACTGGGTCCGCTGTTCGACTCGGTCGGGGTGAACTTCATCCGCGGCGTGGCCGACACCATCGATGTGGCCGGGAAAACGGTCGGTTTCACCGACGCCAATGGCAGCCCGTCCGTGTTCAACTACGACAAGCTGGTACTGGCCGCTGGCAGCCGCGTGGTTCGCCCTGCCGCGGTGAGTGGTGTCGAGCATGCATTCGACGTTGACCTGATCGCCGAAGCGAGCCGCCTCGAAAACCATCTCAAGAGCCTCGCACAACAACCTGAATCTGCGGCGCGCAATACCGTGGTGGTGGCGGGCGGCGGCTTCACCGGGATCGAGACGGCCACAGAAATGCCGGCCCGCTTGCGGGCAATCCTCGGCAGTACAGCGAAGGTGCGGGTCATCGTGGTCGACCGCGGCAACACAATCGGCGCAGCCCTGGGTGAAAACATCAGCCCGTCAATCATCGAAGCCAGTCAGGCACTGGGTATCGAATGGCAACTGGGCGCGTCGGTGGTCGCCGTTGATCCGCAGGGCGTCACCCTCGCCGACGGGCAACGTATTGCCGCTCACACGGTCGTCTGGACTGTCGGTGTGCGTGCCAGCGCCCTGACTGAACAAGTACCCGGTGAACGTGACAGCTACGGCCGCCTGCACGTGGACCGCACCCTCAAGGTCATCGGCCAGCAAGACGTCTACGCCACGGGTGATACGGCCTACGCCGCTACGGATGAGCTGGGCAACTTCGCCATGATGACCTGTCAGCATGCGATCGCCCTGGGCCGCTCCGCGGGCAACAACGTCGCCGCCGACCTGCTGGGCGAAGCGCCCATCCCTTACAGCCAGCTCAAGTACGTCACGTGCCTCGACCTGGGGGAATGGGGCGCGGTGTACACCGAAGGCTGGGACCGTCAGGTGAAGCTGATCCGCGAGGAAGCCAAGCAATTGAAAACCACGATCAACTCGGTCTGGATCTATCCGCCGGCAGCTGAGCGGGTTTCAGCACTGGCCGCGGCCGACCCGATGATTCCCGTCGCGTAGGCTAAAACGCTCAGGCCTGGTCTTTACCCACGCGAGGCGCTGCGCCGGTGTGGGTGAAGACCAGAACCGCCGGCTCGGACAACTGCCCGTACACATCAAATGCAAACACCTCAAGGGTGTACTGCACGTTGACACTCAGGTTGGCCACATAGGTTATGGGATAAATAAAAATCGTTTGATTGTAATGCCCGTCCAGCATGATTTTCACCCCGGCCTCGGCTGACTCGTCGTCGACGAAAGTCCACTTCAGCAAGACCGATGTGGCGGAGTGTTCGAACAGTTCGACATGAGGCGCTGAAGGCGGTGGTGAAGGCGCCGGCCCCCGGGTTTTGAACGTGGCGGTAGCGGGAGTCGAGACGTTTCCCGCACTGTCCCAGGCCCGTACGTCTATGTAATGCAGGCTGCCCCCGGTCAACCCGGTGAGCGCCAGGGCGGGCTCCTGCACTTCGAACATGCGCAAGCCATTCACCAGCACCCGGTAGCCGCCCACGCGGTCTTCATCGCTCGACGGCGTCCACCGCAACTGCGCAGACGTTTCGCTGATATCGGTGACCACTGGCGTCCCGGGCTGCGTCGGGCGCACCCCGTCCAGCACCGTTGCCTGCAGCTCACTGACCGCTGAGTACTCAACCTCCACGTAGGCCCGAACCTCAAAATTGAAGACATGCGGTCCCGGACCGGGCGACTGGTCCATCAGCTCGAATCTGTAACTGAAATACGCCTGGTCGGTGACGATCTGGCCATTGATGCACACCTCGTACCACGGGCCGGCAGGGTTGCTGTCCCACGTCAGTCGGCAAAGGCCGTTGTGCTGGGTAAAGGTCAGTCCGGTGGGCGGGCTCAACAAGGTTTTGAACCAGGCCTGCGAGATCTCGGACACCAACCCGCTGCCCTCATACTCCGCACGCACTTCAACACGATGCTTCGCATGATTCTCCAGCCCGGTGAGCGTGAAGTGGCAGTCCCGGGTATATCCGACGATCGTGCCATACAGCGTAACGATGTACCTGAGCGCTATGTCGATACCGCTCGCAGGCGTCCAGGACACAGTAGCCGACGTATCCGTGATGTCACTCAACTCGGGAACCCCGGGTTTGCCCGGAGGCGGCAACCGCAAAAGTCGAATCGACTCCGGCCCGGAGCTGACGCCTTCGGCCGTGACCGCACGGACCTCGATCAGGGTGTCCTGATCCGGGTGCAGCCCGGTGAGGGTATAAGGCGGTCGTGTGACCTCCACATGAATATCAGGCCCTGTTATCCGGTAGTACGAGGCATTCGGGCACAGCTTGCAGGTTGCATAAGGCTCATCCCAGGTCAGCGTGAGGGAGGTCAGGCCGGCTCTGGTGCCTTGCAGGTTCCCGGGGCTGCAAATGGGCCGGAGTTGTCCGGTGGGCTGCACCGGGAACGTGGAAGGTTGGGTCATGGGGCGCATTCCGTATCGCTGGCAACGCTTTTTTTTACCCTTGTCAGCAGATTTTCTGCACCTCACAGAACTGCTAGTTGCGCGAACTGTACAGCGAGCGTATGGGCCTTGGGTGAAGGCTGCAGGCAAACGAAAATGACCAACGGTGCAGCGCTATGAACGCTTGCTTGAGCCACATCCGCGAACAGTGCTTTGTCGCACCTACGCAGCGAATACACCTACATCTTTGAGTGCGCGCAGATGACATAAACATCCAGCCGGAGCGAATTAAAGTGCTGCACCTGTTATTTCTTACAGGTTCCAAGATCGAAATATAGCGTTATAAATGGCCCGTCCCTACAACACAGACATACGCATCTGTAAGCAAGGTCGCGCGAACCACGCCCACTTGAGACAGGAAGGATCCGCTGCGCCCACATCATAGAGTGATAAACGGGAGAGCTTCTCATGCACCGTTCGAATCAGATCGCCGACAGATCCGCCACAGCCCGGTCGTCATTTCAGGTAACGACCAACGAGGACCTGCAAGGCATCACACTCACCAAACGCGAAAAAGAAGTCCTGCAATGGAGTGCCCGGGGCAAGTCGTCCTGGGAAATCGGCCAGATCTGCTGTTGCAGCGAGGCTGGCGTCAATTATCACTTCTGCAACATTCGCCGCAAATTTGGCGTCAGTTCACGCTGGACAGCCGTGATCAGGGCCCTGGAACAAGGCTTGATCCATCTGCCCTGAGCCGGTCGGGCGCAGGGCAGCGCCGCGTGGGGGACTGCCCATGAACGCCTCCCCCACGCCACTGCGCATCATCCTCGCTGACGACCACCCGGTGGTGTTGATGGGGGCCAAAATGGCCCTGGCCCCTTACACCATCGTCGCACAAGCGCACACTGCCGATGAGTTGATCGAACAGCTGGAATGTACGCCGTGTGACATCCTGATCACCGATTACTCAATGCCTTATGGACGCTTCCCCGACGGCCTGGCCCTGACCGGTTACCTCAAACGGCATTTCGCTCAGGTACAGGTGATCGTGATGACCATGTTGCGCCACCCGTCCTTGTTGCAAGCCCTGCTCCACGGGGGCGTATGCGGCATATTCGACAAACGCAGCCCGCTGGGCGAGCTGGTTCGGGCGGTGCAAACCGTGAACAAGGGCCGTGTTTACCTTAGCCCTTCTTTCGCCGGCATTCTTCAGGCCCGAACGCTCGCCTGTGCCCCTGATGCTGCGGCGCAGGTCAACCTGACCAAGCGCGAAATCGAAGTGGTGCGCCTGTTCGTCCAGGGGCTCTCAGGCCGCCAGATCGCAGGGCAACTCAACCGCAGCGAAAAAACCATCAGCCGACAAAAGCGCACCGCCATGGACAAGCTGGGGGTGATTCATGACAGCGAGCTGGTGGAGTTTGCCCTGATCAACGGGTTGAGCCACGATCATCCTTCGGCCACCTGCTCCACGGCGTGCCCGGCATCAAGTTGATACCGGGCACGCTGCATGTCGGCGTCTAGCTGCCGCTCGGAGCACCGACACTGTCCAGCCGCCCCAGGCTGTCATAGCTCAGCGTGCGCCCTGCCTCATCCTGGAGCAGATTGCCGTTGGCGTCATAGCTCAGCTCGACAACGGGCGGATAATCAGCGTGGCTGTTATTGATACGCCTCAACTGCACCGGGTCCTGGGGATCGTACTCAAAGGTTGCGGTGTTGACATCGGCCCTGGAGTCCGGCCCGAAGTAGGTCTTCACTTCTTCATGGTTGTCCAGTGCATCAAAGAAGAAGCGTTGCCCGACGAGGGTTTTACCGTAGGGATCAACAGGGGACTGAGGTCCCTCGCACAGGTACTCCTCCAGCCGTCCGCGAGGATCGTAGTAATAGCTTTCGTCGCGCAACAGCGGCCCGCCCTCTCCTTCACCTTCGGTCAACAGCCTTCTTTCCAGCTGGTCGACGCCGGTCCAGTACTGGGTCAGGGTCGACAGCGTGCCATTAATGTCAAACACTCGCCGGGTCTCGCGGCCCTGTGCGTCATATTCAAGCCTGACCGCTACATGCTGCCCGGCCGTGACATCCACGGTGTCGATACTCGCCATTTGCCCCTGCGCCGTGTAGGTAAAGTCAGTCTTGATCGCATCGACCTGCCCGGGCAGACCCAGCGCGGTGGTTTGCAGGCGGCCTGCGTTGTCATACACGTAACGCTGAACCTGACCGAGGACGTCGGTGTAGCGCAATAATCGACCTTGACGGCTGTAGACCGACGTCATCTCACGGGGTTGGTCATCCGCCCCGGTGCGGGTTTCGCTGACCACCTCGCCATTGCTGTTGTAGCGCCGGGCCAGGGTAATGCCGGGCTCGGCGGTCTCCAGCAACCGTGCATTATGCGGGTCGTAGGCGTAGGTGGCCTCAATCGGCGCCTGTGAGGACGTAGCGGGGACGACGCTGCGGCTGACCGGTTCGTCGGTCAATTCGGGCATGTAGGCATAAGCAATCACACTGCCGTCCGGCTGGATCACCCGATCGGGCTGCTGCTGGCTGGTGTCGTAGACATAGGTGGTGGTGCGCCCTCCGGTGGTCGACTCGATCCTGCGGTCCAGGCCATCGAACGCCTGGGTACCCAGTTCAATGCCGTTGACGCTGATCAGGGTCGGCAAGTCTTCGCGACTGTGCCCTGCATATTCGCGCACCACGCTGCTGCCGTCGGGCAAGCCGGTTTCAATCAAACGGTCATAAACGTCGTAGGTATCCAGCGTTTCGTAATCCGCCGCGTTTTGCTCGTAGGTGGTGCGACCCAGCCCGTCATAACTATAGCGATGCAGGCTGAGGCGCGATTCGCCATCCAGGTCCAGCCGCTCCACGGTCACTGGCTTCTCGAAGCGATTGCTCAGGGTGATGGTCTTGCCCATGCCCTCGCTCCACTCCTCCCGCGTAAACGTCACGGGATTGTCGTGGGTATGCCGCGTGACCCCGTCCGGGCCGGTGACGCTGGCTTGCTGACCCCACAGGTCGTAGGTGAACTGGCTTGTGAGTGTCAGGTCGGCTTTTTCCAGCCAGTCGATCTCGGTTTCCTCGGTCAGTTGCCCCAAGACATCGTAGCGGGCGGCGTAGATATCGCGGTACATCGCCGGGTTGCCCTCGGCGTTGTCGACGTCGTGCCGGGCTTCCCTGACGGCACGGTTGAGCCCGTCGAACCAGGTTCGGGTGCGCTCCTGCTTGACGTTTTCCAGAGTCTGGCTGGCCAGTTCGCCGGGAGGTGGCTCCCCCGGACCTGCCGGGCGGACCAAGCCGTAGCGATAAGTGCGGGTGGCCGCGTTCGGCGTGTCCGGCGCCACGGTTTCACTCAGTACCCGGCCCAGCGCATCGTAGGTGTAGCGGATATCGACATCCTGGTCCCGGGCAAGCAGCGGTTCGCCGTTGAGCAACGAACGTTCTTCGGTGATGCGCTGGCTGACTGCATCGAAATCGGTGCTCAGCACCTGTTGCGTGCGCAACACGGTTTCACCGGCAAAGGTCGCGTAGGTGGCAGCCGGTTTACTGTAGGTGTAGTCCGTGAAAAGTGTGCGGCCCGGTGCCGTGCCCAGCGTCAGCGCTTCTTGCTCACGCAAGCCGTGGATCAGCGGGTTGTCCGGTTCGTCGTAGAGACGATAGACACTGCATTCCAGCACTTGCCCGGCGCCGCCGCTGATGTCCAGCAACTGTTCTTCGGCCAGCGCCACCCACGGTGCATCGCCGCCAGTAAGCGGCTGTTGTATGACATACCGGTAACGGGTACTTAACGTCGGCGCATCGCCTTGCAGATCGGCCACCTTGTCCGGGTCGGCACTCGGCGTCACGGTGCTTTCCCGTTTGTGGCGAACGAAGCCATAAGGGTCTGGCGGGCAGTCGCCGGGCACGCCTTCGGCCGGGTAATACTGGGTGGTTTCAGCAATGCCGTTGGCCTGGACGCTGCGGGTCAGGTTGCCGTAAATATCATACTCACTCAGCACCTGATCCTCGCGCCACTGGCGAGGGTCATCGGTCAATTCCCAACGCGTGACCGCCTGCTTCGGCAACTGGCATTGGCGCACCTGATTGTCGAAGGTGTCAGTGTCGTTGGCGTAATAGGTGGTAGTCACAGTTTGCCGATGCGTACCCCGAGTGGTGGTTTGCGCCGTCAGCAAGTGGAAACGGTTGAAGCGGCGGTTCACGCTGCGTACCGCAATGTCATTGACCATCAGGCTTTCGGTGGATTCGTAGGTGTAGGCACCGATGACTTTGTACAGGTTGTCCAGGCCATCGTCCGTCCAGGTGATCGGTGCGTTGTAGCCCAGGAAGTTATTGCTGCTGTAGCTGTATTTCACAATGATCGGCGGCTGGCCAGCGCCAGGGTCGAGGACGTGATCGGTGACCCGCGGGATGTTCTGATGCCCGCTGCTTCCCGGAAAACCATGGCCCTCATCGAGGTACTGCAACGTTTCATGGCCTCCGAGCGGGGTCCACACGTCTTTGATGCACAACAACCCGCGCAGCGTTTCGTACTCAAAACGCCATCCGGCAGCATTGTCGGTGGGTAAAGCAATGCGCGTCACCCGGCCACCGCTCAGGTGCAGGACAAACACTGCCGAGGCCACGCCATTGACTGGTTTCAAGCATATTTCCAGTGTCTTGGCGGCCGTGTCCGGAACCACTTCCAGCAGCGTCCCTTGGCTGTCGCTGACGCTGCCGAGCATTCGCCCGTCGCCTCCATCGGCACGGTAGGCGAGGCTCACCCCATGGCCCTGGGGCGAATACAGTTTGACCGGCATGGCCACTTGCGGGGTCGCGCCCATGAGTTTGAGAATCTCGACCTCGCCCGACTTGTGCACCACCTTATAGTCGCCCCGTGGATCACCGCTGATGTCGTACAGCTGAAAGCCTTCAATCTTCTGTTCTTTCATCAGCATGCGCGCGGGGTTGCCCGGGTCGCGCCCGGTGACCTTGAAACGCTCACCCGAGTGCAACGACACGACTTGATTGCTCGGCGTGTACTGGGTCAAGGCCAGGTCCCAGCCCAGGCCGTAGCCACTGTCGAGGGTGTTGAGCGGGTTATAGCTCAAAGCCAGCGGTACGGCCGGCCCTCGCAGGTCGTTGCTCAGCACTTCGTCCAGGGCCAGGCCGACGGTATAAAGTCCAGTACGCGGGTCGACCCCGGACTGCACGAAACTGAGAAAGTTGAACGCATTGGAATGCACAGATGTAGAAGCGGTCATGTCTGCAACCTCGAGTGTTCAAGTGGATCCGCCTGTGCAATACGCCACCGGGCCCATTGCACAGGACGCTCAGTTACTCATCCAGAAAGCCGAGCTTTAGCCGGTTGCGGTCCGAACTCTCGAACCTGACGGCCAGGGCATGCCGGTTGCCTTCGTTGTCGGTCAGCACCACCCGCATCGGCGCTCTTTTCAGTGATGTCAGCCCGGATTTCGCGCTCTGCAGTACATCATCCCGGCGAAACAAACCGATCAGAAAACGGCCTTCGGCCAACGGTTGTTCCAGATCCGTCTTGAGCAAGAACGACGGTGCCATCCCGGCCTGGGTGGTGAGCGTGAAGTCGTACTTCATCAGGTTCTGATCGCCGGGCAGAAGCGGATTGTTATAGGCAAAGCCGGTGTAACTGAACATTCGCTCGTTCTCGAACGTGCTTTCCCACTGGACAATTGAATTCAAGCCCGCAACATCGGCAGCTTCAAAAGTTACACCGACCGTTCCGCCACGCTTATACGACAAGTCCCAGTAATCAGTGGTGTTCAGGTGCCAGTCGAAGTCATCGTTGGTGTCCGGCCCGCCGGGCCCGGAGCCTCCCGCAACCCGTCGGCGGGTCAGGGTGTAATCCTCGAGGACCGGTGTCGGGGCGGGTTCCGGCACCAGTTCGATAATGCCGTCCTCGGCCCCGGGGTGAACATCCGAGCGCTTGGGAACGCCGTCAGCCCGTGTAAACTGCGCATAGAATTTTTCGGGTTGAGACGCTCGCGTCACCACAAACAGGTTGACCCTGTTCGGCAGCTCGGCGCGTGCCTCCTCCTCTGGTTCAGCCTGCGCCGCAATCCCAGGAAAAGGCTTGAAGCGGTTTTCCTCGCGCGTTTGTGCCCATCGCACCAATCCCTGCGGATCGTACTCAATGCCTAGCTGAAGCGCCGGCACATCTTCCACTTCCTGGTTGGAGCTGACATAGACCAGCTTCAGCGAGTTTTCCTCATCCTTTGTCAGGCGGGCGCCATCGGTTTCGATCCGGGCTTCCAGCGGCAGTTGCTGATAGCCGTTGGCGAATGCCTTGGTTGAACGCAGGGCAGACAATGAGAAACGGGTCAGTTCTGTCCAGCCCTCCTCCACATCGATATTGGAGAGTTTGACCACGCTGTAGCCGGTTCTGAGCAGAAAAGTGCCCAACCATATCTCGCACTTCACCACGCTGAACCCGCGGGTGGGGTTTGCCGGCGCGGTGAACACGCCACCCGCAACGCTGCCCTCGCCCAGCACCTGCCAGCGGCGCTCCAACTCGACCGGAGCGTCGGTGACTTCCTTCAGTGCCACCGTCGCTGATCGGGCCAGGGAGCTGACAAAGGGAGGATCGATGCCCATGGTCGCGTCAAACTTCGACAGCATCACGCAGGCCTGAACGGTTTCGCCGGTCTGATCCCGCACTTCAATCGTCTGCAACACAAAATTGTCCGGTAACGGAGCCTCTTTCCCCGGCGGCGTGTAAACCGCCGTATTGCCAGTGGCCACCAGGCTTCCGTACTCAGGGGTGCTCCAGGTCAACGTGCTGCCACTGAGGGCCGTCGCCACGAACGTGACCTTGTCATCGTCCCCTAAATGGCGGGACACATAGCCGGGTGAAACGGTCATGGCTTCGGGAGTGACCAGCAGCAAGGCCGACACTCGATGTGTCTGGCTGTTGACCGGGTCGACGTAGCTGGCGGTAACAATATTGCGCACCGAGTCCTTGCCGATCGCCTGCGCAGACACCGGGCGATACAGGCCGCTGGCTGAGTCGATCTGGCCGGATGAACCGTTGGTATTCAGGCTGCTGACGCTCCAGGTCACTCCCGTGACAGGCATGCCATCGCGCAAAGCCCTGTACTGCAAGGGTTCAGCGCCGGCCTTGAGGCTGTGAATCCACGGTTCAATCGTGATCGTCGTGCGTGAAGGATCCAGGCTGCCGAAACTCACCATGTCATAGGGAACGTGGCGCGAATGCTCGACAAACACGTTTTTCTCGCCCGGAAACAACAGGCTGCGGATCAGCTCCAGTTTTTCGTCATCGGAACGCGACACATATTCCTTGGCCAGAACCATGGTGGCCGAATATTTTTTGACGCCGTTTTCCTCGTCATCCGGGATCAGGTACGGGAAGTAATCCTTGGACGGGATGTCTCCCCCCAAAGGGCTGCCCCTGAGCTGCACCAGTACCACCACGGCACCGTCTGCCGAGTTCGCGGCACCGGCCAGCTCGGCGCCGGGGGCTCGTTGGGTCAGCACAATAAAATGGGTGGGCGTCAGATCGCTGCCGCCCTTGAGGTCCAGAATCCCCAGCTCGTACACCTGCCGCTCAAGCGGCAGCTCCTGGAAGCGCTGATTGAAAAACTCACCGAGTTTTTTCTGGCTCGCCGCCGGCCCGGCCAGGTTGCACATGAACTGTGTGCCCTTGGACAGGTCCAGGGTGACCCGCCCCAGGCGATCGACGACCCCGACCACCAGCGACAAATCCAGCACCACCTTCAGCGTGTAACCCTGCGCCTCGGTGATGGTGTAGCTGTACAGCACACCTGCGTCTATTTCGTTGGCGGTAAACGTGCCGCCCAGAATGCTCAGGGTCAACACTGCCCGGGAGTTGTCCAGGGCTGCCGGTTCAAACGACAACAGCGGCTTGCCCAGCAATACATCTTTTAAAACGCCGAATTCAGTGCGCGACTCGTTCAAGTCCATCTGACCGGAAAACACTGGCAAATACTGTGTGCCGTCATATTTCTCGATCCATTGTTGTTGCAGCACCCGATTCAGCCGCTCGCGGTCGAAGGCACACACGGCGCCCCATTTTTCTGTAATGGAGCCCGACTTCATTTTTTCCAGAATACTGGCAAGGGAATTACTGGCCATTGGCTTTCTCCTAGGCGACAGTCAGGGAACGCACCGACGTTTCTGCACTTGGCAGCCAAACGTCGGCACGGTTTTTTAAAGGGTCAACACCTCGGGTTAAAGCTGGAACTCGCCTGGGGTTTGTTCAAAAAAACCTTGGGGTTCCTCGGGCTGGGGCTTGGGCGGCAACGTAATCAGCGGCAGCGGTTGAATATAAAAGGCGTCGCCGATAAAAAATGGATCTCCGCTAGGCATCTCCATCGCGGCCATGATGGTGATAATCACGAATTGGTATTGGCTGTTCGGATCAGGGGTATAGAGACCTTGCTGGTCAATCGATCCCGCACCCGTTGCGGGGATACACCCCCAGTGCTCAGTCCCCGGTGGTAACTCGCCCCCATTGAAGCGAGCCGAAAACTGCGCCTTGCCACCCACCATAGCGACCTCCATTGCCACAGTCTGTTTGCCATGAGTGACCACCATCAGTGAGTTCTGGGTCTGGGAGGTGGCGGTATTCGTGACGATGACTTCATCAATGGTGAAGGTCTTTTTAATCGTCCCGACCTCCTGCCTCAGGGGAGCGCTGTAGACATTGCTGCGATCCGGACTCGCCACGGGCGGAACGCTGCCATCGCCCTTTACCGACCAGCTCAAGCTGCCACTCAGGGCATTGGCGGTCAATTTCCGGGTCTGCGCCGGGCTACCCGCGGTTGAGGCCGGGCAGGTCTGAACCAGCGGATTAAGGGTGATGGCCCGGGCGGCGACCGTGACCAGGGCTTTGCTGACATGCTCGCCGCTGGTGGCCGTGACCTTGACCCGTTTATAGGTGCCCGGAATATCACTCAGGCCCGGCGCGGTATATCGGCCGCTGGCGTCAATGGTACCGGCACCGGCGCTGGAACCGTCGAGGTTAGCCACGCTCCAGGTGATCGAGGACTGCGCCGGGTTCACCGCAAAGCTGAAACTTTCGCCATACCCCATCAGGTGCTCCATGGGCGAAATGGAAAACGTGGTGAGCCTTGGGCTGATCGAGCCAAAACTGACCAGATCGCCGGGCGTGTCCACGCTCTTCAATTGCACCGCATCGGTGCTGTTGAACAACAGGCTGTTCAACACAAAGGCATCGATGGCCTGGAGATTGGAGAAAAAAATCTCGGCGGTCTTGCGGGCTTCTTCCTTGACTAACCTTGTAAATTCCGAAAGCAACAACAGCCTGTATAGCCATTCCTGACCTTCAATATCCGGACTTGAAAGTAACATCGGGGCTTTCAGGTCTTGCAGCTCATATACAATTTTTCGCTGCTCCAGATCGACGGTGAACGCACAGTCCGCATTCAGCGCCAATGACACTTTTGCGTTAAGCGCACGACCATCGATT
Source organism: Pseudomonas sp. D1HM (assembly GCF_019266105.1). NCBI lineage: Bacteria > Pseudomonadati > Pseudomonadota > Gammaproteobacteria > Pseudomonadales > Pseudomonadaceae > Pseudomonas > Pseudomonas sp. D1HM. The sequence continues at coordinate 68,423 of NZ_LRMN01000006.1, read as the reverse complement.
TTGCAATCGACAGGGTGAGACGGGATGCTAGAACCCATGCCCACTCGAAAGCGGCCATTCCCGACATTGCTCACGGTCAAGCGCTCATCTTCATCAATATAAATAGGGATGCGAATTTCACCGAGGCTAATGCGAACGCCATCACCTATCGGGATGACATGCTCTTGAGGGGGCAGCCTGAAATGCCCCGAGGTGCCACTTTTGACTTTAATGACTTCGACAAATCCCTCTTCGTTTTTGACCGTATCGAACCTCGGTGCACTCGCACCAAATGCCAGCGCCGTCCCTTGGCCGATAATATTCAGCATCAGTTGCTCATGACTGAACATCAGGGATGAGTTGATCCCTGGCATATCGTTGGGGATCGGATACAACCAGTCTGCACCGGGCAACCCGCCTTCCAGTTCGTCTTTCATGGCAATCCGCAGTTCAACCGCCCCGCTGCCAAAGTTGGCCGCAGAGATATTCTGCGCACCCTCCTCCATCACGGTGCGGATCTTGAACACCGCCGGTTTCAAGAATTCCTGTTCGGTGTAGGCCAGCGTGCCCAGCTTGAACGATCTGCGCTTGGGTTCGGCTTCACGGAACTTGCGTTTGAAAAACGCCCCCGCCACGCGCCGTTCATGCTCAATCCTCGACCCGCTGACTTCCCATATGTACTTCTGGACGTCCGGATCGCCCAGGTCCAGGGTCACGCTGCCGGCGCCGTTCACTTCCCCTTTGACGTCCTTCAACGCCACCCGGTTGGCCTGGAGTTCCGGGTGATCGAGCGGATCGAATGAACTGATCATGGTCACTTCCGGCGTGCCCCCCGCATCGTTGAGGTACACCTGGGTGCCGCCGACCACGGCCATGCTCATGTTGACTTCAGCGGACGTGTCATCGTTGGAGTTATTTTCAAAACTTAACCGCGGGACGTCGGTGACGTAATCCAGCTGCCAATGCCAGGTGGTTTCCCCGGTGGCGTAAGGTTCATCGATTGGTGGCAAATAAGAGTCGTTGTCGAACTTCTCGATGTACTCCTGCATCAGCAGTTGATTGCACTTGTCACGGTCATAGGCCACGAACGCACTCCACTTGTTCGTGCGTGGCGACAATGCCATCCAGTTCAGATATTCACGTTGGGTAACTCGCTTCGCAGGCATGTCATTGCCCCTCATCGTATGAAATGACGTCGTAAGCCGAACACCGTGTGCCCGGACACCTCTTGATCCCTCAGCCTCATGCTTCCAGTGTGAAACGCGCTTCGCGGTAGTTGGTTTCAGCCCCTGGCTCATAGATCACGCTGACCTGCACCGTGACCGGCCCCGTTTGAAACTGCCGCAGGATGGCCGCGCTGACATGGGTCGACACTTGCTTGTTGGCGACATCGGCGGCGGTGACGCGGTAGTCGTTAAACAGAGGCAATGTCAGGGGCTGATTGTTGATGTCCTTGCCGGTCATCATTGCGTTGACCGTGTGCCCTTCACGCATATAGACCCAGGCCCTGAGTGAGAACAGCTCACCTTCAGCAGGGATCTTGCTCAGCAGGATCCGGCCGTTGGTCTGTTGCGCCTGCCTGGACTGAATGCTCAGGTAGTAATCCAGCGGTATGGCCAGCACCCTCAGCCCGTACACCGGTGACTTGATTGCCACGCTCTCTCCCGCCGGGGTCACGCAGTAGTACACCTGCACGGTTTTTCCGAGGTTGGCCGGGATGAACTGCGGCGCGATATTGAATGTCTTGCTGTCCGGCGCCGTCGGCGTATCAACCCGTGCATAACCCGTGGTGCCATACCCGGCCCAGAACACTTCGACCTTGTCGTTGGCTCCGTAACGGGAATCGATGCGCACATCGACCCCCGTGACACTGAGGTTCAGCACCTCCAGTTCGCCTTCGCCTTCCACCGGCTCTTGCCCCGGACGCGCACCCACCACGATGGGCATCTCCAGTTCAAGGGGCTCGCGAATGGTTACCGCGTGTTCGAGTGAAGAACCTGCACTGCCGATCCAGGCAAACTGATACTGCAGGCTGATGACCTGACCGTTATTGGCGAGCAGCCATTGCGGGTCAATCCGGCTGTCAATAAAGCCCTTGTCGAGGGTCGAGGCATCAACCCTTATCGGCAGCACCAGCGGCTCGACGGCCGAGGCATCGGAGTGAACGTGGCACAGCACGTCATCACCCACGCTCATGCCGGGGTAACCTTCGATGCGCACCGGCAAGCCCTCGGGGAACTGCACCGGGTTAATCGGCCCGCCGCCATGACCGACAATCGTCAGTGCCGGCAGCAACGCCGTGGGCGGCGGCAGCAGTTGCAGGGTCTGGGAAGCAGATACCGTCTTTTCCAGCGAGGTATCGGCGTACTGGATGCCGTAGCTGATCTCGACCCGCCCCCCGTCGACACGCAGCAGATCCGAACGTGTGAGCGGCAAGGCCAGCGGCTTGCCGACGTGCGCGGCCTTCACCGATGTGTCCTTGGCAATCGGCGGCAGGAGCTCCCTGCCGTCGGCATTGAAGCGCCGGCAGTGCAAGGTCACCACATCGCCTGCCGCCATCGCCTGATAAGGCACCAGCATGACAGTGGGCTGGGCCCGCGAGCCGGTGTTCAAGTCGTAGTGCAGGTCATGGGATTCCTTGATCTGCAACACTGGCAAATCCGCACTGATCCTTGGCCGCTTGCCGACATAGAAAAACAGCCGCCGTGACTCGTCGCCGTAATCCGGCTCAGCGGCTTTTTTGACGCTGTACGAATAAAACACCCAGCCCTGATCCAGATCGGTCAGCGTTTTGTTTTCGATCTGGGCCAATACTCCCTCAGGCGTCAAATCGACCACTCTTACTTCAATCGGCGCAATCAATTCATCCACCACCGCGCCATCGTGGGCACAGCCGCGCCAGTTCAAGTTAATCAAATCGCCTTCACCGGTTTCAATGCCCGGATAATGGATATAAGTCTGGAGTGCTGAATCTCCCAACTTCACCAGATCAATTGCATTGTCAGCCTCTAATGCGGGAATCGTCGGGACCGGATTCAATTCAATCATGAGGAAGGTTCTCTGCATTCAAATAATCGCGCTGATGGAATAACCGGGGCGCGTTCAGTGAATACAATTTTTACCCCTCAAGTCCGCACTTGGGTACTAGCAGAACTGCTAGGTTTGCGTCGCTGAAAAGGCTGTTAGTGTTTATTCCCATGCCGTCATACGGCCCCTGTACCTGTCCCCGTAAACATTCAGGAGTTCACTATGAATCTCTCCAGCACTCTGACTGCCAGTCTTTTAATCAGCCTGGGCATTAGCCTGACGGTGGAAGCCGCAGGCAGTATTTACGTCAGGGAAAAAGACGTCAGCGTGGAATGTGTGATTCCGGCCACCGTGGGCGATCATATCGTTAGCAGCTACGGCTGCACCAATGACCAGGCCTATACCACGCGCCTGTTGAATGTTGACTCTGCCCTGAGCATTACGTACTTCGATGATAAAAGTTCAAGTGGCTGTTTAGATAACCAAGGCTGGGAAATTGAAATACTGACCATTAAACAACCCACGACGACACCGCCCCTGGAATACTTGAACATTGAAGCGCTGGCCGGCGTGCCCAATGGCGAAATCGTTGTGCCGGGGGTTCGCAAAGTTCGATTCCATTCAGGCGGCACTATTCACGGGCATCTTTCGTGCATTCGAATAGAGCGCAAGTAAGTACCTGTTATTTAACGGCGACTGTGTTTAAAGTAATCGAGGTTTGCCCCTATGACTGCCGCGACGGCTGTTCACTCCAACGCGTTCAATTTTCTGAGTTTTGTGCAAACGGGCGTCGATCCGCGCACCGGGTTATATACCGTCAGCGTGTCGTTGCCCGAAGTCAAAACCAACGACCTTAGCGGCCCGGCCGTCCCGCTGACACTCACCTTCAACCCGCTCAATACACTCGACAGCGGTTTTGGCCTGGGCTGGAACCTGGCCTTGACCCAATACACGCCGAGCAATCAGGTGCTATCGGTGCATTCGGGGGAAAGTTTCAAGGTCACTTCACGCGCCCCGGGCAACCCTGCACGCATGCTGATGAAAGAGCAAAAGATCGAAAACTTTCAGCTCTACGACATCAGTGGCGACCCCCGGGGCGACTTCAAGGTGGTGCACAAATCCGGCCTGGTAGAAATCCTCAAGCTCATGGGCCCCACTCCGCAAATTGCCATGCCGGTTCATCAGTATTCATCCCAGGGACACGGCGTGACCTTGAGCTACGGCGAGGGCAACTTGCCACGGATGCTACGCACCGTCAGGGACGATCAGCGCCAGCTACTGGCGGTGATCCGCAACACCACGGCAAAAACCGTTGAGTTCCACCTCCCGGCGGTGGGCGGAGAACCCTCGGAACGCGTGCTGATGCACCTGGAAGGTGACCGGGTCAGCAGAATCACCTTGCCCACCAACAACGATGCCGGCTGGCGCTTCGACTATGAACCCATACGCGAGCTGCTGTGCATCAAGGATGTGTGGACCCCCATGGGCGGCCGTGAAACCCTGCAATATGGCGATGCAGGTCATGCGTTCCCCGGCGACGGCGGACAACAGAACGTGGCCCGGGTCCCCCGCCACGTTACCGACCCCGGCGCCGGCCAGCCTGTCGCCACGGTGGACTACACCTACAGCAGCAACAATTTCCTCGGTTACAACTCACCGATCGACTGGACCGACGATGGCCTCGACAACCTGTACAAGGTCATCGGCGACTACACCTATGAAGTCACTGAACGCCTGATGGTCAATCAGCTCGCGGTGCGCACCACGACCCATACCTTCAACCGCTTCCATTTGCAGACCTCGCTCCTCACGACCCAGGGCAACCACCGAAAAACCGTCACCACCACCTATTACGCCAACGACACAGACACCTTTGACAATCAGGTGCGCCAATGTCAGTTGCCCAAACGGGTCGCCACCCTGTGGGACCTCACCGATGATCCGCGAACCTGGCGTCATGACAAAGAGCTGAATGAGTACGACATTCACGGTAACCAGACCCTCAAGGTGCAAGCCAACGGCATTCGTGAAGTCTCCAGCTGGTACCCGGCCGACGGTATGCCTGGTGACTGTCCGCCCGATCCGTACGGGTTTGTGCGGCACCTGCAGAGCCGCACGGTGTTCCCCGCCAGCGACGCGACGCTGATCCCTGAACTGCAAGACGGTGCGCCAACTTTGCAGACCCTCTACCGCTACATCTCGCAACCGGCCATCGCGGCCAGTGCCAACCAGACACCGTGGGTGGCCCTGGCCGAAGAGCAGTTGCAGGAACTGGACAGCGCGCAAGCACGCCTGCTGCAACGTTGCGCCTATCGCTACTTCAACACCCCCGCCGATCCGCTGAGCCACGGCAGGCGTCAACAGCAAGCCCTGACCTTCGCCGATAACCCTGACCACACACTGGTCACGGACTATCGCTACAGCAAGAAAAAACCGACCCATGCCACTGTCGACGGTGAGACGGTGCTGGTCACCGAGCAGACCCTGACCAGCCTTTTCGATAACGTCAGTAAACACACCACCGAAGAGCGTTCGTTGCTCAACGGCGAACCCCTGCTCCTGAGCGACCAGGATGAGCAATTGCGCTTCACCTACGATGCATTGGGCCGTGTGCTCACCGAGACGGAAGCCCCCGACACCGAGTACGCCGCCACCCGCACCTTTCGTTATCGCCTGATCCGCCCGGCAGGCCGCGGTGAGACACCGGTGACCGATCTCCCCGGCCAGGAGCTGAAGGACGTCAAGGGTGTCAGGACGCAAACCTGGTTCGACGGCCTCAGCCGCGCCGTGCGCGAAGCCCTGCAAGACCACGACAATGCCGATGGCAACCCGCCGGTCTACCGGGACATCTACACCGCGCAATACGATGCCCTCGGGCAATTGAGCGAAGAAACCGAGATCGACTGGCTGGAAAAAACCGACCTGCGCCTGACCCGCCGCTTCAGCTACGACCTGTGGGGTCAGCAGGCCAGCGTGACCGGGGCTGATGGCATTACCCGGCATAGTCACAACAACCCGCTGACCTTTATCCACGAACAATGGACCGAGGGCATGGGTAAGACCATTACCCTGAGTAATCGTTTTGACAAACCGCTGAGCACCGAACAACAGGACCTGGCCGGGAACCGCCTCAGCCTGCAGCGGTACCGCTACGACGGGCTGGGCAATTGCACGGAAGAGGTCGACCCGCTTGGCCGGGTCAGCCGCCATCGCTACGACAGCTGGGGGCGTTTGCTCAGCAGCACGCTGCCCGACCTGACCGTTATCAACCACACCTACGCGGCCCATAGCACTGCCGCGCTGGCCACCTCGCTGGCGGTCAAACCTGGCAACAAGCTGCGCCCGGCCGTCACCGTGGGCGAGCAGCGCTTCGACGGCCTCTCCCGTCTGACCCGGCTCACCGTCGGGGATCGCGTGGAGCAACTGGAGTATGAAGGCGCACGCCTGCAACCCAGCCGACGGCAAACACCGAGCGGCAAACAGCTCACCTACCAATACCGGCACGGCCTGACCACCGAACCCACCGTGATCGAAGCACCGGATGAGAACGCAACGTTCAACTATGACCCTGCCAACGGCAATCTCGACCGGTCGAGCAATACTCAGGGCAGTTATGCGTTCACCTACAGTGCAACCGGCCATCTGACTGATGAAACCTGGACCGAGCCGGGCAAGACGACGTGGCACACCCGCTACATCAGTTCATTGAAGGGCCGGCAATTGTCCTGCACCGACATTGCCGGGCAGACCACCGTTGCCGAATACGACGTCAGCGCAAACACCGGACGGCTGTTGCGCATCACCCAAGGCCAACTGCAAGGAAACTTTGAGTACGACACCTGCGGGCGCCTGCATCGCACCACCCGCACCGACCTGGGCACCGGCAATACCCTGATCACGGCACTGGACTTCGATGATATCGGTCGCGAAACCCGGCGCACCCTGACCCTGAGCGACCGCCAGGGCCAACCGCTGCAACCCGAACAGCAGATCGACCTGACGTACCTGGCCGACGGCAACCTGGCCACCTGTCATCGGCAGATCGCGGGCCAGACGGTGCTGCTGGAAACCTACAATTACGACCTGCGCGGGCGGCTCGAACTGTATGAATGCGCCGGCAGCGAATTGCCCGAAGACCGTTTCGCCAATGCCATCGTCAGGCAGTTCTACGAATTCGATGCGCTGGACAACATCATCTACACCCGTACCAATTTCGCCGACGGCAGCCAGGACATCGCCGAGTTCGGTTTTGCCAGCGCTGATCCCTGCCAACTGGTGAGCGCCAGCCACAGCCATCCCAGCTATCAGGCCTTGCGCAGCGACTACGCCTACGATGCCGATGGCAACCTGGCGCTTGACGAGCTTGGCCAGCAATTGAGCTATGACAGCCAGGGCCGTCTGCTGGCGGTGAAAACCGCCGCCGGTCAAGCGCTCAGCAGCTACCGTTATGACGCGCACAACCATCTGCTGGGGGTCACCGCGCAAGGCAGCGCTGAAGCCCTGCGCTTCTATCAGGCAGAGAACGTCAGCCACACCGTGCAAGACGGCCACCACACGCAGTGGCTCTACCACGGTACCCAGCCACTGGGGCAACAGACCCCCGGCGATCCCTCTAAAACCCTGTTGTTGCTCACCGACGCCAAACACAGCGTGATCGGTGAACTCGAGGGCGCCAGCCTGCGCACGGCCGTCTACAGCGCCTATGGCGAACGCAGCAGCGATGAACCATTGAACAGCCTGCCAGGGTTCAACGGCGAGGTGCGCGACCCGGCCAGCGGTTGGTACTTGCTCGGTCGTGGCTACCGCGCCTACAACCCCGGACTGATGCGCTTTCACAGCCCGGACTCGCTGAGCCCCTTTGGCGCTGGCGGGATCAATTGCTACATGTATTGCACCGGCAACCCCATCGCCTTCAGCGACCCCACCGGCCGCAGTCAAATCATCAATAACCCCTGGTTCAATGCCGGCGTCGCAGCCGCGACCACGGTGTTGGGGATTGTGTTGTCGATCGTGACGTGGAATCCCGGCCCCCTGATCAGCGCGGTCATCGCCTCCGCAGCGTCAACCGCGACCACCACGGCCCTGGCTCTGGGCGCCAGTGCCAGCGTCGCGGCCATGGCCGGGGCTGTGGCTACTGCCGCAGTCACCGCTGCACCGGCAGCGATCACCTGGGGCGCAACGGCGGCAGCGATGGGCGTCGAAGGCGTCGCCATGTTCACCCGGGACCAACGCACCCGCGAAACCCTCGGCTGGATCGGCTTGGGCCTCAGTGCGATTGCATTACCGAACTTCAAGGCCTTCAAACCCCCGGCACCCAGACCGGTGATCCACTCGGCCAGCCCGGCCCCGATCCTGCGCAGCAGCACTTCCAGCGCCAGAGTCTCAAGCGCCTCCAGCGCCAACAGTATCCGCGCGTCATCCAGTGGCACCGATACCTCGCGCGCCCTCGGTTTCCTGACAGAAAGCGATATCACCGGGGCAATGAGTGGCGTTGTGCAGAGCAATTGGCGGTTGGCGGCAGCAGCGAAATCCGGAGGTGTCCAGGCACCACGGACTTACGGGCTCCCGGCGCACACGCCGAGCAAGTCCATGCAGGAAGGCATTTTGGCTTCACTGGGTGAGAAAGCTGTTGCCCCGCCCAGCCCGCCCCCTCCCCTCGAACGGTATGTGCCGGACAATACGGTCTTGAAAGGCCAGGATTATTTCCGGGGCCGGCAGAATGTGCATAAACCCAGAGTGCTGCCCGTGATTTAAGCGTCCGTTGCATGACCCATAGTGATTGAAATGGCCGGGCACACCGCAAAGGTGTGCCCGGCCACTGGCCGCCTGCCCTCCCCGAACCGCATCGCCCCTGCGCCCTCGATAACTGAGAGTTCTCTCATATATCCCCCTGCCTGCCGCTTTTAACATTCCCGCGTCGAGACACCGTACCAACCCCTCAATGTCGTCGGCACTTTATCGGAGTGTCACACCGGCGCCGTCTCGACCTCGGCGTGCCGGTCAACTATTCAAGGATACGTAACATGACGAAGTCTTTACTTGCGCTGACCCTTGGGCTGGCTGCAGGCCTGGCGGGCACTTCAGCAGTTGCAGCGCCAAGCACCGGGCAAATCAACTTCACCGGCAACATCAACACCAACACCTGTCCGATTGACCCGATCGATCCCAGCACCGGTGCACCCGGGCCGATCTTTATGGGCGATGTAGCAGTTGCCGACTTCGGCGGCAACGCCGACCAGGAAGCCGGCGGGCGCGAATTTGCCCTGCGGATCAAAGATGGCGCGGCCTGCGGATTTACCGCCGGTGAAACCGCCACCGTCCAGTTCACCAGCACCCACGGCAATGCCGGTACCGACGGCAAGTACTACGGCATCCAGACCGGCGGAGCCGAAGGTGTGGCGCTGGCGATCAAGGACAACGACAGCACCCACGTCGATCACGGCACCGACTCCAAGGCGTACCCGCTCAACGAGACCGGCGAAACCCGAATGGTGTTCAACGCGAAATACCGCTCCACCACGGCAAACGTCGTCGGCGGGCCCGTCATCGCCAACATCAACTTCGTCGTCGCCCTCCCGTAAACCCCGGCCTTTTGAGTGCGGCCACGCACTCAAAAGGCGCGCCCGGCTCTGCGCACCCGTAGGTGTCACCCCGAGGAATGTTCATGTTCGAATCCATCAATGCGTTACGTCGCCGCACGGTGCGCATCGGCGCCGTGGGCGCGCTGTTTCTATCCGCCTACGCACCCTTGAGCCAGGCCTCATTGACCCTGAGCAGCAGCCGTGTGGTGTTCGACGGTGACAAGCGCAACGTGTCCCTGGTGATCGCCAACCCCAGCGATAAAGTCTACGCGGTGCAGACCTGGGTCAACACCGAGGCCGACGACACGACCACCGCCGTACCGTTCATGGCCTCGCCGCCCTTGTTCCGGGTCAATCCGGGCAAAGAACAGCAAGTCCAGATCAATGGCTTGCCCCATACGTTGCCGACCGATCGCGAGTCATTGTTTTACTTCAATGCCCAGGAAATCCCCCAGGTCGATAATCAGCAGAGCAACGTCCTCAACATAGCGATTCGCACCCGCATCAAGTTCTTCTATCGCCCCAGCCAGCTCAAGGACAAACCCCAGGCCCGGCTCAAGGACCTGCAATGGTCGATACAACGCCGCGACGGCAAGCCCCGTCTGGTGCTGAACAACCCGACGCCCTTTCACTACACCTTCAAGCAGCTGCAGCTCATGGTCGACGGCCAGCCACGGCGCATTGAACGGCCGGTGATGGCCGCCCCGCTGGAGCGCACCGTCTATGCGCTGGACAACCTCCCGCCAGGCCCCGGCCTGCAAGTGGTCTTCACCACGATCAACGATTACGGCGGAACCACCGCGCAGATGACCGTGCCGGTTCAGTCGGCCCCCTGATCGCCCACTCACTCCTTTTGCCAGGAACCTCACCATGATCCTTTTTTCAGGACGATGGCGCTCGCCTGCTCGCCTGCGCCTTGGCCACTGGCTGCTGATCAGCAGCGGCGGTGCTGCGTGCATCGCGCCGGTACCGGCACAGGCGAGTCCCGGCCTGGCGTTCCAGCCCGGCTTCATGCTTCAGAGTGCCGGTCAGCCGGCCGATGCCGGGCGACTGGCGCTGCAGGCGCTGGCCGATACCCCCGACCTCGGCCCCGGGCGTTATCGGGTCGAGGTCCGGGTCAACCAGGACTACCTGGGGCCACATGAAATCGAATTCATCCGGGACGGTTCCTCAGGGTTGACACCGTGTTTGACGGCGACCCTGCTCGAGCAGTTCGGTGTGCGTCTCAACGCTATCGCCGAGCCCGAGCAACTGAACAATCAGTGCGTCAACCTGAGTACGCTGATCCCCGGCGCCAGCACCACCCTGAATGGCGGCGAATTGCAGCTGTCGGTCTCCATCCCGCAGATTGCCATGCACCGTGACGTGGTCGGCTATGTCGACCCGGCCCGCTGGGATCACGGGATCAACGCGGCCTTCCTCAGCTATCAGGTGTCAGCGCAACAAGGCTCCAGCCGGTATGGCGGGAAAAACGACAACCAGGATCTGTATCTGAATGCCGGGATCAATCTCGGCCCCTGGCGTTTGCGCACCAACCAGAGCGGGCGCCAGGGCACCAGAGGCGCGCGTCAATGGACCCGCGCCTACACCTATGCCCAGCGGGACTTGCCGGGGATGAACGCCAACCTGACCCTGGGCGAAGCCTTCACCGGTGGTGAAGTATTCAAAAGCCTCCCGCTCAAGGGGGCACTGGTCAGCTCGGACGCGGGGATGCTGCCCGATGCGATGCAAGGCTATGCACCGGTCATCCGCGGGGTCGCGTTGAGCCGGGCACGGCTCGAAGTGCTGCAAAACGGTTACCCGATCTACTCCACCTACGTCAGCGCCGGCCCCTATGAAATCGATGATCTGAGTACCGGCGGCGGTGGCGGTGAGCTGGAAGTGGTGCTGACCGAAGCCGACGGGCAGGTCCGCCGCTTCAGCCAGCCCTATGCCACCCTGGGCAATCTGTTGCGCGAGGGCACCTGGCGCTACAGCGCCGCCCTCGGTCGATACAACGCCGCCAGCGACATGGAAGATCCGCTTTTGTGGCAAGGCACCCTCAGCGTGGGTACCCGCTGGGGCTCGACCCTGTATGGCGGCCTGTTAAGCGCTGACTTTTATCAGGCCGTGAGCCTCGGCGTGGCCAAGGATCTGGGTGCCCTCGGAGCAATGGCCCTGGACGTGACCCGCTCCGATGCCGAACTGGGCATCCCCGGCCTGGACTCGGTGCAGGGCATGAGTTACGCCATCAAATACGGCAAGACCTTCCCGACCCGTACCAGCCTGCGCTTTGCCGGGTATCGTTACTCCACCGAGGGCTACCGTGACTTCGATGAAGCCGTGCGCCAGCGCGCCCAGGACGTGCGCTTCTACGGCAGTCGCCGCAGCCGGCTCGAGGCGGCGGTCTACCAGAATATCGGCACGCGCAGTTCCCTTAATCTGACCTTTTCCCAGGAAGACTTCTGGCGCAGTGATTACGAACGGCGCCAGTTTCAATTCAACTTCAATACCCGCTACCGGGATGTCACCTACACCCTGTTCGCCAGCCAGTCCCTGAGCACCCGCAGCGAGCGCATCGACCGCCAGTTCGGGCTGAGCATTTCGGTGCCGCTGGACTTCGCCCACAGCGCCTCCGCGACCTTCGACGTGCAACACAACGGTGACTCGTTCAGTCAGCGCAGCAGCCTCAGCGGCAGCCTCGATCAGCATCGCCTGAGTTACCGCGCGGCACTGGCCAATGATAGCGGACAGCAAAAATCAGCCGAGTTATCGGCGGGCTACCAGACCCCTTACGGCAACTTCAGCGCCGGGTTGAGCCAGGGTTCTGGCTACAGCAGCCGCTCCTTCAGCGCCAATGGCGCCGTGTTGCTGCACGCTGAGGGTATTGAACTCGGCCCTTATCTGGGGGAAACCGCAGGCCTGGTCCATGTACCTGGCGTCAAGGGCGTCGGTGTGAGTAACGTTCCGGGGGTTCGCACCAGTGCCCGCGGCTATGCCCTGATGCCCTATCTGCGCCCTTATCGGGTCAATCAGGTCGAACTCGAAACCGACCAGCTGGGCCCCGAAATCGACATCGACAACGGCACCACCCAGGTTGTACCCCGGCGCGGTGCGGTGGTTAAAACCACGTTCAACGCACGCTCGGTGCGACGCCTGCTCATCAGTGCCCGTTTCAACGACCAGCCCTTGCCTTTTGGTGCCCAGGTGATCGACGCCGAAGGTGCGCAAATCGGTGTTGTCGGCCAGGGCGGCCAGATCCTGCTCAGCACCCATGACCGTCCCCAGGCACTCGACGTGCGCTGGGGAGATGAGAGCACCGAGCAATGCCGGCTGCAGGTCGATCCGCAGAGCATGGATCAGGATCGGGGCTACCGCGTGCAAACCCTGGCCTGCCACTGAAACCACCCCATCACGTGGCGCCGACGCCCGGTCGCGCCATTTCGCTTTTGAAGGAACATACCCATGACATTATTATTGCGACGCGGGCTCAGCCTGCTGGGCATCCTGCTCGGATGGCAACTGGCCCTGCCCGCCGTGGCGAACACCTGCCGCTGGGACAACACCCCACCGGGGCCGATGGATTTCCAGGCCGATGTGGGTAACGTCTATGTACCCCGCGACGCCGCCATCGGCAGCATCTTCGGGCCCAAAGAAAAACTGCTGTTCACCAACAGCCAGAACAGCGCAGAAATCCGCTGCAGCACCGACGGCAGCGTAGTGCTGGAATTCAATGCACGGGCGACCTCGCCCATGGTCAGCGGGATCAATGCCTGTACCGACCCGACAAAGATCTTTCAAACCAACATTGATGGCGTGGGTGTCTGCATCACCCTGGAGTTTCCGTTCAACGGCACCGGGAGCACGACCTTCTACCCGGTCAACGGCGTACCCACCGTGCCGTTCGACGCGGTAACGATCCGACGCATGATTAGCCCGTTCCTGCTGTGGCGCCTGCGCAACAAAGTCACGCTGGTGAAGACCGGGCCCATTGCTCCGGGAGCCCATACCCTGAACCGGCAATTATTCGACGGCTTTTTTACCGGTCTGGGCCTGGGCCTTCGCTATGGCCTGCATGGCACCATAATCCAGTCGCAATGCGCCGTGGGCGCTAACCCGGTCAGTGTCGACCCGGTGCCGCTGGGCGACTGGAACACGTCGGACTTCACCCATCCCGGTTTCACCACGGCCCCCACGCGCTTCTCGATCACCTTGTCCAGCTGCGAGGCAGATCCGACCGACACCGATCAGGCCACCGCGTACATCCGGCTCGACGGCGCCAACGGCTCGCAGCCGGTCGGTGATGGCAGCGACGGGGTATTCAGCCTGAGCAATGGCTCGACGGCTGCCGGCATGGGGATACAAATTCTGCACGAGGACGGGGTTACCCCGGTGCCATTGGGCGCCGACGTGTCATTCGGTACGATTGAGAACAATAAAGACAAAACCCTGGGCTTCACCGCCCGGTTTTACCAGACCGCAGAACGCAGCGAGATCAACGGCGGCAACGCCGAAGGCGCCCTGGCGTTCACCCTCACCTATCAGTGAGTCACTCAAGCCCCTTGCAACAGGGGCTTGAACCCGGGGCTCGACATTCTCAGGGCTTGAGCATGGGCCGCAGCTCAACGAAAGAGAACCAGGTGGCGCCATCGTCAAAACTGACCTCGGTCTGCACGATGAATCGTTGGTTGACGGGCAAGCCAGACATCAGGCTTTTCGGCGCCGTCACCACCACCCCGGCCTCGGTTTGCGCCGCAGTCACACGGTGCTTGTCCAGGACCCCGATGCCTTCCACGCTGATGCTGATCAGGCAGTCGGTGCTGATGAACGCCCACTTGCGTTGCGAAATCGGCAGCCCCGTCCCGGGGATGGCCCCGCTCGACACCGGGTCCGAAAAGGGAGCCGCCAGTTGCGGAACCGGGTAACTGTATTTGTCCACTTCACTGATGGTCAGCGTCAGCGGTGTCGAGGGCACGCTGGAGCCATCGGGCAAGTGAATGGTGTAATACACCGGCAAGGTCTTTTTCATCCAGGCGGCAATGTTCTCTTTGGGAATATGTACATCCCGTGACTGGGCACTGACCGGCACGCTGATGGCCCCTTGGCTGCCCGACTCGCCAAACTGCAGCTCAACGGTGTCTTCATCAAAGTACACCGCCTCTTCAGGGATGCGCACTGTGGCCCCGCCCAGCGCACTCAACGCTTTAAGCACACCGCTTTCGGCTGGCGTGTCGCCGATTTCAACGACCCATGGGTAAGGCGCTACACGCGGTGGCCTGAGGACCGCAATCGTTATCGGGACCGGCGTCGATACCGGGCTCGAATTGCCGGCCCGGTCCTCGGCCCGGTAAGTTACCTGCCATTGGCCGTCCTTGACCGTGTCACGAAAGAAATCACCGCTGAACGTCAGTTGCACCCGATCCTCATAGTCATCTTCGGTCAACGGCTGGCTGCGAAAAGAGTGGGATACCCCGTTGCTGAGGTTTTTCCACTCACCCACGATCACGTCACCCGGCGCGGCGACCTTATGGAACGGCACATTGACCTTTACGCTGTCGCCGTACGCCGCGAGATAGTCCTTGGTGACACCTGCGGTCAGGACCTCTGCGGGAAACAGCAGTTCGCTGGGGTTATTCAGCGCCGGGGCTTGCAAATCAATGGTCAGGACCCGGATGTCCGAGGGTTCGGTCTGCCCGGTGGCCAAAATCAGCTGGTAATCCACCTCATGCCGGCCCTGGCTCAAATTCAGGGCGGGCACCTCAATGAAAAAATCGTCAGGTTCGATTCGGCTGCTCCAGGACTTGATCCCGACCGATACCTCATCCCAAAACAGCTCTACGCTCTCGGGGTTTTCCGGGGTTGGATTGCTGTTGTCCCAAGGGGCAAATTCAACTTTTAACGGTTTGCCCTGAATGCTGGCCGGTAGCAAGCCGACCTGCCCGCCGGGGATGTCTTGCAACATCGCCAGGGTGAACGGCTTGGGGCGAATGCGACGGATATTCTGATCGATAAAACGCGTGATTCTGGACATTTCTGATCTCCTCCTGGGGCCCGTGGCGAGCAAACACGACAGCTGACCCGCTCCGGTGCATGAAGTGACTATTAATGCCCAGCCCCCCGCGCTCGTATACTGTCAAACCTGACAGGTAAACCCCGCAGAGCATGGATTTCGACAGCCCAAAAAAAAGCGCGGGCCACACCGCTGGCCCGCGCTTTTCGTTTTTGACGTGTACTGGACGCGTGATTACCAGCTGTAACGCATGCCGATATTCGCACCCCACGGTTGCTCGATCTTGTCGCCGTTGCTGTAGTCAAAGTCGGCATGCACCGAGACCTTGTCGGTCAGTGTCATCGCCAGGCCGGCGCCCAGTTCGCCACGGGAACCGGAGAGGTCGTTGTTGAAGACATTGCTGTTGACCTGCACTTCATTGTTATTGGCGAACTCATGCACATAGGCCGCCCTCACGTAAGGTTGCAGTACTGTGCCATCGTCCAGCGTAAAGTTGCGCCCGGCGGTGGCCCCGACCTTGCCCAGCAAGGAGCGCGTGCGATCACCTTCAGCCTTCAGGCCGTTGTCCAGATCGTAGTCTTTGCCCTGGATGATCACACCGGACAGTTGCGTGTAAGGCTCGACAAAGTAGCCATCGTCGAGCTTGATGTGGCGGCCGACTTCCAGAGACGCGCCGATACCATTGTTGTCGAAGCTGCCCTTGGTTTGCTGGCCATCGCTGAGCTGGACCTTGGACTCGTTCTGGAACCGGTTGAACTTGAGCACGCCGTCCAGGTAGTAGCCGCTCTGCTCATCCATCCAGGTGGTGTATGCGCCGGCATAGTAGCTGTCGACAGTGCCGCTGGTGCCACGGCTCATGTCCAGGTCTGAGGTGCTGTAGCCGGCCATGAGACCAACCAGCCATTGCCCGTCCCCCACCGGCAACGGCGCGTCGGCACCCAATGACAGGCCTTGCTGGGTTTGTTGATACGCCAGACCGGAGCTCGCACTCACGTCGAACTTGTTGCCGTAGGCACGGCTCCAGGCCCCCGCTTTGCCATGATCCATACGCACTTCGCCCATGCGGCTGCGCAGGGTGCTGAGTTCACCGTACCAGACGCTGGGGGCTGCATTGAACAGCGCCATGACCGATTGCGTGCCGGGGCTGATAACGCGGCTGGCCGTGTTCAGGTACCAGTCATTGTTGCCCTGCTGGATCAGGTCATAGGAGTACGCCCCCAGGTCAACCGCACCATTCAACAGCGAAAACGTGGCATCACCGGCAGCAATATGAATCACCGGAACCTGCCCGTCAGCCGTTGGGTCGGCGCCGCTGCTGCCCATCAAGACCTTATGCGCCCCGGTAGCGGTACCGGTGACATTCAGGGTGTCCACCTGGCCAGTGGTGAAATCGGCATCCATGATGAATGTGCCGCTGCCGGACAGGTTGCCCACGGACAACTGATAAAACTCGCTCGGGCTGCCAAACTGGATCGCTCCGCCGTCCATGGCCAGGTTGGCCACCTCGCCGTTGCCGACCATCACCCATTTGGCACTGTCATTGACCGCCAGTGCGCTGAGGTTTTCCAGGCGACCGGTCAGGCTGGCGCCGCGGGTCAGCGTCACGTCTGCCGTGCTGCCGTTTTCAACGATCACGTCCCCCACCAGTTGCGTTGCGCTGTCGCTGGCGGTGAAGTTGGCGGAGCCGTTGCTCTTGACCTCCAGCAGTGCGCCGTTACCCCCGGTCAGGCTCGTGCCATTGCCCACGGAAATGTCAGCAGCACCGCCCTGAACGAGAATGGCCGAGCCCTCCTGGCCTTCAACCCGTGTGCCATTGAGTTCAAGACGCGAACCGCCCGCTTCGCTCGGATCGTCGCGGACCACAATCCCGGTCATGCCTCCGACAATGCTGCCACCCGTGGCGCTGGCCGTACCATCAAACATGAGCAGGCCGATACCATTGGCATCGGTGCCCACCACGTCACTGTTGTTTAACGTCAGGTTGCTGCGGGCACTGATATGCACGCCCCGGCTGCCACCGCTGATCACACTGTTATTGACCTCGGCCGTTGAGCCGGTGCCGGTGGCAGTGAAACCCAGCAACATGCCTGCGGTAGCACCGGATATACGGCTGTTGTTGATGACCCCCGAACTGTTGAACAGCTCCAGTGCAGTGCCCGAGCCATTGGTCGTGACCGAACTGGAATTGAGATTGACTGTGGACCCGTTCTGAGCCCGGATATTCCAGGTAGAGGCGTTATTGGCAGTTAACGTGGCTTGGGTATTGAGTGTGTAACTGTCAGGCGGGGTGTTCTGATCAATCACGACATCGTCGTTGATAATAGGGCCCGCAACCGCTTGTTGAGCGATCACCAGAAACTGAGCCAGTACGATGTACTTCATCGCGCTGGCTAGAGGGGTCAAGTTAAACAGATTGGTAGCTGACATATTGTGGTTCACCCTTGGTTCACTAACCGTTGTTAACGCCCATCCTCTTACTTGGAAATAGGCCGAAACTTACAAAGGTGCGGATGCTACTTTTAACCCTCCGCATTGAATGTAGGAAAAAGCCCAAATCAAACAGGGAATTGTTGATAAGCAAGTGTTGGAACGTTAACCCGCGCTTGTCACAGCCGTAATGATGAACACTCCGGCAATCAGCCCCCGGAGTGTTCATCGCATGGATCAAGCCGTATTCAAGGAATGATGCAACCACCACTGCCCATGAACATGCCCACCGGGGCCGGGGCCGGCAAAGAGGTGACGCGTTTACCCTTGTAGGTGAACGAATACGTCACCACCGTATTGGCCTCCGGATGGTCGGGCGGGTTATAGGCCGGGGCAATATGCGTCACGTATGGCTGGACCCGCCAATTGAACCCGGTCACCGGGAATGGGCTCGACGCATCGCCCAAGGTGACGGTGTCGATCAATGCCGCGGAAGTAATCTCGGTGGTGCCGGTCCGGTCCTGAAACAGCCTCCACGACATCTCCACCGTATCCCCCGGCGCCAGCCAGGCCGATAGATCAGGCACGCTCACCACAATGGCGTTGTCCGGTGCCTGCAATGAAGAGCACACCAGCCAGCCCCGACTGGTTATATGGGGGAACGTCGCCGGATTGGGTTCAATGACAATGGCATCCACTACATCCACCAAAGTGACCTGCGACTTTTGCCGGTTAGGCGTCACCGTAGGGTCGCCAATGGTGTAATAGACCTGCTTGCCCGGGCCGTTGTCCGTGGCCAGGATATAGTCCCAGGGAATCTGGATGGTTTTGGTAGAGCCGGGGGTTTCTGTGGTGATGGTGAAAGTCGCTTCCGTCACCCGGGTGTTTTCCCACCAGAACTCCAGGGTTTCACCAGCGTTCACCGGGTCGTAGATCGTGAATTCGAAATCAGCCGGTTTATTCGCATCCGTGATGTCAAGGAGGTTATCGCCGCCACCTCCTTTGACCACCCCGGCCAGCAACACCGGATTGGTCGGGTCTGGAAAGTCCGGATCGGGATCAGGCAACGGTGGGCCAATGACGCTGAAATCAACCAGAAAATCGTCCTGCTGCGGGCCAAATACGCGCCCTTGCCGATCGACCACGTAGCTGACCGTCGTGGTCTTTTGCCCGGTAGCGCCGACATATGCCGTGCGCAGTGTCTGCGCCGGGACGGGAATCTCGGTGACGGTGTTTTCCAGCGCAATCACCGCGGGCAAATCCAGCCCGCCCCAGGTGGCGCGGATCATGTCCCCGGACTTCCAGCCGGTGTACGTCGGGATCTCGACAAAAACACCCCCGGCCGCTGTTTCCAGATCGATCACGGCGCCATTGGCTCCGACCGGTACCTCAGGCTTGGCCACCACATTCGGCAAGGCGCCCAGGGTGACGGTAAAGCGCTTGTAACCCGAAAGGCGACTACGATTCAGCGCCCGGTCGAACAAGGTATAGAGCACATAAAAAATGCCGTCCTGCCGGGTCTCGATATACGCCTGGGGGATGGTGATCTGGTTATTGGCCGGCACTTCCCGCGCAGCCTCCACCGGAGGAAGCGTGGTCGGGTCATCCGGCAACGGGTCTTTGGCGTACCAATACACCACAGAATCACCCGCGGCCTTGTCGAGGTAGTCAGGGATAACCCCGGTGACGCTGCCGATATTGCTGTCATCCAGCTCGCTGGTGTTGAACACCATGGCCCCCGGCTCAGGAGTCGCAGAACGTTCATTGGGCGCGGTGGTGTCGCTGGTCAGATTGACCAGGGCACTGGTGGACACCTGGCCGGTGTACTGAATCACTTCATGCTTGAACGTAAAGGCGCCGTCCGGCTGCAGGTGATTGAGCGGGATATTGAAATCCCCGGTCCAGGTATCGGCGAACGGGTAGACAAACTGTTGGCTCAAGACCCGGACGAACGACGGGTCCTGCGGATCGGTGACATGACCGGGCGCGATGAACAGCTCCAGATCTTGAGTGTCTCCCGGGGTACTGCCGGTGTTGGACCAGATCGGAATCACCGTATCCAGGCCGTTGAGCTTGATCAGCGGACCATTGAGCAGTCCGTCGACCGGGTCGAGTATCGCGGCAAATGTCGCCGTAGGCAGCGGGTCGTCGAGCTTGGCCGCACGGGTCAGATGACGCTGGGTACGAACCTTGCGGTACGCATCACGCGCCTCCTTTGAGCGGTTGCGGGAATCCAGGGTTGCCATGTTTTCACTCTCCACGCGATCAATAGTAGCCGTGAGAACGGCGGTGGCTATCGAGGCTGTGCGGCGGTCTGAACACTGCAAGGGCGACCTAAGGATCATGCCCAAAGCTCTGCACCACATGACCTTGGAAGAATTAAGCAACAGTTTTCACAACCCCGATACTGTCAAAGTTGACAGTGGGCCGACGACGCATCTGGCTGCAGACCCAAGGCGTAACAGGCAAACCGGAGAGCGCTTCGCCCCATCGCCAACCTGTAGCCGCTGATGAGCAGAGCGAGGCTGCGTCCGGCTTTTCGCTCCTCCCGCCCCTTCCGGAAACAGGAACACCAGGCTTACGACGGCTGCGCCGCCGGACGCGGCCTCGTTCTACTCGACCGCTGCTACAACCTTTGTAGCCGCTGCCGCAGGCTGCGATGGGGTGCGCAGCGACCCGGCCTGAAGGTCCTTCGGCCCTTTTCGCAGTAACCCCCAGAATCAGGGTTCAAGGAGGTACATCCCCCCAACAACACCCAACCTCCTCCCGGCACCGCCACGCCACCGTGCGCGGCATAGGGCAGCACAAAAGCCACCACCTACAGAAGAATGACGAATGGCATTGCGCACGATGTTTTCCGACGCTCGGGCCAGGCCATTGAGGTTGGCCCGGGCCAGTGCCGAAACATGGGGCCTGCGGGGCTGCATTTTCTGAAAACGCAACACGACCGGCGGACCGGGCTATGGTCAGTGAATGTCAACGCGCAGAGACCGTCGCAAGTTTGTAACTTTCCAGGGCTACGGGTAAACAAAAGAAGTCTTTACCAGCTCGATTCTCAATAACAACGCGCTCCTTCACTGATAGACAGGCGCTCATGACAACTACGATCGCACTCATGCCAGCGACCAACATATGACCTTTCTTAAACCAAGGTGAGCCACATCGCAGTCTGATGCAACGAACCCTAAGCGCTGACCTTTTTTCCAAGAAAGGGTGATAGCACCCAAAAAAACCTCATAAAAAGCAACTCGAACTCAAGCTGGATAGTGGCTTTTAGATATCGCCCTCAACCCCTTACGATTCCTTACTCCTCGAAAAAAGCCAGCCATTTGAATAGACGGTCATCGCTAAAAAATTAAGACTTGTCCTACATACGGTAGCGCTTCTTCATTGACGCTCATACTACGAAACGATTAATCTCCCAGCCCTTAGAACATGGAAGACTATAGAATCCCGGCTTTACCGCGCGGGTTTCATGCATTTCCTGAAAATGAATTCCCCGGCGCATTCATTTGCCCGGCTCTGCTTTGCGGTAAACATATTGAAGCCTCGTTCCTCGTTTCAGATTCAAAAATCGGTGATCTTCGCTCTGATGCTGCGCGAAGCACGAGCCCGTTTTGGTGACCGTCGTATGGGCGCGGTCTGGACTTTGATCGAACCCGTGTGCCACCTGTTAATTTTTACTGTTTTGTTCTCGTTAATTCGCGGCCGTACAGTCGCAGATGTTGAATACCCGGTGTTCGTGCTGGTAGGAATGGCACCTTTTTTGCTATACCGCAACACTGCCTTACGCCTCATGGACAGCCTTCGAGAAAACCGCTCGTTGTTCGGCTACAAGCAAATCAAGCCCCTCGACACCTATGTTGCCCGGATGCTAGTGGAAACCTGTATCAGTGCCACGGTGTACGCGATTCTGGTATTTGGTTTCGCGTGGTATGGCTTCGACATGTCGGTAACCAATCCACTGATGTGGGTGGCAACACTGACCTTGGGAGTGTTGTTTGCGTTTGGCTTGGGCATGGTGCTGGCATTGATTACCCATGCCCTGCCCAGCCTAAAGATGGTCATTCGCATGGCCTTTTTCCCGCTTTACTTTATTTCCGGTGTATTAGTACCCGCCTCTTATCTGCCGCAAGCGATGATGCCGCTGCTGCTGCTCAACCCGTTCCTGCACCTTGTCGAACTGATTCGCGCTGAAGTCCTACCTCACTACACTCCCGTAGCTGGGGTGTCGGAAGGCTACGTTGGCACATTCACTGTGGTGTTGCTGTTTATTGCCTTGGGTAGCTACCGCGCACGCCGCTTGCACCTTGTTTCCACGAAGAACGGATGAGTACAGGCCAACGTGTTCGAGCTTAGAAACGTTACCAAATCCTACCTGACCCCGAAGGGACGTCGGTATGTGTTCCGCAACCTATCGCTGTCGATCCCACCAGGCAAGAATATCGGCCTGATCGGGCGCAACGGCGCGGGCAAGTCCACCTTGATGCGCCTTCTGGGCGCAGCTGACATTCCCGACTCCGGCTCTGTAATCACTGACAAGAGCATTTCTTGGCCGGTTGGCTTGGCGGGCGGCTTTCAAGGCAGTATGACCGGTCGCGACAATATCAAATTCGTCTGCCGTATCTATGGGGCCGTCGGTGACGACATGCGCGAGAAGGTTCGTTACGTACAGGACTTTGCTGAAATCGGTGACTGGATTGATGAGCCGATCAAGACCTACTCATCCGGCATGCGCTCGCGCCTTGCCTTTGGTCTGAGCATGGCCTTTGACTTTGATTACTACTTGATTGACGAAGTGATGTCCGTCGGCGATGCACAGTTCAAGCGCAAGTGTGCCGAAGTATTCCAAGAGAAACTGCAGCAGTCAAAAGTTGTGCTGGTGACACATAGCATGTCAGAGATAGAAAAACTCTGCGATATCGTGCTGCTAGTACGCGATGGCGGCATTCAGATTTACGAAGACGTCGCCGAAGGTATCAAGATTTACAACACCTGACTCCCCCGATTAATAAAGCAGTACCGTTCGACTTCAAGGATGCATCACATATGAGCAGCAAGGGTAAATTCAAGCGCTGGCGCCTGGCCATCGGCCTGGTGATCTTGCCGATGGTTCTGGCGGCCATCTACTACGGCGCATTCGCCACTGATCGCTACGTCAGCAGTGCCCAGGTGGTGGTCCGTCAGGACGGTGGCAATCAGGCTGCAGCGATGCCCGGCCTTGCGACTCTGCTGACTGGCGCCAATCCCGCGTCCCGGGAAGAGACTCTCTACCTGCGCGAGTACATCGGGTCCATGGACATGATGCTATTGCTCGAAGAACGCCTGCATTGGGTCGAGCAATACGCTGCACAACGCAGCGACATGTTCTTCTGGCTTGACAAGGACGCCCAACGCGAAGACCTTCTCAAGTACTACCAGCGCATGGTCGCGGCCAACTACGATGAAACCACCGGATTATTGCGAGTTGAAGTACAAGCCTTTACCCCCGACTTGTCGGTAAAAATGCTGCGCACCATCCTTGAAGCCAGCGAGCACTTCGTGAACGAAGTCAGCCACAGCATTGCCCGCGAACAGATGACCTTCGCCAAAAGCGAACTGGCAACTGCCCGGGTTCAATACGCGGACCGCAAAGCTGAACTGATCGACTTCCAGAACACCAACAAAGTACTCGATGGCGCCAACACCGCACAAAGCCGCGCCACCATCATTGCCGACCTCGAAAGCCAGTACACCAAAGAACAGGCCGTATTGACCGAGATGCAGTTCAAACTGCGCGCCGATTCGCCGCAAGTGAAACAGCAAAAACAAAGGGTTAACGCCATTGCCCAGCAACTGGCCAAGGAAAAACGCCTGCTGGTGTCGTCAACTGACGGTTCACAACTGAACGTAGTCGCCTCTGCCTTCCAGCAACTGACCCTGGACGCCGGCATTGCCGAAGCCAGCTACACAACGGCCATCGCCGCTCTTGATAACGCGCGCATTGAAGCTAGTAAAAAGATCCGCACCCTGGTGACAGTCGTAAGCCCAAACACCCCCCAATTGGCTCTGTACCCCGAGCGCCTGTATAACCTGGCAACTATCTTGCTTGGCCTACTCATGCTGTACGGCATTACCCGCTTCATCCTGGCTTCGATCGAGGATCACCGTGATTAAATCCCTTGCTGTCCCATCATATTTCAAACTAAAGCTGGCGGCACTGGCCTTGGCAAGCTTGAGCTTGGCCGGATGCGGCGGCACCTTATCAGGCGCTGGCCCGTACAAAGGCGCAATCGAATCCGAGAACACGACCTACAACCTGGTCGAGATCAATGCCAACACCATAGCCCCTTATATGCGGGGCGCCGTGCGGCCGATGCAAGCATCCATTGCCAAGCCAACCGCCCCATCGGCACGACTGATGCCCGGCGATGTCCTGAGCGTGCTGATCACCGACAACGCGCCAGAGGGCTCGGCATTGTTTGCGCCGCTGTCCACCGGCGGCACCCAGCTCAAAACCAGGATCGACGATCAGGGTATGATCTCACTTCCCTACGTCGGCCGTCAGTTTGTCGCGGGTATGACCCTCAACCAGGTTGAGCGGATGATCATCAAACAGCTCAAAGGGGTGACCACTGACGTGCAAACCCACGTCGAACTGGTTGGCGACCTGTCGGGTTCGGTACTGGTCGCGGGCGCAGTTAAATCTCCGGGGCGCTTCAGCACTCTGCAAGGCCCACTGACCCTGCTCGATGCCGTCAACCAGGCAGGTGGCCCAGTCATGGAACCGCACCTAGTCAACGTCACTGTACGCACCGGAAGCCAGGTTCAACAATTCAACTACGAAGACATTTTGGCTGGCAACAACATGCTGCTGCGCCCCAACTCGGAAGTGGTCCTGGACCGTGCGCGTCAACGCTTTGTTGCTATGGGTGCAGTGCAGGAACCCGGGCTGAAAGATATGCCCTCACAAAGCACCAGCCTGCTTGATGCACTGGGCAGTGTCGGCGGACTGCGAGAAGCCAATGCCAATCCGGAAGGTGTATTCGTTTTTCGCATGGGGGAAGGAACCAATCCAAAACCTACGGTCTTACGTCTGGACATGCGTGACCCGGCCGCAATCTTCTACGCACGGCAGATCGTGATAAAACCGGACGATACCATCTACGTAACCAACGCAGCGATCTACGAATGGCAAAAAATCATCTCTCCAGTAGTGCAAACCATGCTTTTGGGTAGAGCAACCGGCGCTTATAAGTAAGCGTTTAGGCAAGAAACCAAATCATTCCTTAGCTTGACTTGTGCCTGCCCTTCAACGGAATTCACAAGCAAGCTAACGAAATAGTACAATTTTTTATTAACCTCCTGTCCGAATCATAGAGCGTCGCTGAAATGACGAACATTCGTTACGCTAGCACGTTTACGGACTGACACTCTTCAGGATGAAAGATGCGCTTCCAGAAAGCTTTATTCATGTCAAACTTTGGTATCGACATGGGCTTACCCGAGTTCCGGGTGGGTTCGTACGCGACCTATCTTTTGCCATTCAGCAAGGTTTTTGAAAAAGCCACTGGAGGCGAATCTAAATTCTTGCTTGGTTCTCACACGCTCGATTTGCTCAATCGGAAGAGCAAAATTACTGAAATAAATGCAAAAAATAGTTTTGTCGTAAAAGGCAAGGAACACGCCAGTCTCTTCGGTTTGGGTGACGAC
This sequence comes from Pseudomonas sp. D1HM, assembly GCF_019266105.1. NCBI lineage: Bacteria > Pseudomonadati > Pseudomonadota > Gammaproteobacteria > Pseudomonadales > Pseudomonadaceae > Pseudomonas > Pseudomonas sp. D1HM. The sequence goes on along the minus strand of NZ_LRMN01000006.1, from coordinate 42,728 downwards.
TTCCTGCTTGAAAGCTATCATGACTCCTTTGGCGACAAAGAAGAGCAGTACGTAAAGTACTTCAAAAAATTGTTTGGCGACTGGCAGCCAGATGTGATTTTCTGCTGGGAATTCCCAACAACCCTATTCAGAAAAATATTCCCCAAGGCACTGGTGCTGGACATCATGCCCGGCGCGTATATGCGCCCGCCTTACCCTAAAACAATCAGTGTCGACCCTGTAGGTTTGTATGCGAATTCTTTCCTAAAAAACTACGACGAATCGCAGGATTTCAAAGCGCTGGACGACACAAATGAGTTCCTGAAGATTCGCGATCTTTACAGCCATTACTTCAATCATGACACCGACGTGAAAGACGTAATTCTTGACCTGGTCGATCCAACTCGCAAATTCGAAAAGTACTGGCTAGTCCCAATGCAGATCTCAGGCTATTTTGGCTTCTATGAGAATTGCAAATATAAGGACCAGTTTGAATTCCTGACAGATGTATTGGAAAAAGCACCGAAAAATGTCGGTGTGATCGCAACCCAATATATCGGCAGCTTGGTCTCCGAAAAAACTCTGAACAACCGTAATCTTGGGTACATTCGAAACCTGTATCAGAATTTCCTGTACAGTACTGAATTTGAGAAACTGGACAATATTTCTCAATACATTACCCCATGGGCAGATAGCGTAATTACCGTATCCAGCACACTGGGTTTCCAGGCGCTGCTGCACGAAAAGAAACTCATCTCCCCATCTACATCGCATCTTTCATACATTGCGTCCGACTATGGTGACAATGCGCGCAAACAAGACGAAGCTCTTATCGCCTCGCTATTCTGCCGCCAGAATATACTTGTGGAAAAATTACTCCACGACGTAGATTACTTCAAATCGATACTCGTGGGACTGGATGAGCGCAAAAGCGACTCAGCAATCGATGTGCTATCTGCACTCCCAAGACCAGCAAACCTTTATAAAGATTACTTGTCCTACTCCCCATTCAGCGGAGCAGACAATCAAATAAAAAAAATGGGTGGCATCATCAGCAGCAAGAAGAATTCGCTTCGCAGCCTGCTGGATCGCATTGAAAAATACGATGTGATCTCATTCGATATTTTTGACACACTGCTGAGAAGAACCGTTTTCAAGCCAGAAGACGTATTTGTGCTCATCCAGAAGAAACTGGAAGCTGAATATAAAAATTTGCTCCCGGCAGTTATTGTGAAGCGATTCCCAGAGTTGCGCGTTGGCTTTGAACGTCAATTGCGCAAGGAATATGACCAAAATCACAATACGACAGACGTATACACAGAGAAGAACGAAGAGTTTTACACACTTGAAGTTTATCAGCGCATGCTGGCAGCGTTTGGCTTGAATGAGAGCATAGCTGAGCAGTTGCTAGAAATTGAGCAAGAGGTTGAGTTTTCGGTTCTGGAAGCTCGCTCGCTCGGTAAAGCGTTATACGATGTCGCCATCGCGAAAGAAAAACGTGTCCTGCTCATTTCTGACTTTACTCACACCGAATCCTTCGTGAATAAAGCCATTACCCAAGCCGGTTACATCGAACATGAAAAACTCTACGTTTCCTCCGAGATTGGCCTGAAGAAACACTCCGGCAATCTTTTCAAGCATGTACTTGCCGACCTTGAAATCAAGCCAGAATCCATTCTTCACATCGGTGACAACTCGACTGGCGATTTCCTGCGAGCTATTAACAATTCGATTTTCCCGACCAAGATCCTCTCAACCCGAGAGCGTATCAACCAGATCTTCAAAAATCGTGCGATCGACCTCACTGTATTCGATCAAAGCTTCTACCTGCGCACTGCGGCAAACCTGTACGCCGAAGAATACTACGATGCATTGTTGGTCGCAGGTGACAAACCCGTAGATAGCGCAAAGGAAAAACGCGACCTGTTTTCGACCCCCGGCGAATTTGGTTTCCTTGCAATGGGTCCCGTCATCTACGAATTCACCAAGTGGATCTTGGACAACGCAGTAGAACAGAAATGTAAAAAAGTGCTTTTCTTCGCCCGCGACTGCTTCTTGCCGTATGAGGTTGCTAAAAAGCTGGTTCAAAGTGTAGACAAATATCGCGACTTGCAGCCTGTTTATCTTGCGGTTTCCAGAAAGGCGCTAACCTGCCTGAACCTGCATCAGCCGGATGATTGCTTTAAGGTACGCATTGACGACTTCTCGCGTCACAAGACGCTGGCCGAACTTCTGAGCAGTCGATTCAGAATCGATGCTAGTCGCGTAAGCGAAAACCACCTCAAAAAGTGGAATATCGATGGTGTACAAACCCTGATCAAGGACACAACCCTTGGCGCAATCTATGGTCTTGTACATGAATACCTAAAAGATGACTGGCAGGCATGGGACGACGTAAACGGCGTTTCCAAAGATGCATTCAGAGCCTACCTCGAAGAAAACGACGTGACCAGCTCCGACGACGTTGTTGCTGTCGACTTTGGCTATAAAGGCTCGGCGCACTCCGTCGTGTCCGAATACTTCTCCGCTAAATTCATCCCTCTGTTCTTCATGACCTACAATGGAGAAATGGGTAACGATCCTTACCCTGAGGCCAAAGCCTACCTCTTCAGTAATATGAACGTAAGGCACAAGACCTGTACTCCGCTCATTTCTCACAACTTGATTATTGAAACAATAATCAACGAGCCGCTGGGCAGCCTCAGTGCTTACACGTTGGTCGATGGTCAAGTGCACCTTGAACGCGAAGAATTTGATAGTGACACGCACAAAGCCAAGATCCGTGCCATTCATAACGGAGTGCTGAACTTCAGCGACTTGTGGATTCAGAAAATCGAGCACCTAGGCGCCACCATTAAGCTGGAAAGCAACTCAGCCACCTATTTGATGACTCAGTTTTTCTCACGCCCGGGCAACATCGACCTTGAAATTCTGAGGGGCTTGGTTTTTGACAACGCTTTCGCCGGCGCTGAAAACAACTACATCCTTTCTCCTCGCGGAGCAAATGATAAAGACATCTGGAAAGAAGGCTTGGCACTCGTCAAGAAAAATGCAAAACCGACAAGCGCCGTTGCCGCCGCCGCGAGCAACGTAAAAAACATCACAACTGCAATAGTCAAGGCAACCGCCCCTATTGTTAAGGCTGCTACCTCGTCGGCTCCAAAGCCGGAGGCACCAGCAAAACCAGCCGCTCCAAAAACGCCAAACTCTGCGGCGAATACACCCTCGATAGCAGCGAAGCCACCAACGATACCAGCTCAACCGGTGGCTTTCCCGGCGTACACTGGCGAAAAAAGCTACAAATCAGTAAAATCCTTGCATCGATCGCAATTCCTGCACGCGCTTTCATCGATCGCTTTTCCAGGTAAAAGTTGCAACATCGATAAAGAGTGGATTAGCCTTGTTGAGTCGGAAGGTAAAAACCACGTTGCAATCAAATTCCTGAAGGAAAACGGTGGAATTTGGAGTTCAGAACTTTCACTAAAAGACAAAGTTTACCTGTCAGCCTTCGGCGGTAAATAATCACGATCGGGTATGCGCACCAAAGGTTGCGCATACCTGGCTGATAGGAATTACGCGAATACTCCTATCAGAGCCGAGAGCAACTCGCCTCTAATCATGATAAAAAATGAACAAATCCATAGTTAAATCTTCAAGTCATTTTCACTTTATCGAATGTAAAGGGGCGGACACCGTAACTGTCATTTTTTCTGCCAGAAATGATCGCCCACCAAAATTCACTTTCTGGAAGGCCGGGAACGCACTGAAATCACACGTTATTTTTCTCAATAGCGATGTGCCTCAATGGTACCGAACTGGAATTCCTGGCATCTCAGGCGGTATCAGGGGGGCAGTCAAGTCTATCTTGAACTTCAAGAAAGACGTTGGAGCAAAACGACTCGTCATGACAGGTAGCAGCATGGGCGCGTACGGCGCCTTGCTGTACGGATCCATGGCCAAAGCCGATCAGGTATTAGCATTCGGCGTGGAACCTGTTTTGGGTGTACCAGGTGGCAAGACCGATATCACTCGAAACCATTTGCAGTATGTATACCCTGACCTCACCAGTCTTCACCTCCCCCCTACAACTATCTACTATGGGGGAATGGACATCAACGACATTCTCGGTGCATGGTTGCTGCGCAAGCGAAAGCGCGCCGAGATCATCTGCATCAATGAATCGCAGCACGACACGCCTGATTTCCTGAGCCGACAGAAGCGTTTGACAACCGTTTTCAGCGACATGGTTGAAGGCCACAAGATCAGTAACTTTGGCTACTCTGCAGGCGATGCAGACGACGACAAAACAGTTCATTTCCTGTGGGCACTAAACAATTTACTCGTGGAAAAAAACTGGCCGGAAATAGGCAAACGAATCAACTCGCATCCGCTTATCGCACTAAACAGCCCACTAGTTCAATACCTTCAAGGTATCGCCAACTTCCGTAACAATAATCTGAGCGGCGCACTTGAAACACTAGAACACATGACAACTCACACACCCGGTTTTTGGGAAGCATGGATGAATCTGGGTGCAGTGAATCTGAAGCTCGGCAACTACGAGAACGCCATTAAGTCATGTTGGAACGCCGTAAAATTGCGCCCTCATCGCTCTATTGCACATGTCCAACTGTCACACGTCTATACGAAGGCTGGTCTGAACGAACAAGCTTTTGATCACGCAGAATGGGCGTGCAAGCTCAATTATTCCCGGCCCGAATATTTCGACAGTCTGGCTAAAATTGCCGACATCGTAAAGCGCCCAATTCCCGACAAAGAAATTCTCCAGTTGAATTACGATAAAAACGTCAAAGCCGCTCAAGAGAAATTCGCTGATTACGACTTGAAACTCTCATGAGTATGATCTCTTCTATTTCGTAAGACTTTGCCGACTTTTCTCTCGAAAGACATATCAGGTTTAAACATGATCAAAATCACCCCTGCAATCGAATGCTCCAACAATGCCCCTTTCGTTCTGTTCGGCGGCATCAACGTACTGGAATCCCGCGACCTGGCCATGCGCGCCTGCGAAGAATACGTGCGCGTGACCGACAAGCTGGGCATTCCGTATGTGTTCAAGGCCAGCTTCGACAAAGCTAACCGCTCGTCCATTCACTCGTACCGTGGCCCGGGCATGGAAGAAGGCCTGCGTATTTTTCAGGACGTCAAAGCAGCGTTCGGCGTGCCGGTCATCACCGACATCCACGAAATCTATCAGTGCGCGCCTGTCGCCGAAGTGGTCGATGTACTGCAACTGCCTGCGTTCTTGGCCCGCCAGACTGACCTGGTAGTGGCGCTGGCCAAAACCGGCAAGCCGGTCAACATCAAAAAGCCTCAGTTCCTGAGCCCGTCGCAGATGCAGAACATCGTGCACAAGTTCAAGGAAGCCGGTAACGATCAGTTGATCCTGTGCGACCGCGGCACCTGCCTGGGTTACGACAACCTGGTTGTCGACATGCTCGGTTTTGGCGTAATGAAGCGCACCTGCGACAACCTGCCGATCATTTTCGACGTGACCCACGCCCTGCAGCAGCGCGATCCATCGGGCGCAGCTTCCGGCGGTCGTCGCGAGCAAGTGGTTGAACTGGCACGTGCAGGCATGGGCGTCGGCCTGGCCGGTCTGTTCCTGGAAGCTCACCCGAACCCGGATCAAGCCAAGTGCGACGGCCCAAGCGCCCTGCCGCTGGACCAACTGGAGCCGTTCCTGGCTCAGATCAAAGCCCTGGATGATCTGGTCAAGTCGTTCCCAGCGCTGAACATTGGTTAAACCCGGCCTTTTGAAGCAAGGATTCTGAACATGGCACGCACAGAACAACGGGTCGCGATTGTTATTCCGGCCCGCTACGGCTCGACTCGTTTGCCGGGCAAACCGCTGGCGGACATCTGCGGGAAACCTATGGTGCAGCACGTGTACGAACGCGCGCTGGAGGTGGCAAACGCCGACGTGGTCGTTGTCGCAACTGACGACGAGCGCGTAGCGCAAGCCGTAGAGGCGTTTGGCGGTCAATACATCATGACCTCGCCGGATCATCCGTCAGGCACGGATCGTCTGGCAGAAGTCATGGCGAAAGTTGATGCTGATATTTACATCAACTTGCAAGGCGACGAGCCGCTGGTTCGCCCGGCCGATATCGAAGCCCTCGCTACCGGTATGCTGGCCGACGCACAGGTCAAGGTCGGTACGCTGTGCCATGTGATCGATGCTCACGAAGCCGCCAACCCCAACACCGTGAAAGTGGTGCTGGCCAATAATGGCAATGCGCTCTACTTCAGCCGCTCGCCCATCCCGTACCCACGGGATGGCGAAGTAGCCACTTACCTCAAGCATGTCGGCGTGTACGGTTATCGTCGCGACGTGTTGGCGGATTACAGCGGCCTGCCGCAAGCGATGCTGGAAAACGCCGAAAAACTTGAGCAACTGCGGCTGATGGCTGCCGGTGTGTGCATTCGGGCCTACGTGGTTGAACCCACCGGGCCGGGCGTTGATACGCCTGAATGCCTGGAGCAGGTACGCGCCCTGATGAGCGGAAAAACACCGGCTCCTCGCACCACACTGAACGACATTCGCCTGGTGATTACCGATGTGGATGGCGTGCTGACCGATGGCGGCATCTACTACGACGCGACGGGCGAATGCCTGAAGCGTTTCCATGTGCGTGATGGCATGGGTATGCGCCTGCTCGAAGAGAATGGTGTGCGCGTGGCGGTGTTGTCCGGTCGTGATTCGCCAACGCTGCGCAAGCGCGTTGCGGATCTGGGCATCACCCTGTGCCAGTTTGGGGTGAAGGATAAGCTGACTGCATGCAATCAGTTGATGGCCGAAGCCGGTGTCAGCGCTGCCCATACAGCGTGCATCGGTGACGACTGCATCGATCTGCCTGCTTTCGCAGCATGCGCCCTGTCGTTTGCGGTTGCAGACGCTCCTGTGTACGTAAAAGCAGCGGCGACTCACGTACTCACGGCAGCAGGTGGCACGGGTGCTTTCCGCGAAGTGGCAGACAGCATTTTGTTTGCTCAGGGCAAGGACGCGGTACTGGGCACTGCGGCAGGTTATGCGCAGGTCATGGCCAGGATGGCGCAGTAAGTCGACGACTTTCTGTTCCTGAATTAAAAACGGGGCCTCTAGCAGGCCCCGTTTTTTATTCCACGTAAAACGCCAGTTGATCGGTAAGCGCTCCATAAACACCACATTCAAAGTTATCAACGCCTCAACGCTGTTAAGCGAACCAGCTTCGCCCACACATCCTAAAGCCCAAAGCTGCGTGCCAATCTATTCAAAAGCTGCCGTCGCGCCTGCTCGAAGGTTATCGCAGCTACTTGATGGCCGAAGATTATGCAGATTATACGCTTTGGGGCGCGCAATCCTGCGTCGAGCGTTTAATCTTAGCTGGCCAGGCTCATGTCCGACCTAGGTGATAAAAGCTGCCACGCGCATTAAGCCATCAACCTGAAACCGAATCATTATAGCGTTTAAGACATATACATAAATGGTAACAAATTGATCGGCGTCTCGGAGAGTCGGTAGCAGTTGCCACGTGATAATTAGAGCATTTCGAATTTATAGGTTTATTTAGACTCAAGCGCTGAAAGCCTTATCTTTAGATCGAGCAGCGCCGCTTCCGTGTCACGCTGTGTTGCAGCAATCCCAGCAAGCATCGCCAGTGCAAGCTGGTCGTTTCGGAACGAATAGATACTCCCCGCCTCACGAACAAGCGTTCGCCCCGCAGGCTTAACCATAACCTCGGTGCTCGGTGAAATTTCTTTACCAGTTTCAGGATCGAAAACAGCGGGCTGCATTTCATATTCAGCTGCGTAATCCTCATATTTATCTTCCCACTCATCATAACAAACGAAGGCATTTCGGAAAGGGTCTAGACCATGCGCCTCGAATATCTCGATAGCTCTTTGAACTGTCATCCCGACATGCCAACGAGCTGCATCAACGCCATTTTTAGCAATGCTATCGAGAAATTGGTACATACCAATTTCAGCGAGAAGCGCCTTGGCAACATCAATCTCCACAGCGGTCATGAGTCGGACGCTAGACTTGTGACGGGCGTCGGAAGTATTGATCGCCCCTGTGCTGGCATACACGGTTGACCAACGAGCATCAGCAGCGCCTAAAGTTCTGACGCCATCAGAGTTAGGGGTGATCCGACTGGTTATGAGAGTGGCGGCGCGTAGTTCATGCGTGCTTGCACCACTACCATCACCAGTGATCACTTCAACGTTAACACCATCACCGGTAACCTTATTAACAAACTGACGAGCAACAGAAAGGGCAGACACTACTTGACGCAGTTTAAAATATCCACCTATAGAGGTGCGAGTCCATTCAGTGATAACATTTCCTACGCCCTGCTGATCCCAGCTATTATTAAACATTGAAATAGCGCTAACAACTGTACTGTCTTTACGCAGAGTTATTCCCGCCCAAGATGACACATAAGCTATTTGACCAATGGTGGTTAAGCGGGTATTTTGGGTCAGATCAAACAGCACATCAGAAAGTCTATTTTGCGCGGTAGTGGTATTATTAACTGTAACACCCGTACAGTTATTCATAGCAAACCCAATATCATTACCAACACCAACGAAATTGCCATCATAAACAGACAAGTTGCACTGATCTAGATTGTAGGCACGATGTACGCCAGAAAAAAAACCGCCACCATGGTCTGGCTGCACTGTATTGTCTTTTAGTTTAAGATCTGAAATACCGCTGAGCTTAAACCCATTCCAATCATGCGTTGCCCCCTTCCATCCTCTACGGTGACGACGGATAGTGTTACCGGATAGCATTATTGAATCTGGGCCCGCCATATCCACGCCGGTCCTCTGACAATTCATATTATTATTCCAAATCTTCGGCTCATTAAGTAAGACTGCGCCGACAAAAACCACTGAATCCATGTTGCCTATAAAGTCGTTACTGTACACATTCATAAACACTCTATCGCCAATTTCGAGTGCCATATAGGTAGGCCCTATATTGTTAGCATACATACGTAGACTTAGGACGACACCTTCTGCGTCTGCAAAGACACCCGCATCAGTCAACTGCCCTGAAGGATCACTGGAAATATCAAATGCCCCCTGAATATTATTATGCGCAACCTCCGCACCAACGCAGTCTCCAATAGTAAACCAGCGCCGCGCACCATAATCCCACCCAAAAGAATACTTTTCCTTGATGCATACTGCGCCCGAGCAAAAGTTATTGTAAATAATATAGCGAAGGCAGTAAGCAAAGTATTGATCGGCGCTTTTCGGGCCACGAATGGCACCCGCAATGTCAGCGCCTTCAGCAACATGACGGATACCAATAGACCCCATAACACGGCCAATATCAGTCGACGGAGACATATCGAAACCGTACATTCCGGGCATGTCTTTATAGAATATGGCAGACCCAGGGCTACCGGAAATAAGGAACGGCTTCCCTTTAATAGTGCGCGTAATCTTGAATGACCCGGAACCAATATCTAAGAGTCTTCCCGGCTTAGCTGTGCAGTATTTGGCAGCAGCTTCGAACGCGCTACTGCTATCTTTCGCCGCGTCACCGGCTACATAGTCAGGGTACGCACCAAGAAACGACAGGATGCTGACCCGCTCCATACCTATTTCTTCGACGCTTCGCTTAACTGCGCCAGCTATCGGGGATAGTGTAAAAACCAACTTTCCGCCGTCATCACTGGCTAGATTTTTCTGCAAAATCGCATCGCCAGCCGAAATGGACTTTGACGGTTCATCCTCCCTTATCTCACGCGCACTGCAAGAAAGCGCAAGTGCAGCGGATGAGGCTGTACCAAGAGCACTAATTTTCAGTAACTGCCGGCGACTTACCATAACGACTCACTCTAAATAACATTAACGATTGACAGTATACGGGTGGGAATGTCGTGATTTTGTAATATCCAAGATTACAGCAGAAAACTCCCGACCGTATCCGTCCCATTGATGATCCTCGATTAGCACCATTTAAGCTCGCACAACCCTATGCGCAGCGATCACCCCAACATCCTACGCCCAACGCATACTGCGCTTGGTATTCCCGCTGACCGTAACCAGTCCTCCGAAAGCCCTTCCATACGGTAAGATATCAACTGATTCTGTACCCTGCCCTCAATGGTCGTTACCAAATCGGGAGTTTGCGCTTCGGTCAGCGCGTTGGTGAGAGGTGATCCTGTAAATAGGTACAGGTCACCATCCTTGGGTGTGCGCAGATTAGCGGTCGCAATGATCTGCGCGTCGATCTCATAGTGGCCACCTCTGCCCAGCGTATGATGCGCTGTTTTAGCTGCTACCGAAAAATCTCGACAACCAATACAGCCCAGATTGATTCAGGCTTAGCCACTATTAAGAAACACTAGCGAAACTAGCGCAGCCGAGAGCGAACCTGATGTGACATCGGCAGCTGCTATGCTGATAACCATGGTTACTGGATAGGACGCAGTGCACTCCCAAACTGAAACCCCCAGACCGACTGCCTGAACCAAGGAGAGCCAAGGCCTTCTTTCCAAATATTCCGTTGATAGAGAAAACCGTTACTATACCCTTCAGCACCAGAGCCTTGCCACTTGCCGACCCAATGATTATTTCAATTGCAAACAAGGCTTTGCTGAATATCTGCAGTGCTGTACTGATGTGACCGCCAGCATTCAGCACTGCACGTGATAAGCTATATCGCCTTAAGCTGCAGGCGTATTTGTAACGCGATTCTTTTCGTACTTCAGTACACTGAAGATGAAATGTTTTCCGTGCATGTCCATTTAGCCCCCTAAGTGCTGCTATAGATATCTTTAACCTGACATCATCGACACGTTAAAAATAGACGAGCACTGCATCTGAGAAGACTAATTAACTGCTCAGTAAGGAAAAACCAGATCCAAGCGGCGAATAGGGATTGCGGAAGAACTGAAAGTCGTAATTAACCGGATACTGACCAGAAAAGCCGACCACATAATCCGAACCAGTAAGTTGATGTTCATGGATGACGAGCAGCCGATGATCAGCAGTATGTTTTTCAGGAAGTTCGTTCGTGCTCGGGAGGCGTCAGGGGTTAAAATAGTTAATTCCCAGATGCGATATTTACGGACCAAGGCTAGAACAAAAAAGGTTGAATTGGGCGAGAGACATTCTTCATGCCAGAAATCAACTTAGATGTACAACTGTCATCATGATAGAGAACTGCATTCGCCAGAGAATTGGTAAAAAGGTCACACGACAAAGTTAATAGCTGAAAAAATTTAGAATATTGCGAAAACAGCGGTTGCGATTTTTTAAAAAACCTCGCAAGACCTTGACTTGCAAGATCCAGATGTTGGAATCGAACAACAATGTAAAAAATGAAGATATTAATTTTTATGTAAGCATTCCATAAGCCCGACATTCGAAGTCATCAACTGATATATGCCGCTGTGCACCAGACGCCTTTCCAGAACCAACACTTCATGATGCGCTCTCCGCAAGAAATGGGAAATGCTAAACACAGCATTAGCGATGATGTTAGCGAGCAACTGAAGATCATGCCGTTGTAAATCCGCGTGATCAGGCTTGTGAGCAAGGCCTACGCTTGTAATGGTTTCAAAAGCGCGTCAGTTACGCCAACACCTGATAACCGAGATTACACCGGTTTAACGCTTTAGGCTCGCAATCCGGTGTCAAGCGTTCAGGCTGTTGAGCTCATGCGTGACGCAGGTTTGTCGCGGCGTAAAAGGGGTCGTCTGAAGGCAAAGCTGAGCACACCTAAAGATCGACACTTTTAATCATGGAGCGCTTTCGATCGTGTCCCCCCCTGTTGCCCAGCACAGTTAAGTACCTGATTTACGACAACTTAGCCGCTGTCCTGAACCTTAGTGGCTCGTCAGCGGCTACAGCTACGCACTATTTTTTGACCGGGATGAATCAGTCGAAAATTTCTACCACACCCACTACAGCATTAGCTTGATCAGTGACGGCCAGAGCGCGGATTTTGTGGTCGATCATGTAGGCTTCGGCTTCGGACAGTTGCGCGTCGTCTTTGATGGTGTGCGGGTCGCGGGTCATAAAGTGGTCCACAGTGGTGTGGATTACATCTTGGTCCTGCAATAACGCGCGGCGCAGGTCGCCATCGGTGACCATGCCCACAAGGACGTCGTTGTCCATGACAACAGTCAGCCCCATGCGACTTTGGGTCATGACCAGCAGGCAGTCGTGAAAACTGGTAGCTGGGGACACGATGGGCGCCGGAGTGTGCATAACATCACTGACGCGAGTCAGCAATTTACGGCCCAGACTGCCACCCGGATGGTAACGGGCGAAGTCCATTGGCTTGAACTGAATGGCTTCGATGATCGCGACTGCCAGCGCATCACCCATGGCCATTGTGGCCAGAGTTGAAGTGGTCGGCGCCAGGTTGTTCGGACACACTTCGCGCTCTACGGAAATATCAAGCCAGATGTCAGCATGCTTGGCCAGGGTGGATTTACCATTCCCGGTCATGGCAATGATTTTGTTGCCAAAGGATTTCAGGCTCGGGATCAGCTTGATCACTTCTTCGGTTTCACCGCTGTAGCTGATCAGGATCAGCACGTCGATCGGTTTAAGCATGCCCAGGTCGCCGTGGAAGGCTTCAGCCGGGTGCAGAAAGAAACTGGGGGTTCCCGTGGAGGCGAAGGTCGCGACCATTTTTTTCCCGATCAGGCCGGACTTGCCCATGCCGCAGACCACGGTGCGTCCTTTGCAACCGAGAAGCAGTTCGACAGCGCTCTGAAATTCACCATTAAGACGCTCAGCCATTTGGGTGACCGCTTGGGCCTGGGCGATGAGGGCTTCTTTTGCGATAGCGAGGTGATTCATCTTTTTGACTTTCGTCCTTGAAGGGATGGAATGGGAGGGGCAGTGAATTTTAAGCTCTTTGAAACAATTAGCAAACTCACGTTACATGCACCCATTGGCTTTTATTGGCTGATTTTCTGTCCAGGCCATAAAAAACGGCTTGATGAGCAAACTTTTCGTTGTACCTGTGTTCTCTATCACTCAGCATATTGCTACCCATACCGCAACGAGTCGGACGTACGGCACTCGCCTAAGTTGAAACCATGAATTCGGATCTACATCCTCTGCAGGGTCGCAGAACACTTTACCGCTGGCAGCACGGCCAGTTGCAGGACCATTTACGCGCACTGTTGCCGCAATGGCGGGAACACCCACTGACAGTCGTTAGCCAGGATCTGGACTCCAACGCCTCGTTCGTCAACTACGTGCGCCAGCATCAAATAACTGATCCCAGCACGGGTCTGACCGTGGAACTGGTCGAAAAGTCCATCCGCAAATTATTTTTTATTGGCAGCCAGGAGGCGCGCTTTTATCGGCAGCTGGACATGCTCGGTGCCAGCACGCAGTTTCAGTACCCGGTTTGCCTGGGGGTAATTGAAACACCATGGGAAAGCCTGATTTTTACTGAGTTTGTGCACGGCAAGCCGCCGCGCATGCCAAGCATTGCCCCACAACTGGCCCTTGGCATTGCCGAACAGGAAACCCTGAGCCACGACTACTTAAGCCGCCAGCCTGCATACAAGGCCCCCTTGTTCTGGAGCATGGACTTTTATCGCCCGTGGTTTCTGCTGCGCCCGCGGTTCAACTTTGCGCGCTGTCTGCCCGAACTTGAGCGGCTCGGACGCAGCGATGAACGTTTCAGCGGGCTGGTGGATAGATTCAAGGACTTTACCCCAGTACTGGCACGCCTGGCCCGGGCTGCGCGTCGCAGCCCCAAGTGCATCAGCCATATGGATTATCTGCGCAAGAACCTGTTTGTCGATAACGGAAAACTGCTGCTGATCGACTGGAGCGAGGTCAAGGTCGGGCGCGTGGGATTTGATGGTGGGGCTTACTTGAGCGCGCTATTCCGACGAAAGGATATGCCGCTCTTCCTCAAATCCCAGCAGCAATTTATAGACACCTATCGCCAAGCGCTGCCTGCACACTTCGACCCTGATGAAGCACTCTGCAACCTTCACTACATGTTCCTGCTGAATGCTTTGTTTCACTGCCTGCGCCCGGAAACCATCAGCGAGTACCAAGAAAAGAAACGCATGCCACTGCTGCGACAGAAGTACGACTACCTGCTCGGCCTGCTGGATGACCAAAAGCAGACTGCCATCACGCATTCCGTCTAATTTAAGGCTTTCCCTACATATAGTTGAGAAAAATCAGGCTTCCCATCCTGATTTTGTATTAATATTCGCGCCTAATATTTTGTCGCCCGAGCCCTGCTCGGCGGCTTATTCCGCACGACACTTCAAACGGATTTTTGCTCCACGTTTATGGATGAAGCTCTTCCTCTACCGTGCTTATTGATCCTGTCCAAAGGCGCTCAGTGCATACCCACCCTGCCCTCGCTGCTGCCCGATTTTGTGCTGCGAAACGGTACCGTGGCCGACGTGCGCAAAGCCGACTGCCTGATGGCATGGGGACGCAAACCGAGCGCAATCAAAGCCATAGCGATTGCCTCGCAGGCCAATTTGCCGGTCGTCACCCTGGAAGACGGTTTTTTACGTTCCATGGGTTTGGGCGCTGATGAGCCACCGCTGTCGCTGATTGTCGATGACGTCGGTGTCTATTACGACGCCAGCGCGCCTTCGCGCCTGGAGCAATTGATTGGCACCCCGCTGAGCCCGGACGAAACCCGTCGCGCCCAGGCGCTGCAACAGCTGTGGCAGCAGCAGCGTGTGTCCAAATACAACAACGCGCGGATCGAACACCCAGATCTGCCGGATGATTGTGTGTTGCTGGCGGATCAAACCTTTGGCGATGCATCACTACAAGGTGCTGACCCGCAAGCGTTCAATGCCATGCTTGACGCGGCCCTGGCGCAGTATCCCACCAGCACCGTGCTGCTCAAGGTTCACCCGGATGTTATCGCGGGTCGCAAGCAAGGGCATTTTGATCTGGCGGCGCTGGCCACCCACCCTCGGGTGCAGGTGCTGGCGAGCCCCGTTCATCCCGCCGAATTACTGCCGCGCATGCGGGCCGTGTATGTCATGACCTCGCAGCTGGGCTTCGATGCCTTGCTGTGGAATGTGCCCGTGCACACTTGGGGCATGCCGTTTTATGCCGGCTGGGGGCTGACACAGGATCGTTTGCCGCCTCCGCCCCGTCGCCAACCGGTCAGCCTTGAGCAATTGGTACATGCCAGCCTGGTGCGCTATACGCGTTATGTCAGCCCCGAAACCGGGCAGCCGTGCACGCCAGAGGTGCTGATGCACTGGCTGGGTCTGCAACGCCGCCATCGCAGCGCGCTGCCGGCGTCGGTGCAGATGATCGGTTTCAGCCGCTGGAAAGAGCCGCTGGCAAAACTGTTTTTCAAGGGGTCGGCGATTAAATTCGTCAAACCAGAGCAACCGCTGGACCCGAGCCTGCCAACCGTGTCCTGGGGCTGTAAACACGACGTTGATCTCAAGACACATCCGCAGGCCGTGAGCCGAATCGAGGACGGATTTCTACGCTCGGTAGGCCTTGGTGCAGGAAAGGCGCGGCCACTGTCCTGGGTCGTGGATGACCTGGGGATCTACTACGACGCCACCCGTCCGTCGCGCCTGGAACGCATCTTGCTCGATGATCCCTTCGAGGCTCCGTTGCAGATGCGGGCGCAGGCCCTGCGCAAGGTTATTTGCCATACAGGGGTCACCAAGTACAACTTGCCCGGCAGCTCGTGGCTGCGGCCCGCTGAAGCAAAACGGGTGATTCTGGTCACAGGACAAGTGGAAGACGATGCGTCGATCCGCTTTGGGGCCAATCGCATCCGCAGCAACCTGCAATTACTGCAGGCGGTGCGCGAACGACATCCCGATGCCTGGGTTCTATACAAGCCGCACCCTGAAGTGCTGGCCGGCACCCGCGCCCGTGGCCCTGACGAAGCACAAACGGTGAACTGGTGTGACGAAGTGATCGGCAACACGCCGCTGCAATACTTGTTCGACACTGTGGATGAGGTGCACGTTCTGACTTCCCAGTCCGGCTTTGAAGCCCTGCTTCGCGGAGTGCCTGTGACCACCTATGGCCAGCCGTTCTATGCCGGCTGGGGCTTGACCCAGGACGAAGATCTGCACCCCGGGGTGCGAGCGCGACGCACACGCACCTTGAACCTGGATCAACTGGTGGCGGGAACATTGCTGTTGTACCCCACCTACGTCAGCCGCATTACAGATTGCTTTACCACTGCCGAGCAGACTCTTCACGAACTACAACACTGGCATGCATTACCGCAGCCTGGAGCAACCACCAAATGGCAGGATTTGATACAGCGCTGGAACAGTTTGTTGGGCAAAATGCGCCTGAGAAACTGAAGGCGCAAGCACCAAATCCTTCACTTACTCCGGTTTCTCGCAGTTTTTTATTTCTGCAAGGCGTCAGTTCTCCATTCTTCGCGCGGCTTACCAAATCGCTACGCGATATCGGCGAACAGGTGCAATGCGTCAATTTCAATGTGGGCGACGTGCTGTACCGCCCAGGTGCCCGCACAATTTGTTCGGTGCACGCCGGGGAACTGGACGCATTTTATAGCCGTACCTTCCACCAGCTTGATGTCACCGACCTGGTGCTGTTCGGCGACTGTCGCCCCGTGCATCTCCCTGCCATCGCACTGGCCCGGCGCCTGGGTATTAGGGTCCACGTGTTTGAGGAGGGTTATTTCCGCCCGTACTGGATCACCCTGGAGCGCGACGGCGTCAATAACAACTCGCAACTGCCGAATGACCCGGACTGGTATCGGGAAGTCGGCAAGTTCATTCCGCGCTACGACAATGGTACGTCCTTCAAGCAGTCGTTTCTGACCCGGGCCACCCATGACGTGCTGTATCACTGCGGCGGCGCGCTGAACAAACTGTGCTTTCCGAACTACCGCACCCACGCCCCCTTTACCGCCGCCACTGAGTACGCCGGGTATATTCGCCGTGGTGCGCGCCTGTTGCTTTCAGGGGCTCGCGATGATGCCCTGGTGGCGCAAGTCGCCCGCGAGCGCAACCCGACGTTCCTGTTGCCGCTGCAACTGGACAGCGATGCACAGATCAAGGATCACTCCCCCTTCAACAACATGTCCGAAGTGATCGACCATGTGCTGGCTTCGTTTGCCGCCCATGCGCCGGGCGACGCACGATTAGTGATCAAAGATCATCCGCTGACACCGGGGCTGGTGAACTATCAGCGCATCACCAAGGCCCTCGCCAAGCATTATGACGTAGCCGACCGGGTGGACTTTCTCGACAGCGGGCATATGCCCACGCTGCTGTCGCACATTGCCGGGATGGTCACGGTCAACAGCACTGCCGGCGCTTCGGCGCTGCTGCACAAGCGCCCGACCTTCGTCCTGGCCAACCCGATCTACGCCCTGCACGGCCTGACCCAGCCCGGCAGTCTTGACGATTTCTGGACACACCCGGTCGAACCGGACATGGCTCTGTTTCATCATTTCCGCAACACGGTGATTCACACCACACAGATCAATGGCGGTTTTTATTCCCGCAGTGGTATCGACCTGGCCGTGCACGAATGCCTGGACGTACTGATGGCAAAAACATCGAGAATTGAAAGCCTCCTATGACCCAACGCTCTACGCCCCGCTGTATTTTCATCACTGGTGCTACTGGCGGAATCGGCGGCGCACTGGCCCCGGCCTACGCCGCACCAGGGGTAACCCTGATCCTGCAAGGCCGCCGCCTCGACCGCCTGGAAGAAATGGCCGCCGACTGCCGCGCGCGCGGCGCCCGTGTCTTGCTTGAGCCGATTGACGTACGCGAGCTCGACGACTTGCGCGCCATGGTGCGACGCATCAGTGACACCGAACAACCCGATCTGGTCGTGGTAGGCGCCGGTATCAACATCGACATTGGCCCTCAAGGTCAAGGTGAGCAGTGGGATGAAACCCGCGCCTTGCTGGAAATCAACGTGATGGCCGCTTTCGCCACGGTGGAGGCCGCGTTGCCCGCCATGCGCGCCCGTGGCCATGGGCAAATTGCGCTGTTCAGCTCGCTGGCCGGATGGCGCGGATTGCCGGTAACGCCGAGCTACAGTGCGAGCAAGGCTGCGATCCGCGTGTATGGCGAGGCCATTCGCGACTGGCTGGCTCCCGAGGGCGTGAAGATCAATGTGATCGTGCCCGGTTATGTCGAGTCGAAAATGTGTTTTGAAATGCCCGGGCCCAAGCCTTTTCTCTGGACCGCTGAAAAAGCCGCCAATCGTATCAAGCGCGGTCTGGCGGCAAACCAGGCGCGTATCAGCTTCCCCTTTCCGCTGAACCTTGGCACCTGGCTGCTAGGGGTGATTCCGCAGCGCCTTTCTTCATTTATCTTGCGCGGTCTGAATTACAGTGAGTGAGTTCTCCATCCTGCACATCAGTATTGTTGGCCTGCTGATCACCGTTTTGCTCGAACGCCTGCTGATTCCGCGGCCTGACCTGCGCCGCCCCTTGAGTTGCTGGTCACTGCACGCGGGTATCTGGTGCGTCAGCCTGGCGCTGCTGTACGGTTTGACTGCGCGCCCGTTGTTCAGCGGGATCAATGTGGTACTGGGCTGGTTATTGATTGTGATGGTCAGCAACGCCAAGTACCACTCGCTGCGCGAGCCGTTCGTATGTGCCGATTTCGAGTACTTCAGCGACGCCGTACGTTTCCCGCGCCTGTACCTGCCATTTTTCGGCATCGGTAAAGCCGCGCTGCTGGCCATCGGCTTTGTCATCTATCTCTGGGCAGGGCTGACTTTTGAGCCACAAGTGGCCGGGGGCCGGCTTGATGCGCTGTGGCTGGGCCTGGCCGGGGTGATCCTGCTGAAGCTGGGCCATCGTCGCGAGATTCCGAGCTTTGATGCGCGTGCCGATGTGCAGCGCTGGGGGCTGGCAGCCAGCCTGTGGCGCTATTTTTGGGCCGCCCGTGCACCGGTTGATCCGGCGACCCTGGCCTCGCCTTTCGATCAGGGCAACATCGCAGCGTCTACCGCGCCATTACCCGACCTGGTATCGGTGCAGAGCGAGTCTTTTTTTGACGTGCGCGAACTGTGGTCGGGCGTAAAACCTCAGGTATTGACCGAATACGACCGCCTCGCAGAACAAGCACTGGCGCGAGGCAAGCTGCAGGTTGCCGCGTGGGGTGCCAATACCGTGCGTACCGAATTCGCTTACCTGACGGGCATTCCCGGCGAACGCTTAGGGGTTCACCGCTTTAATCCGTACCGTGTACTGGCGCGCAAGGGCTTGCCGAGTATTGCCAGCCACCTCAGGGCACAAGGCTACCGCACGGTCTGCATTCACCCGTTCCATGGCAGCTTTTATGGACGCAACAAGGTGTTGCCCGCGCTGGGTTTCGACGAATTCATCGACGTGCGCAGCTTTGATGAATCGCACAAAGCCGGGCCGTTTATCGGTGATTGCGCCGTGGCGGACAAAATCCGCGAACTGCTGCAAGACCCGACCCGCACTCAACCCTTGTTCATCCACGCCGTGACCATGGAAAACCATGGGCCGCTGCACCTTGAGCAGGTTGATGCAGCGCAGTTGCCAACCTGGTTTGACCAGCCTCTGCTGACAGGCATGGACGATCTGGCGCCCTACTTGCGACATATCGCCAATGCCGACTTGATGCTCGGCAAGCTGCGCACGACCCTCCAGGAGCAACCCAACGAAGCATTGTTGTGTTTCTTTGGCGACCATGTGCCCATCCTGCCTGATGTGTATCAGGCCGTTGGCGAGCCTGCAGGCGATACCGACTACCTGATCTGGTCCAACCGCCGCCCGCACAACGTCACCCCAAGCCCGCTGCGGGTCGATGCCCTGGCCAGTCATTTACTGACCTGCGCTGCTCAAAAACACCCTGCCAGCGGAGCCGAGTGACCCATGGTCGCCATCGTGCCGGGGTCGAGCCTGACGCCCGACCTGCTCGCCGATCCCAAGCTCTCACGCCTGGTGACCGATGGCCGGGGGTCGCTGTCCTTTATCCTCGGCAACTCGGCCTCCCGCCAGCGCCTGTTGGGCGAGAACATACATTGGGACCGCATACTGCTGGCCTTCGAAGACGGACATGCCGTGGGCTATGCCGCACTCAAGTACCGGATGCGCGGGCCGTTTGCGTTGCGCATCAAACCGTTTGTTCGCGAATTTGGCTGGCTCAGCGGCACCCTGCGGTTTGCCGCGTTCTGCCTGAGCGAGTGGCGCGAATGGCGTTACCCGTTCTTGCTGTACGGCTTGCGGGTTCGCAAATCGGCGCGCAATCACGGCATCGCCAGCGCGCTGCTGCAGGCGTGTAGCAAACTGGCCGCGACCTGCGGATTTGCAGCTGTTTATCTGGAAGTGCCGCTGGCCAATGACCGCGCACGCCATCTGTACCTGCAAAACGGTTTTAGCCTGCTGCGCAAGCGCTGGGTGCCGTGGCCGCCGGTGCGCAGCATGCGCCGCGACGTGGAGGCTCAGCCATGAGCGGTTTCAACACCCCCGTCAGCCCTTTGCAGCCGCTGGTTGAAGGGCCCGGCTGGATCGGCATCATGTCCCAATGGGTGGCGTGGAAGGTGCTGCATTTGCCGCAGTTTCTCGGCCCGGAAGGCGAGCCATTCTGGCTGTGGCAGCGCGGTCGGCATGCGCCCAAAGACCTGAAAGCGATCGCCGGGATCGGCTACAAACAGTCATCGGCTCACGCGCGGGTACTGTGCCAGCGCTGGGGCTTGACCTACATCGCACTGGAAGACGGTTTTCTGCGCTCTTCGTCACTGGGTATCGAAGGTGACACGCCAATGTCCATGGTGGTCGACCCGGTGGGTATCCACTACCTGGCTGATCGCCCTTCTCTGCTGGAAAATATTCTTCAGAACCCCGACAGCCTTCACCCCGACGAACTGCAAAGTGCCCGCCTACTGATCGATTTGATGCGTCGTACCGGCATCGGCAAATACAACAACGCGCCCGACCTTGACCCTGCCGACCCGCTGGGCCGCGAGCGGCCGTTGATATTGGTGGTGGATCAGACCGCCGGCGATTATTCGATTCCGGGTGGCGGGCTGTGCGAAGCCGATTATGTGCGCATGCTAGACGTGGCCATCGCCGAAAACCCGGACGCCGACGTCCGTGTTCGCATTCATCCGGACTGCATTGGCGGGCAAAAACCCAGTTGCCTGCTCGCCGCCGCAACTGCACGGGGTGTCCCGCTGGAAAGCCGACCGGTGTCCTGGGCTTCGCTGGCACGGCGTGCGCGCCGGGTCTACATCGGTACCAGTCAGGCGGGTCTTGAAGCCTTGATTCAAGGCGTGCCCGTGACCTGCTTTGGCCTGCCTTTCTATGCAGGCTGGGGCCTCACGGACGACCGCATGCCCATCCCCCGGCGCCAGGCCCGACCGGACCTGGTGCAACTGGTAGCAGCCGCTTACATACGCTACAGCCGCTATGTCGACCCACTCACCAGCCTGCCGACCGATGCCCTGACCATCGCCCGTCAGTTGGCCCGACAGAAAGCACAAGATGCCGAGTTTGCCGGGAACATCACGGTGCTCGGGATCAAACGGCATAAACAGTACAACCTGCGGCGTTTTTTCAGCAGCCGCTGGGGTCAGTTGACGTTCACCACAGACAGCCCGACGCTCCTGGAGAATGTGGCCGCCAAGCGCGGCACCTTGCTGGTGTGGGCTGCCCGTGAACCGACCGGCCTCAAGGCCCGCGCTCAGGCCGCGAACGTACCGGTATGGCGAATCGAAGACGGCTTTTTACGCTCCAACGGGCTGGGCTCGCTCAACGCCCCGGCAGTGTCGCTGGTGCTCGACCGCAGCGGCATCCACTACGATGCCGGCGCGCCTTCTGACCTGGAAACCCTGCTCGAACACGGCGACTTTGACGCTGCTACGCTGGCAGAAGCCGCCCGACTGCGCGAGCGGATCGTGGCGTTGGGCGCCAGCAAGTTCAACCTCAAAAGTGACGCCGATCACCGCGTACGGGCACGTCCTGGCCAGCGCCGGATTCTGGTACCCGGCCAAGTGGAAGACGACGCCTCACTGCGCTGCAGTATTACTGCCCTGCACGGCAATCTGGCGCTGCTCAGGCACGTTCGCAGCACTGCACCGGATGCCTGGATCGTGTACAAGCCGCACCCGGATGTCGAAGCGGGCAAACGGTGCGGCCGCGTGAGCGACGCCGAGTTGCTCGGGCTGGCCGATCAAGTGTTGCCCGGTACCGATATCACCCGGCTCTACGCCCAGGTCGATGAAGTACACACCCTCAGTTCGACTGCCGGCTTCGAAGCCTTGCTGCGCAATTTGACCGTCGTCACCTATGGCACCCCGTTTTATGCCGGCTGGGGTCTGACTCAGGACCAGCAGCCGTTGACCCGCCGTACCCGGCGCCTTAGCCTCGACGAATTGGTCGCCGGAGTCCTGTTGCGCTATGCGCGCTATAACGACCCCCACACCGCGTTGCCCTGCGATGCGTGGCATGCGCTAACATGCCTGTCGAACCCTCGCCCGCCACGCCTGAGCCAACGGCCGCGCGTTCGGGCATTGCTCAATTACACCCGGACCATGCTCGGTTTTCCCCGTGCAGTGGCTCCGCTAAAGGATTAGTCCATGTCTGCTTCATTGAAGGATCTGGGCCGTTATGCAGCGCTGCCATGGCATTGCCTGCAACTGCTGACCCACGCTAAATCGTTTGAGAACAACCCGGTGTTGGGCAGCGCCCGCCTCAATGCCATGGGTTTGCACGTGCAACGTCGCCAAATGGCGATGAGCATGGCAGCAATGCGCCGCCGGGCACTGGCGTCGAAGCTGAACCCGGCCGAACTGGCAAGCTTCGAGGAACAGGGATTCTTCGTGCGCGAAAATGCCCTGCCCGCCGAGCAATTTGCGGCCTTGCGTGCCGAACTGGGTGATTTGCGCAGTACTGGCTGGGAAATGCGTCAGGGCAAGGCGGTGACCCGACGCGTAAGCCTGGACCAGGACGTGCTGGCGCAAAACCCGGCCACAGCGGCCTTCATCGCTGACCGCGGCGTACGTGATCTGATTTCCTATGCCTCATCGAACACGGGCGGCATCACCTATCAGTTGCAGTCGATTGTGATCGATGCGGTCAATACCGACGAAGACCCGCAAACCCGCCTGCACGCTGACACGTTCCATCCGACCGCCAAGGCCTGGTTGTTTCTGGATGACGTGGCTGACGATCAGGGGCCGTTCAGCTATGTGCCGGGGTCTCATCGCCTGACGCCCGAGCGGTTAGCCTGGGAGTATCGCCAGAGCCTGGGCGCAGCCTGCTCACCCGAGCAAATGCACCGCGAGGGTTCGTTCCGGATTTATGAGCATGAATTGCCCGGGCTGGGCTTACCGCCACCGCGGCGTTTCTCGGTTCCCGCCAATACGCTGGTGGTGGCCGACACATCAGGCTTCCACGCCCGCTGCCCGAGTTTACGCCCGAGCCACCGCGTAGAAATCTACGCAAGCCTGCGCCGCAACCCGTTTATCCCCTGGCGCGGTGCCCACCTGTTCGCGCTGCCATGGATCGCCAACCACCACATGCGCTGGGACATTCGTCTCAAGCGCATCATGGGCTTTGATAAACGCAGTCATTGGCGGTTCATCGAACAGCTCAATGCCTATGAAAAACCGTTTATTTAAAATTTCAGGCCGCATGCAAGCCCGGCGCCTTCAATTTTTTTGAAGGCGCCCGGTTGGCCGTTCAGCCCAGTTTTGCCATTTCTTCAGCCACGATGGCCACCGTCTGGCTGATCTGCTCTTCAGTGTGTTCACACGACACAAAAAAGCGCACCCGCGCAGCTTGCTCCGGTACTGCCGGGTAGAGGATCGGTTGAGCATTGATCCCCCGTTCAAACAAGGCGCTGGACAGCCGTCCCGCCTTGAGCGAACTGCCGGTAATCACCGGTATCACGGCCAGCCCGGTACTGGTTGCCGTATCCAGCCCGGCCGCCTTGGCCAATCGCAAAAACTGCTCGCCACGGGCCTGGACGGTCTGCACCCGCTCATGATCATTGACGAGGCAGCGCAGTGCCGCCAAGGCCGATGCCGTGACGGATGGCGGCATGCCCACACTGTAGAGAAAACCCGGCGCCAGAAACTTCAAATGCTCCACCAGCGCCGTATTACCCGCAATGTAGCCACCGCAGCTGGCGAGGGTCTTGCTCAGGGTCCCCATCCAGATGTCGACGTCATCCCCGGCCAGGCCGAAGTGTTCACGAATGCCCTTGCCTGTCGCCCCCATGACGCCCAGGGAATGAGCCTCATCGACCATCAGGAAGATTTTGTGCTTGCGCTTGAGTTCGACGAATCGCGGCAAGTCCGGATAGTCGCCGTCCATGCTGTAAATGCCTTCGACCACCACCAGCACTCGCTCAAAATACTGGCGTTGTTCACCCAGGATCCGGTCCAGCGCTTGCCAGTCGTTGTGAGCAAAGCTCAGGCGGCGGGCACCCGAGAGCTGAATGCCTTGCAACACACTGTTATGCACCAATTCATCATGAAGCACTAAATCCCGAGGGCCGAACAGATAGCCGATGGTGGTGACGTTCGTGGCATGACCGCTGACAAACACAACCGCATCATCCACTTGGTAAAAGCTGGCCAACTCGCGCTCCAGCTCACGGTGCAACGGTCGATCACCGGACACCACGCGACTGGCCGATACCGAGGTGCCGTAACGATCTATCGCGTCCTTGGCCGCCTGGGCCACGGCCGGATGCCCGGAGTAGCCCAGGTAGTTATAACTGGCAAAGTTCACGTAGTCCCGACCGCCAATGCAGGTTTCAGCCCCCGCCAGTCCGTCATGCAAACGGAAAAACGGGTTGCCCAACCCCATGCGCGCAGCACTTTGCTGCATGAACTGCATCTGCTGATAGCCGGGATACTGATCGAACCGGTAAAACGCCTCGGGTACTTTCAGTGCCGCCTGCTGCGCCTGCTCAAGGGTCGCGCCATTGCTGTCTGCTGCTTCTGCACCGCTGCGACGGCGCTCCAGTGCTTGCTGGATCAACCGTTGCTTGATACCCCCACTCAGACCGCCGGGGGTTTTTGCACTTATCTCACTCAAGCAGGTATCACTCACTGAATCAAACGGTTAGGTGTTGCGACACTTTCGGTCAGCTCGGCCACTTGTTCCTGGGTCATGTGCGTGCCGTGACGAGCCAGGACACTTTCAGCCATCGCTGCAGGTGCCGACGACTCGTTGGCCGACGCCTCACCACGCAGCAGGCTCAAGATACGCACGCTTAGCTTGTCAATGCTGGAGCTTTCGCTGAGTTCCATGACCGGCAGGCGAACGCCAAAACGCTCTTCCAGGGCCACGATCAGCTCGACACTCATCAATGAGTCCAGTCCCAGCTCCTGCAACGGCCGCTGTGCATCCAGACGCGATGCCGGCAGGCGCAGAATTTCACACACCTCGTGCTTGAGCAGTTCAGCAAAACGCTCCAGCAGTTGGTCATCGTCCAGCTCGACGAGCATGCGTTGAATGTCTTCGGCGTCGTTGTCGTCTTCCTGATCTCCGCCGTGAGCGCGCACCAACTCCAGGAAGCGCGGGGACGCGGCGCTTGGCAGGAAACGCGACAGGGCTTTCCATTCCAGCTCCAGCACGCCGGTGCCGTCATCGCCGTTGAGCAACATCTGCTCCAGGTGCGACAACGCGACTTCGGCACGCAACGCAGCGCCGCCCATACGGCTTTGCAGCGCATCCTTGATCTGTTCGTTGCGGGCCAGAAAGCCGACATCGTCAATCGCGCCCCACAGCACGGCGGTCGCCGCCAGCCCTTGAGCACGGCGATATCGCGCCAGCGCTTCAAGCCAATGGTTGGCCGCCACGTAGTTGGCCTGTCCAGGGTTACCGAACAGTGTGGTGGCCGACGAGAACATCACAAAGAAGTCCAGCGCCAGCTCACGGGTCAGTTGGTGCAGGTATTGCGCACCTTTGGCCTTGGGTTCCAGCACCCGTTGCAATTGCTCGGCGTCGAGATTGCGGATCAGGCTGTCGTCGATGACGGTGGCCGCGTGCACCAAGCCCCGTAGCGGGTACGGACTGGCGGCGATGCGCTCAAAGACACCGCGCAGTTGCACTTCATCGGTGATGTCACACGCCACTGCTTGCACATCAATACCTTGCGCGTGCCACACGGCCAGGCTCGGTTGAACCTCAAGACTGGCCGCGCCACGGCGGCCCAGCAGCACCAGGTGCCGTGCGCCCTTGTCCACCAGCCACTGCGCGGTACGCAAGCCAAAGCCACCCACCCCGCCCGTGACCAGATAAGTCGCTTCGCCACTGAGTTGCAGCGCCTTCTCTGGCTGGACACGGGTTTCGACCAAGTGTTCGATGGGGTTGCCATAGGTCACGACGATCTTGCCGATCTGACGCGCCTGCTGCATGTAGCGGAACGCTTCGACCACCTGGTTGGCGTCGAATTCGCGGAACGGCAGCGGGTGCAGGATGCCTTGCTCGAACAGCTCCATCATGTTGCCGAACAGACGTCGGGTCAGATCCGGGCGCTCGCTCATCAACTGGTCGGCGTCGATGCCGAAGTAGCTGATGTTATTGCGAAACGGCCGCAAACCAATACGGGTGTTCTGGTAGAAGTCGCGCTTGCCCAACTCAAGGAAGCGGCCGAACGGTTTAAGGACTCGCAGGTTACGGTTGATCGCCTCACCTGCCAGCGAGTTGAGCACCACGTCGACACCCCGCCCGCCAGTCACCGCCAGCACTTCATCGGCATACGCCAGCGAGCGGGAATCGAAGATGTGCTCAACACCCAGCAGGCGCAGGAAGTCGCGTTTTTCGTCACTGCCAGCGGTGGCATAGATCTCGGCACCGCACCATTTGGCGATTTGAATCGCGGCAATACCGACACCGCCCGCAGCACCGTGGATCAGGACTTTCTCGCCCGGTTCCAGACGCGCCAAATAATGCAACGCGTAGTACACGGTGAAGAACGTACTCGGAATAGTCGCAGCCGCCTCGAACGACATCCCAGTCGGGATTTTCGCCACCGCGTTGGCGTTGGTCACCAGACGGTTGGCAAAACTGCAGGGGCCAAAGCCAACGACCCGGTCGCCGGGGGCAAAATCGCCCAAGACTTCAGCGCCCTTGCCTTGCACCACACCGGAAAATTCGAAACCCAGGGTCGGGCCAGAGAAACCGTTCTCGATGGCTTCATCGGACAACAGCCCCAGTGCAAACATCACGTCGCGGAAGTTGAGGCCCGTGGCGCGTACGGCAATGTCCAGTTCATCTACCGCCGGCACACTTGGATCGCGCACTTCCCAACGCAGGTTGCGCAATTGACCCGGCAGGTCAAAGCCCAGACTGATTCGGCTGTCCTTGGCATCAACTGCCTGGATCTGTTCCGCCAGCACCCGCAGACGCGGTACATAGCGTTGACCGTCAGCCGTAATGGCCATCTCGGTCTCGCCATCGGCATGCAGCAGAGCCGGGATCAGACTGACCAACGGCGCGTTGTGAGCCACATCCAGCAGGCGGATGCGACAGCTGGCAGATTCATTGGCCAGGGTCCGGCCAAAGCCCCAGAAGGCCGCATCGGCAATGGCATCCACATCCGTCGCAGGTTCGGCACCGTACCAATGGCCGGCCGCACCACGGCTGAGCAGCCAGCACGTCGGGGCCATGCCCAACGATTCGCATGCCTGGACCAGCGCAGCCGCCTGCATGCAGCGGGCACCTTGCGCGTCCAGACCGTGTTCCGCGTCAAGCCCGGCCAAGTGCACGACATGATCAGGGGCTTGATCCAGCGCCAGCAATTGCTGCGCCACCGCCTGAGCATCGCCCGGCACCAGCAGGCTTACCGCCTGGCCTTGCTCACGCAAGGCGTGGGCCAGTTGCTCTGCACCCGCGTGTTGAGCTTGCGCCAGCAACGCCCAGTGCTGCACGGTCACCTCAGGTGCCACGTTGCCGGTGTTGTCGAGCTTGCCGGCCAGCAACAGATAACTGCCACAGGCATTGCCCGGCAAGGCCTCAAGGGTATGGGTCAGGTTCAGACCGTGGCGTTGCAGCTCTACCTGCCAGAACGACGGGCGCTGTTGGCGCGACAATGCCTGTTCCGGACCTGCCAGCCACCAGTCACTCTGGGCACCGAACACAAAGTCGGCCCAGCGCGCAGGGTGTTGTGCCAGCAGCGCCACTTCGCCATGCGGGTTGAGATGGCTCCCGGCCTGGCGCAGCGCTTCGCCCACGGCATCCAGAGCCGCCAGATCGCTGGGCACCAGCACCCAGTCAAAGTTGCCGGCAGCACTCAGTTGCGCGAAATCAATCAGGTTCAGCGCCGGGCAATCAACGCGCAGCATCTGCGCCAACTCCGGCTCCGCTACGCAATAGGTGTAATCGACGCGATCAAAATCGATCCCGGCGTACAGCGACTCGGCAAACGACGGCCCGCCCAGGCCCAGTTCCAGCACCCGAAGGCGCTGGCCGTCAGGCAACGCTGCCAAACGCTGCGCAAGGGTATCGCGCACACCGGCCAACAAACGTTGCTGGCCAACCGCACCCAGCACCAGACGCACCAGGTTGGCGCCACTGGTTTCGCGGGGCAGCAGTTGCTCAAGGGTTTGTTCCCCGTTAAGCAATGCCTGCAAATGGCGGCCGATGCGGCCCACCGAATGAATCAGCTGGAAATGCTCCGGATAGCTCTGGAACAGCTCTTGCCAAATGGCTTGGCTGGAAGGACGCTCAGCAGCATCGACAACGCTCACGCTGCCAGTGGCATCGCGGCTCAAGCTGCCGTCTTCCAGGCCCAGGCGCAGCAAGGTGCTGAGGTAGTGGCTGGAAACGCCCTCCTGTTGCGACCACAGGTCAATTTGCTCTGCGCTCAGTTGACCACCCGCTTGCTCGATCAGGTCCTGCACAAAGCTTGCGCACAACACATCCAGCAACGGCTCGACTTCGTTCAGGTAGCACAACTGCACAGGCTCATCGGCCAGCGTCTGGAAATGCGTCAGCAGCGGCGTGCTGCCGCTGGCTTCACGCTGCACGGGGGTGACCTGACCGGGAGCAGCCAGGCCCACATGCGCCATGTGCTTGATATCGCCGTTGCGATCACGCTGCAGACGCACACCACGAAAGCGCGCGTCCTTTATCGACAACACGGCAGCGCCAGTAGCGTCGAACAGGGTGAAATCCACCAGCAACGAATGCTCGGTACGCTTGAGTTGGCGCACTTCCGCCAGGCAGGGCACGCCGCCCGCCTTGGCGTAGGCGATGCGTCCCAGTTTCACCGGAATAAACGCCAGCCCCTTGTTCGTGCCGGGCTGGCCCACCAGCAATTCGGTAATCAGCTGGAACGCGCCATCCAGCAACGCCGGGTGCACATACAGGTCGTCCATTTCAGGGCGGATGACCTCGGGCACGCTCAATTGCGCAAGGATGCGCGCTGGCTCGACCCACACTGCCGCGACGGTTTGATAAGCCGGGCCGTAGTTCAGGCCCACCGCACAGGTCAGCGCCAAATGCTGCGCACCGGTAAAGTCCGCCGGACGCGACGGCAAAGCCGGTGCACGCCCGCCCAGCATCACGCCTCGGGCTTCACCGGGCAGCCGCGCCACCACGTGCTGTACCCATTCTTCATGCTGGGCCAGGCCACGGGAAGCAATATGCAAAGTGCCATCAGCCGGCTCGATATTGATCCGGATTTTTTTACTGCCGTCATGGCTGAGCAGCAGCGGGTTGTGAATTTCCAGTTCTTCGATGTCGACGAACTCACCCGGCTGGTGCTGCAAGGCCGCCGCCAGCGCCAGCTCACTAAAGCCAGCGCCCGGAAACAGTACCGCTTCACCGACCTTGTGATCACCCAGACTCGGAAACACCTGGGTATCGAGGCGGTTTTCCCAGGTCAGTGCACGATCAGGCAGCAAGTGGCCCAACAACGGGTGCACGCGCTTGCGTTGCAGCACCCCGAGCGACTCGGCGCTGACCGGCAGATAAAAGTGTTCGCGCTGCCAGCTGTAGTTCGGCAGCTTTACATGGCGCCCGATGACCGGAAAGTGCGTTTGCCACTGTGGTTGCGCACCGGCAATCAGCAGTTTGGCAACGCTGCGCTCCAGCAGGAAAACGCTGTTATCCATGCGCAACAGTGTCGCAATCACTTGGCCGGAGCGCTCGGCGCTGGTCAGTGCATCCGTGACATAGGAGCGCAGGATCGGGTGCGGGCCCACCTCGACAAACAGGTTGAAGCCCTGCTCCACCAGTGCATCCATCGCCCCCTGGAACAACACCGGCATGCGAATGTTCTGCCACCAGTAGTGGCTGTCCAGACGCTCACCCTCCAGCTCGGCGCCGACCACCGTGGAATAGAACGGCAATGTGGTACTGCGCGGACGGATGTGCGCCAGATCAGCAATCACTTGCTGCTCTATAGGGTTCATGCTCGGGGAATGGAACGCGTAGTCCAGGTCCAGCAGGCGGATAAACACCTGGCGCTCGCTCAACACTTGCTCCAGTTGAGTCAACGCTTCAAGCGGACCAGCTACCGTGGCGCCACGGGAGCTGTTTTCGCCCGCGATCACCAGCAACTGCTCCAGCCCCAGCTCCACCAGCACTGCCGAGGTTGCTTCGGCGCAGAGGCCGACGGCGGCCATACGGCCAGTCCCCCGGGTCAGCCCTTGCAGACGACTGCGATGGAAAATCACTTGGGTCGCGTCTTCGAGGCTCAGGGCGCCGCTGGCCCAGGCAGCCGCGACTTCGCCGACGCTGTGCCCGATCACCGCAGACGGATGAAAACCTTGCGCCGCCAGCACGCGAGTGACTGCAACTTGCAAGGCAAACAGTGCGGGTTGCGCAATCTCGGTACGGACATAACGGTCGTCGCCGTTTTCACCCGACAGTTCAGCCCGCAGCGAATAACCGGCCAACGGCTGGAACAGTGCATCGACTTCGGCCACAGCCGATTCAAACACCGGGTCGCCGAGCATCGCCCGGCCCATGCCTTGCCATTGCGAGCCGTTACCCGAGTAGATAAAGACCGGACCCTGAGCGTTGTCCAGCGCCTGACCGGCTTCAACCACGGAGCTCAATTCGCTGAGGCTCGGGTCTTGGGCATAGTCGGCCAGCGCTTGCGCAGCTTCGGCACAATCGGAGCCAATCAGCAACAAGCGATGGCTGTGGGCATCACGGCGAAACAGGGCCTGATAGGCCACGTCGTAAAAATCGGCTTCAGGCCTGGACGCCAGATAATCAGCGTAATCCTGAGCGGTTGCACGTAGGCCGTCGGCGTCTTTGGCGCTGAGCATCAACGGCAGACGGCGGACAGGCGTTGACGCGCGCGAGGCGGCCAGCGGCTCGGCGCTTTGCAAAATAACGTGAGCGTTGGCGCCGCCAAACCCGAAAGAGTTGATACCGACAGTCAGTTGCCCTTCAGCCTTGAGCGGCTGATTGGCGGTAACCACCTGCAGGTTGAGGTCGGCAAACGGAATCGTCGGGTTGAGTGCATCGCCGCCGATGGTCGCAGGTACCATCCGCTCACTCAGGCAATTGAGGGCCTTCATCAGCCCCGCCACACCCGATGCCGCCTCGAGATGCCCCATGTTGCTTTTAACAGACCCTATCGGCAGCGGGTTACCCGCCCCGCGTGCCTGACCCAATGATTCACCAATGGCACGGCTCTCAATGGGGTCACCCACTGCGGTGCCGGTGCCGTGGGCTTCGAGATAGTCCAGCTGCGAGGGGTCGATACCGACCTTGGCGTAGATGCCTTTGAGCAGCGCCGCCTGCGCTTCAGCGCTGGGCAGTGTCAGGCTCGACTTGCGGCCATCGGTATTGACCGCACTGGCCGCGACCACGGCCAAAATCGGGTTGCCGTCCGCCAGCGCCTGATCGTAGTCCTTGAGCAGGAACAGTCCACCGCCCTCCGAACGCGCATAGCCATCACCGTTCTGGTCAAACGACTGGCAACGCCCGGTACGCGACAACATCGAGGCCTTGGCAAAAATCATGAAGCCGAACGGGTGCATGTGCAGGCTAATGCCGCCGGTCACAGCCTGATCGATATCACCGCTGAGAATCGCCTGACACGCCTGATGGAAGGCCACCAGTGAAGACGAACACGCGGTGTCGATGGCCATGCTCGGGCCACGCAGATCGTAAAAGAAGGACAGACGATTGGCCGCAATACTCATGGTATTGCCGGTAGCCGTGGCCGCGTCGATGGACGCCATGTCATCGACCACACGGTAGGCCTGCTCGACGCTGGCGATACCCAGGTAAACGCCACAGTTGCTGCCGCGCAGGCTGGACGGTTTAACCCCGGCGTTTTCGAAGGTTTCCCAGCACATTTCGAGCAGCATGCGCTGCTGCGGATCCATCATCATGGCTTCGCGCGGCGAAATGCTGAAGAAGCCCGCATCAAAAGCGGTTATATCGCCCAGAGAACCCGAGGCGAAGGTATACGTGGTGGCCGGACTGGCTTTGTCAGGGTGTAGAAACTCGGCATGTTCCCAGCGCGAGGCATCGACCTGAGTCACCAGATCGCGCCCTTCCATCAGGTTCTGCCAGAAGCTGCTGGCCGTGGAACCGGGAAAACGGAAAGAATTACCAACAATTGCTACCTGTCTACGTTTTGTCAAAACCATTCCTTAAAAATACTCATGACCACCATCCCATCCTGTCGATGGCTGCATGCCGAGCGGGTTTAATGCCGACACGTTGTTAAGCGTCACCTGGAGGTTGTCGATGTATCTGCGACTGACTTGCTGCGTACACGTGACGAATAAGGTCTATAGCCGAATTGTCTTAGGAAATGCCTATATTTAGTGTCGGAATAATACGCGATCTAGGCCACGAGGCAAAATGTCTTGAACGCCATACGGCGACTTACTGCCCAGTGACACGCAGCAGAGTGACGAAAGGCCCCTGGACACGAGACTCCACCCGTTGAAGCGTCGCCCCCTGACTTTCCCGCGACCACAAAAAAGCCCCGCAGACGTTAATCTGCGGGGCTTTGAATGTGGAGGCCGAAGCCGGAATCGAACCGGCGTGGGCGGATTTGCAATCCGCTTTTTTTTCTATACAAATCATAACCTTGGCTGATATTCGATTCCGCAAAAAACCATAATATACCTAGACGCACCCTAGGTAAATAAAGGGGTGCGTTTTTAGGTGCGGAACTGATTCACACCTATCCGCGAGATAGTCAAAGGATAGGGATTCGAACGTTTTCTAAATTCGGCCTATACCGCTCAGGGCTTTAAATACGGGCTTCTTCATCGATTCAAGAAAGCCTAAAGCGGCCCCGAACGGACTGTAATTTGCCCTAGCTTTGCCCTAATTACCGGAAAATATCTCATAAGATTGACAGCTTCCAAGCACCTTATATTCGCAAATAACGTGCGAATTTTAGGTTTTACTGAGGCCATTATTTTGCTAATGCCGATTACCTGAAATCCACATCTTGTACGGAGGATTTTTTGACTCCCTGAATCGCCCCTAGTTTCGTAGACACCTCCAAGCCTTAAAATGAGGCCCATTAGGAGGTGCCATGAGCAACCAGCGATATCCCGAAGAATTCAAAATCCAGGCGGTCAAACAAGTGACCGAAAAGAAGCTTCCTGTCTCGGAGGTGGCTGCACGATTGGGTGTGTCCGTGCACAGCCTCTATGCTTGGGTTAAGCGCTACACCAAGCCCCAGGAACAGCGCGTTGAGGAGGATGATCAGAGCGCTGAGGTTCGTCGTCTACGGGCCGAGCTGAAACGGGTGACGGAGGAGCGAGACATCTTAAAAAAGGCCGCCGCGTACTTTGCCAAGGAGTGCGGCTGAAGTACGCCTTTATTAAGCAGCAAGCGGGTCATTACGCGATTCGACGGCTTTGCCTGACGCTCAAGGTTCATCCCAGCGGCTACTACGCGTGGCTATCAGAACCAAAATCTGCGCGAGCCAAGGACGATCAGCGACTGCTTGGACTGATCAAACACTCCTGGTTGGAAAGCGGTGGTGTTTATGGCTATCGCAAGATCCATGATGACCTGCGAGAGGTTGGTGAGAGCTGTGGCCGTCACCGGGTAGCTAGGTTGATGCGCCTTGAAGGTTTACGTTCTCAGACTGGGTATCGACGGAGGCCGGGAAAATATGGCGGTAAACCAGCCGTTGCCTCACCGAACTTACTGAAGCGCCAATTCGATGTCAGAGAACCCAACAAAGTCTGGGTCACAGACATTACCTACATCCGAACATATGAAGGCTGGCTGTATTTGGCCGTGGTGCTCGATCTGTTTTCACGCCAGATCATTGGTTGGTCAATGAAGTCGCAGATGACCAGCGACGTAGCCATTGATGCACTGCTGATGGCGGTTTGGAGACGTAAGCCGAAGCAAGAGGTGATGATCCACTCGGATCAAGGCAGTCAGTACAGCAGCTCAGACTGGCGAAGCTTCTTGAAAGCTAACAACCTGGTAGCCAGCATGAGTCGTCGAGGTAACTGCCACGACAACGCTGTAGCGGAGAGCTTTTTCCAGCTGCTAAAGCGGGAGCGGATCAAGCGTAAAATCTACACTACACGCCAGGATGCTCGGGATGATGTGTTCGATTACATCGAGATGTTTTACAACCCAAAACGACGCCACAGTTTCAACAATCAGCTGTCACCGGTAGAGTTTGAAAAGCGTTACGCAGCGAGCCTGGAGAGTGTCTAGGAAACCCGGGGCGATTCACCCGGTAGAGAAATCGAAAAACCAACGCTAAACACTAGATGGGACGATGGGACGATGGGACGATGGGACGATGGGACGATTGTTATACCTGCGACATTAGATCCGACGACAGCTAAAAGTCACAAGGTGCCCTAGCACCCCATGCAAGTGGAAACGTCTACATCTCGCTAAACATAAGGCTTCGCGATGTCTAACACTGACCTGCTCCCTTCCCTTCCCTGCCCTACAAACTCAACGAGCATCAACTCGCCCTAGAGGCCGCCATCATGGAGCTCTCCAACTGGATGGAGGCCCGCGGCTCAGCACAGGTCGCCGAGGACGTCCGCGGTACCCTGGACACGATCGCCGCAACGAGGAGCTCATCAAGCTGACACTTGCGGTGCTGAAGTCTCGAAACTGAACTGCGGAGACTACCGTCCTGAGGCATCTGGCTTGTCGGCTGGAGCAGCAAAGTCTTTTAAATGATTTTTTAAGAGCCTCCTAAGTATTTGTGAGACGGTTAGGTCAGATTTGCGAGCGAGTTCTTCGAGTTTTTTTTAGTCTCAGGGTCGATCAAAATCGTTAGACGTCTAGCGTTATCAGGCATTTAGAGTCCTTACTCATCTTTTTTATTGTAATTGACGGCAAAGCGCTGCTTTCCCTGCACCACCGAATGCCATTAGGGACAATAAATCTTTTTGAGCCCGGAGACCGGATACAATCAATCATTTACGGTAGTGATTCGCCTGCACATCGCTGGTAATCTCGGCGCCACGTTCGTCAGACATTAAGGGATGGAGGCGAAAATAGAAGCCCTGGAGCCACGAAACTCCGGGGCTTTGCTTTTTGACTACTCGGCCAGTGCGTACAAAATCAATGAAAAAGCCGTAATCCAGAGAGAAGTCATGGCCACTGACATCCAAATGAGTTGCTGATCCATTGCTCTTCCTTGTGCAAGGCTCTATTTCAATGGTTTGACTTTAGCTCATAATAGAGTGGGCGCAATAAATACTCATCTCGCCACATCACCATTCCGCCTTTTACACACCTGCCCCCCTTCAAGGCGGCATAGTTACGGCATCATAGGACCACTCGCAGGCGAACCTCGAACCGGCACTCATTTTGTAGTCAGCAAGGTATCGTTCCTAGCCGGGAGCGGTCATGCCTATCTCAAAAGAAAATGAAGGCGCGCCCATCTTTTCTCGGTTGCGGCCGGGTGGTTTGACCAGTTATCCTTTCCCCGCCTTCCTGAGCATATCCAAGGAAAATATCTTGTCTCGCTCCAACTGGCTGCCTACGCCGCCTTAGCGCTACGCCCCCTCGCAACACTCTGACTGCCACTAGCTGCGGTCGTACCTTGCCGCGCTGCTTTTTTGGCCGTGGCTAACCCACAAATCAATTGAAATAGACGCACCTGCATGGCTCAGCACCCAACGCTGCGCATCATGCAGTGCCTGCTATGGGTAAAATCAATGCTTGAAAATATCAAAGCTACTTGGCTATCGAATGTCAGGGCGGATGTCCTCGCTGGTCTCGTCGTTGCACTGGCCCTCATTCCTGAGGCCATCGCATTCTCCATCATTGCCGGAGTTGACCCCAAGGTCGGCCTCTATGCCTCCTTCTGTATCTGTACCGTAATTGCCTTCTTAGGCGGTCGCCCAGCGATGATCTCGGCGGCCACCGGTGCCATGGCGTTATTGATGGTTAATCTGGTCAAGGATCATGGTCTTCAATATTTGTTGGTCGCCACACTACTCTGCGGCGTATTGCAGATTATTGCTGGTTACCTGCGCTTAGGAGAGTTGATGCGCTTCGTTTCACGCTCGGTCGTAACCGGATTCGTCAATGCGCTCGCGATCCTAATTTTCATGGCTCAGCTGCCAGAACTCACTGGAGTCACCTGGCCCGTCTATGCGATGACTGCTGGGGGATTGGCAATCATCTATCTGTTTCCACGCTTACCCATGGTGGGCAAGCTGCTCCCCTCGCCACTGGTTTGCATCTTGATGCTCACCGCGATTTCGGTTTATTGGGGGCTTCATATCCGTACTGTTGGGGATATGGGCTCACTGCCTGATAGTTTGCCTATCTTCATGTGGCCTGACGTGCCGCTGAACCTGAATACTCTACTTATCGTACTTCCGTACTCCGCTGCGTTGGCAGTGGTGGGTTTGCTGGAGTCGATGATGACTGCGACTATCGTCGATGACCTGACCGATACACCTAGCGATAAGAGCCGTGAGTGCAAAGGTCAGGGCATCGCCAACATCGCGAGCGGTCTCATCGGCGGTATGGCGGGTTGTGCAATGATCGGTCAGTCGATGATCAATGTGAAGTCAGGTGGCCGAACTCGCCTGTCAACGTTAAGCGCAGGTGTACTGCTACTGATCATGATGATCTTCCTTGGTGATTGGCTGGCCCGGATACCGATGGCCGCCTTGGTCGCGGTGATGATCATGGTGTCAATCAGTACCTTCAGCTGGGGCTCCATCCGCAACCTCAAAGAGTACCCGCTCTCCACGAACATTGTGATGATCGTGACGGTGGTAGTGGTCGTCGCTACGCACAACCTTGCCTATGGCGTCGTAGCGGGTACCTTGCTAGCTGCCATGTTCTTCGCTAACAAAATTGCGCATTATCTGGATATCACCTCTAAACATGATCCTAAACATAATCACCGCACGTACTATGTGATCGGGCAGGTGTTCTTCGGTTCAGCAGATCGATTCATCAACGCCTTCGACCTCAGTGAAAAGCTTGAGACCCTCACGATTGATCTTCGTGACTCCCACTTTTGGGACATTACGGCAGTCGCAGCGCTGGATAAGGTCGTGCTCAAGCTTCGTCGTGAGGGCGTTCAGGTCGATGTTATCGGTATGAACCAAGCAACCTCCACACTCTTGGATCGATTCGGTGTTCACGACAAGCCGGATGGCATCGATACGTTGATTGAGCACTGACAAACTGACTCTATTCAGTCGAAAGTGGCATCAGTTTGAGCGTCCGCTTTTGACCGGAGGCAGCCCTGCGTAACAGGCTGCTATCGGCCAAAAGCGGACTTTTTAGATAATTCGCTCAGGTATCACTGCCCTTCAGAAGCGGTGAATTTTAATCTGGATTCCCTCATCTGCATCCGGAGCACGAAAGTAGCTCGTGATCAAATCGAACTCAGCGTCGCTTGCTGCAAACTCATGCTCTGCGCGGCCATTGCGCTGATGTAGCCGGCCCCGACAGGTCTCATCATCCACTTCGATGTAGTGGAAACAGTGGGGAATTTCGGCTGCGTCAGCCAGACCGCATAACCATTGTCGATCCTCTGGAGTGTTGGCCGGGAAATCCAAAATCACAGTCACGCCAGCCTTCAGCACATCGGTGACAAGCGGGCCCACCAGTGCCCGATCTGACGTGCAAGCCGCACATAATCGGCCACTGAATGGATCTGGTCAGGATAAAGCCTTGAGAGCCAATAATCCTCACTCATCAGAATAGCCGACCGTTCAGATGCCAAGGACTTGGCCAGCGTCGATTTGCCGGATGCAATCTTGCCTGACATCAAATGAAGCATTGGTGGAGTCATTGGGGACGTCTCCTTGTCGAGTACTGATGATGCTCATTGAAAAGCGTCGAAGCAACCGCAGATCGTCCACTGTCAGCTTTGGGGCGGAAGCGGTCGTCATGAACGTCCGGTATTGGCCGATTGCTGCCTTTCGCGAAGGGCAGCTTAGGGTCGATTGCAGCCGTTTGCATGGGCCATTTGGCTATAAACCAAAAGCAGTCATTCAATGCTCTACAAAAGCAGGGGTGATTCACCGATCGGTGAGTTCTGGAATTGAATCAAGTTCATAGCTTCAAGGTGCAAGCAGATATATGTTACACCTTGAAGCTTGAGGTCAATCTTATATATAGCCTAGTTCATATTAACTAACGAGGCTCGGACATTAATCCTTTCACTAAGGATATACACCCTACCATTAAAACTATTGCGAAAGGCAACCCCGTGGATACTGCCATTGCCTGCAGTGCCACCAGACCACCCCCCAATAGCAGGGCAATCGCAATCACGCCTTCGATTATCGCCCAGAACACCCGCTGAGGAACAGGTGCGTCAACCTTGCCTCCAGCTGTGATGGTATCGATCACCAACGATCCCGAGTCAGAGGAAGTAATAAAAAACACTATGACGAGAATAATACCTATGAATGAGCTGATCTCCTTGAGGGGGAGCTCTCCCAGCATGGCGAACAATTTCAGCTCTAGGACCGCGTCCTTGACTCCCATAAGGCTTTGAGTGGTCACTTGGTCAATT
Organism: Pseudomonas sp. D1HM; assembly: GCF_019266105.1. NCBI lineage: Bacteria > Pseudomonadati > Pseudomonadota > Gammaproteobacteria > Pseudomonadales > Pseudomonadaceae > Pseudomonas > Pseudomonas sp. D1HM. The sequence goes on along the minus strand of NZ_LRMN01000006.1, from coordinate 3,822 downwards.
GCTGTACCGCCAAACGTAGTCATCCATAGTACAGAAACTACTGAAGGCACAAGCAGAACGGAGATCAGAAACTCTCTGACAGTTCGACCACGGCTGACGCGAGCGATAAACATGCCTACAAATGGCGACCAACTAATCCACCAAGCCCAGTAGAAGGCAGTCCATCCTTGTGTGAACTCGGTATCAGTACGTCCAAATGGGTTTGAGAGCGCGGGCAAATACTCAACATAAGTCACTAGATTATTAAAGAATCCCGTGAAAATAGCCAAGGTCGGCCCGACAATGATGACGAATACCAACAAGAGCAGTGCTAGTCCCATATTAATCTGGGAAAGCATTTTGACACCTTTGTCCAAACCGGCAAGGACTGACCAAAGAGCGATTATGGTGATACCAACGATCAGTACAACCTTGCTTAGATTCGTCGATTGAATTCCAAAGAGATACTCAATCCCTGCAGCAGCCTGTTCTGCACCAATTCCTAAAGAGGTCGCCAAACCAAATAGCGTGGCAAATACCGCTAGAATGTCGATGATATGTCCCGGCCATCCCCAGACACGCTCACCCAATAATGGATAAAAAATTGAGCGTATTGAAAGCGGCAAGCCTTTGTTGTAAGAAAACAAAGCTAAAGACAGCGCTACAATCGCGTATATCGCCCAAGGATGGAGTCCCCAGTGAAAGATCGTAGCCGCCATCGCTAAGTCAGCGGATGCCTTCATATCTCCTGCGGCACCGTCTAGTGGCGCCCAATCAGTTCGCATTCCGCTCGCATCAACTGACACACCGCCCATAGAGGCAGCGTAATGCGACATGGGTTCGGCTACCCCGTAAAACATCAATCCAATGCCCATCCCAGCAGCAAATAGCATTGAAAACCAACCGACGTAACTATGGTCTGGTTTGGCATCTCTGCCGCCCAAGCGAACCTTTCCCAGCGGAGAGAAAATAAGAGCAATGCATAGCAAAACAAAAATATTCGCAATGCTCATGAAGAGCCAGGCTAGGTGACTGGTTAACCAGTTTCGGATGGAGCTAAAGAGGGGTTCTACTTCGTTCTGCAAAGCCAGTGTCAAAATCACAAACAGCAAAATGGTGGCTGCTGAAATGATGAATACTTTGCCGTGGATATCGAGTGAGAACGAAAATTTTCCCTTGATATTGTCTTGACCGATGACATAGTCAGTATCGATCAGATTGGCCGCTCCACTAGGAGCAGGAATGCCTTCACTGGGTTGAGAAGGTGTATTTGGGCTATCATCAGTAGGCTTTCCAACCATAAGAATCCCCTTGTGAATTTCACGTCATACAACGTGTAGTTTCCATTTTCCCCGCTGTTCCTATGGTAAAACGAGATATTAGCCAAGCTATCCTAGCAAGCTTTGGGAACAAAACCTCTAGAACCTCAGCTCCTTTTACTTCTTATCTGAGACTTCTTTTGCGTAGGCCTGACAGGCCTGCAGCGCGATCAGTCCTTGGTCGCCGTCGCCGATGATTCCGATAATTCGTTGAGCATGCGCTGGGTCAAGTTGGGCTCTACGGGCACCATGAACCACGCCGCCGGTACCGGTGGGGGCTTGCATTCCGTCACAACCAGGTGCGGCAGTGGCGTCGAGTTGGACTGACAGCCGCAGGTCAGCAGTAGCAAGGCGATCACGCAGGCGTGCTTGTTTCGTTCTCTCATCGTTCAAAACTCGGTAATTGGCTTGCTCGCTGGCTGCCAGCCACTGCTCGAGGGCAAAGCGCTTGCCCTGCTCGGCCAGCACTAACGCGGCGCTGGCATTGGCTAAATCGGTTAGCGCGGTTTGATGTGTCGCTTCCTTGGCGGCCAGTTGCTGGCCGTAGGCGTTGGCTTGCCACTCCCATGCGGCCCACGCGCTGCCCGCCATCAGGGCCAGGATGATCAGCAGCACCCCACCCCACTTCACCGCGTCTATCTTCACACCAACACCTTCAGCGCCCGGGCGTACAGCGCCTGACGATCCGCTGCGCCGTTCTGACCGCCGTTAATGCGCCGAGTGATCGTGTCGAACTTGCCCGCATCGGCCAAGGTGCTCAGGCCTCGGCTCGACCAGAACCACGCAGCGGACATACAGGCGTGTTGTGGTTTCTCCAGCAGCTCGGGGTGATTGACCAGGTCAAGGCCCAGGGCTTCGCCGCACTCGACGTAGTTGGCCCGGCCGGTGATCTGGATCAGGCCACGTCCGCGATACTTCTGACCGTCACCATCAGCCTCTGGCGTGTTCCCCAAGCGCTTGGCGAGTGAGCCGGTGTCGTACTTACTCAGGTACTGGTCGTTGCCCAGTTCGCGGACATAGAGGAACTGGCCGGACTCATGGCCGACCTGCGCAATGAACGCCGCCACGCGCTTCAGACCAACGATCTGGTAGTGGTTCATGGCGGTGTTTAGTGCGGACACAAAAACGCCGGCTGATTGGCCGGCGCTCGGGAGGATCTGCAAGAGTTGCTGCTTGGTAAGCGACATAGGTTGCCTTTACGAAAAACCCGCACAAGGCGGGCCGGAGTTAATTGGAATTGAGGTTAATGACCTTTAGGGTCTTTTCGGGCTTCTTGCCCCTAGCCTTAGCCTTGCCCTTTTTGCCGGCATTGCACTCGATGGTGGTCGACCAACCGGACTGGGTGAAAACCTGCTCCCGGGAATCCACCAGGTACTCACCATTGAGCCCGTCCTTAAACCCTTGAGCGTTGATCATCCGTTCGGCGAACAAATCGGAACGGCCGGGCATTTCCAGCCGTACGTCTGCAGTCGAGCGGTTGAATGCTGCCAAGCGTGCCTTGGCGGCCTGCTCGGCGGCTGTCTTGTTCGGGTGGATATGCCGATCGGTATGCACCGGAGGCAGTCCGTCCGGAGAGTCGTCGTTGTTCAGATTCACCACCACCAGCTTGCCGGTGGCCTTGTCCTGGTACTTGGTGTTGACGGCCTTGTGGGTTGATCGATCGCCCAACTGAAAGCTGTAGCGGCTGACGTCCGATTTGTTGATGGTGACGACGCCCAGTGTCTTGCCGCTCGCCGTAACGCTGCCCTGTCGCGGTATGACGATCAGCTTGCCGTCCGCGACTTTGGCAGTGCAGTCGTGCTGCCGAGCCAGTCGGGTGATGAAATTAAAGTCCGACTCGCCCAACTGGTCAGCCCGGGGCACGATCGTGGCCACCGTGCAGGCTGGCTCCCATCCATTACGCCTCGCCACTGTGCTGACGATGGTGGCCAAGCTGTCGCCTTCCCAGCTACCGCTGCGGGTGGTCTTGCCACTGCCGCGCATGTCGCTGGCCTGGCCGCTAATAACCAGCGTGTCCGGAGGGCCTGACACTTCGACCTTATCAACCACATAGCGGCCCTCCCGGGACAAGGTCGACCCGGCATAGCCCAGATAGATTTCGATGCTGGCACCCCGTGCCGGCAGCGTTACCGCGCCGTCACGGTCATCGATTCGCAACTCAAACTCGTCCGACTCCATCCCGGGCTTGTCCGTGGTGCGCAGCAACAGCAACCGGTCATTGATCATGCGAGTTATGTCGCTGCCATCGGCAACGATGCGAAACAGAGGTGTCATATCCAGCTCCCACAAAAAAGCCCCGCACAACGGCGAGGCTCAGATTTACATAGCGTGTTACGCGTAACGCTCAGCTCCAGAGCTGAACCGCCTGCTCATCGCTGGCCTGCAGCAGATCCGGCAGCAGAATCAGCAGACCGCCGCGATACGGCTCAGGCTCGGCGGCCAGTCCGGGATTGGCCTCAAGCACCGCCTCCACGCTGCCGTTGAGGTGCCCATAGGCGTTGTGGCAAATGGTGTAGAGCTTGTC